>NZ_JAHDTG010000155.1 GCF_018531475.1 Pseudonocardia mahuensis
GGGCCTTCCGCGCTGTCGCGATGCGCACCGACAAACGCGAGTACGTCTACCAGGGCACCGTGGACGTCGCCTCGATCAAGATCTGGCTCCGCGACCCCGTCACCACTGATCCACGGGACACGCCCTAACCCCGCCCGCGAGTCACGAACGCCACGAACGGCACTTTCGTTCAATAGATTTGAACGAGAGTGCCGCTCGTGGCGAGGCGGGGTGCCCGGAACGACGTCAGCGGCGGCCCAGCCCGAAGCCGCGCAGCCCGAAGCCGCGGCGGGTGGCGTCGCGCAGTTCGGCGAACCGTTGCTCGACCGCCGCGTCGAGAGCGTCGATGTTCGCCGGGTCGACCCGCTCGTCCGGCGCCGGCATGGGGCGCAGCGTCATCCACGACTCCGCCCACAGCATCTCCAGCGCCGCCTCCCAGTGCAGGTTCACCCCGAGCCGGGTCATCGCCGCCCGCTCGCCGGCCCGGACCATCGCATCGTCGAGGCCCACCAGGTCGCGGGACAGCTCCACGGCCCGTTCCCGGTCGCGTTCCCGCAGCTCGTCGGCCGCCGCGGTGATGCCCGCGACGATCGCCTTGTAGTCCCGCGCAGCGCTCATGGCGACTCCAGTTCCGGCACGATGACGACTTCCGGGCGCGCGTGCTGGGCGCGGTCGAAGAACAGCCCGCGCCCCGGGCGGGGCGACCAGCTCAGCAGCGGTCCCGGTGCGAGCACCCCGAGCTCGGAGCCCTGCACGTCGAGGCCGACCCAGGCGCCGAGGTCGTCGGCGGACGCGCCCATCGTGAGCACCGTCTTGAGTCGCTGCGCGCTGCGCCACCAGCCGAGCACGTGCACGTCGGTCTCCGGCCCGAACCGCAGCACCTGACGCAGGGCCTCGGTGCCGGGGCGCTCCAGGATCGCGTCGGCGGCGTCCGCGGCGTAGACGATCAGGAACACCGGCCTGCGCGGCGCCCCGGACAGCCGTGCGCTCACCTCCGCCGCCAGCGCCTCGATGCGTGCGCGCACCCCGTCGAGCCGGACGATCTCGGCCTCGTGGCCGGACGCCGTCAGTGCCGCGGCCAGTCGTCCGGACGGCTCGTCCGCCTCGGCGACCAGGGGCGCGAGCACGAAGTCGGCCGCACCGGGCGGGTACTGCACACCCAGCGACGCGCCCGCCGCCCCCAGCACCCGGGCCGCCTCGACGGCGCCGGACCCGATCACGCCGACGTTGCGGCCCGGCGCCGCCGGCAGCCGGACCGTGGCCGCGCTGCCCGCGACGTCGATGACCTGACCGAGCAGCGCCCGCGGCGGCGACTGCCCCGCGTCCAGCCCCGCGTCCGCCAGCAGGTCGGCGAACCGTGGTGCCCGCGAACCGTCGAACAGCAGCGGTTCGGCCCGTCCCGCGGCGTAGGCCTCGTGCAGGGCGCGCTGCACCTCGTCGACCGAGCCCTTGCCCGTCGCGTCCGGGACCCGCAGGACCTCGTTGCCGTGCTTGATCCCCGACTCGTGGTTGACGATCGCGTGCCAGCGCGGTAGGTCGAGCGCCGCGTCGTTGAGGTCGGCGAGCACCCGGCGGGCCCGCGGCAGCGCGATCCGCAGCACGAACTGCTCGAAGATCGCCGGACGGCCCCAGAACGCCTCGATGCCGGAGACGTCCTGGCTGGCGAACACGAGGTGGATGCCCTGCGAGCGGCCGCGCCGGGCGACGTCCTCCAGCAGGGTCGTTGCCGCCTTCGTCACTGCGTCGCGCTCGGCGAACAGGTACTGGAACTCGTCGACGATCGCGACGATCCGCGGCCAGCGCCCGTCCGGGTCGGCCGCGCGCAACTCCTCGAGCTTCGTGACCTCGTGGGCCTTGGCGGCCTCCGCACGCCGGCGCATCTCGTCGGCGAGGAACTGCAGCAGTGCGAGCCCGAACTCCCGGTCGGTGTTGATGTTGACGCCGACGAGGCGGGCGTGCGGCAACCAGGTGCGGTCCCGGCGGCCGGGCGCGAACTGCGCGAAGGAGACGCCCTCCTTGAAGTCGAGCAGGTACAGCTCGAGCTCGTCCGGGTCGTACCGGGCGGCCATCGAGCTGATCATGGTGAGCAGCAGGTTGGTCTTGCCCGAGCCGCTCGGCCCGCCGATGAGCGCGTGCGGCGACGCGTCGTCGAGCGCGATCTGCACCGGCAGTCCCTCGGCGAAGCCGACGGGGGCATGGATCCCGGTCACCGAGGTCGACCGGCTCCACGCACCCGCTGCGGGCAGCAGGTCGACGAACGACCCGATTCGGCTGCGCCAGCGTTCGTGGGAGTCGGAGATCGCGTGGCAGGCCCGGGTGACCTCGTCCCGCGGGAGCGGTGGGTCGGGGGTGACCACCACGTACGGCCCGGTCATGGACGACACCGCGTACGGCTCGCCGGCCTCGGTCTCCTTCAGCCGCACCGTCTCCACGGGCGCGCTGACCGTCATCGGCACGTCGAGCAACACCAGCTGGATGCCACAGGCGAGCCCGCCGCGGGCCACCCGCTGCAGCTGCCGGTGGTCGTCCTCGGCCAGCGCCGACCGGTTACCGGCCAGCACCACCACGATCCACGGCTCGCTGCGCTCCCCGGTGGCCTCGGCCAGCGCGCGCAGCGACGGGTGGCCGTCCACCAGTACCCGGGTGTGCACCCGGCGGATCCGGTCGGAGAGCTCCTCGAGTAGCTGTGGCAGCCGGCCCGGGTCGTGCACGGTGAGCAGCCCGGTACGGGTGAGCGGGTACAGCCCGGGCATCGAGCCGGTGAACTGGCCGACGTCCCACACGTGCACCGCGACCATGCCGGGGCGGAAGTAGGACACGATGCGCATGAGCAGCGACTCGACGAGCGCCTCGGCCTGCGCGCGGGTCTCCGGGGTCGAGCTGACCTGCAGGTGCGACTCGTCCAGGAGCGGCACACCGACTCCGAAGCCGTCGTCGTACCGGCCGATCCGGGCCGACCCGATCCGCCACAGCTCCGGGACCGGCCCAGCCCCGTCGACCTTGCCGGCCTGGCCCAGCCACCGACCGGGGTCGAGGCCGGCCGCATCGGGGGCGGCCTGCTCCAGCAGCGCGGCCAGCCGGTCCGGCCCGCTCGCGAGCCACCCCTCGAAGGCCGCCGCCCGGTCGGCCTCGACGCGGGCGACCGCGTCGGCGAGTGCCTGGTTGGTCAGCCCGGCGCGCAGCCCGGCGTCCGCCCGGGCAGCGTCGAGGCCCTCCGATCGCAGCCACATCTCGAACATGGCCTCGGCGTGCGCGCGCACCGCGGCGTCCCGCACCCGGCCCGCCGCGCCCTGAGCCGCCCCGACGGCCCGCACGAAGTCCTCGAAGGCCGCCGTGATGCGCTCGCGCCGGCCGGCCCGCCGTGCCACCACCCGTGCCTACAGCCGGGCGTCGATGTCGGCCAGCACGGTCGCCGCCGCGGCGATCAGCCGCAGACCGTTGTCGAGCTCGGCGACCGCACGGGTCAGCTCCGTGGGCACGAGCGGCTCGGAGTGTTGTTCGCCGAGCTCGCCGAGCACGGCCGCGGCATCGGCGAGCCGTGCGCGGGCGACGCCCGCGTGCTGGTACGCGGTGCGCGTCTGCTCGGCCACGTCGGCCAGCACCGCCTTGATCTCACCGAACGACGAGTTCACGCCCACCTCGATCGCGCCGCTCACAGGCGGTTCGCGACGCCTTCCGATGCCTGGATCGCGGCCGACACGGCCTGCTGCACGTCGGCGATGCTGCCGGCGGCCTGCGCGTAGAGGGCGTTGGCCTCGTCGACGTCACCCTGCCCGCTGCCCTCGGTGACCTGCTGCAAGGCCGCCTGCGCCTGCTCGATGCAGGTCTGGGCCTGCTGCAGCGCGCCGATGCTCTCGGAGGCCTTGTCGTTGGCCAGCGCGATCCCGGCCCGGACCTCTTCGATGCTCGCCATGGCGGGACTGTCCTCCGTGTTCTCCGTGTGGCTTCCTGGTGTGGGTCGTGCACGATGTCCGTGCCGTGGGGGAATCTAGCGCCCAGTCCACCCCAGGCCCGCGCAGCACGCCAACACGCCAGGGGGACCGGCTACGTCACTCTCGTAGGCGGTCGGGCACCTACGCGTGGTTCGGGCGTGCATGATCCCGATACCGTCGCCCGCGACGTGTTCGACCATCGGGGGGCGGCGACGTGGCCGGCGAGACAGAGCGAGCCGACGAGCTCACGGCGGTTCCGCAGGGCTGGCGTGCGAAGGCCCGGCAGGTCGGCCCGGGGCTGCTGGCCGCGGCCACCGGGGTCGGCGCGGGCGACCTGGTGGCGACGATGGTCGCCGGGGCCCGGTTCGGCACCGTGCTGCTCTGGGCCGCGGTCCTGGGCACCGTGCTGAAGCTCGCGCTCGCGGAGGGTGTCGGCCGCTGGCACCTGGCATCCGGCACCACACTGCTCGACGGCTGGCGACGGCTCGGCTACTGGGCCACCGTGTTCTTCGGCGCCTACATGATCATCTGGGGCTTCGTGTACGGCGCCACCGCGATGTCGGCGGTCGGGCTGCCGCTCAACGCGCTGTTCGGCGGGCTGTCGGTGCGGTACTGGGCGATGATCGCCGGAGTCGTCGGGCTCGGGCTGGTGTGGGCACAGCGCTATGCGGTCTTCGAGAAGTTCATGACCGTGTTGGTGCTGATCAAGTTCGTGTCCGTGGTGTCGGTCGCGGCGCTCGTCTCCCCCGACCTGGACGCGCTGGCGACCGGTCTCGTGCCGCGACTCCCGGAGGGCTCGACGATCTACGTCCTGGGTCTCATCGGGGGCGTCGGCGGCACGATCACGATGGCGGCCTACGGGTACTGGATGTTCGCCAAGGGCTGGAGGGGCATCGGCTGGCTGTCGATGATGCGGCTGGACAACGCCGTCGGCTACATCATGACCGGCATCTTCGTGATCGCGATGCTGATCGTCGGCGCGGAGATCCTGCTCGGCCAGGACCTCACCGAGAGCGACCGCGGACTGCTCACGCTGGGCACCGAGCTCGGCGAACGGTACGGCGAGTGGGCCCGGATCCTGTTCCTCGTCGGCTTCCTGGCGGTCACCAGCACCTCGCTGCTCGGAGTCTGGAACGGCGTCAGCCTGCTCTTCACCGACTGGACCCGGACGATCCGGCTGCCGCACGGGGCCGAGACCGGCACAGGCGACGCCGCGAACGCGGCGGCCGGTGCGGCGTACGAGGCGCAGGCCGCCGAGCGGAGCCTGCCGTTCCGCGGCTATCTGCTCTGGCTGACCTTCCCGCCGATGCTGCTGCTGTTCATCGACCGGCCTTTCGGTCTGACGCTGGTGTACGGGGTGCTCGGCGCGGCGTTCATGCCGTTCCTCGGGATCACGCTCCTGCTGCTGCTCAACTCGAAGCGCGTCGGGCGGGACGGCCGCTCGGGCCGGCTGTCGAACACGCTGCTGGTTGTTGCGTCCGGATTGTTCCTGGTGCTGTTCGCGACTGATCTGGTCGAGCGGTTCGGCTGAGCCCGAGCGCGCTGTCCCTCAGACCATGCCGAGCAGCATGACGGTCATCGCGCCTGCCATGACCAGGTGCGCGACGGCGGCCGTTCGCGGTGCCCGCAGCGACAGCCGCGCCGGGCGCAGCGCGACGGCACCGCCACCCGTCGCGAGCCCGGCCGCGGGTCGCGGGGACTCGGCGTCCGCCGCGCACCGGCCATGCCGCGACACGCGGTCGGAGCAGCGGAGCACGTGCCAGGCGAAGTAGCCGGCGAGGACGATGGCCGCGACCGACGCCAGGCCGAACCCACCGACCTCGGCGCCACCCGCAGCTGCGGCGTGGGCGGTGTGCCCGGCGTGGGCAGTACCGTGGGCGGAGCCCGCGCCGTGCTGGTGCGCACCGGTGAGCAACATGAACAGCATCGCGGCGCTGCAGATCACGTGGTGGCCGGCGTCGGCGGTGCCGAACCCGGAGCGCAGCGCCAGCGCCGCGAACCAGGCCGCGGTGAGCACGAAGATCGCGGTCCAGACCGGGGCGGGAACGGGGTCGCCCAGCGGGGAGAACATCGCCGCCATCCCGAAACCCATGGCCGCGTACGAGCTCTCACCGACGACATCGGTCCGCAGGATCACCAGACGGACGACGTGCAGCGCACCCAGGACGAGACACACGATGGCGAGGGATCCGGACAACCACTCCATCTGTACCTGGACCTCCTCGCCCGTTCGGGCCGTGCGACACCGCGAACCCTAGATGAACAGAGCCGTCCAACTCCATACGGTGAGGGGGTAGTGACGGCCGGTGGAAGGGCTCCCGGCACTAGGGCGTGTTTGAGAAGTGGATCTCCGTTGCCCTGGGAAGGCGTGTTGGTGATCGGAGACAGGTGAGGTCTCCGGTAGATGGATCAACGACCAAGCAGACCCTCTACCCGGAGACCTCGTGGGCA
>NZ_JAHDTG010000156.1 GCF_018531475.1 Pseudonocardia mahuensis
GGGCAGGCCGGCGCCCGGCCTCGGGGGCAGCATCGAGCCCAGCGCCGCCCGGAGCCGCGCCGCCGCTCCTGGCGCCGCCGGCCTGGTCGGCGGCGCCAGGGACGACGGTCCCGGGGGCGGTGCGGATCGTTGCGGCCGGGGTCGTTGCGGGGCCGGTCGTTGCGGGGCGCCGGGCCGGAGTCCGGCCGGACCGAGCCCGACGGGCCCGAAACCGGACGGCGGGGCGACGGAGGCGGCGCCCAGCGTGCGCTGCAGCAGCGCGACCGCCTCTGTCAGCTGTCCGGCGCGGGTGAGCCGCAGCGCTTCAGTCATCGCGGCAGTGCGGTCGTCGTCCATGGTGGCCCTTCCGGGTGCGGTTCGACGCCGGCCGGATGGCCGCCGCCGTGTCATGGCTGCTGACGTGCGCCCGACCTGCCGGCCGCGGGTCCGCTCACGTCGTCCGGGCTGCGAGGGCGGCCTTGACCGCGCGCGGAGCCCGGAAGGCCCCGAGGACTTCGACCGACGTGATCGTCGCCAGCGCGAGCTCGGGCGTCACGTCGTCGGCGATGGTGGCGAGTCCCAGGACGCGCAGCTCGACGGTGCGTCCCTCGGCGCGCACCTGCTCGAGGTACTGGCGGCTGAGGTGCTGTGTCCCGAGGGTCAGCGTCCTGCGCGCCACGGTGTCGTCGACCGCGCCCGACCGGCTCTCGAGCTGGCGCCGGATGGCGGTGCGGATGAAGTCCGTGCGGTTGGCGTAGAAGCCCTCGTCGACGAGCAGGTCGATCTGACCTAGGTCGACCAGGCCGACGTTGATCGTGATCTTCTCGCTCTTCTCGAGCTCGGCCACGGCGCCTGCCCTCCTACTGGATGGCTGTTGCCATCTACGCTCCATCCCACAGGATGGTTGCAGCGTCGTCAAGGTGTCCGCGGGTATCCGGTCGTGCCGGCGACGCGGCGGAGATCCCGGGTGCGCTCATGACGCGCGCGTCTGCTCACCCGCCGAGAGGTGCGGATGTGCCGGCACGGAGGACGGTCGTGGCGCCCGGGCCTTCTCCGGTCGACCGCCACCGATTCACGAGCGATCCGCGCCGACGGGGACGACCGCTGCGGTGCGGCCCGCAGCAGGACGGGAGGCTCCTGTTCAGCTGCCGGGTCCGGGCGGGCCGAGAAGCTCGGACAGGTCCATCTGAGTCCAGTACTCGGCGACCTTGCCGCCCGACAGCCGGTAGATCTCGAGGGCGGTGACGGAGACGGTTCGGTTGCTCGGTTGCACGCCGAACAGTTCTCCGGTGTGCGTGCCCCGGCCGGTGAACCGCATCGCGACCCGGTCGCCTTCGGCGAGCATGTCGTCGATGGTCGTCACCTGGTCGGGCAGGCCCGCCTTGACCTGTCGCGCCAGTCGTACCCAGCCGTCGGCGTCCCCAGGAACCCCCGGCGGCATGCCGTGCGCGACGAAGCCGGCGGCGAGCAGATCGCGCATCGCGATCTCGTCTGCTCGGTTGAAGGCCTCGCTCAGTCGCCTGATGACCTGCTTGTTCGCTGCGCTCTCGTCCGTCGTGGCCTTCTGGCCGGCGCCGTTGAGCACCGACGCCGCTCTGGGTGGTACGGCCTCGCGGATGAGGTCACGGGCACGGTCGATCATCGCCAGCGGCGTCCCCACGAGGATGTTCTTCGAGGCGGACTCCACGCCGGGATGCGGATGGGTCGGCGCCAGCGCCGTGGCGACCTTGGCGGCTGCGGCCATCGCCCTGCGCAGGGAGGGACGGGCCTGCTCGCGCAGCTCCGCGAACTCGCTGCTCTCCTCGCTCTGGGCGTGTGCGATCACGGTGGCCCGGAACTGCTCGAAGTGCGGCATGAACTCGGCGGCGTCGGTGCCCATGGAGTCCAGTCTCACGAGGATCTCCTTGGCGTCGCGCTCCTCCTCGAGGCGGTCCTTCACGACGGCTGCGGCACCGGCGATCCGCCGCCTGACGTAGGGATGCACGATCTCCTCCTCGACCGCCTCGTGGACGGCCATGAGCCGCAGAAGGCGTTGGAAGGGCTCGTGGCGGCCGGCGGGAGGCGCTGCGGCGACCTCGTCGCAGAGCTCGCGGATCAGTTGGTGCTGACGAATCAGGAGGGCCACGACGTCGTTCCCGGGTGTCGTGGCGGTTCGTTGCGCGCTCATCCCGACCTCCCCGTTGGTGAACAGAGAAGGGTAGCTCCGCCGCCGGGACGGCAGTGGCTTCACCGATGGATCGCCCGCATCTCATGCCGAATACGTGGAAGTGGCCGAATCGGATCCCCCGGATGCCGTGCCGTGGTTACGACGTCCGGCCCTCAGCGGGAGTCGAGCTCGGCCAGTGCCTCCGGCGAGAGCAGCCCGTCCTGGATCGCCCGGCCGACCGCAGCCGCGCGGGTCGGGACGCCGAGCTTGTCCAGGATGTGTTCCACGTGCGCCTTCACCGTGCGGGTGGGCACCTGCAGGGCGCCGGCGATCTCAGCGTTCGAGCCTCCGTCGACCAGCAGCGTCAGGACCTCGAGCTCGTGTCGGGTGAGACCGTGGGGCCGGTCGACCTCGGTGGTCATGAGGACGACGACCTGATCGCGGCAACGGAATGAGCGGCATGCATACCAGCCGCCATCGGACGTGGGCCACAGGAACGCCGCCGTGCGCCGTGTCCCGGCGAGCAGCCGGATGACCGTGCGGTGCAGCCCCCGCGGGGGTCGAGCAGCTCGAGGTCGGGTATGCCGCGTAGCGGGATGACGACGTCGTCGGGCAGCAGGCCGATCGCGACACAGTCGTCCGCCAGCGTCGATGCCGGCAAACGTGTGGACCGCAGCGGGTCGATCACGTTGGCGAGTGTGGGGGCCAGGTACTCGACCACTGCGCACGCCTCGTCGGACGGGTGCTCGTAGTCCCCGTCCGAGATGTCGATGAAGCCCACGTACCGTCCGTCGGCGGTGACCAACGTGCTCAGCTACGGGTCGGCGAGACACTCGCCGTGCTGACGCCGACCGGCCGGTTCACCACGGAGCTCGACGCCACGGCGGCGAAGCACCATGTCGCCATCGCCGGCGGGAGCGGGATCACCCCGGTCCCCTCCATGATCGCCACCATCCTCGACGGCGAGCCGCACAGGCGCGTGACGCTGCTCTACGCCAATCGAACGCGAAGCTCGACGGTGTTCTTCGACGAGCTGGAACAACTGCGGGGTCGTCATGGTGGGCGCCTGTCGGTGTTCCACCACTGGTCCAGAGAGGCACCGGCCGGCGAGGCAGGCCTGCGCCGGTTGGGTCCCGACAGCGTGCGCGCCCTGCCGGCGCTGCGACCCCCGGTCGATGAATGGATCATGTGCGGCCCGCTCGGGCTCGTGCAGCAGATCGCAGCGACGCTCCGGGAGCACGGCGTCGCCGGGAACAGAATCCGTCGAGAGCTCTTCAGTGCGGAGGGAACGGAGGACCTGACCAGCGGCAACGATCGCTCACTGGTGCTCAGCGAGGTGACGCTGCGCATGGACGGCGAGGAGTCGCCCCTGACCCTGTCCTCGCGTGGCACGACCGTTCTGGCCGCCGCGCTGCCGTTGCGCCCCGACCTCCCGTACTCCTGCTCGGACGGGATCTGCGCGACGTGCCGGGTGAAGGTCGTCGAGGGGGAGGTGGAGATGGATCGGTGCTCCGCCCTCGACATGGCCGAGCTCCGGCAGGGATACGTGCTCGCCTGCCAGGCGCACCCGATCACCGAGCGGGTGCTGCTCGACTTCGACGCCTGAGCTGAGCGGCTGCCGGCGGTGGCTCCGGGTCGCGATAACCCTCCGATAACCACCCGCTGTCAATGATGTTCGTACCCTTCGAGCATGACTCAGGTGGACCGGCCCCCGCCCCGACCCCGTTCGCGCGGAATCGACGTACGGCTGACGGTCCGCCAGCTGGTGCTGATCGCGACGACGTGGGTCGGGGCGACGGGTGTGGCTCTCCTGGTGGCAGCCGAGACGAAGCTGGGCCCCATCGTGCTCGACCTCACGAAGCGCCACGGCGTGCACCTGGGTGACCTCGTCGCAGTGGCGGTCTGCTTCATCACGGCGCTGCTGATCACCAGCAGGATCGTCCACCCGACACCCGAGAGGCAACATCTGCCGCCGGACGTGTGGCCGGCGGAGACGGGTGGCTCGAATGGGACAACGAGACGGTCCGACGGAGCTGAGCCGCGATGAATGCATGCGGTTGCTGTCCACCCAGCCCGTCGGCCGGGTGATCTACACGGTCACTGCACCGCGCGGTGGTGGCGTTCGAGGTGGATCAGGTGAATGCGGGGACCCGCAGCGCGTGGAGCGTGGCGAGACGTCCGCGGTGACCGGGAACCCTGCCAGGTCCGGATCGTGAGGCGTCCCGCGGATTCCCGTTCGCCGCCGCGCGCATCGTGGGTAGCCAACCCGAAACCCCGCTAGGGTGGCCGGGCTCCCCGCCGCACCGAGTTCGGGGAGCACGATGAGCCAGACCAGCGATGAGACCGTCGCCGCACCGGACACCGACGACCCGGGGCTGGCTGAGCTCTGTCGGCTCTACGCCCGGCACGCTCCCGCCGAGGCCCTCGGCTCGGACGACCCTGCCGAGGCCGCGGCCACCCTGATGGCCGCTGCGCGTACCCACCGGAGCCTGGCCGCGTGGCGGGCACCCGGTGACCCACTGATCGAGATTCGGGGCCCCGCGGCCGGCACCGCGGCCACCGTCGTCGAGATCGTCACCGAGGACATGCCGTTCCTCGTGGAATCCGTGCTGGCCGGCGTCGGCCGGATCGGGGCTCGGGTCCGGCGGGTCATCCATCCGATCGTCGTGGTGCGCCGCACGGTCAGTGGCGAGCTCGCCGAGGTGTTGGCGTCGGCCGCTCCGGACGGGCCGCCGCCGGGTGCGCTGGCCGAGGTGTGGATGCGTCTCGAGCTGGATCCGTTCCCCGACGACGAGGCCGAGGACCTCGCGGCCGAGCTGCGCCAGGTGCTCAGCGACGTCCGAGAGGTCGTGGAGGACCGCGACCGGATGGCCGCCGTCGCGCTGGGAGTGGCCGCCGACCTCGCCGCCCGACCCGCCGCGGGGTTGCCGGCGACCGAGGTGCTGGACGCGGCGCGCCTGCTGGAGTGGCTGGCCGACGGGCACTTCACGTTCCTCGGCTACCGCCGCTACGACGTCGACCGGAACGCCGAGCAGCCCCAGCTGCAAGGTGTACTGGCGTCCGGGCTGGGGGTGCTGCGGCGGGACGAACCGACCAGCCGCACCGTCCCCCGCGCCTCCGGTGCGGACGGCGGCGTCCCCCGATTGCTGGTGCTCACCCGGGCCGGCGCACCGAGCCGGGTGTTCCGACCGGTCTACCCGCACCACCTCGGGATCACGATCGTCGATGCCGAGGGCCGGGTCACCGGGGAGCACCGGTTCCTCGGCGTGCTCACCGTCGCCGCGCTGCACGAGAGCGTGCTGGACATCCCGGCCGTCGAGCGCCGGGTGCGTGCGGCGATCCATCGGGCGGGCTTCCCCCTGGAGTCCTACTCGGGGCAGCGGATGCTCGAGGTGATCTCCGAGTACCCCCGCGAGGAGTTGTTCTGGGCCGATGAGGAGAGCCTGCACGACACGGCGGTCGGCGTCCTGACGCTCACCCAACCGCGGCGGTTGCGCCTGTTCGTGCGCCGCGAGCCCTACCGGCGGTTCTTCTCCTGCCTGGTGTACCTGCCGCGCGACCGGTACACCACACGCGCACGGCTGGCCATGCAGAAGGTGTTGCTGCACGAGCTGGACGGCTGGCGGATCGACCACACAGTGCGGGTCGGGGAGTCGAGCCTCGCCCTCGTGCACTTCACCGTCCAGGTCGATCCGGCTGCGCCGGAACCCGACCAGGTCCGGCTGCAGGGGCAGCTCGCTGCCGCGATCCTGACGTGGGACGACTGGGTGCTCGACATGGCCGGTTCGGGTGACGACGAGATCGCCGACTTCCTCGCCGGGGTGCCGGAGGGTTACAAGGACGACATCGACCCGGTGCGGGCGCTCGCCGACCTGCGCCGCATCCGCGAGCTGGGCGACGAGCCCGACCTTCGGCTGTCCTTCGAGCCCGAGGCAGGGGAGCTGCGATTCCGGCTCTTCCTGGCCGGCGAACCGATCACGTTGTCCGCGGTGCTGCCGGTGCTGCAGAGCCTGGGCGTCGAGGTGCTCGACGAGCGGCCCTACGAGATCGTCCGGCCGGACGGGCGCCGCTGCTGGCTCTACGACTTCGGGCTGCGGATCGACGAGGCCAT
>NZ_JAHDTG010000157.1 GCF_018531475.1 Pseudonocardia mahuensis
TGAGCTCGGTGTACTGCGGCCCGGTCCGGGCCCGGGTGCGGATCCACGACGGTTTGCGCTCGATCGGGGTCTCGCTGTTGCGGACCTCGAGGCGCAGCAGCTTGCGGCCTTCGGGTGCGATGGTCACGGCGACAGGCTACGCCCGCTCCCTCATTTCGGATCTGGTTGCACCGAGGTTGCGGCGGCCGTGCGTTCCCACAGGCGACGGGCCAGCTCCACGTCCTCGGCGGCGCGGCTGCGCCGCGCCGGGGCCGGGTGCCCTCGGGTCTCCCCGAGCAGCCCCGGCCCGATGTAGTCGCCGCCGCGGACCTGCGGCGCGGTCGCCGCGTAGAGCTGCGGCAAAATCCCGGCCCGGACCGGTTGGGCGACGAGCTTGTTCGCCGGGCCGCTCAGGGCGCCGAGCAGGCGGCTGCGCAAGCGCATCGAATTGCCCAGCAGATCGGTGCCGGTCAGCCCCGGATGGGCCGCGACGGAGATCACGGCGGGTATGGTGCCGTCCACGTCCCGCAGCCGCCGGTCGAGCTCCGCGGCGAACAGCAGGTTGGCCAGCTTCGAGGCGCTGTAGGCCGCCGAGGCCAGATAGCGACGGCGGGCGAAATGCAGGTCGTCCACGTCGAGCCCGCCGCCCCGGTGCGCCAGGCTGGACAGCGTCACCACCCGGGCGGGCCGCTCCGCGGTGCCACCCCCGCGCAGGGCCGGCATGAGCAGCCAGGTCAGCGCGGCGTGCCCGAGGTGGTTGGTGCCGATCTGCAGCTCGAACCCGTCGACCGTGAACCGTGGCGGGGTACCCATCACCCCGGCGTTGTTCATCAGCACGTGCACCGTGTCCCCGGTACGTTCGCGCACGTCGGCGGCGGCGTCGCGGACCGACTCGAGATCGGCCAGGTCGAGCTCGATCAACTCCGCGCCCGGCCCGCCCTCGCGCTGTACCCGGGTCAGCGCCGCCTTCCCCCGCTCGCGGTCGCGCGCGGTCAGCAGAACGTGGGCGCCGGCACCGGCCAGCGCGATCGCGGACGCCAGACCCAGCCCCGACGTGGCCCCGGTGACGAGCACCGTGCGCCCGGTCTGGTCCGGCATCTGTTCGAGGGCCCAGCGAGTCATGATCGTGGTTTACCCGCTGCGCCCGGACGGCGCCAGCCGACCGCCCCGGCTAGCCTTGGTGGTCGTGGACTTCCGGATCTTCACCGAGCCCCAGCAGGGCGCCACCTACGACGACCTGCTGCGCGTCGCCCGCGCGACGCAGGACGCCGGTTACGACGCCTTCTTCCGGTCCGACCACTACCTGGCCATGGGTGAGGCGAGCGGCGAACCCGGTCCGACCGATTCCTGGGTGACCCTCGCCGCACTGGCCCGCGAGACCGACCGGATCCGGCTCGGCACGCTGGTCACCTCGGCCACCTTCCGGCTCCCCGGACCGCTGGCGGTCTCGGTGGCGAACGTGGACCAGATGTCCGGCGGACGCATCGAGCTGGGCCTGGGAACCGGCTGGTTCGAGGCCGAACACGCCGCATACGGAATCCCCTTTCCGCCGGTGAAGGAGCGCTTCGACATCCTGGAGGAGCAGCTCGCGATCATCACCGGGCTGTGGGGGACGCTCCCGGGCGACCGGTTCTCCTTCGCCGGCCGGCACTACACCGTCACCGACTCCCCGGCGCTGCCCAAGCCGGTGCAGCAGCCACGCCCGCCGATCACCATCGGCGGCCACGGCAAGCGCCGGACGCCACGGCTGGCCGCGCGCTACGCCGACGAGTTCAACGTCGCGTTCGTGCCGATCGACGTCGTCGCGGCCCAGTTCGAGCGGGTCGAGCAGGCGTGCAAGGAGATCGACCGTGACCCGGCGGAGCTGGTCCGCTCGGTCGCCCAGGTCGTCTGCGTCGGCCGCGACGAGTCCGAGATCGCCCGGCGGGCGCTGACCATGGGCCGTGAGGTCGCCGACCTGCGGGAGAACGGGCTGGCGGGCACGCCCGCCGAGGTCGTGGACCGGCTCGGAACATGGCGGGACCGCACCGGCATCACCCGGGTCTACCTGCAGCTGCTGGACCTGGGTGATCTCGACCAGATCGAGCTGATCGCCTCCGAGGTGCTGCCGCAGCTGCCGTAGGGACTCAGCGCAACGACGGGTGCAACTGCAGGTCGAGCCCGGCTGCGGCCGGCTCGGCCTGCTTCGGCACCACGTGCTCGGACACCGGCAAGGTGCCTTCCAACGCCGCCGTCACCGCGGCGGCGACGACCTCGCGTACCTCGGGGACGGTGACCCGGCGGCCGAGCTCGGCGGTCAGCGAGCTCACACCGGCATCGGTGATCCCGCACGGCACGATGCGACCGAACTCGGCCAGGTCGGGATCGCAGTTCAGTGCGAAGCCGTGCAGTGTCACCCCGCCCTGCACGCGCACACCGATCGCGGCCAGCTTGCGTTCGGGACGGCCGCCCCCAGCCGGCAGCCAGACGCCGCTGCGGCCCTCGACCCGCCCGGCACCGGTCACGCCCAGTCCGGCGCACACCGCGATCAGCGCCTCCTCGAGCCGTCGCACGTAGTCGACCACGTCGAGCGGCTCGGCCAGCGCGACGATCGGGTAGCCGACGATCTGCCCCGGCCCGTGCCAGGTGATCCGGCCGCCCCGGTCCACGTCGATGACGGGGGAGCCGTCGGTGGGCCGGTCCTCGGGCCGGGTCCGCTTGCCGGCGGTGTACACCGAGGGATGCTCCAGCAGCATGAGCACGTCCGGCCCGGTGCCGTCGCGCCGGGCCTGGGCGTGGGCTCGCTGCAGGTCCCAGGCGGCGAGGTAGTCGATCGAGTCGATGACGTCGACCCGGAGAGGCTCGGTGTCGTGGCGGCAGGACTGAGTGGAGGGACGCCGGGTACGCGACACGGAGCTCGACATGACCGTCACGCTACGCCCGGCTGCCGACGATGCGGGAGGTGCTTCCGGTTGGCGGGGGCGGTCTCTCGGACGCTCGGCCTGCGCGCCCGAACGTTCCGGCGCGTACTCCCGACGAGTCGACTCGCCCCTCCGAGAACGCGACTCGCCCTGCCGGAAGGGCCGACTCGCCCCTCCCGAAAGGACCGACTTGCGCTCCTGAAAGCCCCGACTCGCGGGCTCATGAGTCGACGGCCGCCGCGAGGGCATCGCCCAGGACGTGGTGGCGGAACTGGAAACCGGCGCCGAGCAGCGCGGCCGGGACCGCCCGTTGGCCGTTCAGCAGCAGTTCCTGACCCATCTCGCCGAGCGCGGCGCGGATTGCGAACGCGGGCACCGGGATCGACGCCGGTCGCCCCACCGCGGAGGCCAGCGCCGCGGTGAACTCGCTGTTGGTGACCGGGTCCGGCCCCGTCAGGTTCACCGGGCCGGTGAGGGAGTCGTTCTCGATCGCGAACCGGATGGCGCCGACCTCGTCGTCGAGGGAGATCCACGGCATGTACTGCTGCCCGTTGCCCAGCCGCCCGCCGAGGAAGCCCTTGAACAGCGGGCGCAGCCGCCCGAGCAGCCCGCCCGCGGGCGACAGCACGAGCCCGCTGCGCAGCAGGACGACCCGGGCTCCGGCATCGCGCGCCCGGCCGGTGGCGGCCTCCCAGTCGCGGCAGACCTCGGCGAGGAAGCCGGTCCCGGACGGGGCGCTCTCGTCGACCGCGCGCCCGCCGGTGTCGCCGTAGTAGCCGACGGCCGAGCCGCTGACCATGGTCGGGACCCGGTGCTCGGCGACCGCTGTGGCCAGCACCTCGGTGGGGACGTTGCGGCTGTCGCGGATCAGTTGCTTGCGTGATCCGCTCCACGGCCGGTCGCCGATGCCGACCCCGTTGAGGTTGACCACCGCGTCGACGCCGTCGAACGTGCCCTCGTCGACGCGGCCGGCCGGTGGGTCCCAGCCGCGCTCGTCGGGGGCTGCCGGCTGCCGCCGGACCAGCCGCAGGACGTCATGCCCGGCCTCCCGGAGCTGGGAGACCAGGGCGGTTCCGATCAGACCGGACGAACCGGCGACGAGGACGCGCACGCGGGAGATCCTCCCGGACCTCGGCGGGTCGCGCGACCCGGGCCGGTGGGCTCCGGTCGTGCGCGGTGGGTGCTGCCGGAGCCCCACCCACCGCGCACGGTCGTCAGAGCCCGAGCTCGGACTCGAACGCGCCCTCCTCGAGGCGCGCCTTGACCGCGCTGACGAAGCGGCCCGCGTCCGCCCCGTCGACCAGCCGGTGGTCGTAGGTCAGCGGCAGGAAGCACATGGAGCGGATGGCGATGGTGTCCTCGCCGTCCGGCCCGGTGACCACGACGGGCCGCTTGGTGATCGCCCCGGTGCCGAGGATGCCCACCTGCGGCTGGTTGATGATCGGCGTGTCGAACAGCGCGCCAGCGCTGCCGATATTCGTGATCGTGAAGGTGCCACCGCTGAGCTCGTCCGGGCCGATCTTGTTGGCCCGGGTGCGGGCGGCCACGTCGGCGATCTTCCTGGCCAGCCCGGCGATGTTCAGCTCGTCGGCGTTCTTGATGACCGGGACGAGCAGGCCGCGCGGGGTGTCCACCGCGATAGCCAGGTGCACGGCGCCGTGGTAGGTCACCTCCTTGCTCTCCTCGTTGATCGACGCGTTGAGCTGCGGGAACGCCTTGAGCGCCTCCACGGTCGCCTTCGCGAAGAACGGCAGGTAGGTGAGCTTGACGCCCTCGCGGGCCTCGAAGTCGGCCTTCGCCCGGGCGCGCAGCTTCGCGACCCGGGTGACGTCGACCTCCTGCACGGTGGTCAGCTGCGCCGACACCTGCAGCGACTCACGCATCCGCTGCGCGATCACCTGCCGCAGCCGCGGCATCTTGACCGTGTCGCCGGGCTGCGGGCCGTCAGCGGGCGCGGTCGGCCGGGCGGCCGGCGCGCGCCGCTCCGTGGCGGGGGCGGCGGGCTGCTCCGGCGCGGTCGCCTGCGGAGCCGGCTGTCGGGCGGCCTCGGCCGCGGCCAGCACGTCCTGCTTGCGGATCCGGCCGCCGACACCCGTGCCCTCGATCGCGCCGAGGTCGACGTCGTGCTCCGCGGCCAGCTTGCGCACCAGCGGCGTCACGTACGGGGCGCCGCGGCCCTCGGCCTTCTCACCGGTGTCCGACGGGGCCGACTCGGCCTTCCCGTTCGAGCTGACCTTCTCCGGCTCGGTCCACGGCGAGGGCTCGGCGGTGGGCTCGGGCCTCGCCTCCGGCTTGGGCTCGGGTGCGGCCGCCTGCTCGGGAGCCGGCTGCTCCTTCGGCTCCTCGCGGGGCTCGTCCTTCCGCGCGGGCTCCTCGGCCTGTGCGGGCGCCGCGTCCGCGTCGCCGCCGACGACGGCGAGCTGGGCGCCGACCTCGACGGTCTCGTCCTCGGCCACGCTGATCTCCAGCACGGTGCCGGCGACCGGGGACGGGATCTCGGTGTCGACCTTGTCGGTGGACACCTCGAGCAGCGGCTCGTCGACCTCGACGGTGTCGCCGACCTGCTTGAGCCAGCGGGTGACCGTGCCCTCGGTGACGCTCTCGCCGAGCTCCGGCATCACGACGGAGCTGCCTGCGCCGGACCCGGACGGCTTGGCCTGCGCCTTCGGCGCCTCCTGCGGCTCCTCGGCGACGGTCGAGGGCTCCTCGGCCTGCTCCGGCTCGGCCTCCGCCTGCGCGGCCTCGAATCCACCGCCGCCGCCGGACCCGTCGCCCTCCTTGGCGTCGCCGATCACCGCGAGCTCGCCACCCACCTCGACCGTCTCGTCCTCCCCGGCGACGATGCGCTGCAGCACACCGGCGGCCGGGGACGGGATCTCGGTGTCGACCTTGTCGGTCGAGACCTCCAGGAGGGGCTCGTCGACCTCGACCCGGTCGCCCTCCTGCTTGAGCCAGCGGGTAACGGTTCCCTCAGTGACGCTCTCACCGAGCGCGGGCATCTGAACGGAGAAGGCCATGGCGGGTCGGAGCTCCTCTTTCTACGGTGAGCCAGGTTCGGGCGGCGGTCGGCCAGCCGTCAGCCGTGGGTGTGCAGCGGTTTTCCGGCCAGCGCGAGGTGTGCCTCGCCGAAGGCCTCGTTCTGTGTCGGATGGGCGTGGATCAGGGCGGCGACGTCCTCGGCCTGAGCGTCCCAGTTGTAGACCAGCTGGGCCTCGCCGATGAGTTCGCCGACCCGGGCGCCGACCATGTGGATGCCGACGACGGGGCCCTGGGTGCCCTCGGCCCCGGCCTTGATCAGCTTGATCGCGCCGGAGGT
>NZ_JAHDTG010000158.1 GCF_018531475.1 Pseudonocardia mahuensis
GAACTACGGTGAGCATGGGTCGTGCCCTTCCGACCAGCGTTGCCGCGCCGGTCTTGCTTGAGAGCCTTCAAGATCACCGGAAGGGTACGACCCCTCCACGGTCATCCACAGGTCTCAAGCATTGCTCCCTGGCTGCTGGCCCTCCCGCACTACCTGGTAGTCGGGTTCTTCATCGGCGGCGCCGGCACCGCGGCGTGGCGCTATGGCGACACGGCCCCGGTCAGCGCCGGCGGCGGACTGCTGGCCCTGCTGGTGCTCTTCGCCGGCGTCGCGCTACTCGTCCGCGGGAGCTACCCCTGGGGCATCTTCGACGCCGTACTCGGCATGGACCGCTGGGCCATCCGAGTCGTCGCCTACGCAACCCTGATGACCGACGCCTATCCGCCGTTCCGGCTCGACCAGGGCGGCAGCGAGCCGCAACCCACTCCACGCCCTGACCGTCCCCTCGCGCCCGACACCTCCGGCGCAACCAGCCAGTCGCCCCCGTTGCCGGTATCCGGATGATCGACGAGGGGCGCCCCACCAGCGACGATGTCGCTCGCCGATGCGCGCCGACCCCGCCTGACGACATCTGGTTTCCCGAGGCACGCACACCACCGGTGTGAGGTCAGCGCTCCGGGGGAGGGGCCAGCCCGTCAGCACCTATTACACGTCCGCATGTCCCCGCCTTGGCACCCCGCCGGGCGATAACGCCACACCTCGCGCGAAGAGGACGCCATGACAACCCGCACTCCGCCACCCATACCCGCAGGAGGACACGCCGGTGAGGAAACGCCACCTGCCCGGCCAGGGACGGAGGCGAACCGCTCGATTCGCCACGCCAGCGTCACCGCAGGGGTCGGGCTCCTGCTCATGTCAGCGCTGGCCGGCTTCGGCAAGTTCGTCGCCCTCGACGGGCTGGTGACTCAGGGGAATGCCGCACAAACGGCCACGGACATCATGGGGTCGGAGGGCATGTTCCGGCTCGGCGTCATGAGCCTGATCGTGGTGATCGCCCTCGACGTCGTCGTGGCGTGGGGGCTCTACCGCGTGTTCAGCCCGGTGAGCACGAGCCTCTCGATGCTCGCGGCGGCGTTCCGGCTCGTGTACGGCGGCGTTTTCCTGGTCGCGATCGGGCAGCTCCTCGGGGCGCTTCGCCTGCTCGGCAACGACGCCTACCTCTCGGTGCTCGGCGCAGACCAGCTGCACGCCCAGGCGCTGCTGGGGATCACTGCGTTCAACGATCTGTGGGTTGTTGCCCTGGGCCTGTTCGGTGTCCACCTGGTCCTCATCGGCTACCTGGCGTATCGATCGGGGTATGTGCCCCGGCCCCTCGGCGTCCTGCTAGCCATTGCCGGACTCGGCTACGTGATCGACAGCGCCGGCATCGTGCTCTCCCAAGGCCTCTGGACCTCTATCGGCGCCTTCACCTTCATCGGCGAATTCCTGTTGGCGCTGTGGCTGATCATCCGCGGTCCTCGCCTCACCGTCAGCGAATCAAGGCTCCACGGCCACCCGATCCCGGTAGCGCGATAACAGGCCCGGACCACGCCCGCCCACCACCACAGCACCGCATTCCACAGTTGGAGGCCCGACCCATGACAGGCGAGACGACGACCGGGGCAGCGACGATGAAAGCGATCGTGCAGGCCGAGTACGGCGACGACGCGGAGACTGTTCTGCGGATCGCGGAGATCGGCCGTCCCGAGGCCGGTGACAACGAGGTATTGCTGCGGGTGCACGCGGCCGGCGTGGATCGGGGTGTCTGGCACATCATGACCGGCTTGCCCTACCCGTTGCGCCTCATGGGCTACGGGGTCCGGGCGCCCAAGGATCCGGTACGGGGCCGGGAGGTCGCCGGTGTCGTGGAGGCGGTCGGCCACGACGTGACAACGCTACGGGCCGGCGACGAAGTGTTCGGCATCGGAGAGGGCTGCTTCGCCGAGTACGCGACCGCAAAGGCGGACAAACTCGCACCGAAACCGAAGAATCTCACCTTCGTGCAGGCCGCCGCGGTCGCCGTATCGGCCCTCACCGCGCTGCAAGCCGTTCGTGACGGCGGCAAGGTGCAGCCCGGACAGAAGGTCCTGATCGTCGGCGCGTCCGGCGGTGTCGGGACGTTCGCCGTGCAGATCGCCAAGGCCTTCGGGGCCGAGGTCACCGGGGTGTGCAGCACGACGAAGGTCGACCTGGTCCGATCCCTTGGCGCCGACCACGTCGTCGACTACACCCTCGACGACATCGCCGACACCGGTCAGCGCTACGACGTCATCCTCGACACCGGAGGGAACCGTTCGTTGACGCGCCTGCGCCGTGCCCTCACCCCTCGGGGAACGCTGGTCATCGTCGGCGGCGAGACAGGCGGACGGTGGCTCGGTGGGATCGACCGCCTGCTGAGGGCGCTCGTGCTATCCCCGTTCGTCGGCCAGAAGTTGGCCCCGCTGACCGCCTCGGAGAACGGGCAGGACCTGAGCGTGCTCGCCGAGCTCATCGAGTCCGGCGCGGTCACCCCGGCCATCGACCGGACCTACCCGCTGAACGAGGTCCCGAAGGCCATCCGGTACCTGGAGGAGGGGCACGCCCGCGGGAAAGTCGTCATCACGCTCTGAACCGTCCGGACAGCACTACTCGTCGCAGGCCGGGTGACAGCCAGCCGCGCCACGACACGTTTCGAACTATCCGGAGAGTGAGGTGATCTCGTGCGCCCAGCAGACAGGAGGTTGACCGTGTAGGTGGTTGATCTGTTGTCGTCAGCTCGTCGTCGCTTGCCGGTGTGAGTCCGGTCTGGACCGTTCCCGATCTTGTAGACACCCGGTCGTAGACTGCCGCTGATCGCAGCGGAGGGAATCGCGTGGCGACACGCCGACACTTCACCCAGGAGTACAAGGACCAGGCCGTTAGCCTCGTCCTCGATTCCGGCCGAACCATCGCCGAGGTGGCGAAAAGTATCGGCGTCCACGAGATGACGTTGGGTAAATGGGTGAAGAACGCTAGGGAGTCCGGGCGGGTTCCCGACAAGGACCTGTCCGAGCCTGAACGGGTCGAGCTGGAACGACTCCGCAAGGAGAACGCTATCCTGCGGATGGAGCGGGATTTCGCAAAAAAAGTTGCGACCTGGTTCGCGAAGGAACAGCCGTGAAATACGCGGCGATCGCGGACTGGGCCGGCGACAAGCAGTACCCGGTCACGTTCATGTGCGCCCACCTCGGCGTGGCCCGGCAAGGCTCCTACCGGTGGCTGGCCGCCGGGCCGAGCGAACGCGACCGCACCGACGCGCAGCTCATCACCCAGATCCGACAGATCCACACCGACCTGCAGGGCCACCCGGGCGTGCGCCGGATCTGGGCCGAACTCGTCGTCCGCGGGGTGCGGGTCGCCCGCAAGCGGGTGTGGCGACTCATGCGGGCCGCCGGCCTGCAAGGACGCCATCCACGCCCCTGGAAGCGCACCACCATCGCAGGTCAGCGCCCGATCGACGCTCCCGATCTGATCGGGCAGGACTTCGCTGCTGCCCAGCCTGACACCCGCTGGGTCGGCGACATCACCTACGTCGCGACCGTCGACGGGTGGGTCTACACCGCGACCGTGATCGACCTGCACTCCCGCAAGGTCGTCGGCTACGCCGTCGCCGACCACCTCCGTACCAGCCTGATCGTCGAGGCCCTCGCCGCCGCGCTGGTCACCCACCGCTCCGCGGCCGGGGTGATCTTCCACAGTGATCGCGGTTGCCAGTACACCTCCAACGAGTTCGCCACCTTCTGCGCCGAGAACGGCGTCGTCCGTTCCATGGGCCGCCGCGCCACGTGCTTCGATTGTGAGACTGGTTTCGTCGCTCGGGCCGGTGTGACCCCTGCTACGACTGGCCCTGCGGGTGCCCTGGCGTTGATCTGTCCGCCGGCTCGAGCGGCGCGTCCGAGGTGGCGCCCCGGACGGGCAGTGACCTCATAGGAGTGACGGTGGCGACGGCCCACCCTGCCGGATGAGAATCGCGGCACCGTCGCCTCTGGTTCGACGCCGATCATGCTTGGTGCCCGTGAGCTCGTATAGGAGTGTGGCGTGGAGGCCGTGAGGCACCCTGTCCTGCTGCTGTGAGCGCGAACCTCAGACTCTTGGTCCGACAGGCCTCCCCGGGCGACGGCCCAACGAGAGGGAGGCCGTGATGGATGTGGTGGTGGACCGCTGCGCGGGGCTGGACGT
The DNA here is from genome assembly GCF_018531475.1 of Pseudonocardia mahuensis. Taxonomy (GTDB): domain Bacteria; phylum Actinomycetota; class Actinomycetes; order Mycobacteriales; family Pseudonocardiaceae; genus Pseudonocardia. The sequence goes on from NZ_JAHDTG010000158.1 coordinate 4,177, forward strand.
GCACCGCGACACGGTGGTCGCGACCGTGCGGGCCCCCGGCGACGGCAGCGGCGATGGCAGCGGCAGAAGCCGTCGGGTGCAGCACACCCGCACCTTCGCCACGACCACGGTCGGGATCACCGCGCTGGGCGGCTGGCTGGCGGAGCACCGGGTGACCCGGGCCGGGATGGAGTCCACCGGGGTGTACTGGAAGCCGGTGTACTACCTGCTCGAAGACCAGCTCGAGGTGTGGTTGATCAACGCCGAGCACCTGCACAACGTGCCCGGCCGCAAGACCGACGTGGCCGACTCGGCGTGGATCGCGCAGATGGTCGAACACGGCCTGGTCCGGCCCAGTTTCGTGCCGCCACCACCGATCCGCGAACTGCGCGACCTGACCCGCCACCGCCGCACCCTGGTCGAGGAACGCACCCGGGTCGTGCAGCGGCTGGAGAAGATCCTGCAGGATGCCGGGATCAAGTTGACCAGTGTCGCCTCGGCGCTGCTGACCAAGTCCGGGCGGGCCATCCTGGATGCGCTGCTGGCCGGCCAGGCCGATCCAGACGCGCTGGCCGAACTGGCGCGCGGCCGGCTCCGCGCCAAGATCCCCGCGCTGCGCGAGGCGCTGGCCGGCCGGTTCCGGGTGGCGCATCACGGCGTGCTGGTCGCGCAGATGCTCGCCCATGTCGATTTCCTCGACGCCGCGATCGTCGAAGTCGACACCCACCTCGCCCGAGCGACCGAGCCGTTCGCGGCCACGCTGAAGCGGGTGCGGACCATCCCCGGCGTGTCGGTGAAGACCGCGATCGCGCTGCTCGCCGAATGCGGGGCGGACATGAGCGTGTTCCCCACTGCGGCGCATCTGGCCAGCTGGGCAGGGATCTGCCCCGGCAACAACACCTCGGGCGGGCGCAGCCGGACCGGCCGGACCCGGCACGGTTCGGTCGCGCTGCGCACCGCGTTGACCGAGGCCGCGCATGCCGCCGCCCGGACGAAGAACACCTACCTGGCGGCCCACCACGCGCACATCCGGACCCGTCGGGGTTTACCCAAGGCGATCGGCGCGACCCGCCACGACCTGCTGATCGCCTACTGGCACGTGGTGCACGACCAGGTCGACTACGCCGACCTCGGCCCGGACTGGGCCCAGCGTCGCCGTTCCACCGAACACCGCACCCGCCGACTCGTCCACCAGCTCGAACAACTCGGCCACAAGGTCACCCTCGAACCCCCCGGATGACGGGCCTGCGGCCCGAGCTTCGCCGGGGTGGTCACCTGATTCACACCTCAGCCTGATCCCAGCAGGTCCCATCACAGTCCTGTCCGCCCGCCCGGTGCGCCGTGACCACGCAGCCCGGGAAGGACACGCAGTCTCCGATGAGCATCCCCGATCCGCTCCGTCGACGCATCGTCGTCGGGGTCGACACGCACAAGCATGCCCACGTCGCCGTGGCGTTGGACCAGGTCGGGGCGGTGATCGGGAAGATCACCATCGCAGTTG
>NZ_JAHDTG010000159.1 GCF_018531475.1 Pseudonocardia mahuensis
CCCGCCGGGATCACCAAGAACTCGTCGTAGGCGCGCGCCGTCCACTCCTCACCGCCGATGCGCACCCGGCCGCCCTGCCCGGTGACCTCCTGCAGGACGTGCGCCGACCGGCCGACGAGAGCATCCACCCCGAAGCGCTCGAGCTGCGGCCGGAGCATGTGCCGCCGGGCGATCGGCCGGACGAGCAGGATGCCGGCGGTCGAGGCGATGGTGAACACCAGGAACTGGAGGGGCAGCGGAAACCCGATCGCCGCAAAGAGCGACGTGACCAGGGCGGCGCCGCCGAGCAGCCCCAGCGCGGCGGTCAGCGTGAAGATCTCGGCGACACCCAGCAGCACCGCGAGGACCAACCAGATGAGCCATGCACTCATGCGCCGACCTTCCTGAGCAGTCCGCAGGCCGCAACCCACAGCGAACCAGAAGCGCACGTCCAGTGGACCACTACCGACGGCTCGAGGGGGCGTACAGCCTGAGGCGTTAGACGTTCGAGACGCTCCAGGGCATGGTCGGAGCCGATGGGCTGCCGTGCCCGACGGTGCGCGGCCCGACCGCAGCAGTTCATGCGGCGCGCCGGGCCGGCAGCGGCGCCGCCCACTCGCACAGCGGTTCCGGCACAGGCCGGCGTAGAGGTCCCCGGCGCGGTACCGCCTGCCGCCGTAGGCCTCGAAACGGTCGAAGACGAGCGAGCCCTGTCCGCCCTCGACCTCGTCGCTCACGGTGATCTTGTTCGTCACCGAGCGGCCGGTACGGGAATCGCCGAGCTGGACGATCTTGCTGCTACGGGTGTCGACGACAGGCCGAGGCCTCACCAGCACCTGTTGACATGTGACTAAATAGTCACCTATTGTCGTGATGTGGACGCGGTGTTCAGGGCACTCGCCGATTCGACGCGGCGAAGCCTGCTCGACGAGCTCTTCCGCGAAGACGGGCAGACGTTGAGCGCACTCGAGGAGCGCTTCTCGATGACGCGCTTCGGCGTGATGAAGCACCTGAAGCAGCTCGAGGATGCGGGTCTGGTTGTGACCAGACGGCGAGGCCGAGAGAAGCTCCACTTCCTGAACCCGGTCCCGATCCGGCTCGTCAACGACCGGTGGGTGAGCAAGTACGCCGAGCCCTGGGCCGCTGCACTCAGCGACCTCAAGCACAGGCTGGAGAATCCCATGGAGAAGGTCTTCGAGATCTACATCCGCACCACCCCGGAGCGCCTCTGGGAGGCGATCACCGACGGTGAGATCAGGAGCAAGTACAACTTCGGCTCCCGGGTCACTTCGGACTGGGCACCCGGCTCGCGCTTGGAGATGAGCCACCCGAACGCCGACGGACTTCTCGGCGAGGGGGAGGTCCTCGAGGTCGATCCTCCTCGCCGGTTGGTCCACAGCATGCTTGCGCTCTGGAGCGACGAGGTGAAGAGCGAGGGCACCTCGAGGGTCACCTGGGAGATCGAGCCCGTCGGCGACTCCTGCCGCCTGACCGTCACCCACGACCAGCTCCGCGAGGGCGCGAACAACGAGCTCTACGGCGGCTGGCCGATGATCCTCTCCGGCCTGAAGACCTGGCTCGAGACGGGCGAGTTGCTCACCACGCCGGGATCGCTGCTCTACAGGTGAGCGCCGATCTCACCGCGCAGTACTGCACCCTCACCGTGGGTCGCTGGTCAGAAACCCGGATCCGCCTGGACCCTCGGGTCAGCGCCGCCCTGGGCGGGCACAGGTCCGATGTCGGCAGGGCGCGTCGCATTTGCTCGACTACGCCCCCCTCGGCGGGTAGGTGGTCGTGCCGGTCAGCGCGGTCGCGACCGGGGAGAAGCCGCGGCGCCCCCCGGACAGCGCGTGGGCGAGCAGGCCGAGCAGGGCTCCCGATGACCGCACCGAGCAGCAGCCCCCACAAGGCCAGCACAATCGCCGAGACTAGCGGGGCAACAAGGCTGAACAGTCCGAACCGCCAACTCAGCAGCACCCCGGCGGCTGCACCGCCGGACGCGCCCGGAGCGACGGCCCGGCCGTAACCCTCGCGACCGGTGATCTGCTCGAAGGACTGCAGTCCCGCGCTGCCGATCACCAGGTGCTGTACCGGCAGCCCGCGATCGGACAGCGCATCCACGACATACTGCGCCTGCTCGTAGTCCGGGAAAGACGCCACGACGTGGCTCGGCGTACTCAGCGGCATACTCATCGCGTTCTCCTGCTCTGCCACGCGCCAGACGCCACATGCGGCGTTGCTGCCACCAAGCCTTCGCCGGCCGCTTGACCTCGGAGACCAGCAGCCTGCTCGCAGCAACCCGGCACGACGCTGACGCACTCGATGACGGCAGGCCAACCCGACTCACGACGGGCGCGTGCACCGCCGCGGAGCACAGCCGCACAACGCGCCCGCGACTACTCCGGGAAGATCACTCGCGGTGCTGGCCGTCACCGATAGCCGTGCCGAAACCGGATCCCACGCGCCAGCCAGCCGCGCTGGGGATCGCACCGACATCTTCGCCAAGGCAGTGCGTGCGCGTCGCGCGGTTCTTCAAAGCCTGGGCAATCTATTCGCACCCGTCAGCACGCGCTGGTGCAGCGCACCGATGAATGTTCTCTCCAGCTGAGCAACAGCACAGCAGACGGGGCTGCACGGCTTGCGGATCGCCGCCGGATACGCAACGACCGAGCAGCCTATCAGTCGAGGGCGGCCGCCAATCGCTTTTACTGCAACCCCACCCACGTCGATAGCGCGCGCAGCGTGGAACGGGACAGCGTGGTAGACTGTTTGGTGGGTATGGCCTACGGCGGGCCGTACCCTTTTTGTGCATCCAGGTGTTGTTGACGTTCGGCCCGCGTCGCTCAACAAGAGTGGGCCGGAGGTTGCGCCTGGCGACTGTGAGGAGCATTGATCGTGACCGACACACCCCGGGTATGGCTGACCCCCGCCGCGTACGAACGGCTCAAGCTCGAGCTCTCCGGGCTGCTCGCGCAGCGTTCGGGTCAGGGTCTGGGCGGCGTACCGCGACCGGGTGGTGATCAAGATCGGGACACGGCCGGCGAGCAGTCGATCCTGGAGGACCGGGATCGCGACCTGCGGATCAGGAAGCTCCAGGAAATGATCCGGAATGCGGTGATCGGCCAGGAACCTCCCGACGACGGAATCGCTGAACCCGGAATGGTGTTGACCGTGCGATACGCCGACGAGACATCCACCGAGACACTACTGCTGGCAGACAGGGAACCCGGGGCCGACGGCGAGATTGAAGTCTGCTCACCCAGTTCTCCGTTGGGTATGGCTCTGTCTGGCGCGAAGCAGGGGGAGCAACGTCAATTTCAGCTGCCGAACGGCCAGACAATGACGGTATCTCTGGTGCGGGCTGTTCCTTACACGGCGTCCAGCAGCCCTGATCGTTGACGATCCGCACAGATTTCTGCCGGTAGCGCAAAAGTGCGGAGAAGAGCGCATGCAATGGGCTGTGGGTGGGACTCGCGCAGAGCCTGCCACGGCGAGAGGCAGAGAATCGCAGCCATTCCCTGTTCCGCTTCCCCAGTAGTGTGCGCTGCTGGACTGGCTTGATCTGCCCGCCCGAACGGGTAGGGGCAGCTCCGGTCAAGCCTGCGCGGGGGCCTGCCGGCCAGGCCCCCGCGCAGACTCGGGGCGCGCCGTCGGCGAGCTCACTCGGTCGCGCCGGTCCGCCGTGGAGCTCGCGGCTTGATCAGCTCGGTCGTGAGCCACCCGACGATCACCTCAGCCGGCGCACAGTGGTGGCCGGTCAGGTGTCGTGAGCGGCGCCGGTCTCGAGTGCGCAGAGCTGGAGCTGGAGCGCGAGGCGGACCCGCGGCGAGGTGAGGTCCAGTCGTGTCACCTCGCCGAGCCGGCGCATCCGGTATCGCAGCGTGTTGGGGTGGATGTGCAACGCCGCCGCGGCGGCCTTGGGCTCGCCCAGGTGCTCCAGCCACGCCGAGAGCGTGGGGAGGTACGCCGTGCCGTGCTCGCGGTCGTGCGCGGCCAGGGCGGGTAAGGGCCCGCCGAGCAGACCCGTCTCCGCCCGCACGGCGGCGCGGGCCCGGGCCACGACGAGGGCGTCCCAGGCGTCCTCGGTCTGCACAGTGGGTCCCTGCAGCTGCCCGGATGTCATGAGCTGACGCAGCTCCGCAGCTTCGCTCCGGGACCGGGGCAGCTCGGTGCGGTCCGTGGCGAGACCACCAACCGCGGCGGTCAGTGCGGCATCGTGCGGGTGGACCGCGGCGATCAGCGCCCGGAGCCACCTCCACGAGCCTGCTGTGCTCGGCCCGCCGCGCTCCGTCACGAGTGCGAACACGACGCCGTCGAGATCGGCGAGCAACGGGTGTTGCCACCCGAACCGGCGCGTGATCGACTCCCAGAGGTCGAGCTTTTCGCGCAGGTCGCGGGTGATCGTGGGTGTACCCAGCGCGGTGACGCGCCACGGACCTTCCGGCAGCCACAGGTCGGCATCCGTCTGCGGCGACGCGCTCCGCAGGGCGGCACGCAGCTGGTCGGTCGATGCGCGACGGGCCAGGCCGGCCTGGGCGCGCAGGCGCAACAGGTGCAGGGCGAGAACGGACGCGGCCCCGGCAAGCTCTTCGACGCGATCCGGCGCGACCGGTCCGGCGACCACGGCCCAGATCGACCCCAGCCACTCTCCTCCGGCACGGACCGGGATGACCAGCCGTGGCAGTGTGCCTTCCGGAACGTCGGTCACGTAGATCGGCTCGCTCGAGCGCGCGAGCTTGCGGAACACCCCGCGGGCGCGGAAGTGTGCGATGACCTTCTCGGGCACGCGGCGCCCGACGATCGTCGAGACGCGGGCCGGGTCGGTGAGCTCCTGTCGTACCGAGTACGCGAGCACCCGGGACTGCGCATCCTCGATCGTCACCGGCGCGTCGATGATCGCTGCGGCCGCGTCGGCGAGGGCGAACAGCTCGCCGTGAACACCGGCGTCGCCCAGCAGGGGGGATCCGGGTGCGGCGGCGCGGTCGATCACGCCGCGCAGGAGCCAGATGAGGTGGGCCCAGGAGGCGTGTGGCGCCAACTCCACCAACGCGAGACCGGATCGCTCGGCGGCCGCGACGACCTGCGGGTTCCGCGCCAGCGGCGACCTGAGGACGACACCGCCGGCCCCGGCTTCTGCGGCGCGCTCGAGCAGGCGAACCGCCTGCTCCGCATCGGACGTCGCCACGCCGAGCACGAGGTCCGCGGGGACACCGACGACGTCCTCGTCGGGCTCGGCGAGGGTCACGTCATCGACCTCGGCGCCGCTCCCGGGGACCACGAGCCGCAGGAGGGCGGCGCCGATCGCGTCGACCAGGGCGGGGACGGTGATCATCAGCGC
>NZ_JAHDTG010000160.1 GCF_018531475.1 Pseudonocardia mahuensis
CCAGGGCCCGGACGCCCACCCGGCTCCCGCAACCGACAGCCCGCACCCTGCTACGAAGTCGGGAAAACCGTCAAACGCGACCGCACCATCACCGCCCGCCAACAGCGAACAGGTTAAAGATCAAGCTGAGAGCGGTCGCCCGTCAGGGCTGGTTGTCGCGACCGGCCCGCGCGACGGCTCCCGGTTCGGCAGAGTGGAACCATGCAGACCGCCCCACCGCCCACCGCGCTCCCGCTGCGTCCGCCTGCCCATCAGGTGCACCCGCGGGCCGTGCGCTGGTGGCAGCTTCGAGCCGCGCTCGGCACGGTCCTGCTCGCCGGGCCGCAACTGGTGGTGCTGCTGGTATTCGGCGCGGACGCGCCGGGCTGGCTGCCGGTGACCACGCTGGTCACCGCGGCACTGGGCCTGGCCTACGCGCTCGTCGTCCCGCGGATCCTGTACCGGATCCACCGCTGGGAGGTCACCGACCAGGCCGTCTACACGCTCTCGGGCTGGCTCGTGCGCGAGTGGCGGATCGCGCCGATCTCCCGGGTGCAGACCGTCGACACCGAGCACGGGCCGTTGCAACAACTGCTCAAGCTGGCCACCGTCACGGTGACGACGGCGTCCGCGCGCGGCCCGGTCAAGATCCGCGGGCTGGACGCGGACGACGCCGCCGAGCTGGCCCGCACCCTCACCGAGACCACCCAGGCCGTGCCCGGGGACGCCACATGACCGACGTCGACGAGGCGGCGGCCCGGGTCGATCCGGCGTCCGATGCGCCCTGGCGCCGCCTCGACCCCCGGATGCTCGTCGTCGGGCCGCTGGCCGGGCTGGTCCGGCTCGTCCCGGTCATCGCCGTGCTGCTGTTCGCCGGTCGCGGGGAGCCGGCGCGGATCTGGGTGGCCCTCGCCATCGCCGGCCTGCTGATCCTGACCGGCACGGTGCGCTGGCGGACCACTCGGTACCGGATCACCGAGGACCGCGTCGAACTGCACAGCGGGTGGTTGCGCCGGCAGCGGCGCTCGGTGCCGCGAGACCGCATCCGCACCGTCGACCTGACCGCGAAACTGCTCCACCGCGTCTTCGGGCTGAGCGTGGTGCGGGTCAGTGCGGCGTCCGGATCGGGGCTGGAGCAGCGCGGGTTGAGCCTCGACGCGGTGAGCACGGCCGAGGCCGAGCGGCTGCGCCGGAAACTGCTCGAACGCCCCGCCCCCGCCGCCCCACGGACCGCGGACCCGGTACCCACCGTGTCCGAGCCGCCCGCCGAGCCGCCTGCGATGCTGCTGGCCCGGCTGCACTGGTCCTGGCTGCGGTTCGCACCACTGACCTTCTCCGCCCTGGCCGGCATCGGCGCCGTCATGGCCGCGCTCCACAACCTCCTCGACGATCTGGGCGTCGACCCGCGTGACGTGCCCGCCGTGGACGACGCCACCGACCGGCTGGTCAGCGCGCCGGTGTGGGTCGGGGTCGGTGTCGTCGGCGCGCTGCTGCTGGTGGTCGCGGTCATCGGGTCCGTGGTGTTGTTCGCCGAGCGCTGGTGGGACTACCGGTTGACCCGGGAGCCGGACGGGACCCTGCGGGTGCTCCGCGGCCTGCTCACGCGGCGCTCGCTGTCGGTGTCCGAGGAGCGGCTGCGCGGCGCCGCGATCAGCGAGCCGCTGCTGCTGCGGGCGGGCCGGGGGGCGCAGTGTCACGCGCTGTCCACCGGGCTCGGCCGGGACACCCAGGGTGGCGCGCTGCAGCCGCCCGCGCCCCGCGCCGAGGCCCACCGGGTGGCGTCCGCGGCGCTGCGCGAGCACCCGCTGATGATCACCCGGGCACCGCTGCTCCGCCATCCGCGCGCCGCGCTGCTCCGGCGGCTGTCGCGGGCGGTCGTCCCGGCGGCGGTGCTGGTGGCCGGTGCCTGGCTGCTGGGCGCGCTCGGCGCCGTCCCGAGCTGGCTGGGGCCCGCGTCGCTGGTGCTGCTGCCGCTGGCCGTGCTGCTCGGTCTGGACCGGTACCGCAACCTCGGGCACACGCTGACCGGCCGCTATCTCGTGACCCGGCTCGGGAGCGTGCGCCGGCGGACCGTGGCGCTGCAGCGCAGCGGGGTGATCGGGTGGACGTTGCGGCAGAGCGTGTTCCAGCGCCGGTCCGGGCTGGTCACCGTGGAGGCGGTGACCGCGGCCGGGGAGGGTGGCTACCACGTGCTCGACGTGGACGCGGCGGACGGCGTCGCGCTCGCCGACGCGGCCACCCCGGGGCTGCTCACCCCGTTCCGGGCCGGGCCGACCGCTGCCCGGAGCCACCGACCCTCCCGGGCACCGGACGCATGATCACCGTCTGGGCGGGGAATGCGGGCACGCCTGCCGCTTTCGCTTCCCGGCCGACGATCATGCAGCCCGGCACGCATCGTCGCCCGGATGCTCCGCACGGCGAGCGGCGCGGCGCCGGCGATCTCTCCGACTCCCCGGATGCGTCAGCGCCTCCTGCGGGTACCGAACATCCCCCGGGTGATCTCCCGGCCCAGCGAGCTGGCCGCAGACCGCAGGAACGAGCGCACCACCGGCGAGTCGAACGCCTTCTCGAGGAACCCGGGCTCCTCGCGTTCGGCGCGCGGCTCCGGCTGCGGGGCGGGCGGCGGTGGCACGTCGGCCGGCGCCTCCGCGATCCTGGCGGTGAGCTTCTCGTAGGCGGACTCGCGGTCGATCGTCTCGCCGTACTTGGCGTACAGCGGCGACGACTTCGCTTCGGCGGTCACCGCGTCGGTCCCGATCGCCGCCATCAGCGACCGCGGCGCGCGCATCCGGGCCCCCGCGACGGGCGTCGGCGCGCCCCGCTCGGACAGCACCGTGATGATCGCCTCACCGGTTCCCAGCGACGTCAGGGCCTCGTCGAGCTCGTAGTTCTTCGTCGTCGGGTAGGTCTTGACGGTCTTGGCCAGCGCCGCCTGGTCCTCCGGGGTGAACGCACGCAACGCATGCTGGATCCGGGCGCCGAGCTGGGAGAGCACCGCGTTGGGCACGTCGGTGGGCAGCTGGGTGCAGAAGAACACCCCGACGCCCTTGGACCGGATGAGCTTCACGGTCTGCTCGATGCGCTCCAGGAACGCCTTGGAGGCGTCGTTGAACAGCAGGTGCGCCTCGTCGAAGAAGAACACCAGCTTCGGCTTGTCGAGGTCGCCGGCCTCGGGCAGCTCCTCGAACAGCTCGGCCAGCAGCCACATCAGGAACGTGGAGAACAGCCGCGGGTCGGCCTGCTGGTCGGCCAGCTCCAGCAGCGTGACGACCCCCCTGCCGTCGACCTGCCGCAGCAGGTCGGCAGGGGAGAACTCGGGCTCGCCGAAGAACTCCTCGCCGCCCCGGGCCTCGAGGTTGACCAGTGCACGCAGGATGACCCCGGCCGTGGCCGGGGACACCCCACCGAGGCCCTTGAGGTCGGCCTTGCCCTCGTCGGAGGTCAGGTGCGCGATGACGGCGCGCAGGTCCTTGATGTCGAGCAGCGGCAGGCCGCGCTGGTCGGCCCAGTGGAAGATCAGGCCGAGGGTGGACTCCTGGGTGTCGTTGAGGTCGAGCACCTTGGACAGCAGGATCGGCCCGAACTGGGTGATCGTCGCCCGGATCGGCACCGCGGAGCTGCCGCCGCCCAGCGACAGGAACTCGGCGGGGAACGCGGTGGGTGCCCAGTCGTCGCCGGTGTCCGCCGCCCGTGACTCGATCTTGGAATTGGGCTCCCCCGCCCGCGCCAGCCCGGACAGGTCGCCCTTGACGTCGGCCAGCAGCACCGGGACACCGGCCGCCGACAGCTGCTCGGCGAGGCCCTGCAGGGTCTTGGTCTTGCCGGTGCCGGTGGCGCCGGCGACGAGGCCGTGCCGGTTGAGGGTGGCGAACGGGATGCGGACCCGGGCCGTCGGATCCACGGCGCCGTCCACCACGACGGTGCCCAGCTCGAGTGCGGCGCCCTCGGTGGCGTACCCGGCGGCGATCTCCTGCGTAGCAGTGATGTCCCCCACGGCGGGGAGCCTAAGGCACGTCCGGTGGTCGACGCCCGCCAGTGGAAATACAGCCCTAGGCTGGGTGAGTGAACGACCGTCTGGTGTGGATCGACTGCGAGATGACCGGGCTGGACCTGAACCGGGACGCCCTCATCGAGATCGCCGTGCTGGTGACCGACGGCGAGCTGAACGTGCTCGGCGAGGGCGTCGACGTGGTCATCCACGCCGACGAGTCGGCGCTGGCCGGGATGCCCGACGTGGTCCGCGACATGCACGAGCGCTCCGGGCTGACCGAAGAGGTACGGGCGTCCACGATGCGGCTCGCGGAAGCCGAGCAGCTCGCCCTGGCCTACATCCGCGAGCACGTGCCCGAGCCGGGGACCGCGCCGCTGGCCGGCAACTCGATCGCCACCGACCGCGGCTTCCTGGCTCGCGACATGCCCGAGCTCGACGCGTACCTGCACTATCGGATGATCGATGTGAGTTCGCTCAAGGAACTGGCCCGGCGCTGGTTCCCGCGGGTCTTCTACGCCAAGCCGGAGAAGGGCCTCGCCCACCGCGCGCTGACCGACATCAAGGAGTCCATCCGCGAGCTGGCGTACTACCGCAAGACCCTGTTCGTCACCCCGCCCGGACCGAGCTCGGAGGAGGCTCAGGCGGCGGCCGCATCCCTGGCTCCACCTGCGGATTAGCGCGCACACGGAACCCGTTTCGAGGGGCGCCGCACGGGGCGCTACGATCGTTCCCGTCACCGACTCCGGTCGGTGGTGCGTGATGGTGGGTGTAGCTCAGCTGGTAGAGCACCTGGTTGTGGTCCAGGAAGTCGCGGGTTCGAGTCCCGTCACTCACCCGGCCGCGGTGCCCCACCGCGAGGGGCCTGAGGAACGCGTGATAGCGTTCCGCAGGCGCCGAGCGGTAGGGCGCAGCGACTGAGTATGGCAAGCGCCGCTAGCTCAATTGGCAGAGCAGCTGGCTCTTAACCAGCGGGTTCGGGGTTCGAGTCCCTGGCGGCGCACAGTTTGTCCTGATCCCCCCAATCGCCTCGGCGACTGGGGGGATCAGTCGTTTCCGTAGCCCGATCGCGCATGCCGCGTCCCGCCTGCGACAGCGGGCGCTGGTGGGGGGTGGACGGGGTTCTACGCCGCAGGGGCAATCGTGGTGATCGCACTCAACCCGGGGACCGACGAGTGGCGTCCACCAGAGTGGTGTGCGACCGGCCCGGTGACGGGCGAGGCGTCGTGTAGGGCGGCCACCGCGTGATCTTCTAGAGGCCTCTCACAGCACTCACAGAAGGCGATCACGCGATGACCGCG
>NZ_JAHDTG010000161.1 GCF_018531475.1 Pseudonocardia mahuensis
CCGCTGGCGGGCGCTGCGACGCATCACCGCCAGCCCCCGCCGAATCGGCAGCTACGTCAAGGCCGCGCTCGTTCTGACTCTTCTCGAACAGCCCCAACTACGGCCTTCTTGCTGAGATCACCTCACTGCAGCAGCTGTGGCTCGATCATCTCCTCGCCCTCCAGCTCCGGGCGTCACCGGACGACGGTTGGGACGAGAGCACCTTCGTGTTCCTCTCCCCGCCGGGAACGTCGACTGCACCGCGGCGGCACGCCGCTACGGCTACTGCCTGACCGACTCGACGACGTTCGACGCCCGCACCCTCGACGAACTCGTCCAGGCCATCCGGCTCGTTGGAGATCGTCGAGAGGGAGCTGGGCCCAGGCGGTGTCGGCGGCGACCGCGGCACACCCCACGCGCTCGGCGAGGGCCAGACAGCACCGGTCCCCGAGCGACAGGCCTGCGGGACGGCCGCGGTCCCAGAGCCGGGCGGCGGTTGGCCGCGTCAGCGGCGGTGAGCGGCTCGACCCGTGGACCTCGAGCACGCCCAGCTGGCGGGTGGCCCGGTCGGCGTCGACGCCGTGCTGGTGCAGCTTCTGTCAGGTCTCCGACCAGTTCGCCGCAGATTTCACCGCGGCGCCGAGCAGCGTGTCGACCACCGCGGCGCCGGGCTCGCTGCGCAGCCAGGCCAGTACGAGACATAGACCTGGGCCTATACAGGTTGTAGGCTATATTCTGCTGGTGGCATGGGAGATAGTGCTGCTCGACGAGGTCGAGACGTGGCTACTGGAAGTCGACGACGGAACGTACGACCTGGTCGCTGCGGCTATCGACAAGCTGGAGCAGGACGGACCCACGCTAGGACGACCCTTGGTCGACAAGATCAAGGGATCAACGCTTCACAACCTGAAAGAGCTTCGGCCCGGATCAGCAGGAACGTCGGAGGTGCGGATCTTGTTCATCTTCGATCCAGCCCGGCGGGCTGTGCTGTTGGTAGCGGGAGACAAGTCCGGGCGCTGGCAGGACTGGTACGACGAAGCCGTACCGGTCGCAGAGAAGCGATACGAACGCTGGATGGAGGGCGAGGGCGATGAGTAGTAACTGGCGCGAGGTTCGGGCAAAGCGGCCGCCGCGAGAGGACCGCGTGGCCCTTCACCGTGCACACCTTGACGAAGTCGTCCGTGCACACCAGCTCCGCGAGATCCGAGCCGAGCAGGGTGTGACTCAGCGCGAGCTCGCCCAGCGGATGCATGTCAGCCAGCCGTCTGTCTCCGCAATTGAACGCGGCGAGCTGACGAAGGCTGGTCTCGGCACCATCCGCGCGTACGTGGAGGCTCTAGGCGGCACTGTCGATGTGGTGGCCAACTTCGGAGACCAACGCGTCGTCCTCGGGTAAGACGCCTCAGATCGCCGTACACGGTCGTGGACGGAGTCCCGCACACCAGGCTGACCGGGCACAAGGTGAACACCGGCCAGATGGTGCTGCCGCCGCCCGACCCACGGTTCTCGACGACAGGCCGACCAACAGAGCCGCCACGACGAGCAGCTAACCGAGCTGCGCGACCAACTCGCCGACCTGCGCGGATGGCCGCCGCCGGCGCCCGCCGCGCCGGCGGCGGCCCCGAGCCGGACGCGTAGCCCGCGCAAGCAGCCCTAGCGCCCGATCGCGCGAGCGCCCCCGACGCCATGAGCAGGTAACTGGCCCTGTGCACCGCCCGCGAGCGCGGATCCCCTTCCACCACGCGGCCGTCGGCCCTGCGATTTTCGACATTCCCGACCGGGACGAAGTCGTCATTTGGCAAGAGCTGCAGGCGGCCCGGCGCCGCAGCGTGGGTCCCCGTCGCCGTCATGCGCCGGCTTTCGGACGGGGGTCCATCGCGGCGCGGAGCGCGGCGGCGAGGCCACGGACGGCGCGCCGCACGCCGATGGGCAGGGGTCGGCCGGCGGCGAGTTCGATCGCCGAGTTGTGCAGCACGTGCGCGATCTGCCCGGCGACGGTCGGGTCGGTGATGAGTTCGGGATGGTGGGCGAGCAGCTCGGCGATGGTGTGGAACGCACGGGCCTCGGCGGCCTCGCGGTCCCCGACAGGCCGGTCCCGGTCGTAGCGGCTGTTGCTCCCCATGGCCCCTGCTCCCAGTGCCTACCCAATTCCGACCAGCCGGCAGGTCTGCTGCAGCCGGCGGTCGGTGCCAGGTCTGCCGACGATCGGGGCGGCCGGGCTGCTTCCCCCAACCCGGCCGCCGCGACGTCGAAGACGGTAGCACTGAATCGAACATATGTTCCCTTGGGTGGGAGGAGGGGGACATCGAGAGACGAGTTGGCCAGGCAGCGTGATCCGCGGCGGCACCCGAATTATCGGATCAGTCGGGACGTGGGAGCAGACGTGGCCGAGGACGAGCAGATGGGAGAGCCGCAGACCGTGCGGGACCGGGTGATCGCGATGGGTCTCAACCTGGAGCGGTTCGACGAGATGCTCGCCGCGGGTCGCATCTGGGTGGACGCTGAGCCGGTGACCGACCCGCGGCATCCGGCGCCGTGGCCGACATCGATCCTCTACGGCCCCAGTTGAGGGGGGAACCCCCCGCCCAGGTCGGTGCCGGCTGGCGGGGGAGGCTCAGACGCCATCACTTCCGGGCGCGGCAGCCGGCGGGGAGGCGCCGTCGGGCAGGCCCTGGTCGCCGGGGACGGGCCACGTAGCGCAGCTCGCGGCCGTAGCGGTCGGCGAACTGGCTGATGATCGGGGCGATTCTCTCGCGTACGGGACCCCTGACGGGGGTCTCTGAACAGCGCGCGGCCGATCAGTAGGTGGGCGCAACCACCTGCACACCGAACTGGTGCTCAAGGTTGTCCACGTCCGATGCCTTGCCGGTGACGTAGCCGGTGACGGGGATCGGCTTGCCCGGCACGAGCCCGTTGGAACTGTTGTTTCGGCTCAGGTTGCCGGCAAGGACGGTCTTGCCGTTCTCGGTGAAGGCGATCGAAACACGGTTGATCTTCAGTTGCATGTCGATGTTCGTCTCGCCGTCGTAGACGAGATCCGCGTTGACCTCGCAGCCAACGATGCTGCCATTGCAGCTGGGCGTGGTCACGTTGCTCAGCTTCCAGCTGGGCGGGTCAGGCAGCGCCATCTGCCCGGCCTCGTTGGAGTAGAAGGAGACCGTGGCCGCGTCCGGTGGCGTGTCACGCACACCGTTCGGCCTGTTCACGACCAGGAGCTGCTGGTGCGGAGCGAGGACGACCTTGTCGTTCCCATCGGTGGTGTCGAGTGTCTTGCCGCCGCCGGTGACGGTCACCCGGTACGGGCTGACCATCGGGAAGTCGCTCGGGTTGACGACGGTGAAGGTCACTGCCGTGTCGTACCCGGTTGCGTTTGGCAAGCCGTACGGCAGCGCGGTGACGCTGACGTCGCCCACGAGCTCGGCGACATCTGGCTGCTGGGTCGGGATGGCGTCCGACGTCGTCGGCGCAGGGGCCGACTGGGCCGGAGTTCCCGTTTGGGGTTGAGCGCTGCAGGCGAGAGCCGTCATGGCTACTGCGAGGAGTCCGACTGCGATCCTGGTGCGAGCGCCAGCGGCCTTTCTCAGGGCAACCGAACGTCCACGTCTCGGCATAGCGCTGCCACCCCCGGTCCGACTCTGCAGATCCGCGAATCGTCACACGCGGTTGATCGCCGGGTTTCGAGATGAGGTGGATTACCCCCCGACGGGGGACCTCGTCGCTAACACGCGTCTTCGGTCACCGACGCTGCATCTGCCGGCAGTCGCCGTGCAGGAGGCCCGCGAGGCCGGCCGGGCCGGGTGGGGCGGGCGGGTTGGTTCCGGAGGTTGGAGTCAGGAGGCGGTTTCCTCGATGGGGGCGCCGTCGGCGGCCCGCTGCACCGACTCGCAGCCGTTCCGCGCCGCAGCCTTGGTCTCGTAGGCCTCGCCGGTCGCGACGACATGGTCGTTGCTGGCCTTGAGCCAGAAGCGGTACTTCCCCGCCCGGTCCTGGTACACCTCGAACTTCCCCGCCATTCCAACCTCCACACCGTGATGATCAATTGCGGGCCGACGGTGGCCGCTCCCGCCAGGATCAGGCCGCTCCGAGCCACGATCGGATGGCGTGCGCCAACCGCCGGAACGTCTGACTCTGCACGGAGGCCGCAGCTCTGCCAGTGGCGTGGCGACAGTGCCGCAGTCGTCCTAGTTAGGGGTGGCCTGGCCGCGCAGCTGCGCGGCATAGGCACGGGCCTTGGCCGCCGCAGCGGCGTGCTCCCCGGCCTCGCCCGGGCCGGCGGACGCGGCGAGGGCTTCCTCGAGCTCGGCCTCCCGCTCCGCGAGCGGGGCCAGCATCGCCGGCAGTGGGGCGCCCTCGTAGGAGGCCCACAGCTGGCGGCGCACCCCATCGAGGTGTAGCAGCTCGCGCAGGGGGTTCATCCGCTCCAGTGCGTCGCTGACCGGATGCTCGCCGGCGACCGGATCGCCGGGCTCGCGGTGGCGCACCGCCCACTCATCCAGTCGCCGCGCCACCTGCTCCGGCGGGTCGGCGAGCACCTCGGGCAACGCTTCGTCGTCGACCCTGCCCCGGACCGCGGCCCGCTCCATCTGCTCGTTCCACCGCTGCGTCACCGGCTGCCAGCGCTTGTGCGCCGACGACCGGGTGACGCCGAGGACCGCGCCGATCTCCTCCCAGGTCGTGCCGTCCTCCCGTTCCACCACCACCGCGGCCGCCAGGACCTGCTCGGCGAGCTCGGCGATCCGCAGCGCATCGGCCAGCAATGCCCCGTCGTACCCACCCCGCCTCGCCCCGGTGGGCACCAGCCCGCGGGCGAAGTCAGAGGCCTCCCGCGCGACGGATCCGAGCGCGAGATGCGCCAGAGACAGCGAGGTGTATGGGGCGCCGGCCACCGGATCTGGCCACAGATCACTCATGGCGTCAGCCTAAGAACGTCCGGCAAATGAGGATCAGCGGAGTCGGCGGGTGGTCGGCCTGGTGGGCCAGCGGTAGAGACTGCGGGCCCGGTTGATCAGACGGCGGATCACGGTGAGCGTGGCGGCGAGGTTGAG
>NZ_JAHDTG010000162.1 GCF_018531475.1 Pseudonocardia mahuensis
CGGGGGATAAGCTTCGTAGTCGAGAGGGAAACAGCCCAGATCACCGGCTAAGGCCCCTAAGCGTGCGCTAAGTGGGAAAGGATGTGGGACCGCCCAGACAACCAGGAGGTTGGCTTAGAAGCAGCCACCCTTGAAAGAGTGCGTAATAGCTCACTGGTCGAGTGGTCCCGCGCCGACAATGTAGCGGGGCTCAAGCGCACCGCCGAAGCCGTGGCATCGTCGCATTGATCCACCGGCACCCCTCTGGTGCAGGTGTAGTCGCGATGATGGGTAGGGGAGCGTCGCGCACCCGGTGAAGCCGCCCTGTGAGGGAGCGGTGGAGGGTGCGCGAGTGAGAATGCAGGCATGAGTACGCGAGAGCAGAGTGAGAACCTCTGCCGCCGGAAGACCAAGGTTTCCTGGGCAAGGTTAATCCGCCCAGGGTGAGCCGGGACCTAAGGCGAGGCCGACAGGCGTAGTCGATGGACAACGGGTTGATATTCCCGTGCCCGTGACAGCGCGCCCATGACGAACCCGGTGAAACTGCCCATCCGAACCCGCCCGGTCCCCTTCGGGGGACCGGTGTCGGGGGAGCGTGGGCAGCGGATCCGGTAGTAGTCAAGCGATGGGGTGACGCCGGAGGGTAGTCCCGCCAGTGAATGGTAGTACTGGTGCAAACCTGTAGCCCGACATCTAGGCAAATCCGGATGTCATCAAGGGTGAGAGGTGATGCGTAGCCGATTGAGGCGAAGCAGGATCATCCCATACGGCCGAGAAAAGCCTCTAGCGAGTGCTGTCGCGGCCCGTACCGCAAACCGACACAGGTGGTCAGGTAGAGAATACCGAGGCGATCGAGCGAACTGTGGTCAAGGAACTCGGCAAATTGCCCCCGTAACTTCGGAAGAAGGGGGGCCGCTTCGCCTGAAGCCCCTTGCGGGCTAGGGCGGGGCGGCCGCAGAGACCAGGCCCAAGCGACTGTTTACTAAAAACACAGGTCCGTGCGAAGTCGCAAGACGATGTATACGGACTGACGCCTGCCCGGTGCTGGAACGTTAAGGGGACCCGTTAGCTCTCTTCGGGGGGCGAAGCGGAGAACTTAAGCGCCAGTAAACGGCGGTGGTAACTATAACCATCCTAAGGTAGCGAAATTCCTTGTCGGGTAAGTTCCGACCTGCACGAATGGCGTAACGACTTGGGCGCTGTCTCGACCACAGGCTCGGCGAAATTGCACTACGAGTAAAGATGCTCGTTACGCGCGGCAGGACGGAAAGACCCCGGGACCTTTACTACAGCTTGGTATTGGTGCTCGGTTCGGCTTGTGTAGGATAGGTGGGAGACTGCGAAGCGGCCACGCCAGTGGCCGTGGAGTCGTCCTTGAAATACCACTCTGGTCGAACTGGGTGTCTCAACCTCGGGCCATGATCTGGTTCAGGGACAGTGCCTGGTGGGTAGTTTAACTGGGGCGGTTGCCTCCCAAAATGTAACGGAGGCGCCCAAAGGTTCCCTCAGCCTGGTTGGCAATCAGGTGTCGAGTGCAAGTGCACAAGGGAGCTTGACTGTGAGACAGACATGTCGAGCAGGGACGAAAGTCGGGACTAGTGATCCGGCACCTCCTGGTGGAAGGGGTGTCGCTCAACGGATAAAAGGTACCCCGGGGATAACAGGCTAATCTTGCCCAAGAGTCCATATCGACGGCATGGTTTGGCACCTCGATGTCGGCTCGTCGCATCCTGGGGCTGGAGTAGGTCCCAAGGGTTGGGCTGTTCGCCCATTAAAGCGGCACGCGAGCTGGGTTTAGAACGTCGTGAGACAGTTCGGTCCCTATCCGCCGCGCGCGCAGGAGACTTGAGGAAGGCTGTCCCTAGTACGAGAGGACCGGGACGGACGAACCTCTGGTGTGCCAGTTGTCCCGCCCGGGGCACGGCTGGTTGGCCATGTTCGGAAGGGATAACCGCTGAAGGCATCTAAGCGGGAAGCTCGTTCCAAGATGAGGTCTCCCACCACCTTGCGTGGTTAAGGCCCCCAGCAGACCACTGGGTTGATAGGCCAGAGATGGAAGCCCGGCAACGGGTGAAGTCGACTGGTACTAATGGGCCGAGGGCTTGCCACAAACAATCTTGTTCGCATCCACTGTGCAACCCTGAGTGCACAACCATGTCGTCATGTTCGGGGTGGTCCGATCGATAGTATTGCCGGTGGCCATAGCGGAGGGGAAACGCCCGGTCCCATTCCGAACCCGGAAGCTAAGCCCTCCAGCGCCGATGGTACTGCACCCGCCAGGGTGTGGGAGAGTAGGTCGCTGCCGGCACCACATTTCGAAGATCAGCACGGATCCCCGTCGACCGGCGGGGGCCCGTGCTGATTTTCGAGCGAGCTTCTCCGAGAATTCTCGTGCGGTGTTCATCGGTGGACGTTCACCGGTTTGCGGAGCCGTCGTCGGCCGCGGCGGTGGTCGCCACGGTCCTGGCGGGTCAGTATCCGTGCCCCGACCTCGCACTTCGGGGACGAGACCCCAGGGCCGGCGACGCCGGAGAATGGTCGGGCTCTGATCGTGTGGGACCGCCCCGAGGCGGTCCCACACCGGAGCGACCGGCGGGCAGCGGCGGTCGACGATGAGTGGCAACCGAGTGGAAGGACGGCAGCGATGGCATTGCTGAGATCGGATCCGTTCCACGGTCTTGAACGATGGGCGCAACAGTTGATGGGCGGTGCACAGACGGCGCGGTCCATACCGATGGAGGCCTTCCGTCGAGGTGATCAGGTCTTCGCCTACTTCGACCTGCCGGGAGTCGCTCACTCCGACGTCGACATCACCATCGAGCGCAACTCGGTGACGATCCGTGCGGAACGGCGCCCCGTCCACCAGGAGGGCGACGAGGTACTCGTCAACGAACGGTTCTACGGGGTCCTCTCCCGCCAGGTGTTCCTCGGTGACAGCCTGGATCTGGACAACATGTCGGCCGAGTACGAGCTGGGCCAACTGGTCCTCACGATCCCGGTCTCGGAGCGGGCCAAGCCCCGTCGGATCGCGGTCCGGGCCCGCGAGGACGCACCACAGCAGGTCACCGGGACCGCCACGAGCACCGGGACCGGCGCGACCGGCTGAGAGTAGAGCGGATCGGCCCGGACCCGCCGCCCGTGACCCGCGGCCGCTGGTACTCCGCCGAGATGTGGAGGCCCGTGCGCACGTCGCGACGGTGGCCGACGTGATCGTCTCCGGGCCGCGGGCGGCGCCGTCGGTCACCGAGGTGCCGATCGTCCGGTAGCCGTCCGCGGGTGTGGGCAGCCGCTTGCGCAGCTCGAGGACCTCGGGGTGGTCGACCTCGAGCCAGTCGGCCGACGACGGCGGGTGAGCCGGTGGACCCGGGGTGTCCAGGCCGCGCCCGAGGTGCAGTGACGGTGCCGCGTGCGACCATCCTGGTCGTGCGTTTGTTCATCGCGCTCACCCCGCCACCGGTCGTGGTCGAGGAGCTGCGGACGGCGACGGAGGCACTGCGGGCCGACCGATCGGGGATGCGCTGGACCGGGCCGGAACAGTGGCACCTGACGCTCGCCTTCCTCGGCCAGGTCGACGACCGGGCCCGCGACGAGCTCACCGAGCGGCTGGCCCGGGTGGCGGCGCGACATCCCCCGCTCGCGCTGTCACTGGGTGGCGGCGGCCGGTTCGGTGACCGGGTGCTGTGGACGCGGGTGCTCGGGGAGACCGACGGGCTGCGCCGACTGGCCGCCTCGGTGCAGGCCGCGGCCCGTCGCGCCCGCCTGCCGGTCGATGAACGTCCCTACCGGCCGCACCTGACCCTCGCCCGCCGGACCGGCGTGCACGCCGACCTGCGCCCCGCGGTCACCGAGCTGGCCGGTTTCGCGGGCCGGCCGTGGACGGCTGAGGAACTGCACCTGGTGCGCAGCCACCTGGGCGCAGGCCCCGGTGGCACCGCCAGGCACGAGCCGATCGACTCGTGGCAACTCGGCCGCCGGGAGCCCTGAGCGCAGGTGGCGACGGAGCGTCAGCGCCGGTGGGTGAGGAAGAACCGGACCATCTCCGCGGACGCGTCGGGGCCCAGGGGATCGGTGTACGAACCGACCGGGCTGCCGCCGGACCAGGCGTGGCCGCCGCCGTGCACCGTCCAGCATTCGGCGAGGACGGCGCCCGCGAGGTCGGTGTGGACCGTCCGGGTACAGGGGCGGCTGCCCGGCACGGTGGTGCGCACCGTCTGCGGTCCCGGGCTACCGGCCGCTGCCAGGCGGGCGGCGATGAGGTTGTCGGCGTTCACCGGCGCGACGATGCCGTCGCGGTCGCCGTGGAACACGATCAGCGGCACCGCTCCGCCCGGGCCGGGGGCGCCACCGGTCCGCATGGCGGCGAAGGCGGAGGGGACGTCGCTGGCCGCGCCGTAGGCGATTCCCGAGTGCACCCCGGTCGCCGTGTAGAGGTCGGGGTAGGTCGCGGCCATGACCGCGGCCATCGCGCCCCCGGCGGAGAGCCCCGACACGTAGACCCGGTCGGGGTCGACGGAGTGGCCGGCCATGACCTGGCGGGTGATGCCGGCGATGATGGCCGGCTCGCCCGCGCCGGCCTGCTGGTCGGTGGGGGAGAACCAGTTCCAGTAACCCCCGCTGTTGGCCGCACCGGACTGCTCGGGGTAGGCGACGAGGAACGTGTGCTGCTCGGCGAGGTCGTTCATGCGGGTGCCCGCGGCGAAGTCGGCGGCGTCCTGTTTCCCGCCGTGCAGCATGACGATCAACGGCACCGGGTCGCCGGTGTAGCCGGTGGGGATGTAGAGGTCGTAGCGGCGCGTCCCGTCCGCTTCGGTGTGGGTGAGGTGGTGGACCTCGCCACCGGGCGCCGCCGCAGCCTCGGCCGTGCCCGGACGCGGCGCGGCCCGTCCGAGGGCGGTGGGCAGGTCGCCGAGCCGCAGGCGCGGTAGCCCGGCGGGCAGGCCGGCGCCCGGCCTCGGGGGCAGCATCGAGCCCAGCGCCGCCCGG
>NZ_JAHDTG010000163.1 GCF_018531475.1 Pseudonocardia mahuensis
TTCGGCCAACCGGCGGCGGATGGTGCGGTCCGAGCAGCCCGGGGTGGCGAGGCGTTCGTAGCCGCTGCCGTGCACGAGTGCGGCGATCACGTGGTCGAACACGACGCGGTCCGGGATCCGGCGGCGGCGGCGGAAGTAGATCGCCGGGAGGGCCTGGCCGATGCGGGTGTATTCCACAACGCCGTCATCGAGTCGTTCTGGGCCGGCCACGAGCCGGGCGTGTTCGAGCTGCTCAGGTGCGTAGAACCGGTGTCCGGACGCCGGATCGACGCTGGTTGGGCGCAGCAGCCCCAGCTCGCCTAGAGGCGCAGAGCCTTCGGCGACAGGCGTGACGCCCGGGCGAACGCGCCGATCGTCAACAGCACCATGCCCGCGATCCTCCTCGTCACCGAGCACGCCGCTCGGTGACACCCACGGTCCGGCTTTCCCCCGGTGAAGGTCGAGACGACCGCTCCAGCGCCGACCGGACCTCACGGCATGTCCGACACAGAGCAATGGCGGCCACCCCGACGGCGCTGGTCAACCTTCGCGACGCGGGCCCTGGCCGAGAACTTCTGGCCACCGCCCCGAGCTGTACGACTACGAGCGCGTGGGCGTTGCCCCGGAGCGCATCCGCAGCACAGCCGCCGCGTCGCACGGCTCGATAATGACGTTGGGGGTTATCCGGTAAGGCCGGGTGAGTAGCAGCCCGCCGAGCTTGCGGCGTAGGCGGGAGACTTCCGCGCGCACCGTCACCACATGGTCGTGGTCGCCGAAAAGGGCCTGGCTCAGCGCGAATGCGTTCATACCGGCGTCGCCGGCGCGCATCAGCAGGACCAGCACCTCGGCGTGGCGCAGCGTCAGCGGGTGGCGCCAGGTCGTGGTGCCCTCCACCACGGCGGACGGGGGCCGGGTGGCGATGTCGAGCCCCAGCCGCAGTGGCACCGCCCCGGGCGCCTCGCGGCGTAGTAGCCACCCGCCGGGAACGGGCTCGGGGACGCACGTTCCGATGCCGGGGACGGCGCAGGGCTCGCCCTCGACGGGCGCGGCGACCGGGTGGGTGGGCGCGATCCCGCTGACCGCCGCGACCCATCCATCGTCATCGACCACGGCAGCAGGGCCGTGCACGCGCCCGAGCAGCGAACCCGCCACGGTACGCAGCGACTCCAGGCGCACCTCCCGTTCGCGCCACAGGTCGGCTTCGGCGAGACGGACCGCGGTTCGCACCAGCGCGACCGTGGCGGGATGCACGGTCGCGGCGGATCCGCTGACGTCGACGATGCCGAGCAGTTGGCCGGTCCGTGGGTCGTGCACAGGGCTGGCCGTACAGGTCCACGAGTGCAGGGTGCGGGCAAAGTGTTCGGCTGAGAAGAGCTGGACCGGCGCGCCCTCCACCAGCGCGGTGCCGATCGCGTTGGTCCCGACCGTGGTCTCGGTCCATCTCACGCCGTCGGTGAACCCGAGAGCGTCGGCGCGCCGGCGCACCCGCGGGCAGCCCTCGCGCCAGAGCACCATGCCGTCGGCGTCGGTGACGACCATGAGGTGCCCGGCCTCCTCGGCAACCGAGACCAAGCTGGCGCGCAGGCCGTAGAGCATGCCGGTCAGCGGGCTGCCGTGCCGGCGCAGCTCGAGCGCGTCAGGGCTCACCGGGTCGCCGCCGCAGCACCGGTCGGGGTTGACACCCCCCACCCGCATTCGGGTCCATGACCGGGCGACGACACCGCGCGGGGCCATCGGCGGCTCGTCTCCGGTCAGCATGGCGTCGTGTGTACGGTGCAGCATCCGGGCGTGCCGGCGCAGGTCGGTGTCCTGGCGCACCGCGCTGGCCCCGTCGTCCACGCCGGCCCCCTCGGTTGGTACCCCATGGGTGTGGCCTGAGCCATGGTGGGCCAACCGAGGCTGTGCAGGCCAGGGCCGGCGTGCTCGCTTCTCGGGGTCAGGTGGTGCGCTTCAGCCAGCCGAGGATCCGCTCGTTGATCTCCTTCGGCCTCTCGACCAGCATGAAGTGGCCGACGCCTTCGATGAGCTCGGCTTCGGATCCGGGTCCGCTGTAGCCCGGCACCCGATCGATCTGCTCCCGACTCACGCCGTGGCAGCCATCGGTGGTGCCGTGCAGATAGAGCGTGGGCTGGGGGGCGCTGCCACCCCAGGCGGCCTCCTGCTCGGCGGCCCACTCAGGTGAGCCGAACCGCGTCGGGTCGAACTGGCCCCAGTAGTAGCCGAGCGCGACCCGCAGGTGATCCGGGTCCGCGAGGGCCTCGCGGATGTGAACCATGTCCTCGTCGGCCCGGTAGCCAGGGGACCAGTCGCCCCAGATGTCGCGGATGAACGCGAAGTCGTCCTGCCGGATGCGGTCCTCGATCACCCGCTGCATCTGGAAGTACCAGAAGTAGAAGCTCTTCTTGATCTGGGAGTAGGTCCCCAGGTTCTCGCCGAAGATGTCGAAGGGCGGGATGTTGATGATGACAGCGCGGCCCCACAGGTCCGGCGCCCGACCGAGTGCGCCCCACGCCCCGACCGCGCCCCAGTCGTGGGCGACGAGCAGCGCGTCCGGACCACCACCGAGTGCTTGGGTGAGCGCGATCTGGTCGGCGACCATGACGCTGGTGTGGACGTGGTGGCGCAGTGGCGGCAGTTCGGTCGGGGCGAACCCGCGGACGAACGGCGCGACGGCGTGGAAGCCCGCGTCGGCGAGCGCGGGCAGCAGGTGGCGGTAGGTGAACGGCGTGTCCGGGAACCCGTGCATGCACAACGCAAGGGGCCCCTCGCCGGCCTCCAGGTATTCGAACGTGATCCCGTTCGCGGCGATCCAGCCTCGCTGGAAATCGGCCATCATCGACCTCCTCGTCGGTCCCTCGCCGACGGAGGATCGCGTCGGGCGGCCCCGACGGCAAGCGTTGCACGAACCTTGCACGCGCTCGGCCGAGGGCCACGAACGGACCCACCTCCTTCGACCCACCGACCTGACGCTCGAGGACGGGCTGTGCCGCCACAGGCCGACGCGGTTCATCGCCGCGATCGCGGTGAACTCTGCCAGCGTTGCTTCTCGACTCACCGGTCTACGGGCGGTGGCTCGCGGCATGATCATGCTCGATCTGTCGGGACTGGGCGCTCACTCTCACGTACCGGGGTCGGTCGGCGGTGGGCGCGGCGCAGCATCCGGCCACCAAGACCCTGGTCATCGTCGGCGCGCCCACGGTGGACGGCAACAGCCGGGCCAGCAAGACCCTCGACTGGCTTCGGGCCCACGGCTACAACGACCTGGTGGCAGGCGCGGTGGTGGCGCTGTCGTGCGACCGGTTCTCCCGCGACATCGACCAGCAGGCGGTGATCGACCACTTCGCGGCACGGCGAGCGAGGCTGACATGGGACCCGGTCTGCTCACCGCCGCTGCGGCAGCGGCGGTCACGCTCACCGCGGCGCTCGCTCCGGCCGCGCCGTCCGGGCCCGGTCTGGGGGCGTTGTGCTCGTGGCGGGACTCCGCGCGGGCGCTCGCCGACTCGCTCACCGGCGTCGACGACACCCGCGCCGAGAGCCTGCTGTCCGCGCTCGCCCAGGTGGGGATCCGGCCCGGCAATGCATCGGCCGGCGGGTCCTCATCCGGCGGGCGACGCTCTCCGGGCCCGACCGGAAACGGTAGTGCCCGCTCCCCCGATCCGGGGCCGTCGGTGGTCACGCCCGGCACCACGGTGGTGTTCGAGGCCGACTACGAGACCGGTGATCTGTCCGAGTGGGACACCTGCCAGAACAGCGAGGTCAACGACTCCTGCTCGAGCTACCGCGGCGGTGACAGCGCCTCGGTCGTCTCCGGCGACGCCGTCGGCCGGCTCGGCCAGCAGGTCGGGCGGGCCGGCGAGCAGGTCGGACAGGGGGTTGGGCAGGTCGCCCGGTTCGTGGTCGGCCCAGCAGCGGGTCGTCGCCGCCGAAGGCTGGGCGAACACGGCGCCGCGGAAGCACGGCCCGTTGTCCGAGACCGCCGCGATCGGGGCCGAGGCCTGCCCCGATCACCGTCCCGTCGGGGTCGAGGATGTCCGTCCGGCCGCGGCCGGTGCGCAGGTCGGCCAGCCCGGTCAGCCGTTCGGCTTCGGCGACCGCACGCTGCAGACAGCCCAGCGCATCGGCGCCGCGGCTGGTCGGGTCAGCGTGGCGGCCAGGCAGTACTTGGTGGCGTAGTCGATGACCGCGCAGATCCACCAGATCCCACCGCTGGTGGTCTCGAACTCGGAGATGTCGGGCAGCCAGACCCGGTAGCGCTCGGTCGGCGGGTCCCGGAACGCCCGTCAGCGCAGCAGCGCACAGAACTTGCGGTCGGCCCAATACCCGGCCGGCAGCAGCAGCCCGCGGCGGCGCAGCGTCCGCGCCCCACGGTCGAGGTCGACACCGGATGCCCGTCGGCGCGCAGCATCGCCGCAATCTTGCGATGCCCCAGGCCGGCCAGTCCGCGGCATACTTCGCGGCGAGGGGCTCGACCGCATCCACCCGGTTCGCCCGGCCCCTTCGCCGGGTCCCCGGCGAAGGGGCCGGGCGAACCGGCGCCGGTAGGGGCGACCGGCGTCGGGGAAGGGCGCCTGGCCGCGCCGGGCTTGAACCTCGAGCAGCATCCAAGTCTTCTGCAGGTGTGGGTAGCCGCTTGCTTCGCCCGACCGACTCAGGTGCTGTCCTCGCCGTCGCCGTCGCCGTCGCCGTCGCCATCGACTGGACCGGCCCGCGGCAGCCGCGGAGTCGAGCGAGGAACCGAGCGGCCCGGCGTCGACCGCCGGGCCGCTCACGGCGAGCGCTCAGGTCGCGGCCGGGACGAGCTCGGCGAGCAGCGCGCGGACGCGGGCGTCGATGTCGTCGCGGATCGGGCGGATC
>NZ_JAHDTG010000164.1 GCF_018531475.1 Pseudonocardia mahuensis
AACTACGGTGAGCATGGGTCGTGCCCTTCCGACCAGCGTTGCCGCGCCGGTCTTGCTTGAGAGCCTTCAAGATCACCGGAAGGGTACGACCCCTCCACGGTCATCCACAGGTCTCAAGCATTGCTCCGCCGGGGCCCATCCCAAGGTCCAGCCGGTCAGGTCGGGGCGGCCGGAGCTGGGGAGGAAGATCAGGCGGATGTCGATGGGGTCGACGATGACGTAGACCTCCGCGGAGAGCTGCACCACGTCCGACAGCGCCTCGCTGACCAGGCGCAGCCCTCGCCGCTGGGCCTCGGAGATCACCTGCACCCGGTAGCCGTGGACGGCGGCGACGGCGTCCATGCCGAAGGCGGATACCAAGGCGTCGTTGTTCATCTGAACCCTCTCCGAGGACTCGAACGGTGCGCAGCGGCCGGGCGAGCTGGAACACCTCCCGCGCCGGCAACGCTGCGACCAGCCTGCCCACCGTCGAGCTGAGCCGCTATCGGGCCCAGCCCCCATCTCCGCTTCCCCGGGTTGCAGGTGCCCGCGTGACCCGGAGGGGAGAAGTGGGGCCTGGGCTCCATGGACAGACGGACACCGTGGGGTGAGGCTGTCGGCATGTCAGGGCTCGTCGACCAGCGCCCGCAACGCGATCGGAACAATCACTGGGCGAGCCGGACACCGGCGGCGGCATTGTTCCGGCGACTGTTCCTGGTGACCGGGCTGGTCTTCGTCGTGGGAGCGGCGGTCCTCGTGGTGTCGCCGGCGACCGTGTCGACGCCGGTCCTGGTCTGGGAGGCGATTGTCCTGACCGTGGGGTTGGCCCTGATGCTCGCGGTGAACGCGTTGCTGTTGCGGGCGAGCCTGAAACCGTTGGACGGGCTCACCGCCCTCATGGAACGGGTCGACCTGCTGCGCCCCGGAGAGCGTCTCGCGGTACGCGGTAACGGGGATGTCGCGCACCTCATCCACACGTTCAACGACATGCTCGACCGGCTCGAGGCAGAGCGGGGCGCGAGCAGCGCGCGGGCGCTGGCCGCCCAGGAGGGCGAGCGGCAACGGATCGCCCAGGAGTTGCACGACGAGATCGGTCAGAGCCTCACTGCCGTCCTCCTGGGCCTGAAACGGACGGTGGACCGCGCGCCGCGCGACCTGCAGGATGAGCTCCGAGGGGTTCAGGAGATGATCCGTGCCAGTCTGGGCGAGGTCCGGCAGGTGGCACGACGACTCCGCCCCGGAGTGTTGGACGACCTGGGCCTGCTCAGTGCGATGAGCGCCTTGGCGACCGACTTCTCCGAAGCCAGTGAGGTACCGGTCGCGCGACGGCTGGTCCAACGGCTGCCGGCACTGAGCAGAGACACGGAGCTGGTGCTGTACCGGATCGCGCAGGAGAGCCTGACCAACATCGCGCGGCACGCCGAAGCCTCCTGGGTCGAGCTCTCGCTGAGCCGCGAGCGGGACGGAGTGGCTCTACGCATCACCGATGACGGGAGGGGTATGAACGGCTGCACGGAGGGCGCCGGAATCCGGGGGATGCGGGAACGCGCGATCCTCATCGGAGCCCGGCTGACGCTCCGCCCGGTGCCCACCGGCGGCACAGAGGTACGTCTGGACGTTCCAGTCGGCGCGGAACGGGGGTAGGCGAAGGTGGAATCCGGCAAGACTCGGATCCTCCTGGCCGACGATCACGCACTGGTTCGACGCGGTCTGCGCCTGATCCTGGACGGCGAGCCGGATCTCATCGTGGTCGCCGAGGCCGGCGACGGGGCCGAGGCCGTCGAACTCTGCACCGGTGGCGATGTCGATCTGGCCATCCTCGACATCGCGATGCCCCGGATGACGGGGCTGCAGGCTGCACGTGAGATGTCCCGCCAGGCATCCGGGGTGCACATCCTCATGCTGTCGATGTACGACAACGAGCAGTACTTCTTCGAGGCGCTCAAGGCGGGCGCGTCGGGGTATGTGCTGAAGTCGGTCGCCGACCGCGACCTGGTGGAGGCGTGCCGGGCAGCGATGCGCGGCGAACCGTTCCTCTACCCCGGTGCGATCAGCGCTCTGATCAAGGACTATCTGCAGCGCGACCGCCAGGGCCAGCGGATTCCGAACAGCATCCTCACCCCCAGGGAGGAGGAGGTCGTCAAGCTGATCGCCGAAGGGCACTCGTCCAAGGAGATCGCCGACGCGTTGGTCATCAGCGTCAAGACGGTCGACCGGCATCGCGCGAACATCCTGCAGAAACTCGGCATGCACGACCGGCTCGAACTGACCAGGTTCGCCATCCGGGCCGGACTGGTCGAGCCCTGAGCGCGGGCACCTCGGAGGCCACCCGCCGGGACGTGAGCGTTGCCGCGGCGGCACCGATCGATCAAAAGCCCTGGTCGGTCACGACCCCGTTCTCGAGCAGGCCCGCCATCGACGAGCTGTAAGAGGCGCTGAGGCAGGACACCCGGTTGAACCACACGTGGTAGACCACCAATACGACCCCCAGCGCGCGCAGCCCCTGCAGTGCATCACCCGCAGCACCAGCCCAGCGCGAACGGGAGGCTCGCCCCCGGTCGACAGCGTGCGCGCCGGGCAGAGGCGACTCTCGGTCGGGGAGGCCACCCGAGCCGGTCAGGACGGGGCGGCCAAGGGGAACCGCGCTGCTCGGCGATCCGTAGAATGGTGAGCGGTGTGCCGGGAAGTCTGGTCGGCGGTCTCGTTGTCGACCTCCCGGAAGAGAGCCATATGGGCACGTCAGCCGGTCGCACAACTCCCCGTTTGTTCGCTCGCGGGAGCTGGCCGGAGGTCAGCCGGATCGGCGACATCCTGCGTACCGAGACCGTCGGCGGGGTGCTGCTGGTCGGGGCCGCGGTCCTCGCACTGGTGTGGGCGAACTCGCCGTGGGGTGACGCCTACACCACCCTGAGCAACCTGCGGGTCGGCCCGTCCGCGCTGCACCTGGACCTGACCCTGGCCCAGTGGGCCGCCGACGGGCTGCTGGCGATCTTCTTCTTCGTCGCCGGGCTGGAACTCAAACGCGAGTTCGTCGCCGGGGACCTGCGGGATCCACGCCGGGCCGCGCTGCCGGTCGCCGCCGCGGCCGGCGGCATGATCGTGCCCGCGCTGGTCTACGTCGCGTTCACCATCGGAGCTGGGGACGACGCGCTGCGGGGCTGGGCCATCCCGACCGCCACCGACATCGCATTCGCCCTGGCCGTCCTCGCGGTCATCAGCACCCACCTGCCCGCGGCGCTGCGCACGTTCCTGCTGACGCTCGCGGTGGTCGACGACCTGCTCGCGATCACGATCATCGCCGTGTTCTACACCAGCTCGCTGCAGCTGGCACCGCTCGCGCTGGCGCTGATCCCGCTGGGCCTGTTCACGTTGCTGGTGCAGCGCCGGGTCCGCTCGTGGTGGCTGCTGCTGCCGCTGGCCGCCGCGACCTGGGTGCTGGTTCACGAGTCCGGCGTGCACGCCACCGTGGCCGGTGTGCTGCTCGGCTTCGCCGTGCCGGTGATCCGCCGCGCCGAGGGCCCCGGTCCGGGGTTGGCCGAGCACTTCGAGCACCGGTGGCGGCCGATCTCCGCCGGTGTTGCGGTTCCCGTGTTCGCGTTCTTCGCCGCCGGCGTCCCGGTCGGCGGAGCGAGCGAGCTGGGTGCCACGCTGACCGAGTCGGTCACCCTCGGCATCATCGGTGGCCTGGTCGTGGGCAAGGTTGTCGGCGTGGTCGGCGCGACCTGGTTCGTGCAGCGGTTCACCCGGGCCCAGCTGGCCGAGGGCCTGAGCTGGTGGGACGTGCTCGGCCTGGCGCTGCTGGCGGGGATCGGGTTCACCGTCTCCCTGCTCATCGGCGAGCTCGCATTCGGCGATGGCACCGAGCGCGAGGACCAGGTCAAGATCGGCGTCCTGGTCGGTTCCCTGACCGCCGCGCTACTCGCCACGATCGTGCTGCGCCTGCGTAACCGGTACTACCGGCGGATCTGCGCCGAGGAGGAACGCGACACCGACGCCGACGGCGTGCCGGACGTCTACCAAGCAGGCGAGCCCCAGGGCTGAAGCGCGACCCGGCCCGGCACGCGAAAGCCCGTCGGACGACCTGCACAAGAAGGGCGACCCGACGCAAAATCTGGCGAGGGTGTGCCGGGAAGGCTGGTCGGCGGTCACGGTCCGTCGTGTGGAAGGCCCGAGTCATGATCACACCGTCCGCCTCCGGCCCCGACGACCCTGGTCCGCTCCTCCCGCGAGAGGGAGATCCTCGCCGCCATCGCGGACGACCTCACCACGACCGATCCCGCTCTCGCCGAGACCATGACGCGTTGTGGCCCTGCTGGGAGCCGGCCCCGGCTGCCGGTCTCACCCAAGCAGGACGGCCTCCTGACCGTTGCGTTGGTGACCCTCGTTGTCGCCGCTGTACTCATGCCGGCATCGTGGTGGGCCGTCCTGGGGCTGCTCACCACACTGGTGGTGATCCCCTGGATGCTGCTGCGCGCGATCGAGCGCAAAGGCTTTGACTGATCGGCTCGTAAACGACAGTTACCCACCGGGTCAGGGATGACGCGCTCATCACGTGGTCATACGCACTGCTTGAACTGCTCGCAGGGGCGAACACCTCGCCTTCCAACTCTCCTGGAACGTGAGAGTATGATCGGGTATCAGTGCGGCAGGCACACCGGCATGGCGGGCGGTCGCCGGTGAGGGTCTGATGATGGTGAACCCGAGCGGGGAGCAATGCTTGAGACCTGTGGATGACCGTGGAGGGGTCGTACCCTTCCGGTGATCTTGAAGGCTCTCAAGCAAGACCGGCGCGGCAACGCTGGTCGGAAGGGCACGACCCATGCTCACCGTAGT
>NZ_JAHDTG010000016.1 GCF_018531475.1 Pseudonocardia mahuensis
CTCCTACCGGGCCGGGCGGCTGTACGCCCAGACCAAGGCCCACCGCGGCGAACAGCTCTCCCCCGGACTCGCGCACCTGGCCGCCGAGGGCGCCGCCGCGCAGGAGGCGCGCTCGCTGCTCGCCCACTGAACGGTAGCCCGTATCCTGGGACACATGGCCGGCAAGCCCGACAAGGCAGCGAAACAGCAAGCCAAGCGCGCGAAGCGTGAGGCCTCCAAGCAGCGCCGCAAGCAGATCTTCGAGGCGTTCAAGATGCAGCGCCGGGAGGACAAGGCGCTCATCCCGTGGATGCTCGGCGTCTTCCTGCTGTCGGTCCTCGTGGTGTTCGGTCTCGGCCTGATCTGGAACCTGCACTGGGTGTTCCTGCCGGTCGGCATCGCCATCGGCATCCTGGCCGCCATCAGCGTGTTCGGCCGGCGCGTGCAGAGATCGGTCTACACCAAGGCCGACGGCCAACCCGGCGCGGCTGGCTGGGCGCTGGAGAACATGCGCGGCCAGTGGCGGGTCACGCCCGGTGTCGCGGGCACCACGCACCTCGACGCCGTGCACCGGGTCATCGGTCGCCCCGGGGTCATCCTGGTGGCCGAGGGTGCGCCGCACCGGGTCAAGAGCCTGCTCGCCCAGGAGAAGAAGCGCACCTCGCGGGTGGTCGGCAACCTGCCCATCTACGACCTGATCGTCGGCAACGACGAGGGCCAGGTCCCGCTCAGCAAGCTGCAGCGCCACCTCATGAAGTTGCCCCGCAACATCAACACCAAGCAGATGGACACCATCGAGGCCCGCCTCGCCGCCCTGGGTTCCCGTTCCGCCGCGATGCCCAAGGGGCCCATGCCGGCGGGGGCCAAGATGCGCAGCGTGCAGCGGACCGTCCGCCGCCGCTGATGCCTCCGCTGGCCCGCGGCGCCCTCAGCGGGTACGGATGACGATCGTCCGCGCGACCCGGTCGTGCCAGCCGCGGCCGTCGGCGTCGCGCACCAGCGGCGGCACCACGAGCGCCAGCAGGAACGTCCGCAGCAGCGCGCGCGGCACCCCGATCACGGCCGCGGAGTCGATCGAGGCCACCCGGATACCCAGCACCGTCATCCCCGGTGTCGCCCCGAAGATCGCGGTGGACACTGCCGTCAACACGAACCAGACCGCCAGGATCGTCCAGGGGCTCTCCGGCGAGGTGAACCCGTCGTACACCTCCTGGCCGCTGAACAGCAGCGCGATCAGGCGGGCGAGCAACCAGTCGATCGCGATCGCGGCGAACCTGCGCCAGAAGCCGGCCGCCGCACCCACACCGTCGCGGGGCAGACCGAACTGCTCGCCCGGATAGCCGCTGGTAGCACCGCCACTCGGACCAACGGGTGATCCGGGGAGCCAAGAGTCGATCCAGCGGGCCATGGCTCCTAGCCTAGGCCTGCGCTGTGAGGTGGGCCGGTGATCGGTCCCGTTAACCTCTGTGAAACGAACGAGTGACCGACGGGCAACAACGCGGCCATAGCGTCGCGAACAACCCCGGCGTCGACTGAAGGAGCCAGTGAGCGTGTTCAGCAACTCCGAAGAGGTACTGAAGTACATCTCGGACGAGAAGGTCGAGTACGTCGACATCAGGTTCTGCGACCTGCCCGGCGTCATGCAGCACCTCACCGTCCCCGCCACCGCGTTCGACCAGGACTTCCTGGACGACGGAATCGCTTTCGACGGCTCGTCCGTCCGCGGCTTCCAGGCGATCAACGAGTCGGACATGGCGCTGTTCGCCGACCCGGCGACCGCGCGGCTCGACCCGTTCCGCAAGCACAAGACGCTCAACATGAACTTCTTCGTGCACGACCCGATCACGGGCGAGCCGTACAGCCGCGACCCGCGCAACGTCGCCCGCAAGGCTGAGGAGTACCTGACCGCGTCGGGTGTCGCCGACACCTGCTACTTCGGTGCCGAGGCCGAGTTCTACATCTTCGACTCGGTCCGCTTCGGGTCCGACCCGCACCAGCAGTACAGCCACATCGACTCCGTCGAGGGCTGGTGGAACACCGGCCGCGAGGAGGTCGGCGGCAACCTCGGCTACAAGGTGCCGTTCAAGGGCGGGTACTTCCCGGTGCCGCCGGTCGACCACTACGCCGACCTGCGCGACGACATGGTCACGAACCTGATCAACAGCGGCTTCGTCATCGAGCGCGGCCACCACGAGGTCGGCACCGCCGGTCAGGCCGAGATCAACTATCGGTTCAACACGCTGCTGCACTCGGCCGACGACGTGATGCTGTTCAAGTACATCATCAAGAACACCGCGTGGCACGCCGGCAAGACCGTCACCTTCATGCCGAAGCCGCTGTTCGGTGACAACGGTTCGGGCATGCACGCGCACCAGTCGCTGTGGAAGGACGGCCAGCCGCTGTTCCACGACGAGACCGGCTACGGCGGCCTGTCGGACGTGGCGCGCTACTACATCGGTGGCCTGCTGCACCACGCCCCGAGCCTGCTGGCGTTCACCAACCCGACGGTGAACTCCTACCACCGCCTGGTTCCGGGCTTCGAGGCCCCGGTGAACCTGGTCTACTCGGCCCGCAACCGGTCGGCCTGTATCCGGATCCCGCTGTCGGGCAACAACCCTAAGGCCAAGCGCCTCGAGTTCCGCTGCCCCGACTCCTCGGGCAACCCGTACCTGGCCTTCGCGGCGATGATGATGGCCGGCCTGGACGGCATCAAGAACAAGATCGAGCCGCCGGCCCCGATCGACAAGGACCTCTACGAGCTGCCGCCGGAGGAGGCCAAGGACATCCCGCAGGTGCCGGGCAGCCTCGAGGCCGTCATCAACCGGCTCGAGGAGGACCACGACTACCTGCTCGAGGGTGGCGTCTTCACCTCCGACCTGATCGAGACCTGGATCTCGCACAAGCGGGAGGCGGAGATCGACCCGCTGCGGCTGCGCCCGCACCCGTACGAGTTCGCCCTCTACTACGACGTCTGATCGGTAGCAGCGCCTGAGCTGCGGCAACGCCCTCAGGTTGCCACGATCAGGCCGTCAGGCCGCGAAGGCCCGGTGTTCCCGCCCTCGGGTGGGTGGCACCGGGCCTTCGTCGTCATCCACCCGAGAAAGCCCGCCGACCCGGCTTTGCCGGAGCCGCCTGTCGTGGTGGCTCCGGCAATGCCGGAAAGCGGCCGCCTATGCGTGGTACTCGTCGTGGCGGCGGAGCCAGGACATGAACGGGCCGTCGCTGCGGCCGGCAGGCTGCTCCCAGTCCTCCTGCCGGCCGAGCGGGGTGAGGTCCAGGTATGCATAGGTGCCGAGCAGGGCCTCCCCGCCTCGGGCGTAGCTGGAGTAGGTGTGGAACACCTCGGAGCCGTCCCGCAGGAAGACGCTGATCCCGTGCCCCTCCACGGTTCCCTCACCCTCGACCGGCGCGAAGTTGTACTCGGCCGGCGCGACCGAAGGGTCGATGGTGGTGTGGAAGTCGTAGTTGAAGTCGCTGCCGTACGAGGACGCCCATGGCACCGTCCAGCCCATCCGCTCCCGGTATGCCTCGATCTTCGCCAGCAGCGCACGGGAGACGAGGGTCAGCGAGGTGTTCCGGGCATGCAGGTGGGACAGATGGCCGATGTTGTCCGCCACGAACGAGCAGCTCGGGCAGCCCTCGTCCCAGCTCGGATCGAACATGAAATGGTAGACGATCAACTGGCGCCGCCCGCCGAACAGGTCGAGCAGGCTGCGTTTGCCGTCCGGTGTGTCGAAGACGTAGTCCTTCTCGATCCGGACCATCGGCAGCCGGCGGCGTTCGGTGTTCAGCACGTCCCGCGCCCGGGTCGCCGCCTTCTCCTTGACCAGCAGGTCCTTGCGAGCGGCGAGCCATTCCTCGCGGGGCACCACGGTGGGCAGGTTCATCGGTTCCTCCTCCGGTGATGGGCGTGTCGTCAGCACGCCTCGGAAGTAAGGAGCCGACGTGGGCCGAGAACTCATCGGTCCACCCCGAGAAAGCTGCGAAGTGCCGGGCAGTCCTGGACACCGCCCGCCTCGGCCACGCCATCCGACTGGACGCCACGAAGGGCGCACCGCACCAGCTCACCCCGAGCCACGCCGAGCGCGGCATCATCGTCGATTGCGACAGCTGTCGGAGGTGCTGCGCCCGGCGCCCTAGGGTGTCCAGGTGCCGATGACCGCGAAGTACGCCACCACCTGCGGCGTCTGCTCGTCCCGTATCCAGCCCGGCGAGGAGATCGCACGGGCCGGCAGCACGTGGGCGCACGTCGCCTGCGCCGGCAGCGCGACGGCGGCGGAGGTGTCCACGACGGTCGCGCCGGGCGCCCGTCCGACGCGGTCCACGCCGCGACCGGACATGCCGGCCGCAGACGGTGCCCTGGAGGTCTGGACGGACGGCGCGTGCTCGGGCAATCCGGGCCCCGGGGGCTGGGCGTGGGCCACCCAGGACGGGCGGCAGGGCAGCGGCGGTGAGCCGGCCACGACCAACCAGCGCATGGAGATCCGGGCCGCGCTGGAGGCGGTCCGGGCGCTGGATGGCCCGCTCGTGGTCGTCAGCGACTCGACGTACGTCGTGAACTGCTTCCGCGACGGCTGGTGGAAGGGCTGGCTCGCCCGCGGCTGGGTCACCAGCGCGCGCAAGCCGGTCGTCAGCCGAGACCTGTGGGAACCGCTGATCACGCTGGTCAACGACCGCGGGGACGTCTCGTTCCGCTGGGTGAAGGGCCACTCGGGCGACCCGATGAACGACCTTGTCGATGCCCTTGCGGTGGAGCAGTCGCGCGCGGTGGCCTGAGGGGGCTCCGCGGCGAGGCCGCGATAGCCGCCGGGAGTGTGGTGCCACCGGGTCCACCCCCTTGGGGACCTCTGACTGTCATATCGGGCTGGCCCTTCTCGCCGACGGGCCCTTCTCGCCCTGAGGGCCCGACTCTTCCTGCTTGCCGGGCTCGCCCGTCTGACCGGGTAAGCGCCGCCCGTTGGTGATCGTGCCGGCCGACCCGTGCAACACGCAGCCGACGCCTGGTGCTCGGGCTCGGCCGGGCGGGCCGATGAGGCCGGATGACGGCGGTGACGACTAACAGGCAAGGCTGCGGCCCGGGCCCCGTTATCGTGCTCGACGATCACCGACGCGGATCCGCTGGACATGGCGCCACCGCAGGTCCGAGACGGTTGCAGGCCGACTGTAGATGCGCTGCAGGGGACGCTTTCCCCGCGCCGTGCGGACGTCGTCGTGCGGACGTCAGCTATCGGGTGGAGCCTGCTGGCCTCGCCCGGACTTGAGCCGCGCCGCCCCGGCATCAGGCGCTCTGTGGGGCGAGGCGATGCCACAGCGCGGTCGTCCAGGGCAATCCGACCATCCGGCTCGGGCTGTGAGCCTGCGGCGGCGCAACCCTCATATGTGCCGCATACGGCTCCGCCTACGGATACTTCGACCGATGAGCGTCAGGACCAGTCCGGCATCACGGGTGATCTCCCCCGCGATCTACAGGATCGCGCCCGCCATGGACAGCGTCAGGGCAATGGCGGCCCGATAGACGCCAGCGCCACCGCTCGTCCACGGGTCGAGCAACATCACGACGGACAGGTCAATGACGACGAGAGTGCAGCAGAGGACGGCGAGGGGTAGGAGCGGTCCGGTTGCGGCCACGACCCTCACCGCACCCATGCCCGCCACCAATCCGAGCGGCGGCATCACCATCGTGGCTGGCCAGGAGACGGCGTCCACTTCCGCCCACGCGGGTGGCACCCGGTCGCCGGTGGGCACCGGTCGCCGGTGGGGCACCGCGGTGCGGTGACACGTGGGCAGTCACCAGTTCACGGCCACGTACTGCGACTCCAGGTACTCGTCGATCCCCTCATACCCGCCCTCGCGGCCCAACCCGGACTCCTTCACACCGCCGAACGGCGCGGCCGGGTCGGAGACCAAGCCTCCGACGTCCTCGTGCTCGGCCGGCGCGGGGCCGCTCAAGTCGCCTTCTCCACCTCCGAGCTCAGGGAGCTCCAGACGATCGAGGGGCTCGTCGTGGACGTCGACGCGGCAGAGGTGCCGGTCGGCGGCAACCCTGATGACCCGACCCTGACCGCCGCAGTTCGGCGCAACCTTGACCTGCTGCACGGCTGGGCGCAAGATCGGGCAACTAGCGCAGTCCGGCAGATCGCCTTCCGCTTCCACCGCTCCCCGGTCGAGATCCGCGGTGAGGGGCGCGTCGAAGAGATCGTGCTCGCGGTGAACGAACTGCGAACCGACGCCGAGGGCCGGGTCGAGGGTCGCGACCGCGAGTACGTGGTCGGATGGATCAAGCGCGGGCCCACCGGGATCATCGGAGTCAACAAGCAAGACGCCAATCAGACCGTTCGCCGCGTATTGAGTGACCTCGCTGGTATGCGAGCCCGCCCGGCTGACCCCGACGATGTGGTCGCGTGGCTGCAGCAACGGCAGCCCCGAATGGTCACCACCACCGGCTGGGAGACGATCGACGACCACGAGAGTGGCCTGGGCCTACCCGCCGGCCGGCCACGGGTCAAACTCGTCTCGACCGAAGACCTTGTGGACGTAGCGGTCGCCGGTCGGGCGGCCACGTAGGGACGCCCGGAGTGGGTGAGACTTGACGGATCTCTCGCCCGCGCCGTTCGACCAGCGCACACCATGGCAGACGGCAAGGCTCCACCGCTCGTGGCCACCTCGACA
Source organism: Pseudonocardia mahuensis (assembly GCF_018531475.1). Lineage (GTDB taxonomy): Bacteria > Actinomycetota > Actinomycetes > Mycobacteriales > Pseudonocardiaceae > Pseudonocardia. Next base: position 6,649 of record NZ_JAHDTG010000016.1, read on the forward strand.
CGGAATGCGCGCATCGAGAATGAACGCCTGGCCGATAGCTCCGCCAGGCCAGGGCTGTCAGGCCCGACTGCTACCGAGCTGAGCGGTCGAGGGTAGCGGCCACTCCCCGGTATCTCGTTGAGCAAGACGGCCACCGGCGCCAGCCGACCTGCTGACCGCCCAACTGGCTGTCGGTGCAACCGGCCATGGTGGACGTGACAGCAGACACAGCGCTGCTCGCCGCGGCACCGGCCTCGGGCGCGCCCTGATCACCCGCGCGCTGGCCGAACTCCACGCCCGAGCGGCGGTCGAGGTCATCCTCTACCTCGACGACGACGAACCACCCGGCGCAGCCCGGGACCGCCGCGCGGCTAACCGCCTCTACGACTCGGTCGGGTTCCGCGAGATCGACCGTCTGCACTCCTACCGCCGGACCGAGCGCTGAGCTGACCCGAGCTCCGGACAGCCGCTCGTCCACGTCGCGACTCCGCACGCCCGCGGCCACCGATCCGGCACCAGCCGCCGTTGGCGTCGAGGAGCTCGGTCAGGCCAGGGAGAGGAAGAGCTTCTCCAGCTGGGCCCGGTCGGGCTTGCCGTCCTCGCCGGCGGCGATGCACTGTTCGAGACCGGAGGCGATGATCGCGAATCCGGCCTTGTCGAGGGCTCGTGAGACCGCCGCGATCTGGGTGACGACGTCCTTGCAGTCGCGGCCGTCCTCGAGCATCCGGATGATCCCGCCGATCTGGCCTTCGACGCGGCGCAGCCGGTTGATGACGCCGCCCACGACGTCGCCGTCGAGCTGCATTCGATTCTCCTTCTGCTGGTACCCCCTGCGGTATCAGGATCAACATGCACTGTACCCGGGGGATTCCCGGTGGCCGGGCCTGCGCACCGGTGGGAGACGCGGCCACGGGTTCAGGATCGCAGTGCAGCGCGGACCGGGCAGTCGGACCAGATCGCAGCGCAACCACCGGCCGCGGCCACGGCGGCGGCGAGGACGCCGAGAACGATCCATCCGGTGCCGTCGGGCGCCTGCTGGAGCAGGACGGACGCGCCCATGACCAGGACGAACCAGCCGAACGCACGGCTCAGGACGTCGTGCGGGATCCGCGCGACGAGGCGTCCACCGAGGACCGCGCCGATCACGGCGGCGGCGGTGACCGCGAGGGTCAGTCCCCAGTCGATCTGGACCGTGGTGAGGTAGCCGGCGAACCCGGCGAACGACTTCATCGCGATGACGACCAGCGAGGTGCCGACGGCGACGGGCATCGGTAGCCCGCCGAGCAGGACGAGCGCCGGCACGACGAGGAAGCCGCCCCCGGCGCCGACGAGGCCGGTGACCAGGCCGACGACGGCGCCGTCGAGCAGTACCCGCCCGACGGGGAGTTCCGCGTGCGCCCTGGCCGGATCAGGGGCACGCCTGCCGCGGAGCATGGCGACCGCGGTGGCGACCATCATCAGCGCGAAGGCGACGAGCAGGAGTTCCCCGGGCAGGTGCCCACCGAGCAACCCGCCGCCGAACGCGCCGATCATGCCGGCCGCCCCGAACACCAGCCCGGTGCGCCAGCGGATGGTGCCGCCACGGGCGTGACCGGCCAGGCCCGCGACGGCGGTGACCGCGACGACGAACAGCGAGGTGGCGATCGCCTCCTTGGGATCCATCCCGGCCCCGTAGACCAGCAGCGGCACGGTGAGGATCGACCCGCCGCCGCCGAGCAGGCCGAGGGAGACCCCGACCAGCACGGCCAGCGGCACGGTCACGGCGAACACCATCGCGCTACCTGCGCCCGGCGAGCTGGGTGATGGCCCGCTGCGCGTCGAACGACGCCGCGCGGTTCCACGGCATCTTCGCCAGCAGCATGCCCATCGCGCAGGTGCCGGACACGGCGGCGAACACCAGCCCGGCGCCGATCGCGGCGGAGAACCACTGCAGGCCGGGCACCAGCAGGCTGCCGAGCAGCCCGAGCAGGACCAGGAAGCCGGCGGCGAAGCGGACCTGCCGCTCCAGGTCCCAGCGCTCCCGGCCGCGGTTCACCGGGGCGCCGGTCGCCTGCCAGGCGGTGAGACCGCCGGTCAGGACGCACACTCCGGACAGCCCGGTTCCGGCGAGGGCACGTTCGGCCTGCTGGGCGCGCTGCCCGGAGCGGCAGACCAGCACGACCTCGCCGGAACCGCCGGCGAGGCGGCGCTGCAGCTCGGTGCGGTGCTCGCGCAGGGAGTCGAGCGGGATGTTGACGGAGCCGGGGATGTGCGCGACCTCGAACTCGGCGGGGGTCCGCACGTCGATCAGCCGGACCGGGTCCGCGTCGTCGAGCCGTTCGCGCAACGTGGCGGCGTCGAGCCGGGTGGGGGTGGTCATGCGGAGATGTCCTCTCTGGTCGCAGTGGTCAACCGAACGCCGGTGCCGGCGGCGTTGGAGAAGTCGTCGTCGACGGCGGTGACGTCCCGGCCGCGGGCGTGCAGCAGGGCGGCGACGATCCCGGCGCGGTAGCCGCCGGCGCAGTGCACCCACAGCGGGCCGTCGGGGATCTCGTCGATCCGGTCCAGCACCTCGTGGATCGGCACGTGCACCGAGCCGGGGATGAACGCTATGGCGCGTTCGGGGTTGCGCCGGACGTCGAGCACCATCGGCGGCTCCGACCCGTCGAGGGCCTCGGCGAGGTCGGCGAAGGTGGCCCGCCGGTAGGAGGCGAGCTCGCCGTCGCCGACCCAGTCGGCGGGGTCGCCGGTGGCCATAGCCGCGGGGCGGTCGATGCCGATGCGGACCAGCTCGCGCTGGGCCTGCACCACGTCGTCGGCAGTGTCGCCGAGCAGTGTGACGGGGGTGCCCCACGGGATGAGCCAGCCCAGATAGGTGGCGAACTGCCCGCGCAGCCCGAAGTTCACGCTGCCGACGAGGTGGCCGGCGGCGAACGCGGTGCCATCACGCAGATCCACGACCCACTCCCCTGCGTCGATGCGCCGGCGCAGCTCGCAGGCGTCGGCGACCGCCGGCGGGGACAGGTCCGGCGCGGCCGGACCGGCGCTGTTGGCCGGACCCATGTGCGCGTAGTAGGCGGGGAACGCGTCCAGCCCGGCGAGCAACTGCTCGACGTAGTCCTGCTCGTCACGGGTCAGCGCCGGGTTGTTCCGCTTCTCCTCACCGATGGTGCTCGCCTCGCCGCTGGTCGGGGTGGCCGAGCAGAAGCTGCCGAACCCGTGCGTCGGGTAGACCGCGGTCGGGTCGGGCAGCTCGTCGGCGAGCCGGCGCGCAGAGCGCCACTGGGCGTGCACCAGTTCGTCGGTGTGGTCCGGGCCGAGCAGGTCGGGACGCCCGGTCGAGCCGTAGAGCAGCGACCCGCCGGTGAACACCGCGATCGGTTCCCCGTCGGCCTCGACCGCGTAGGCCAGGTGGGTGTGGGTGTGGCCGGGGGTGTGCAGCGCCCGCACCGTCATCGCGCCGACGCGGACCTCATCGCCGTCGCGGACCGGCGTGCGCTCGAAGGACACCGGGTCGTCGGCGTTGAGCAGGTATGCGGCGCCGACCTCGCGGGCCAGCGCCAGCCCGCCGGTGACGTAGTCGTTGTGGATGTGGGTCTCGACGACATGGGTGATCCGCACGCCGGCCTCCGCGGCCACGGCGAGCACCCGGTCGTAGTCGCGCTGCGGGTCCACCACCAGCGCGACGTCTCCGTCGTGGGCGAGGTACGTGCGGTCGCCGAGACCCGGGGTCTCGATCGGAACAACGGTGATCATCGGTTGCCCTCATGAACGTCCTGCGTGCCAGCGGCGCGGTCGGTCTCGACGGCCCGGCCGGCGGCGATCCAGCCCGCGGTGCCGCCGATGACGCTGTAGGCGTCGATCCCGGCGCTGCGCAGCAGCTCGGTCGCCTGGGCGCTGCGCCCGCCGGCCTGACAGATCACGTAGACCGGCCGATCGGTCGGCAGGTCGGACAGCTGCGCCGCGAGGGCGGGCAGCGGAAGCAGCCGGGCGCCGGGGGCCCGGCCCGTGGCGTACTCGTCGGCGTTGCGCACGTCGACCACCACAGCGCCGTCGGCGCCGGCCGTCGCGAGCTGCTGCTGGTCGATCTCGGGAACCACAGCCATCTCCTGTCGTCGGTAGTCCGAGTACCCCCTGGGGTATGTCATCCAACCGTAGCAGGTCCCAGCGCATTCCCCCGGGGGTATATCGACGAGCACGTTCCCGGTCGCGGGGTCGTACCGTGGGCGAAGCCACGGCAGCGCCGAGATGCGCGGCGGACCACGAGGGGGGACGGCGGGCGTGCAGGACGGGCAGCCTCGGACAGCGGATCCGGACGAGGGACAGGAGCCGGACTACCGGTTCACCCTCGCCAACGAGCGAACGTTCCTGGCCTGGCTCCGCACTGCGCTGGCCCTGGATGCGGCCGGGCTCGCGGTCGCGCACCTGTTGCCCGAGCTGATCATCCCCGGTGCCCGCGAAGCCGTCGCCCTGTCGCTGGTGCTACTGGGTGCCGTGACCGCCGTGAGCGGGCACCGGCGATGGCGGACCTACCAGCGTGCACTGCGCCTGGGAGAGCCGCTGCCACCCACCAGGCTGCCGATGATTCTCATGACGGCACTCACCGCCATCTCCGTGGTCACTCTCGCACTGCTCATCGCGGGGCAGGGACTGCGCGGATGAGCCGGCGACCCGCTACCGGGCTGCTCGACCCGGCGGCACAGAGCGAGCGGACCCTGCTCGCGTGGAGCCGCACCGCCCTCACCGTGGGCGCGGTCGCCGCGTTCCTCCTGCGCATCACCGCCGACCAGCAGTTCGCCATCGGCGTCGCGGCCGCGCTCGCCCTGATCGCCGCCGGCGCCGCCCTCTACGTCGCCGGGCACCGCCGGTACCGGAGACTGCTGCGCGACGTCCCCGCCGGCCGGCCGGTGACCGTGGGCCCCGTGATGGCGCTCACCGTGGGCGTAGTCCTGGCGTTGTGCGCCGCGTCCGTGCTGTCGATCGCACACTGACATCCCAGGACACCTGTCACGGAGCGGCGAACCCCAGGGTCGCGTCCTCGAGCGTCGTACAGAGCTCACTGTGTGAAGTCTGGGACGTTTTCCTCCCCGAGGTAGAGATCATCGTCGCCACGTGGCCCGCGGTGGGGCGCCACATCGTCGACCGCGATGCGTGGGCGAAGACCGAGCGCCTCGCCGACCGCACGGCACCGGCCCCGCTCGGCCAGGTCGGCCGCCGACTCACCCGCATCGGACGTACCCCCGCACCCTCGCATCCCGCACAATGAGCCGCTCCATCGCGGTCCGAGAGGGGAGCACCATGATCACGACACGGTTCACCGAGCTGGTCGGGTGCGACGTACCGATCCAGCAGGCCCCGATGGGCCCGATCTCCTCCACCGAGCTCGCGACGGCGGTGGCCCGGGCCGGCGGGCTCGGCACGGTAGCCGTCCTTCCCGGCCTCGCGCCGGACGACCTGGCCGAGTACCTCGACACCATGACCGACGGTGCATCCGGCACCTTCGCGGTCAACTTCCTCACCGACGACGTCGATCCGAAGGCGGTGCAGGTCGCGGCCGCGCGGGTGCGGGTCGTCGACTTCTTCTGGAGCACCCCCGACCGGGCCCTCGTCGACGTGGCCCACTCGGCCGGGGCGCTGGTCAGCTGGCAGATCGGCTCAGTCGCGGACGCCGTCGCGGCCGTCGATGCCGGGGTCGACATTGTCGCCGCCCAGGGGACGGAGGCCGGTGGGCACATCCGCGGCAGGACCGCGCTGCTCCCCCTGCTGAGCGCGGTACTCGAGGCGGTACCGGTGCCCGTGCTGGCCGCCGGCGGGATCGCCGACCCCAGGGCCCTGGCCGCCGTGCTGGCGGCCGGCGCCGCCGGTGCGCGCATCGGCACCCGCTTCATCGCCGCGCAGGAGTCGGGGGCGCATCCGGACTACGTGGCCGCGGTGCTCGACGCGGCCGCGGACGCCACCGAGATCACCGACGCCTTCGCCGTGTGCCCGCTGTGCGCCACCCTTCCCCGCGCCCGGGTGCTCCGGTCCGCCATCGCGGCCGTCGGAGCGGTCGACGCGGACGAGGTCGGCACCATGCCGGCCCCCGACGGCACCGCAGCGGTGCCCACGCACTTCGGGATGCCGCCGCACCGCGGCGTCCGGGGCCGGATTCACGCCATGGCGCTCTACGCCGGGCAGTCGGTGGGGCTCGTCAACGAGGTGATGACCGCGGACGAGATCGTCACCGGACTGGTCACGGGAGCCGAGGCCCGGCTGCGCGGCGAGTAGGGGTCGTTCCGCCGCGCCCGCCGGTAGCGCACCACGTCGAGTTCGACGTCGTCCGGGCCGCGCCGGGTTCGCAGCCCGCCGTCGGGTTCCCACCCGGCGATCCGGTAGAAGCGCCGCGCCGCGCACGTTCGCGGCGAGCACCCAGAGCGTGGCCTCGGCCGCGCCGCGCGCCGCCACGAGCTCGACCGCGGCACCGAGCAGGTCACGGCCTCCCGCTTTCCCGCCGAGACCCGGGCGACGCCCACCGGCCGACCGACGACCTCTAGGCTTTTCGACCGTGCTACCCGGAAAAGCAAACATTCCCGTGGACGTCCTGCGTGGCGCGGCCATCGGCACGGTCGAGGTCATCCCCGGGGTGAGCGGTGGGACGGTGGCCCTGGTGGTCGGCGTCTACGAGCGCCTCATCGCGGGCGCGGGCCACCTCATCAGCGCGCTACGGATGCTCGTCACCGACCTCCCCCGCGGCCGGGGCGCCGGGCGCGCGCGGGCCGAAGCGGCCCGCGTCGAGTGGCCACTCGTCCTGGCGATCATGGCCGGCATGCTGCTGGCGCTGCTGACCGCGGCCCGGCTGCTGCCGCCGCTGATCGAGGCCCACCCGGTGGGTGCGCGGGCGCTGTTCCTGGGGATGGTCGCGGCGTCGGTCGCGGTACCGATCCTGGCGATCGGCGGGCTGCGCGGCCCGCGGGAGTGGCTCCTGGTGGCCGCGGCCGCGGTCTCGGCATGGGTGATCACCGGCCTGCCGTCCAACGACGTCGGCTCGCCGCCGCTGTGGCTCGTCGCGATCGCCGCGGCCGTCGCCATCTGCGCGCTGGTGCTGCCCGGCCTCTCGGGCTCGTTCCTGCTGCTGATCTTCGGGCTCTACGAGCCGACGCTGGAGGCACTGGACGCCCGCGACGCCGGCTACATCGCGACCTTCGCGGCCGGGGCGATCATCGGCCTCGCGCTGTTCGTCAAGCTGCTGCAGTGGCTGCTCGCCGAGCACGAGCGGACCGTGCTGCCCGTGATGGCCGGGCTGATGATCGGGGCCATGCGGGCACTGTGGCCCTGGCAGGACGACGACCGCACGCTCCTCGCCCCCGACGCCGCGGCGGCGCCCATGATCGCGCTCGCCGTGCTGGGCGCCGCGCTGGTGGTCGTGCTGATCCTGGTGGAGCGCCGGTCCGTGCAGCGGCCGTCCGCTCCTCCCCCGGCCGTAACAGGGCGGACGGCCCCTCGTCACGGCCGCTGATAGACGTCGGGGATACCGTCGGCGTCGTCGTCGCGCTCCTCCTCCGCGCATATCCGGCGGTAGACGCGGTTGCGGATGCGGAGCACGACGGCAGCCAGTACGGCGGCGATGAGCGAACCGAGCAGAACGCCGATCCGGACGTGGTCGTCGGCCTCGGTCCCCTCACCGAAGGCTAGTTCCCCGATCAGCAGCGAGACGGTGAAACCGATCCCCGCCAGCAGGGCCAGGCCGAACACGTCCCACCAGCTGAGACCGTCGGCGAGCTGGGCGTGGGTGAACCGCTGCACCAGCCAGGTGGACCCGAGCACACCCATGAGCTTGCCGACGACCAGGCCACCGATGATGCCGATCGTGATGGTGTCGGCGAGTGCACCGCCGAGTCCTCCGGCCCCGGAGATCGAGACACCGGCGGCGAAGAACGCGAACACCGGCACCGCCAGCCCGGCCGAGATCGGGCGGAAGCGGTGCTCGAAGTGCTCGGCGAGCCCCGGGCCGGGCCCCTCCGCCCGGCGGATGACCGGCACCGCGAACCCGAGCAGCACACCTGCCACGGTCGCGTGCACACCGGACTCGTGGACCAGCACCCAGGTCGCGAGGGCCAGCGGCAGGAGCAGCCACCAGGACCGCACCCGGCGTTGCACCAGCAGCGCGAACAGCCCCAGCGGGATCAGCGCCAGGCCGAGCGGGAGCAGGTCGAGGTCGTCGGTGTAGAAGACCGCGATGATCGTGATGGCGAGCAGGTCGTCGACAACTGCGAGGGTCAGCAGGAACGTTCGCAGCGCCGAGGGCAGGTGGGTGCCGATCACGGCCAGCACGGCCAGGGCGAAGGCGATGTCGGTGGCGGTCGGGATGGCCCAGCCGGCCAAGGCTCCGTCGGTGCGGCCGACGTTGACGGCGACGTAGATCAGGGCCGGCATCACCATGCCACCCACCGCCGCGGCGATCGGCAGCGCCGCCCGCCGGACGTCGCGCAGGTCGCCCGCCACGAACTCGCGTTTGAGTTCGAGGCCGACCACGAAGAAGAAGATCGCCAGCAGCCCGTCGGCCGCCCACTGGGCAAGCGTGAGGTTCAGGTGCAGCGCTTCCGGGCCGACCCGGACCTCCCGCAGCGCCTCGTAGCTGTCACCCCACGGCGAGTTCGCCCAGATCAACGCGATCGCGGCCGCCACGACCAGCAGAGCCCCACCGATCGTCTCGGCGCGCAGGATGTCACCGATGCGCTTGACCTCGGGCCAGGAGCCACGGCTGAACAGGCGCGGGGTGGGACTACCAGGTGATGCGGCCATGGGGCTCCTCAAGGGTCGGGTCGGACACCGCCGACCAGACTTCCCGGCACACCGCACTTCATTCTATGAGCCTCGCCGGATCGGGTCTTCCTGATTGGACAACCGTCACAGGAGATGAGCCACCCGGGGGTTTGCCGGGCCCACCCGGGCGTCCCGCTTCGGCGACACGGAGGTGATCCGGCCGGCCAGGCTCTCCGGCACCGGCCACTCCCCCGGCAGACCGGTGGCGGAGGCCTGATGTGCCGCGGAGGCCTCCAGCACGCTCGGGGCGTCGTCGGGAGTGAGCCCGGAGATGCGGACGCGCGCCTTGCCAGGCGCGTCGAGCGCGACGTTGCCGGAGTCAGGACAGCCCCCGAGGCAGAACACCGTTCGGGTCTGGGCCCCCGCCGCAGCGGACTCGGCGATCGCGCGGCGCAGTCCGGCGGAGAAGGTGCCCGAGGAGCGCGACTCGTAGCGTGGACAGGTTCGGCAGATCAACAGCGTCATCGATGTCCTCGGCGTCCTCGGTACGTGCACGACGCACCCGGTGCCGCCGGGTCGGCGGCACCGGGTGCGTGCGGTGGTGCGAGGTGGGATCAGGCCTGCGCCGGGGCGGGCTCGGTCTCCTTGTGGAACCGACCGTCCTTCATGATGTAGTGCAGCCGGTCGTGGTCCTGCAGGATCGTGATGTCGGCGAGCGGGTCACCGTCGACGAGCAGCAGGTCGGCCAGGTAACCGGGCTGTACCTTCCCGAGCTCGTCGGGGCGCAGCATGATCTCCCCGCCGAGCGCGGTGGCCGAGAGGATGGCCTCCATCGGGGTGAACCCGAGCCGCTCCACGAAGTGCTCGAGGTCGCGGGCGTAGGTGCCGTGCGGGGTCCAGGCGAAGCCGTAGTCGCCGCCGGGCAGCAGCTTGATCCCGCGCCGGTGCATCTCGCGCAGGCCCTCGGTCGCGATCTCGAGTTCCTTCTTGTACCCGACGGCCTCGGCCGCCTCCTGCGGGAACCCGAAGCTCTCGGCCTCGTACAGGGTGGCGACCAGCCAGTTGATGCCCGGCGCGACGAACACCCAGTCCTTGGCGGCCTCGAGCATGTCCATGCCCTCGGCGTCGGTGAAGCTGGCGTGGTAGATGATGTCGACCCCGTGCCGCACGCACATCTTCACGCTCTCGGCGCTGCGGGCGTGCGCGCACACCCGGATGCCACGGCGGTGGGCCTCGGTGACGGCGGCGGCGACCTCCTCGTCGGAGAAGTGGGTGTCCTCCGCGCGCTGGGTGCCGGTGATCTCCTCGCCGGTCATCGACAGCTTGATCTGGTCGACGCCGATCTCGATGAGCTTGCGGACGGTCTTGTGCATCTCCTCGGGGCCGTCGGCGAACCAGGTGATCCCCTTGACCAGTGCACCGCCGGTGACCGCGACCTCCGGGCCGTTGGCGAGGTAGCGCGGCCCGGGGATGCGCCCGGCGTTGATCGCGTCGCGGCACACGACGTCGAGCCGGGGCTTGGCCGACGCCGCACCGACGCACATGGTGTAGCCGGAGTCGATGTAGGTCTTGGCCGACTCGATGGCGAAGAGCAGGTGTTCCTCGACGGGCAGGGTGCCCAGGCCGTCGAGGTCGGCGCTGTTGTTCCAGGTGAAGTGGGTGTGCGCGTCGCAGAGCCCCGACATCAGGGTGCGGCCGCGGCCCCCGATCACCCGTGCGCCCTCGGCGGAGGCGGGGTCGACGGTGCCGACCGCGGCGATGCGGTCGTTGTCCACCAGGACGTCGCCCGGGTACGGGTCGGCGCCGGTGGAGTCGAGGATGCTGATGTTGCGGAACAGGATCTTCTGGGTCGTGACAGGCATCGGGGCGGTCTCCTCGTCGGTGAGGGGGAGCGATCTAGAGGAACCTGAGCAGGTGATCGGTGACGGGGCCGGCGGCTTCGAGGGCGGTCCAGTGCCCGACGCCGGGGAGGATCTCCACGCGGGCGTTGCCGTGGGCCTCGGCGAGTTCCCGGCCGGCCTCCGGCGGGCCGACCTTGTCGTCGTCACCGGTGATGAGCAGCAGCGGCAGCGCCGGGTCGATCGGACCGCGGTCGCCCGCACCGGCGAGGGCCTCGCAGCTGCGCGCGTAGCCCTCCGGGTCCTGGCGCATGACGAGCTCGCGGACGAACGCGGCGACCTCGGGTCGCTCGCGGCGGGTGGTCTCCGACAGCGCGTTGGCGACGACGCCGGGCGCGACGGCGGCGGTGCCCTTCTCGCGCAGTACGGCGGCGCGGTCGCGCTGGGCCTGCCGGCCCGCCTCGACCGGTTCGCGGACGGCGCCGAGCAGGACCAGCGACGACACCAGGTCCGGGCGCTTCGCGGCCAGCGTGCGGACCACGAGGGTGCCCATCGAGTGCCCCACCACGCGCGCGCCGGTGACGCCGAGCCCGTCGAGCAGCGCGGCGAGATCGTCGGCGTAGCCGTCGATGGACAGCTCACCGGTGACCGGGGAGCGCCCGGAGCCCTCCAGGTCGGGGCGGATCACCTGGAAACCGCCGGCCAGTGCGTCGGCCTGCACCTGGTAGAAGTTCGAGGTGCCGCCCAGGCCGTGCACGAGCAGGACCGCGGCACCCTCGCCGTCGATCTCGACGGCCAGTTCCTTGCCGTTGACGTTCACGTGTCTCCTTCTACGGTGGTGGCGACTCAGCCGACGCGGTTGGTGAGGGTGCCCAGGCCGGTGATGGCGATCTCGAGGACGTCGCCGCTGGTCAGGAAGCGCGGCGGGTCGAAGCCGATGCCGACGCCTGCCGGGGTGCCGGTGGCGATGACGTCGCCGGGAAGCAGCGTGATGCCGGCCGAGATCGTCGCGATGAGGGTCGGGATGTCGAAGATCAGGTCGGCGACGGACGCCTTCTGCCGCGGCTCGCCGTTGACCCGGCTGGAGACCTCGAGTGCGCGCACGTCGCCGACCTCGTCGGCGGTGACGGCCCACGGCCCCATCGGGCAGTGCGTGTCGAGCGACTTGCCGAGCAGCCACTGCTTGTGGTCACGCTGCAGGTCGCGCGCGGTGACGTCGTTGACGATCGTGTAGCCCCACACGTGGTCGTAGGCCCGCTCGACCGGGATGCCGCGACCGCCGGTGCCGATGATCACCGCGAGCTCGGCCTCGTAGTCGAGCTCGCGGGCCACGCCGTGGTGCGGGTCGATCTCGGTGCCCGGACCGGTGACCGACGTGGTGGCCTTGGAGAAGATGATCGGCTTCTCGGGGAGCGCCTCGGAGCGGCTCGGGGTGTCGTAGCCGCTGCGGCCGAACTCGGCGACGTGCTCGCGGTAGTTCTTGCCGACGCAGAAGATGTTGCGCCGCGGCACCGGGATCGGGGCGAGCAGCGTGACCGCGTCGAGGACGTGCTCGGTGTCGCCGTCGGCCGGCTGCGCCGCCGCCGGGCCCAGGTCGGCCCATCGGTCGATCAGATCGAGCAGCCCCGCGCCGGCCGGTAACCGTCCGCTCAGGTCGCGGACCACCCGGCGCTCGGCGTCGAGCACACCGACGCGCGGGCCGGATCCGGTGGAGAAGGTCAACAGCTTCATATGCGAACCAATCTGAACCAATCAGCACCAATGCGGGCAGCGGTGAACCGTACGCCACCTCGTCCTGACTGTCGATAGGCCTCGACGTGCAGTAATTCGGGGCATCCGCATTGGTCTCGATTGGTTCGATGCGCTACGGTCTCGGCCGTGACCACGGTGGAGCAGACGCTGCGCGCTCTGCTCGCCGAGGGCACCCTGGACGGGACCCTCGGCCCGGGCTCGCAGCTGCCCACCGAGCGCGACCTCGTCGACCGGCTCGCCGCCCCGCGCAGCGCCGTGCGCCGCGCCCTGGCCGCCCTCGAACGCGACGGCCTCGTGGTCCGGCACGTCGGCCGCGGCACGTTCGTCACCGGGACGACCACCCACTCTGCCGACGGTGCGCCCGCCGACACCAGCCCGGCCGAGATCATGCAGGTCCGACTCCTGATCGAACCGCAGGTGGCGTTCCTGGCCGCCCGGGTCGCCACCCAGGCCGACATGGACCGGATCGTCCACTGCCTGGACCGCGGTGGGGCCAGCGACGACTACGAGGGCTTCGAGTCCTGGGACGGCGCCCTGCACCGCGCCATCGCCCAGGCCGCGCACAACGGACTGCTGATGAACATGTTCGACGTCATGAACGCCGCCCGGGCGCTACCCGTGTGGGGCAGCCTGAAGAGCCGGACCTCCACGCCCGAGCGGCGCCGCTGCTACCACTGCGAGCACATCGCGATCGTCGACGCGCTGCGTGACCGCGACCCCGACGGCGCCCGCGACCGGATGCGTGAGCACCTCGCGAACGTCTCGGACAACCTGCTCGGCCGGCACTGACCTGCAGTCACCGAGCCCCGGCGGCCGGTGTCCGGCGATCGGACAGTTATCCAGGTCACATCGAACTAGCGTCGGTGACGAGGTCCTCACCCATGTCGGACGACCCCGATCCGGAGGCCGGTCACCATGAAGATGTCGTGTGCGTTCGCCACCTCGCTCGAAAGTCACGAGCATGCCCGCATCGCCGAGTCGCTGGGCTACGAGCGTGCGTTCTTCTACGACTCGCCCGCCCTCTATCCCGACGTCTGGGTGCAGCTCTGCCGTGCGGCGGAGATCACCGACCGGATCAAGCTCGGCCCGGGTGTGCTGATCCCGAGCCTGCGCCACCCCATGGTCACCGCCTCGGCGATCAGTACCCTCGTCTCCATCGCCGGGCAGGACCGGGTGATGGTCGGTGTCGGATCAGGCTTCACCGGACGACTGTCCATGGGGAAACGGCCGATCCCGTGGGCCAAGGTCCGCGAGTACACGCAGATCCTGCAGACGCTGCTGCGCGGCGAGCAGGTCGAGTGGGACGGCGGGATCATGCAGATGATGGGGCCGGATGAGCGGTTCGGCCCGGCCCGCCCGATCGAGGTCGACTGGGTCATCGCGGCCAACGGACCGAAGGGGTACGGCGTCACCCGCGAACTCGGCGCCGAGGTGCTCACCGTGCTGGTACCCAACCCCGACTTCGCCTCGAGCGTCATCCTCGACTTCGGCACCGTGCTCGACGAGGGCGAGGACCCCGGCTCCGAGCGGGTCGTCGACGCCGCCGGGCACGGCCTGGGCATCGTGCTGCACTGGGCCGTCGAGCACGGCGTCATCGACGAGCTGATGCCCGAGCAGGGCCGGAAGTGGGCCGCGGCGTATGACGACATCGCCCCGGAGAAACGCCACCTCGCCCTGCACGACCGGCACCTGGTCGCCGTCAACGAGCGCGACCGGCCTTTCGTGACCGGCGACCTGATGGTCAAAGGCGGCCTGGCACTCACCCCGTCGGAGTGGCGAGACAAGATCGCCAAACTGGAGGCGGGCGGATCCACCGAGATCGCCTACCAGCCGGCCGGACCGGACATCCCGCGCGAGCTGGAGGCGTTCGCCAGGGCCATGCAGGGCTGACACGGGTCGCCGCGACCGCCCTGGCCGGCCCGTGATCAGGAACCGACGAGCCGATTCGATCTTGTTTCGCCGCCCGTAATCGCGATCCCTTCATCCACGGTCGACTGTTTCGCTGAGCATTGACAACAGCTACTCGAGTTGTTTCACTCGACCCGTACGTGTTCGATGTCACAGTGCAGTGGCGGCGCTTGCTCGCCTCGCTGTGCCGAATGTCGTGATCTTCCGGCCGGCGAAAGGGGGAATGTTCCCTCGGACGGCTCCCGGCTCTGATCCGGCGTTCTTCCGCCTGCATCACCCTGCGCCGATCGACGATTTCCGACGGCGCTCGAACCCGTGCGCCCGTCCTCGGGCCCCGGGCATGCCTGACGGCCGCAACGGTGCGGCCCGACGAAGGGATGTCGATGAAGTCGATCTTTTTCCACCTGATGCCCTATCGGGATCTCCCGGACGACTTCGAAACCAAGCACGAGAGCATCTGGGTCACGCCCCCGAACAGCGAGCTGTGCGACCCGCGCCAGGTCGCCCGGTACTACCAGTGGAGCCTCGACGAGCTGGAGCTCGCCGACCGGCTCGGCTTCGACGGCGTGGGCGTCAACGAGCACCACCAGAACGGCTACGGCTTCATGGCCTCGCCGAACCTGATGGCCGCCGCGCTCGCCCGGCGCACCCCGAACAACAGCGCGATCATGGTGCTCGGCAACACGCTGGCCCTGTACTCGCCGGCGACGCGCGTGGCCGAGGAGTTCGCGATGCTCGACGTGCTGAGCAACGGACGGCTCGCCGCCGGGTTCCCCGTGGGTACCTCGATGGACGTCAACTTCTGCTACGGCGTCCCGCCCACGCAGACCCGACCGCGCTATCGGGAGGCCGAGGAGCTCATCATCCAGGCCTGGACCAGACCCGGCCCGTTCTCCTTCAACGGCAGGTACAACCAGCTGCGCTACGTGAACCCGTGGCCGCAGCCGCTGCAGAAGCCGCACCCACCGGTGTGGCTGGCCGGCGGCGGATCGGTCGAGACGTGGGAACTCGCCGGGAACAAGGACTACACCTACAGCTACCTCAGCTTCTTCGGTGCGAAGTTCGGCAAGAAACTGATGGACGGCTTCTGGGCCAAGATGGACGAGATGGGTGTCGACCGCAATCCGTACCGGGCCGGCTTCGCCCAGCAGATCTGTGTCTCCGAGACGGACGAGCGTGCGGAGAAAGAGTACCTGGAGCACGTCACGTACTTCTTCAAGAAGTGCCTGCACATTCCTCCGTACTTCTTCGAGGCACCCGGCTATCGCACCCGCAAGAGCACCGAATTCGCGATCAAGACGAACCAGCCCGGTGACATCGCCGCCGCCGCGGCGCTGGAGAAGAACTGGAAGACCCTCAACGAGGAGGGCTTCATCATCGGCGGCAGCCCGGCCACGGTCGCCGACCGGCTCATCGAGGCCGCGAAGAGCCTGCGGGTCGGCAACCTGCACGCGCTGCTGCAGATCGGGTCGATGCCGCACGAGCTGACGAAGAAGAACATCACGCTGTTCGCCGAGGAGGTCATGCCGCGGATCCGGCACATCTGGGACGCGGAGGGCTGGACTCACAACTGGTGGCCCTCCGGTGCCGCCAACCGCGCGGTCACCGAGGCGCCCGCGGGCGCGCAGGCCTGAGGGGGACGACGACATGACGACCACCGCACCCTCCTCGAACGTCACCGAGCGCCTCGTCCAGGTCGGGCAGATCCAGGCCCGGGTCCTCGTCGCCGGGACCGGCGACCCGGTGCTCTTCATCCACGGCGCGGGCGGCCTCTGGTGGGACCCGTTCCTCGACGCGCTGGCCGAAGGCCACACCGTGTACGCGGTCGAACACCCCGGCGGCGGCAAGTCCGACGCGCTGACCCACCTGCCCGGGATCTGGGAGCTCGTGCTGTTCTACGACGAGCTGCTCGACGCCCTGGGGCTGGACACCGTGCAGGTGGTGGGGCACTCGTTCGGCGGCATGGTCGCCGCCGAGCTGGCCTCGAACAGCCCGAGGCGGGTCACGAAGCTGGTACTCATCGCACCGATCGGGTTCTGGCGCGACGACGCGCCGATCCCGGACATCGCGGGCATCCCACCCGAGTCGCTGCCCGGTCTGGTGCTGGCCGATCCGGAGAGCCCGCTCGCGGCGATGCTGACGCCGCCCGCGGACGATCCGCAGGCCCTGTTCGAGGCGGCCATGCGGATGGCCAGCGTCCTGCACTTCATCTGGCCGATCCCGGACAAGGGCCTGAGCCGGCGGATCCACCGGCTCAGTGCGCCGACGCTGCTGATCTGGGGGGCGCAGGACAAGCTGGTCGACCCGGTCTACGCCGAGGAGTTCACGTCCCGGCTGCGTGACTCCCGGCTCGAGCTCGTCGAGGGCGCCGGGCACCTCCCGCAGCTGGAGGCTCCCGACGTCGTGCGCCGGCACGTGCTCGACTTCCTGAGCTGAGCGCGCACCCGGCGCCACCGACCCGCACCCCCGGGCAGATCCGTCGCCCGGGGGTGCGGCACGCCGGACCGCAGCGTGGCCGGTGAGGCGCCCGGCAGACGCGCTGCGTTGACCGGCCCCGACTCTGGCCGGGCCGCTGTCAACCCCGCAGGTCCCGGCGCGTGTACCCGGCGATCCCGAGACCGGCCAGGGCGGCGGCCACGACGAGCATCCCGATGGTGCCCGCCCAGTCGGGTGCCACTGCGGGGACGGCGGCCAGGTGGTCGTACGGGGAGATCCACAGCACCCAGTCCGGCCAGCCCGCGCTCTGCGCCACCACCTGCCACAGGAATCCGCCCGCCGCGGGCAGTGCACCGATCGCGAGGACCGCACCCGGTGCCCAGCCGAGTGCCAGCACCGCGGCCCCGAGGCTGAGCAGCGCGACCGGGAGCACGTTCAGCGCACCGGCGAGCGCGGCACCGAGACCGAGCGGGGCGCCGACCAGCGCGGCACCGGTCCACAGCGCCGCCCCGCAGATCACCACCAGCACCAGCGCCGACACCGCGGTGACCCCGCCCTCGACGCCCGCCCACCGCCGCCGCGACACCGGCAGGCCGAACAGCAGGGTCAGCCTGCGCTGTGCCTCGGCCTCGGCGGTGGCCGCGATCCGACCGGCCGTGAACAACCCGGCCGGGACGGCGAGCAGGCCGAGCATCACCGCGGTGTACCCCTCGGCCGTGCCGAGCGCCCCGAACCCGGCTGTGGCGGCGAGTTCGGTGAAGCGGGCGTTCGCCGTGAGGAAATCGGTGATCGACACCGTGAGCAGGCCGATCAGCAGGAAGTAGGCACCGAGACCGACCGCCCACCCGGCCAGCGGACGCGCCAGCCGGCGGACGGCGAAGCCCCGGAGCGACCCGAGCAGCCGTGTGCGCGGCGCCCGGCACGTGGCCCTGGTGACGAGACCACCGCCGAGATCGCGGCGTCGCGCGGCCAGCACGGCAAGGCCACCGACCGCCGTTGCCGCGAGAGCCAGCACGGCCAGCGGACCCGGACGGTCGGCGGCGTACGGCTGCACCTCGGCGAGCAGGCCGAACGGCGTCAGCCAACGCAACCACCCCAGCGTGGGCACGCCGTCGGCGACCATGCGCAGCAGCAGGGCTGTACCCAGGACGGCCGCGGCCGCTCCGCTGGCCGGTGCACGGCTCGGCAGCACCTGTGCGGCCAGCACCCCGAGGGCCGCGAAGAACACCCCGGCCAGGGCGATGCCTGCACCGTGCAGCAGTGCCCCGGGCACTGCGGTGCCCACCGCGACCAGGGCGACGGCCAGCGCCGCCCCGGTGGGCACCAGCGCCGCGACCAGCACCACGAGGTGCCGACCCACCAGGGCGTCGCGGCGCACCCGGCCGGCGAGCAGCAGATCCCACCGGCCGGCGTCCTCCTCACCGCGGGTGATCCGGGTCGCGGCCAGCAGCCCCCACACCCCGACGAGCACGGCCATCGCCGTGCCGGTACGCCACACCGTGAACCCGCCCGGGTCGTCCAACCTCACCGGGGGACCGAACAGCGTCCGGATGGCCGGATTCGCCGCGAGCGCCTGCAGCGAACCGGCGTCCAGGGCGTCGCCGAACGTGCTGCGGTACTGGGCCGCGACGATCGCCGGCAGGCCCGCGACCACGACGACGACGACCGCGCTCCGCCGGATCTGGCGCACCGCGAGCCGGGCCACGGCCGCCCCGCCGAGAACCGGACCGGGCTGCACCGCCGACGCCGGCCGCGAACCCATCGCCGTCATGGTCGCGCTGATCGCTCCCCCGCTGCGCTCGGTCGGGGCTTCGCGCGGGCGCTGCGCTGATGGCCCGCTCGAAATCCCGCTCATCGCGCCGTCTCCCCGTAGTAGTCGAGGAAGATCTCCTCCAGTGTCGGCTCGCGGACCTCGAGCGCGGTCACCTGGGCGCCGGCCAGGATGCGCAGTGCATCGGCGGGCGGCCCGATGAGGGAGAACCGCAGCCGCGTCGGCGCCAGCAGGTTCACCCCGGTCACCCCGGGCACCGCGACCAGATCCGGGGGCGGGCCCGTGAAGCCGACCTCGACCTCGGTGCGCCGTAGCCGGCGCAGCTCGGCCATGCCGGCCACCTCGACGAGCCGGCCGGCGCGCAGGATCGCGACCCGGTCGCACACCGCCTCCACCTCGGCGAGCAGGTGCGAGCTGAGGAACACCGTCTGCCCGCGCTCCGAGGCCTCCGCGACACAGCGCCTGAACTCCCGCTCCATGAGCGGGTCCAGTCCGCTGGTCGGCTCGTCGAGGACGAGCAGCGGAGCCCGGGTGGCGAACGCCGCGACCAGTGCGACCTTCTGCCGGTTGCCGGTGGAGTAGGCCCGGCCGGGTGTGCGCAGATCCAGATCGAAGCGCCGCACCAGCTCGTCGCGGTAGGCGAGGTCCGTGCCCAGTCCGGTCGCGGCCAGCAGTTCGAGGGTCTCGGCCCCGGTCAGCGCGGGCCACAGCGCGACGTCGGCCGGGACGTAGGCGAGGTGGCGGTGGGCGGCGGCGACGTCGGCGGCATCGTCGCCGAACACCTGGGCCGATCCCGCCGTGGGGCGGATCAGCCCGAGCAGCAGCCGGATCGTCGTCGACTTGCCCGCGCCGTTGGGGCCGAGGAAGCCGAAGACCTCGCCGGGGCGGACCGTCAGGTCCAGCCCGTCGAGGGCGAGCGTGCGCCCGTAGCGCTTGGTGAGCCCGTGGGTGCGGACAGGGTCGACAAGGGTTGGAGCCGACATCGTGCAAGGCCTTTCGCGCGGCGGGCATCGACTGCCGACCAGGCTTCCCGGCTCACCTGCGGGAGGACGCTACACCTGCCGCACCGCCATGGACACGGCCTTTCGCCCGCCCCGCCTCAGCTGCCGTGTCCGTTGCGGTGCCGGCCCGGCGCCACCTGCTCCGCGTCCGCCGGCGCGGCACCCAGCACCAGGTCGGTGCCGGTGATCTCGTCCGCGGACACCCGGACCGAGCGGACGGCCGGCGTACCCGCGTTCGCGGTCAGCGTGTAGTCGCCCTCCGGGATCCCGAACAGCCGGAAGGTGCCGTCAGGGCCGGTCCGGCCGCTGGCCACGACCACACCGGACGTGTCCACCAGGGTCGTCACCGCGTCGCTCACCTCGCGACCACGCTCGGAGCGCACGGTGCCCGTGAGCCCGCCGGTGGGCGCCAGCACGACGTCGCACGGCACCCGCCCGGTGGCCGGCAGCTCGATCCGCTGCGTCGCGGACTCCCCGGACGGTGGGGAGAACAGCAGGTGGTGGTCCCCGGCCGGGACGTGGGCGAGCCGGTAGCGGCCGTCGGCGCCGGTGCGGGTACCGGCCACGACCTCGCCGTGCCGGTCGACGAGCGTGACGAACGCCGCGACGCCTGCGCCCGAAGCCGACCGGACCACCCCGACCAGGCTCGCAGGGCCCTCGATCCGCAGGTCGTGGCGCGCGGTGGGCGCACCCGGGGGCGGGGACAGGACGACCCATTCGGCGACCGGCTCCCGGCCACCGGTCTGCCCGACCAGCAGGTACTCCCCCGGCCCGGGCAGCGCGGCCCGGTAGCGGCCGTGCTCGTCGGAGGTCGTCGCGGCGAGCTGTGTCCCGACGGTGTCGAACACCGACAGCGCGGCGCCGGCGAGCGGAACGTCGTCGCGGTCGGCGAGCAGGCCGTAGACGCCCGGCCCGTCGGGCGGTTCCGGGGCGGGCGGCGGTGCGGCGACAGGCGGCTCCGGCAGCGCGGCCGCCACGGGAGCGGCCGGTGACGCGGCGCCGCCACCGCTCCACGCGTCGGCCGACGACGTCGCCGCCGCCGCCGACCCGGCAGCGACGGGGACCGCCGCCGATCCGACCCGGACCGGCTCGCGATCTGCCGCTCCCGCCGCTGCACCGTTCGGTGACACACCGGGATTCACCGCCGTACCGGCCGTGTCCGGCCCGGCGTCGGCAGGTGACGCGCCACCGCGCCCCCATCGCGCACGTGCGCGCTCGGTCAGCAAGTAGAGCACCGGGACGAGCACCAGGGTCAGCAGCGTGGAACTGATCAGGCCACCGATCACCACGATCGCCAGCGGCTGGGAGATGAACACCCCGCCGCCGGTGAGGCCCAGCGCCATCGGCAGCAGCGCGCAGATCGTGGCCACCGCCGTCATCAGGATCGGGCGCAGCCGCTGCGCCGAGCCCTCGACGACCGCGGCCATCACCCCGCGGCCCGCGCGCCGGTACTGGTTGACCAGGTCGATCAGTACGATCGCGTTCGTCACCACGATGCCGACGAGCATCAGCATGCCGATCAGCGCGGGGACGCCCAGCGGCGTGCCGGTGACCAGCAGCAGCCCGAGCGCGCCGGTGGCCGCGAACGGGATGGACACCAGGAGCAGCAGCGGCTGCAGCAGGCTGCGGAACGTCACGACCATGACCAGGTAGACCACCGCGATCGCGACCAGCAGCGCGAGACCCAACTGCGCGAACGCCTCGTCCTGCTGCGCGCTGACCCCACCGAGCTCCGCGGTCGCCCCCGCGGGCAGCGCCAGCCCGTCGAGCGTGTCCTGCAGCGCGGCGGTGACCGCACCCAGGTCGTCGACAGCCGGGCGGGCGGTGATCAGCGCGCTGCGGCCACCGTCGGTGTGGCTGATGCTCGGCGGGGTGCTGGTCTGGCTGACCGTGGCGACGTCGCGAAGCGGGATCGTGCCCCGCGGCCCGGGCAACGGCAGTGCGCGCAGCGACGCGAGGTCGGCCGGGGCGGAGCCGGTACGCAGCACGACGCTCTGCTCGACGCCGTCGATGGTCAACGTGCCGACCGTGGAACCGCGCAGCGCGGTCGCGACCGACTGCCCGATCTGCGCCTCGGTGAGCCCGGCCTCGGCGGCCCGGCGGCGGTCCACGGCGACGTTCACGCCGGGCTGCGCAGCGGCGAGGTTGTTGCGGACGTCGGTGGCGTCGGGGATCCGGGTGACGGCATGCTGCACCTGGTCGGCAGCTCGGGCGAGGACTGCCGGGTCCTCGGCGCGCACGACGACCTGCAGCTCGTTGCCGAACCCGCCCTGGCCGGCCTCCACGGAGAGCGTTCCCACCTCGGCGGGGTCACCCAGGCCGTCGAGCCGGGCACGCAGGTCGTCCTGCACGGCGGTGGCGTCGCCGTCCTCGTCGAGGGTCACCGAGAACCGGGTCGCGGTTGCGGAGGTGAGCCCCGGCGGCGGGCCGAAGCCGCCCGCTCCGCCGGCCGGCGAGCCGACCGTGACCTGGTAGCTCTGCACGCCGGCCGTCTCGGCGAGAACGGCCTCGACCTTCTTCGCCGCCACATCGGCCGCGGGCAGCCCGGTTCCGGGCGGCATCTCCTGGCTGACCGACAGGGTGTCACCGCCGGCGTCGCCGAGGAAGTTGGTGCGCAGCTGCGGGACCAGCGCCAGCGTGCCCAGCAGGATGGCCACGGCGATGACCAGCGACACGACCGGGCGGCCCAGCGCCGCCCGCAGCACGGGCAGGTAGCCGGCCTGCAGCCGGCTGCGCTCGGCCGTCTCCTCGGTGGGCTCCCCCGCAGCCGGCGGCTCTGCGGCCGGCGTGGCCGGGCTGCGCAGCACCATCGATGCCAGCACCGGGACCACCGTGAGCGACACGACGAGCGAGGCGAGCAGCGCCGCCGTGACCGTCACCGCGAAGGGGCGGAACAGCTCCCCGACCTGCCCACCGACGAGCCCGATGGGGGCGAACACCGCCACCGTGGTGATCGTCGATGCGGTGATCGCGCCGGCCACCTCGCGGATCGCGGTGAGGATCGCCGCTCGGCGCGGGCCGCCGTGGCCGATGTGCCGCTTGATGTTCTCGATGACGACGATCGAGTCGTCGACCACCCGGCCGATCGCCACGGTCAGCGCGCCGAGGGTGAGGATGTTGAGCGTGTAGCCGCCGAGGTCGAGCACGATCATGGCGATCAGCACGGACAACGGGATGGACACCGCCGTGACCAGCGTGGCCCGCACCGACAGCAGGAACCCGAGGATCACCAGCACGGCGAACAGCAGGCCGAGCAGGCCCTCGGTCGTCAGGTCGTCCACCGACTGCTGGATGTACGGCGCCTGGTCGAACACCACGGTGACCTGCGCGTCCTCGGCGTCGCCGCCGAGCAGTCCGGCGATACGGGGCAGCACGTCGCGGACCTCGTCGGACACCGCGACGGTGTTCGCGTCCGCCTGCTTCGTGACCCCGACGCCGATGCTCGGGATACCGCCCGTCCGGGTGTAGCCGGTGGCCGGCGCGGGCTCGGCCGTGACCGTCGCGATGTCGCCGAGCCGGACCGGAGCTCCCCCGCCCGGCGCGGCCGCGGCGCCCGGCGGCGCGGCGGGCGGCACGGCGGCGCCGGAACCGACGTACAGATCCCGCAGCTGCTCGACCGAGGCGATCGGGCTGCCGACCTCGACGGTCAGCGGATCGGTGTCGGGGGTCAGCTGCCCGGCCGGCACCCGCACGCCGTTGGACTGCAGCAGCGTGGAGATCGCGCTGAGCGACACACCACGCCGGGCGGCCTCGGCGGTGTCGACGTCGATGGTGATCCGGGGATCGCGAATGCCGGACAGCGTCACGTCGCCGACCCCGTCGAGCCCCGCGAGCAACGGCCGCACCTGGTCACGCAGGATCGCCGCGACCTGGTCGTCACCGAGCTGCGAGGACACCGCGAGCGCGACGATCGGCAGGCTGTCGGTGCTGCCGGTGAGCACCTGCGGCGTGACGTCGGCCGGCAGCCGCACCCCCTGGACGGCCCGCTGCACCCGGGAGGTGAGCTCGTCGAGGTCCGAGCCGTACTCCAGGTCCAGCGTGATCACCGACGTCCCGCCCGAGCTGGTCGACCGGGTGTCGGTGATCCCCTCGATGCCGTCGATCGCCGCTTCGAGCGGGGTGGTGACCTGCTGCTCCACGAGGTCGGGCGACGCGCCCGGGTACGGGGTGACCACCGATGCGACCGGCACGTCCAGCGACGGGAACAGCTCCTGGCGGATCGAGGTCGTGCTGCTCACGCCGAAGACGATGACGAGCACCGTGACCAGGCCGACGATGGCTCGGTTGGTGAGGCTGAGACGAGCGAGCCAGGTCATGGGGTCGGCCTCCGGAGCGGGTTCGGGGAGACCGATTAGATACTACGGCCGAGGCAAAGTATTACTCTGCGGCTGAGACTTGGCTGAGTACCCGGGGCGTCGGGTTCCGGAGATGGCCGAGAGGGGGCGGTCCGTGAACGCCGGAACCGACGACGGCGTACCTGCATCCGCGCCGGAGGCCGAGGGCCGCGAGCGCGACGCGCTACTGGCCGCGATCGAGTCCCACGAGGTCGTGCTGCGTCGCAGCCTCACGAAACTCGGCCCGAACCCGGTGCTGGACAGCGGTCTGACCATGCAGCAACTGCGGGTGCTCCTGCTGTTGTCCACCGACGGCCCGCTGACCCAGGGCGACCTCGCGCAGGGGCTGCACGTCGGCCTCGCGACGGTGACCGGACTGATCGACCGCCTCGTGGCCCGCGGCCTGGTCGAACGCACCGAGGACCCCCGGGACCGCCGGATCCGGCTGGCCCGGCTGGCCCCCGGCGGCGTCGACCTGATCGATCGGATCGCCAGTGCCGGACAGGAGGCCCGCCGCCGGCTGCTGACACTGATCGACCTCTCCGCGCTGCGTGGGCTCGAGCACGGACTGGCGGCCCTGCGTGCGGCGCTGGAGCGCGAGTCCCCCTGACGAGCAGCCGGGTTGTGCGATCGCCCGGCCGCTTCGCCAGCACGCCGTGGAGCAGCAGCGCGGTGCCGTCGGCCCGGACCGCCGCGACCACTCCGGGCGCACCGCGCGGTTCAGTCCTCGGCGCCGGTCACCGGGGTCAGCCCGGCGGCCTCGATCCCGGCCACCGCGGCGGCCTCGTCGTTGCGCGACGCGTCACCGGTGACACCCACCGCGCCGATGACCTGGCCGTCGGCGTCGAGCACAAACACGCCGCCGGGCACCGACAGGATCCGCCCGCCGGCCAGGGTCGCGACGGAGGTGAAGAACTCCGGCGACTCGGCGGCGCGCTTGGCGATGGCCCGATTCGTCATCCCCAGCCCGAGGATCCCCCAGGCCTTCGCCACTGCGATGTCCGGCCGCAGGTTGCCCGAACCGTCCTGGCGGGCCAGCGCAACGAGCACACCTCCCGGGTCCAGGACGGCCACGGTCAGCGGGTTGAACCCCTGCTCGCTGCCATGGGCCAGCGCGGCCTTCACGATGGTGTCGGCCTGCTCCAGGGTGATGCTGCTCAAGGCTCCGGTTCCTCCCGGTCGAGGGTGATCTCCGGAAGTGATTGTGCTGGGTCGGCGCTCAGGCCGCCGGGGGGAGTGCGCTCACCGGGATGGTCCGGACCCCGGCGGTCGACTGTTCGTAGTCACCGAAACCCGGGGCGCCCGCCTTGGTCGCGAAGATGATGTGGCGCTCCAAGTCGGGTAGGTAGATCAACGGGCTCACCCGCTCCGTGCCGACCTCGACCCGGTGTGGAGCAGCAGCACCATCGACGAGTCCTCGAAGGGCCCGCCGACCTGCCCGTCGGCCCGGGACTCGTCGATGATCTGGGCGTTGAAGGCGGCCATGTCGGTCATGGGAGCTCTCCTCACCTCGGGCGGCGGCCGGCCGGGATCTACAGCAGGAGTACCCATCCACCGGCGATCAGCGCCGTTGCACCGATCGACCAGAACAGCGCGGCCCACATTCCGCCGGGCACACCGGTCAGCCGGGCGAGCGCGTCGGCATCGGAGTTGCGGTACAGCCCGCGGCGCCGTCCCCGCTGCAGCTCCCGGACCGCTCGCAGGCCGCCGAACAGCAGGAACCAGCACAGAGCGGCGGCGAAACCGGCCCGGACGTCGGGTGCGCCCCAGAACGCGACGGACCCGACCGCGGCCCCGGTGAGCAGCACCGCCAGCGCCCCGAACAGGTTACGGATGTGGATCAACGTGGCGACCAGCAGCGCGACGGCGATCCACAGCATCACCCGCGACCGGTCGGCCGCCACCAGCACCGCGCCGGCCAGGCCCAGCAGCGGTGGGGCGGTGTAACCGCCGAGGTAGGTGATGATCAGGCCGAGCCCCCGGCCCACGCCCACGGACTCGGTGACTCCGGAGGTGTCGGCATGCAGCCGGATCCCGGTGAGCCCGCGCCCGGTGACGACCGCCGACAACGCATGTCCGCCTTCGTGGGCGATGGTCACCACGGTCCGGCTGAGCCGCCAGGACACCGACCACAGCACGACGACCAGTGCGAGGACGCCGGCCGCGAGCACCGCGGGCCGCCCGGCGGCGGTCTCCAGGCCGGTCCGGACGGTGTCGACCAACGGTGGCACGGACGCGGCCGACAGAACCTGCACGGGCCCAGTCTGTCAGCGGCCCGGGTCGGATCGCTGTGTGCCCGCCGGGCGTGCCGGCCTCCGGATGGTTCCCCGGCGCGCTACGGGCGCCCCGTCACGACGGCTGACCGAGGTTCTCCACCTCGACCGGTTCGATGCCCTCGTCGGCGGGCAGCGCGAACCCGAGCACCTGGGCGTAGAAGCTCAGCTCGGCGTCCAGCGCGCGGCGGATGTTCTCCGCGCGCCGGAAACCGTGCTGCTCGCCGTCGAAGAGCAGGTAGGCCACCGGCACCCGCCGGGCCCGCAGCGCGTCGACGATCTTCGTCGACTGGTTGGGCGGGACGATGGCGTCCTCGCTGCCCTGCAGCACGATCAACGGCCGGTGGAGGCGGTCGACGTGGTGGATCGGGGAGCGCTCGACGTAGACCTCGCGCTGCGCCGGGTAGTCCCCGACCAGCGCGTCGAGGTAGCGGCTCTCGAACTTGTGCGTGTCCGCGGCGAGCGCCTCCAGGTCGGCGACGCCGAAGTGGTCGGCGCCCGCGGTGAACGGGGTGTCCTCGCGGGCCAGCGCGGCGAGCGTGGTGTAACCGCCGGCCGAACCTCCCCGGATGCACAGCCGCTGCCGGTCGACCCGGCCCTGCTCGCCCAGCCAGCGGGCGGCGGCGATGCAGTCGGCGACGTCGACGACACCCCACGCGCCCTTCAGCAGGTCGCGGTAGGTCCGGCCGAACCCGGCGGACCCGCCGTAGTTGACGTCGACGACGGCGAAGCCGCGGCTCGTCCAGTACTGCGTCCCGACCGACAGCACCGGCATCGCCGAGCCCGTCGGCCCCCCGTGGATCACCACGAGCAGCGGCGGGCGCTCCCCGTCCGGTCCCCGATACGCCGGGTTGGACGGCGGGTAGAACAGCGCGTGCCCCGTCCGCGGAACGCCCGCCCCGTCGACCGACGGGAACGACACCGGCTCCGGCACCGACAGGTAGCCGCGATCGACGCCGAGGTCCCGGGGCGCGCGCAGGGTCTCGACCACGGCGCCGGGCAGCGTGACCCGGTACACGCCGGGCTCGGCCGCCGGCGTGCCCGCCACGACGACCACCCCGTCCGGACCGGACGCCCGCACCGTTGCGACCGCGGAGAACGGCAGGTCCAGGTCGGTCACCGCGCCGCCCGGATCGCGCACGGCCAGGCCGTCGTACCCCTCGCGCCAGCGGGCGAACACCACGCGGCCGTCGCCGAGCACCGCATAGCGCGACGTGCCGAGCTGCCAGCCCGGCACGCCGATCTCGGCGGCGAGCTCGATCAGCGGCTCGACATCGCTGCCCGGTGTCCAGCGGTAGAGGTTCCACCAGCCGGAACGGTCGGACAGGAACGTCAGGATCCCGTCGGGCTGCCAGCGCGGCTCGGTGACCGACTCGCCCGGCCCGCCTGCGATCACGGTGTCGACGCCGGTCGCGAGCTCGCGCACGGTGAGCACGGTGTCGTCCCACGGCATGGACGGGTGGTCCCAGGACACCCAGGCCAGCCGCTCGGCGTCGGGACTGAGCCGGGGGGCGACGACGAAGTCGGGACCGGAGACGAGGACCTCGGGCTCCGAGTCGCGGCCGGCGGCCAGCCGGACGATCTCGTTGCGCACGTCGACGGCGCCCCGCCCGCCGGCAGGGTGCTGCTCGCGGACCGCGACGATCGACGCACCGTCCGGACCGACCTCACCGTCGGCATACCGGTCGCCGCGAGGCACGGCGCGCTCGGGCGTGATCGCGACGGGGGTGCCGCCGGGCTCGAGGCGGTAGAGCCGCTGGTCGGCCCAGTTCGCGAACCACAGGACACCGTCCCGCACCCACCAGCCGGCGCCGCCGTACTCGTGCACGCCGGTGCGGGCGTCCATCCCGTCGGGCAGCAGGTCGGTGACGGTGCCGGCCGGGGTGCGCCGCACGATCTGGGTGCGCCCGCCTTCGGCGGGGCGGCCCTCGGACCAGTACACGCACGCCCCGTCGACCCGCGCCTCGGACAGCCGCACCGCCGCGGCCACGACCAGATCGGACGTGATGGGGGTGGGCCAGGATCCGAAGGGGCGTTCGGTGATCGTCACCCGGCCCACGCTAGCGGGCGCGGGCCGTCCGGAACGCGTCGCGCAGCAGCCCCACCGCCTCCCGGGCCGAGCGCCACCGCAGCACCGGTACCAGCCCGACGGCTCCCGTGAGACCCGGCCACCAGCGCACGGAGCCGTCCCGGCGGACCGTCCCGATCGCGGCCGCCCGGCAGCCGGTGGCCCACGGCCGGGACCGCAGCGACGGGTACAGCTGGGTCAGCTGCGGGTCGCGGCACGACCGCACGGTGACCGGAACCCGCAGGCAGTCCGGCAACTCCCGGGCGATCTGCGAGCAGTTCGGGCAGCCCACGTCGTAGACGACCACGACCTCGACGACATTCACACGTGCAGCATCGCAACCGTCAGCGCGCCGACGCAGGTCAGGGCGAGCAACGGCCGCACCACCGGCTCGGCCCGCGCCCACAGCCGGGTCCACGACCCGTCGTCGCTCCAGCCGTTGCTGAGCAGCGGCATCGCCAGCCGGCCGAGCGCGAAGCCCGCGGCCACCACGAACGCCGCCGGGAACGGCACCACGAGCACGATCGCGAGCAGCGCCAGGTGCGGCAGCGCGGACGGCGAGTAGGTCCGCATCCCGGTGCCCATCTCGAAACCGAACTGCAGCGCGCCCCACTCCCCCATGTGCTGCACCCGCTCGGGGACGAGCCGGGCGTTCTCCGGCACCCGGAACCGCCACAGACCGAGCTCCCGGCCGAGCACGGCCAGCCCGGACGCGCCGAAGACGACCCAGCGCACCGGGGCGGGCAGCAGCGCCTGCGGCAGCGCGCCGACGACCGCGGCCACGAAGGCCACCGCGGTCGCCCCGAGGAACAGGCCGCCCCCGAAGTACGCGAGAACGGGTTTGCCGCGCCAGACCGACGCGCTCAGCAGGAACGCCGAGTTGTGGCTTCAAGTGGATCCGGAGTTGGCGAACCCCGCGGCCGCCCCGGCCACCGCGACCAGCAACAACCCGGCCGCGGCGGTCGCCATATCGCGCCGGGCCAGCGCCGACACCGCCGCGAACATCCCGGCAGTCAGCAACACGAGCGCCGCCGCCAGCGGATGCAGCGGCCAGCGGGGGCGGGGCCGAGCCGAGGACGCCACGCGCCTAGCCGCCGATCCCGCCCAGCAGCTTCTTGCGCCGGGGCTGGACCGGGTCCTGGGCCGGCGGGGCGTCGGCGGGCAGCTCGCAGGCCGCGATGGTCAGGCTGGTGTACTCGGACCCGTCCGCGAATGTCGCGGTGGTCACCGCGTCCGAGCAGCGGTAACCGCGCCAGCGCCACGCGTTGCGGCCGTGGCAGTTCGTGGTCAGCCGGGTCGAGGTGTACGACTCACCCTGCGCCGAGTGCGAGCCCTCCTGGTGGTAACCGGACGAGCAGGGGTAGCTCCCGCGCCGCCAGCCGCCGTAGCAGACCGCCGGGCCGCCGGTCCACCAGTTGTTCGCCACCTCGTCGTAGTCGTCCGGCGCGCACGCGCCGTGCTCCGACTTGTCGTCGCCCGAGGTGTTGCGGTCCGGGGCGGCGGTCGCCCCGCGGCGGGTGATCCACCAGTCCAGCGGCACGAGTGCGCTCGCCGCCGCGGCGATCACCAGACCACGCACCACGGTGCGCCGGCTCGGCCGGTAGGACCGGATGCGCGCCACCATCTCGCTGGGCTGGGCGTGCTTCGGCGGGCCCACAGTTGTGGGGATGTCGTCCAGGCGCGTCATGCCCGGCTCACCTCGTGTCCTTCGGTCAGGTCCAGCAGCAGCGCACGCACGTCGGTGTCGGGATAGACGAAGCTGCGGTGGACGACCGTTCCGCTCGCGTCCACCGCGAGGATCGTCGGGGAGTACCCCTCGAACAGATCCGCGCGGGCGGTGATGTCGGCGAGCAGTTCCGTGCGGGCCCCCGCCTCGCCCTCGGGAGCCGCCGGCATGTCCGAGCGACGATCGACGAGCCCCACGTAGCGGACCGGGGCTCCCCCTGCCTGCTCGGCGCCGACCGCACCGATCGCCTCCCACACCCCGTGGCACGACGCACAGCCGGCATCGAGCACCGCGACGATCGCGAGCCGCTCCCCGGGGCGGGGTCGCACCACCTCCGGGGCCGGGCGCCCGACCAGCGCCGCGTACCCGGACAGCTCAGCGCTGCGTCCGGACTCCAGCGCCCGCACCCGCGCGTACACGGCCACGAGTGTCACCAGCGCGAACAGCGCGACGAGCAGCGCGATCAGGGCGACCGCCATGGCAGGCGACACGGCTCACCGACCCCAGCGCGCGCCGAGCAGGTCGAGAGCCGCGATGATCTGCTCCTCGTCCAGCGGGGTCGGCGGCCGGCCGGACTCGGGCCCGAGCAGCACCAGGTCCATCACGGCGCTCTCGCCGGCCAGCAGGTAGCGCCACTGGTGCGGCGTGCCCTCGACCAGCGCGGCCTGGGCCGGGTCGAGGACCCGCTCGCCGCGCCACAGCTCGCCGCCGCTCAACCGCAGCCCGGCCCAGTCGGGAAGGGTCGGCAATGCCTCGGCCGATCGGCGCACCATCAGGATCGAGCCGGCGCTGCGTCCGATCAGCGTCACGTCGGGCTGCTGGACGAGCAGGTCCGAGGCCGGCCGCAGGGTCGCACCCGACGGTGAGTCGACGAAGCTGAAGGTGTTCACCAGCCGACTCAGCCCGTCGGCGTCCGGGGCGGGCCCGCCGAACCAGGTCGTGGCCTCGTGGTACGGGCCGGCCAGTACCAGCGCGGCATCCGACCGGTCCGCCGCCTCGAACACCACCGCGTCGTAGCCGCGGAAGGTGCGGCGGCTCTCGCGGGCGCCGGGCAGGATGTTGGTCGGGATGGCGCGGTGCTCACCGGCCGGGGCGAGGAAGAACTGGCGGGCGACGCGCGGCCCGGCGAAGCGGGTGTTGCCGTACCACCGGTAGTCGCCGAACGCGGCCGGCAGGCGGAGGTCGACCGTCTCCCCCGAGGGCGCGACCCGTGTGACGTCCACGCTCTCCACCGATGGAGCCGTCATCGCCCTGTGCCTCCCACCTGCACCCCGGACACGACGGTGCCGCATCCTGCTCGCTCAACGAGCGGAGCGGGTCGACGTCACGTGCCGCGCCCACCGCCACCGGAACGGCGTAAACGATCATGGGCTGCGGCCCGTCCCGCCCGACCACGCGCGCCGATCCGGTCGGCCGCCCCCGCCGGCCACGCTCCGATCCCGGCCACGCGCGCCGATCGCGGCCACGCGCGCGTCGGATGGCGCGCGCGGCGACGAGAACGCGCGCGGGTCGCGGCGACGTAGCGTGGGACCACCACAGCTGCAGGGGAATGAGGGCACACGATGAACGACCCCGAGCACCGGGAACCGTCGAGCACGTCCGGGAAGGACGCCGCGGCCGCTCCCGGAGGACCGACCGGTGAGCCCGGCCCGGCGCCCGACTACACCGAGGCCGGTGTGCCGAGCCTGGACCACGTCCGGGACAAGATCGAGGGCCGGTACGCCCGCTCGCTCGGCGCGACGGAACTGGCCGAGGAGACGGAGCAGGCGCAGTCGTCGGCCGAGCAGCAGGCCGAGCGGGAGAAGGCCGGCCGGGAACGGCTGGAGCAGATCCGCCGGTCGCTGCGCGCAGACGGCTGAGCGGCGGGCGGTGCTCCGAGCACCACCCGCCGCCCAGGACGTCGTGTCAGGCGCCGGAGCGCTTGAAGATCTTGTTACCGAGCCAGACCAACGGGTCGTACTTGCGGTCGACCACACGCTCCTTCAGCGGGATGAGCGCGTTGTCGGTGATCTTGATGTGCTCGGGGCACACCTCGGTGCAGCACTTGGTGATGTTGCAGTAACCCAGGCCGTGCTCCTCCTGGGCCGCCTCCTGCCGGTCCGCGCTGTCCAGCGGGTGCATGTCCAGCTCCGCGATCCGCATCAGATAGCGCGGACCCGCGAAGTTCTCCTTGTTCTCCTCGTGGTCACGCACCACGTGGCAGGTGTCCTGGCACAGGTAGCACTCGATGCACTTGCGGAACTCCTGGCTCCGCTCCACGTCGACCTGCTGCATCCGGTACTCACCGGGGGCGAGGCCGGGCGGCGGCGCGAACGACGGGACCTCGCGGGCCTTCGTGTAGTTGAACGACACGTCGGTCACCAGGTCCCGGATCACCGGGAACGTCCGCAGCGGCGTCACCGTGACGACCTCGTCCTCGGCGAACGTCGACATCCGGGTCATGCACAGCAGCCGCGGCATACCGTTGATCTCCGCGCTGCACGAGCCGCACTTGCCGGCCTTGCAGTTCCACCGGACGGCCAGGTCGTTCGCCTCGGTCTGCTGGAGCCGGTGGATGATGTCGAGGACGACCTCGCCCTCGTTCACCTCCACCGGGTAGTCGACCAGCTCGCCCTTCTCCGAGTCGCCGCGCCACACGCGGAAGTGCTGCCAGTGACTCATGCCTTCTCCCCCTGGTCGGCCGCCTTGCCGGCCCGGTGCCCGCCGAGCTCCTCGCCGGTGTAGTACTTCTTCAGCTCGTCGAGCTCGAACAGGTCGAACAGCTCCGGACGCATCGGCACCTGCTCCTTGCGGGTCAGGTCGACGTTGTCCTCGCCGAGCGCGGAACAGACCAGCAGCACGTGCCGCCAGTCGGAGTCCATCACCGGGAAGTCGTCACGGGTGTGCCCGCCGCGGCTCTCCTGACGCTCCAACGCGGCCTTCGCCACGCACAGCGACACGATCAGCATGTTGCGCAGGTCGAGCGCGAGGTGCCAGCCGGGGTTGAACTCGCGGCGACCCTCGACCTTGACCGTCCGGGTGCGCGTCGCGATGTCCTCGAGCTTCTTGAGCGCGAGCTCCATCTCGTCGGCCTTGCGGATGATCCCGACCAGGTCGTTCATCGTCTTCTGCAGCTCGAGCTGCACGACGAACGGGTTCTCGCCGCCGTCGGTGGCGCTGCTGAACGGCAGCAACGCCCGATCGGCGGCGTGGTCGACCTGGGTCTCGTCGACGACCGGCCGGGCGCCGGCCGCGTCGACGTACTCCGCGGCGCCGAGCCCGGCCCGGCGACCGAACACCAGCAGGTCCGACAGCGAGTTGCCGCCGAGCCGGTTGGAGCCGTGCATCCCGCCCGAGCACTCTCCGGCGGCGAACAGGCCGGGCACCGTGGACTGCCCGGTGTCCGGGTCGACCTCGACCCCGCCCATGACGTAGTGGCAGGTCGGACCGACCTCCATCGGTTCCTTCGTGATGTCGACGTCGGCCAGCTCCTTGAACTGGTGATACATCGACGGCAGCCGCTTGCGGATCTCCTCGGGCGAGAGCCGGGAGGCGATGTCCAGGAACACTCCGCCGTGCGGCGAGCCGCGGCCGGCCTTGACCTCGGAGTTGATCGCCCGGGCCACCTCGTCGCGGGGCAGCAGCTCCGGCGGTCGGCGGTTGCTGTCCGGATCGGTGTACCAACGGTCGGCCTCCTCCTCGGAGGTCGCGTACTGTTCCTTGAACACGTCCGGGATGTAGTCGAACATGAACCGCTTGCCCTCGGAGTTGCGCAGCACCCCGCCGTCACCGCGGACCGACTCGGTGACCAGGATCCCCTTCACCGACGGCGGCCAGACCATCCCCGTCGGGTGGAACTGCAGGAACTCCATGTTGATCAGTGTCGCGCCGGCTCGCAGGGCCAGCGCGTGGCCGTCGCCGGTGTACTCCCAGGAGTTCGACGTGACCTGGTACGACTTGCCGATGCCGCCGGTCGCCAGCACGATCGCCGGCGCGCTGAACAGCACGAACGAGCCGGTGTCACGGTAGTAACCGAACGCGCCCGACATCTTCGGGCCGGTCTTGAGCAGCTCGGTGATCGTGCACTCGTGGAAGACGCGGATGTTCGACTCGTAGTCACCGGTCGCCGCGAAGTCCTCCTGCTGCAGCGACACGATCTTCTGCTGCAGGGTGCGGATCAGCTCCAGCCCGGTGCGGTCGCCGACGTGTGCGAGCCGCGGGTAGGTGTGCCCGCCGAAGTTGCGCTGGCTGATCTTGCCGTCGGCGGTGCGGTCGAACAGCGCACCGTAGGTCTCCAGCTCCCAGACCCGCTCCGGGGCCTCCTTGGCGTGCAACTCGGCCATCCGCCAGTTGTTGAGGAACTTCCCGCCGCGCATGGTGTCGCGGTAGTGGACCTGCCAGTTGTCGTTCGGGTTGACGTTGCCCATGGCCGCGGCGCAGCCGCCCTCGGCCATCACCGTGTGCGCCTTGCCGAACAGCGACTTGGAGATGATCGCGGTCCGCTTGCCCTGAGCGCGTGCCTCGATGGCCGCACGCAGCCCGGCCCCGCCCGCGCCGATGACCACGACGTCGAACTCGTGCCTCTCGATCTCGCTCATGTGATCACCCTCCTCAGTTGACGATGCGCAGGTCGGAGATCCAGCCGGCGGAGACGGCCATGACGTAGAAGTCGGTGACGGCCAGCGTGGCCAGCGTGATCCAGGCGAGCTGCATGTGCTTGGAGTTGAGCCGGGACACGAACTGCCAGGCCTTGTAGCGCAGCGGGTGCTTGGAGAAGTGGTTCAGCCGCCCACCGATGATGCTGCGGCAGGAGTGGCAGGAGATCGTGTACCCCCACAGCAGGATCACGTTGCCGACCAGGATGACGTTGCCCAGCCCGATGCCGAAGCTGCCGTCACCGGTCCGGAACGCGAGGATCGCGTCCCAGGTGTTGATGATCGAGATGATCGCCGCGGCGTAGAAGAAGTAGCGGTGCAGGTTCTGGCCCACCAGCGGGAACCGGGTCTCACCGGTGTACCTGCGGTGCGGCTCGGCGACGGCACAGGCCGGCGGGGAGAGCCAGAAGGACCGGTAGTACGCCTTCCGGTAGTAGTAGCAGGTGAGCCGGAAGAGCAGCAGGATCGGCAGGCTCAGCGCGGCGTAGGGCAGCCACCACACGTCGGGCAGGATCCGGCCGAAGTGCGCGGCCTCGGGGAGGCAGCCGACCGAGACGCACGGCGAGTAGAACGGCGTCAGGTAGTTGTACTCCGCTACGAAGTACCACTCCTGCATGAACGCCCGGACGGTGGCGTAGACGACCCACGCGCCGAGACCCACGGCGGTGAGCAATGGTGGCAGCCACCATCGGTCCGTGCGGAGGGTACGTGCCGCGATCTGCGCCCGACCGGCGGACGCGTCTGTGGTGGATGACACGTCAGGAGAGTCCTCATCTGTGGAGCCGACGCCGATGCTCCGGAGGGCCCTCCCCTGTTCGGAAGGCCAGCCGTACGCCCCCACGCCGGGTCGTATGGATCACCCGGAGCCTACGACCTAAGTCACAGTGATGACGGGTCAGGGTGGGAACAAAAGCGCTGCTGGAGACGGGGGTCACACCGACCCGGCGATCAGTTCCCTGCGCCGGGGAACGCCGAAGTGCCCGGCCCCGTCGTGGGGCCGGGCTGCTCCGGTTGCGGCGTCGCACCGCTGTGGCTACGCGCCCTTACGACTCGCCTTCCGCGCGTCGAGGTAGTCCCGGTTGAGCTGGGAGATGACGTCGAGCGGGATCTCCTTGGGGCAGGCGACCGCGCACTCGCCGGTGTTGGTGCAGCCACCGAAACCGGCCTCGTCGTGCTCGGACACCATCGCCAGGACACGGCCGTGCCGCTCCGGCTGGCCCTGCGGCAGCTCCCCGAGGTGGGTGATCTTGGCGCCGAGGAACAGCGACGCCGATCCGTTCGGGCACGCCGCGACGCACGCGCCGCAGCCGATGCATGCGGCAGC
Organism: Pseudonocardia mahuensis; assembly: GCF_018531475.1. Classification (GTDB taxonomy): domain Bacteria; phylum Actinomycetota; class Actinomycetes; order Mycobacteriales; family Pseudonocardiaceae; genus Pseudonocardia. The sequence goes on from NZ_JAHDTG010000016.1 coordinate 42,414, forward strand.
GGCGAACGCCCGCTCGGCATTGACCTTGGGCACCGGGGTGGCGTGCGCGTCCGGGGCCGAACCGGTCGGGGCGCTGATGTAGCCGCCCGCCTGGATGATCCGGTCGAACGCGTTGCGGTCGACGACCAGGTCCTTGATCACCGGGAACGCGCCGGCCCGGAACGGTTCGATGGTGATGGTGTCGCCGTCGCGGAAGTGCCGCATGTGGAGCTGGCAGGTGGTGGTGGCCTTCTCCGGGCCGTGCGGCTGGCCGTCGATGACCATGCTGCAGGCACCGCAGATCCCTTCGCGGCAGTCGTGGTCGAACGCGACCGGGTCCTCGCCCTGCAGCGCGAGCTTCTCGTTGAGCACGTCGAGCAGCTCGAGGAACGACATGTCGGGCGACGCGTCGTCGACGTCATAGTCGACGATCTTGCCCTTGGCGTCGGCGCTGCTCTGGCGCCAGACCTTGAGATGGAGTCTCACTTGTAGCTCCGCTGGCTCGGGGTCACGTACTCGAAGGTGAGGTCCTCCTTGTGGAGGACCGGCGCCTCGCCGCGGCCGGTGTACTCCCACGCGGCGGCGTAGGAGAAGTTCTCGTCGTCGCGGGCGGCCTCGCCGTCCTCGCTCTGGCTCTCCGCGCGGAAGTGCCCACCGCAGGACTCGGTGCGGTGCAGCGCGTCCAGGCACATGAGCTCACCGAGCTCGAGGAAGTCGGCCACCCGGCCGGCCCGCTCCAGGCTCTGGTTCAGCTCGACGCCCTTGCCGGGCACCTTGACGTTGGACCAGAACTCGCGGCGCAGCTCCGGGATCCGGTCGAGCGCCTTGCGCAGGCCCGCGTCGGTGCGCTCCATGCCGCAGTGCTCCCACATGATGTGGCCGAGCTCGCGATGGAAGGAGTCGACGGTGCGGTCGCCGTCGATCGAGAGCAGCGTGTCGATGCGCTCCGCGACGTCGGCCTCGGCCTGGCGGACCTCGGGAGCATCCGGGTCCACCGGGGCGTGCTTCTGGGTGGCCAGGTAGTCGCCGATCGTGTTGGGCAGCACGAAGTAGCCGTCGGCCAGGCCCTGCATCAGCGCCGACGCACCGAGGCGGTTCGCGCCGTGGTCGGAGAAGTTGGCCTCACCGGCCACGAACAGGCCGGGGATGGTGCTCTGCAGGTCGTAGTCGACCCACAGCCCGCCCATCGTGTAGTGCACCGCCGGGAAGATCCGCATCGGAACCTGGTACGGGTCCTCCCCGGTGATGCGCTGGTACATCTGGAACAGGTTCCCGTACTTTGCAGCGACGGCCGGGCGGCCGAGCCGGGAGATGACCTCGGCGAAGTCGAGGTAGACGCCCAGCCCGGTCGGGCCGACGCCGCGGCCCTCGTCGCAGACGTTCTTCGCCGCACGCGACGCGATGTCGCGGGGCACCAGGTTCCCGAACGCCGGGTACTGGCGCTCCAGGAAGTAGTCCCGCTCGTCCTCGGGGATGTCGTTCGGGTTGCGGTCGTCGCCCTTGCGCTCGGGCACCCAGACTCGACCGTCGTTGCGCAGCGACTCCGACATCAGCGTCAGCTTCGACTGGTGGTCGCCGGAGACCGGGATGCAGGTCGGGTGGATCTGGGTGTAGCAGGGGTTCGCGAACAGCGCGCCCTTGCGGTGTGCCCGCCAGCTCGCGGTGACGTTGCAGCCCTTGGCGTTCGTCGACAGGTAGAAGACGTTGCCGTAGCCGCCGGAGGCCAGCACCACGGCGTCGGCCAGGTGGCTGCGGGTCTCGCCGGTGATCAGGTCACGGGCGACGATGCCGCGGGCGTGGCCGTCGACCACGATGAGCTCGAGCATCTCGTGCCGCGGGTACATGGTGACCCCGCCGGCGTCGATCTGCCGCTCCAGGGCCTGGTAGGCGCCGAGCAACAGCTGCTGGCCCGTCTGGCCGCGGGCGTAGAAGGTCCGGGAGACCTGCGCACCACCGAACGAGCGGTTGTCGAGCAGGCCTCCGTACTCACGGGCGAACGGGACGCCCTGCGCGACGCACTGGTCGATGATCTGGCGGCTGATCTCGGCGAGCCGGTGCACGTTCGACTCGCGGGCGCGGAAGTCGCCGCCCTTGACCGTGTCGTAGAACAGCCGGTGGACGCTGTCGCCGTCGTTGCGGTAGTTCTTCGCGGCGTTGATGCCACCCTGCGCGGCGATGCTGTGCGCGCGGCGTGGGCTGTCCTGGTAGCAGAACGAGCTCACGCGGTAGCCGAGCTCCGCGAGCGTCGCCGCCGCCGCGCCACCGGCCAGACCGGTGCCGACGACGATGATGTGCATCTTGCGCTTGTTGGCCGGGTTGACCAGCTTGACCCCGAACCGGCGGCGCTCCCAGCGGGTCTCGATCGGCCCGTCGGGCGCGGCCTTGTCCACGACCGGCGCGCCGATGGTGAAGTCCGTGTAGCTGCTGCTCATCTCTCTCCTCACACCAGCCCGGTCACGACGGCGAAGGGCACGGACAGGAATCCGGCGGTCAGCACCACCGCGAACACCAGGGCGAAGCCCTTGAGCGCGTTCTGGGTGGCGGCGTTGGAGCGACCGAGCGTCTGCAGCCCGCTCCACAGGCCGTGCCGGATGTGGAAGCCGACGGTGATGACCGCCAGCGCGTAGAACAGCGTCACGTACCAGCGGTCGAAGCTGGCGGTGATGTTGTCGTAGACCGCACCGTGCACACCGTTGGGGTTCACGGTGCCGGTCGTCAGGTCCAGGATGTGGTAGATCACGAACAGCGCGATGATCACGCCGCCCCAGCGCATGGTCCGCGCGGCGTAGCTGCCCTGGACGGGCTGGCGGTGCGCATAGCGGACCGGACGGGCCTTGCGCGCGCGGCGGGCCAGGATGACCGCCGAGACGATGTGGGCGATCACCGACACCAGCAGCGCCACGCGGACGATCCACAGCATGCCCTCGCGCGGCAGCGCGGGCTCCAGCAGCGTGCGCAGCCACGCCGAGTAGGCGTCGATGGCCTCGGCACCGAAGAAGATCTTCAGGTTGCCGATCATGTGCAGCACCAGGTACAGCAGCATGACCGCACCGGTCACCGCCATCACGAACTTCAACTGGACGGACGGCAGGTGCTGCCGCCGTCGCGCCGGTGCGGTACCGGCCGCCCGCGCTCCACGCGCCATCTGTGTGACCACGCGGCCAGTGCACTACCGGGTTGATCAGCCGTCCAATGCATCAGCGTGTGCTAATCGATGCACGTAGGCTATGGACGTGACACTTCAGCAGCTCTCGTACTTCGTGGCGCTGGCGGACGTGCGCAGCTTCACTCGGGCGGCCGATCAATCCGGTGTCGCGCAGCCCACATTGTCGCGGCAGCTCAAAGCCCTCGAGGACGAACTCGGTGCGCCACTTGTGAATCGCGGGCGTGGCGAACTGACCCTCACCCCGGCCGGCGAGGCCGTCCTCCCGCTGGCCCGCCGGATGTTGAGCGACATGGACAGCGCCCGCACGGCCGTGGCCGAACTCGTGGGGCTGCGCCGCGGCCGGGTCCGGGTGGGCGCGACCCCCTCGCTCTGCATCGGGGTGGTGGCCGACGTGCTGCGGGTCTTCCACGAGCAGCACCCGGACATCCACCTCGAGCTGAGCGAGAACGGCTCGCAACCGCTGGTTCGCGACCTCGCCCGTGGCCAGCTCGACGTCGCCATGCTCGTCGTGCCGAGGGAGGGCCTCGACCCGTCGCTGGAGATCACCCCGCTGTTGCGCGAGCGGCTCTCGGTGGCGTCCCCCCGCTCGGGGCGCCCGCCGTCGAGCCGCGGCTCGATGTCGGTGACCGAGCTGTCCCGGCGCTCCCTGGTGATGTTCCGCAAGGGCTACGACCTGCGGGAGGTCACTCTGCAGGCCTATGCCGACGCCGGGGTGACACCGAAGTTCGCCGTGGAGGGCGGCGAGATGGACGCGGTGTTGCGGATGGTCGAGGCCGGTACCGGGGTGGCGGTGGTGCCCGACCTCGTGTTCGCGGGACGGCCCCGGCTGCGCCGGACCGTGCTCACCCCGCCGCTGTACCGGACCGTCGCACTGGCCCGGCGCGCCGATGCGCCTACCCAGGCCACTCAGGCGTTCTGCGACACGCTGCTGTCGTTCATCAGCGAGGTGTCGGCGACCGGCGGGCTCTCGGCCGATGTGCAGGTGCTGCACCGCTGGCGTGACAGCGGCGCAGAGCTCACCCGAGGCTGACGCCGCTCAGCCGTCCTCCCCGGAGGGCATCTGCTCGGCCAACTCGGCGGCATGCTCGGCCAGCGCCTCCTTCACCACGCGGTAGGCGACGCCGGCGGGGTAGCCCTTGCGGGCGAGCATGCCCAGCAGGCGGCGCGCGGCCGCTTGGTCGATCTCGCCACGCTGTGTGCGCAGCTTGCGCTCCACGAGCTCGCGGGCACGCTGCTCCTCGGCCTCGGAGTCGACCTCGGCAAGCGCATCGGCCGCCGTCTCGTCGTCGACGCCCTTGCGCCGCAGCTCGACCGCGATGGCCCGGCGGCCCAGGCCGCGGAACGTGTGGCGGGAGTGCACCCACTGTCCGGCGAACGCAGCGTCGTCGATCAGGCCGACCTCGCCGAACCGGTCGAGCACCCGGGCCGCAACGTCGTCCGGAACACCCCGCTTGCGCAGTGCCTGGGCGAGCTCCTGGCGGGTTCGAGCCCGATCGGTCAGCAACCGCAGGCAGATCGAGCGGGCCACCGACTCCGGGTCGGCATCCTGCTCCGGCTCGACGGGCGCCTTCCCCGACCGTTCCCGGGCCTCACCAGAGCGGCGACGTAGCCGGCCGGTGGGACGTCCGGCGGGCGGCTCGGAGGTGGGGTGCTCGGTCGGCGGGTCCTCGGGGATGGACTCGTCCTGCGGGACATCCGCGGCACCGGCGCGGCCCCCGGCCGACGACCTGCCCCGCGATCGGCCCGAACGGCGGCGGGTGGTCCGCCCCTCGGTGTTGCGGTCACCGGCCGTGCGGTCACCGGCCGTGCTGTCGGCCCGGGACCGGCGGCGATCGGCGACCGGGGCCGCGTCGAGCCGCGCGGTCCGGGTGGCGGGGCGGCGTTCCCGGGCGAGATCGAGGGTGTCGAACAGAGCGACCGGCGCCGGGCCTGACCCGTCAGCCGGAGCCAGGTCGTCCAGCTCCGCGACGGCCCGCGAACCGGAGCCGCTCTTCCCCACGTCGTCGAGATGGGCGACCGCAGTCCGGTCGCGCTCACCGGCGGGGCCGAGGTCCTCGAGTCGGGCGACCCGCACCGCGGCCCGCTGCTCCGCCCGTCCGGAATCCGGCCCGGCGCGATCGCCGGGCCGTTCCTCCGGACCTGCCATCGTGCTCAGAAGTCGACCGGTGCCGGCAGCGGCTCTGCGTCGGAGTCGGCGTCGAGCACCGCACCGATACCGAGCTTCTCCTTGATCTTCTTCTCGATCTCGGCCGCGACGTCCGGGTTCTCCTTGAGGAACTTGCGGGCATTCTCCTTGCCCTGGCCCATCTGGTCGCCCTCGTAGGTGTACCAGGCACCGGACTTGCGGATGATGCCCTGCTCGACGCCCACGTCGATCAGCGAGCCCTCACGGCTGATACCGACGCCGTAGAGCACATCGAACTCGGCCTGCTTGAACGGCGGCGCGACCTTGTTCTTCACGACCTTGACGCGGGTCCGGCTGCCGACCATGTCGGTGCCGTCCTTCAGCGTCTCGATCCGGCGGATGTCGAGACGCACCGAGGCGTAGAACTTCAGTGCCTTGCCACCGGTCGTGGTCTCCGGCGAGCCGAACATGACACCGATCTTCTCGCGGAGCTGGTTGATGAAGATCGCCGTGGTTCCGGAGTTGCTCAGCGCACCGGTGATCTTGCGCAGCGCCTGGCTCATCAGCCGGGCCTGCAGGCCGACGTGGCTGTCACCCATTTCGCCCTCGATCTCGGCGCGGGGCACCAGGGCCGCCACCGAGTCGATGACGATGACGTCGAGCGCGCCGGAGCGGATGAGCATGTCGGCGATCTCGAGGGCCTGCTCACCGGTGTCGGGCTGGGAGACCAGCAGATCGTCGGTGTTGACCCCGAGGGCCTTGGCGTACTCCGGGTCGAGCGCGTGCTCGGCGTCGATGAAGGCCGCGATCCCCCCGGCGGCCTGGGCGCTGGCCACCGCGTGCAGGGCCACCGTGGTCTTACCGCTGGACTCCGGGCCGTAGATCTCCACGACCCGGCCGCGGGGCAGCCCGCCGACACCGAGGGCGACGTCGAGCGCGATGGAGCCGGTGGGGATCACGCCGATCGGCGGACGCGTGTCGTCACCGAGGCGCATCACCGAGCCCTTGCCGTGGTTCTTCTCGATCTGGGCGAGGGCGAGCTGGAGCGCCTTCTCGCGGTCTGGTGCGGTCATCTCGGATTGCCACCTCGCTGATGTGCGCTCTGGGGCGGTACGGGACTGTGCGGTTGAGGTCTTGCGGGGAGCCACGGATGAACCGTATTGGGTCACACCGACAGTCCCGTCGATCGCGCCGCCAGCTGTGGACGGCTGGGCCGCGATGTGGAAGACATCGTATACGAACACCTGTTCGATCGGCTATGGACACGCCGATCGGCCGGCCTGCCGCGCTCAGCGGCGGCTCGGTGACGGCTCAGCGCCGCTGGAACGGCACGTCGTAGGCCTCGCACACCGCCAGCCAGACCTTCCTCGGGTCGATGCCGTCCTCCAGCGCCTGCTCGACGGTCCGGCCGCCGAGTTCGGCGAAGACGTGGTCGCGAGCCAGCGAGCCGGCCCGGACCCGGCCGAACTCGTCCTCCATCAGCTCACGGAAGTGGGTCAGTCGCACCGCTCCGAGGGTAGGGCTCCGATCACGGCGGCGCTCCCGGCGACCCGCGATTCCGGGCCGCGAGCGGACCGGTCGGCTCGAGCTCTGACCGTGTGGACCGGGTGAGGCAGACGTGCTCATGGCCTCCGAACTCGACGTGTGTCCCGCTCGGTCACCGACTTCGCCCGGGGCGGGTCTCGGCGAGGAAGGCCCTGGTCCGATGTGGCCACGAGTGGGCCCACCGACAACTCCGCGAGCGTGATGGTCGAGATCAGCGGCCCATCGGGCAGCGCCGTCGCGTCGGTCAGGCGAGGGAGATTGATCATTGTGCTTGTGTCCAGGAGCCCCGTCACCGACGCGGTCACAGCGCAGCCGCGCTCCGTCGGCGCCGGGACCTTCGGCTCTGCCGTCGCGGGACGCGCTGCCCCTGTGATGGTGCATTCGGACCGAGGGTGGGGTCATGTCTCGAGCGCGAGCATGCGTGGCGGTGGCGACGGTTCTGGTGCTGGTGATGGGCATCGTCGTGATTTGGCGGGATCTCACCCGGGACGCGCCCCCGCCCGCCGCAGCCGGGCCCGCGACCGCCATCGGCGACGTCGTGCTGCAGCCGGTGTTCACCCGGCAGCCGGATCCGTTCGCGCCGCCCGCCGGCACCGACCAGGCCGGCGTCATCCCCCTCGAGGGCGGCGGAGGGACGCTGCTGGCCGACAGTCCCGGCGTCTACGGATCGACGACCGGGACCCCCGCATGTGACCGCGAGCGGCTGATCGCTTCGCTGACCGACGCGTGGGTCGCGGAGGCCTGGTCGGGCGTGCGCGACATCCGGTCCGACGAGATACCCGCCTACATCCGGGGACTCTCCCCGGCGATTCTGCGGTCGGACACGTTCGTCACGGATCACGGATATGTCAGCAGCGGTGCGACCGTGGTGCCGGCGGTGTTGCAGGCCGGCACGGCGGTGCTCGTCGACCACGTGGGTCTGCCGGTCGTCGCATGCTCCTCCGGCAACCCGCTGACCCCGCCGATCAGGTACCCCGCAGAGCCCTCCGTCCGGGGCCCGGCCTGGCCGGGATTCACGCGGGACGCCATCACGGTCATCCTGTCGTCGTCCGTCGCGATCGATCGGTTCGTCATGGTCGACATCGTCCGCGGATCCGCGGTCCTCCTGGTTCCGGGCACGGTCGACCACCGGCCGGCCCCGCCGGGGACCGCCGTGCGCCCCGTCGTGCTCCATGACCTCGCGTGGTGGGCCATCGGACGGCGGACGTCCGGCCCGCCGAGCACCAGGGCGCCCACCCCGTCCACCACCCCGGCGGAGTCGACGACGGGGAGGGCGAACGTCGTGAACAGCCCCGGGCCGAGGGCAGCGCCGACGGGGGCGCCCGACGGCATCTCCACCCCACGCCCGGTGGCCGGGCCGCCGAACAGGTCACCGAGCAGCGTCACGAGACGACCACGGCCGGCACCCACGACACCGTCGCCGAACGCGCTCGCTCCGGCGCCGCCGGTGGCGGCCACGACCCGGCCACCCACGCCGGTCAGGCCGCGACAGCCGAGGATCACCGTGCCGAGCCCGCCGGCGATCGGCCCTCCGGAGCTGCCGACGATCATCGTGCCGGCCCCGCCGGCGATCACCGTGCCGAGCCCGCCGCGGAGCATCGTGGCAGGCCCGCCGACGATCACGACGCGACCACCGACCACGACGCGACCGACCACGACCAGGAGACCGACCACGACCGGAGGACCGACGACCGCAAGACGGTCAGCGGCGACCTCCGGGGTGGACGCGCCCACGACGGCCACATCCTCGGCGGGTCCGCCGAGGATCACGAGGCGACAGTCGACGGGCGCCCCCGGGACCGGGCTGACCACCACGCCACCGGCTGACCCGGGACCGTTCGATCGGCGCTCCCCCCGGTAGTGACGATCGGGTGGCAGTCTGAACGACGTGTGGGAGCGATTGCTGCAGCACGCCTGGAACGCCCTCGGCGGCCCCGAGGGCGAGCTCGACCGGCAGTCGGCGTTCCACCGCACCGCCGACGGGTGGCTGCGGCTGCACGCGAACTATCCGTGGCACCGGGTCGCCGCGCTGCGCGTCCCGGGTTGCGACGAGGCCACCGGCCCGGAGGCCCTGGCCGCCGCGGTGCGTCGGTGGCGGTCGGTCGAGCTCGAGACCGCGCTGCACGAGGCGGGCGGGGTGGCCGCCGCGGTGCGCACCGAGCAGGAGTGGTGGGCCACCGAGGCCGGCCGGGCGGCGCGGTCGCTGCCCCTCGTCGAGCGCCGGGACCTCGGCCCCGCCGCACCGCGTCCCGAGCGCCGGCCCCGGGTGCTGGACCTGACCCGGGTCATCGCGGGCCCGGTCGCAACCCGGACGCTGGCCGTGCACGGTGCGGAAGTGCTCCGGCTCGACGCACCGGACCGGCCGGAGATCCCGCTGCAGTACTGGGACACCCTGCCCGGCAAGCGCAGCGCGCTGCTCGACCTGGGTGCCGAGGGCGGGCGTCTGGAGGGGCTGCTCACCGGGGCCGACGTCGTGGTCACGGCCTACCGGCCGGGTGCGCTGGACCGATTCGGCCTGGAGCCCGAGAAGCTCGCCGCCCGCCATCCCGGACTGGTGGTGGTGACGCTGTCGGCCTGGGGCCATCTCGGTCCCTGGGCCGGGCGGCGCGGATTCGACAGCCTCGTGCAGGCGGCCACCGGGATCGGGGTGGCGGAAGCCGGCGGCGACCGCACGCGCCGGCCGGGTGCGCTGCCCGCCCAGGTGCTGGACCACGCCACCGGCCATCTCGGCGCGGCGGCCGCACTGCTCGCACTGGCCGGGCAGCGCCGCACCAGGGGCACGCCGCATGTGCGACTGTCGCTGGTGGTGGCGGCGGCGTGGCTGCTCGACCAGTCGCGCGCGGACCCCACGCCCAAGGTGACCGAGGTGGACCCGGCGCCCTACCTCGAGAACCTGGACGCGCCGGACGGCCGGCTCACGCTCACCGTGCCGCCCGGCACGGTCGCGGGACACGGGCTGCGCTGGCCTGATCCGCTCCCGCGTTCGGCACGGCGCCGCCGACCTGGGAGCAGATACTTTGATCTCCATGTCCGAATTCATCGTGCTGGCTCTAGGGGACCCGACCGGCTTCTCCTCCCCAGTCGGGCGCATCGTGGTCCTGCTCGCCCTGCTCTCAGCGCTGGTGGTGCTGCTGCGCTGGTGGTGGCAGCAGCGCAAGCGCTGAGACCCGCTCAGCCGCTCGTCACCGCCCGAGGGGCCCGTGCGACCAGGCCGGTCGCGAGCAGGTAGGGCACCGCGAGCAGCGCCGCGGCCAGGCCCAGCGCCCCGAAGGACAGTCCGGCCACCACCAGACCGGCCGCGATCCCGCCCACCGCTCCGGCGACGTTCATGGCGACGTCGGCGAGGCCCTGCACGCCCGGCCGGACGGGCTCCGGGACCGATTCGGTGAGCAGCGCCGACCCGGCCACGAGGCCCCCCGACCAGCCGAGCCCCAGCGCCACCAGGCCGGCGCCGAGCAGCACGGTCTGGCGGCCGTCGGCGACGGCGCAGACCACGCCTGCGGCGGCCAGCAGCCCCGCCGCCAGCACAAGCACCCGCTGCCGGCCGACCCGGTCGGCCAACCAGCCGAACACGGGGCTGAGCGCGTACATCCCGGCCACGTGCAGGCTGATCACCAGCCCGACGACCTGCAGCGTCGCGCCGCCGTGCCCCATGTGCACCGGCGTCATCGACATCAGCCCGACCATCAGCAGGTGGCCGAGCGCGATCGCACCGATGCCCAGCAGCGCGGGCGGCGAGGTCCGCAGCGCGACGCGGACGGCCGCGCGTCCGGGTACCGGCGCCCGGCCGCCGTCCTCGCCGATCGCGGCCTCGGCCCTGGCCAGCAGCAGGGGGTCGGGCCGCAGACCGAGCCAGGCACCTGCGGTGGCCAGCGCGAAGGCTACCGCGCACAGCAGGAACGGGCCGGTCTGCGGTTCGAGCCCGAGCCCGGCGGCGACGGTCTGGGTCGGCCCCGCGAGGTTCGGGCCGGCCACCGCGCCCACGGTCGTCGCCCAGACCACGAGGGCGAGCGCGCGGGCCCGGCGACCGGGTGCGGCCAGGTCGGTGGCCGCGAAGCGGGCGGACAGGCCGGCCGCGGTGGCGGAGCCGACGAGGACGAGCGCGCCGAGCAGGGCACCCGCGCTGCCGGCGGCCACCGCGACGACGGCGCCGATCGCGCCGAGCGTGCCCAGCCCGTACCCGAGGCTCAGTGCGGGGCGCCGGCCCGCGCGGGCGGCCACCCGGGCGAGCAGCAGCGCGGCGGCCGCCGCGCCGAGCACCACGGCCGTCAACGCGGCTCCGCCCACGAGATCCGAGCCGGACAGCCGCGCCGCGACGAGCGTGCTGACCGCGATCGCCCCGGCGACCCCGATCCCGCCGAGCACCTGAGTCGCGGCCAGCACCGCCAGCACCCTGCGCTGGACGGTCGCCGGATGCCCCTCGTGGATGTCCATTCCGGCGCTCCTGCCCTGGTCAGCGGCGGCTGTCGCCGGCCTCGAAGATCCTCGTGGGGGTCACCGGCAAGCGTATTGTCGGTGCTCGACTGCACTATGAACAACGTGAATGACACATCGGCGCCCCGCGATATGCCCAGCGTCGCCCGTGGCGCATCGGCGCCGACCGGTCTCGACAACTTCTCCTCCGCCACCCGCGACTGGTTCCGCGGTGCCTTCGACGCGCCCACCGCCGCGCAGGACGGCGCCTGGACCGCCGCGCAGGCCGGCCGCAACGCGCTGGTCGTGGCCCCGACCGGGTCCGGCAAGACCCTCGCGGCGTTCCTGTGGGCGCTCGACCGGCTCGCGTCCTCCCCGGCCCCGGACGAACCCAAGCACCGCTGCCGGGTGCTCTACGTGTCCCCGCTCAAGGCGCTCGCCGTCGACGTGCAGCGCAACCTGCGCTCCCCGCTCGCCGGCATCCGGCAGGCCGCCCAGCGGATCGGCGCCCCCGTTCCCGACATCACCGTCGGCATGCGCACCGGCGACACCCCGGCCGACGAGCGCAGGCAGTTCGCGCGCACCCCGCCGGACGTGCTGGTCACGACGCCGGAGTCGCTGTTCCTGCTGCTCACCTCGGCCGCGCGGGAGTCGCTGCGCGGGGTGCAGACGGTCATCCTCGACGAGGTGCACGCCGTGGCCGGCACCAAGCGCGGCGCGCACCTCGCGCTCTCGCTCGAGCGGCTCGACGAGCTGCTGGTGAACGGCCCGGCGCAGCGGATCGGACTCTCGGCCACGGTCCGCCCGATCGACGAGGTCTCCACGTTCCTGGCCGGGGCCCGGCCGGTGGAGGTCGTGCAGCCGAAGACACCCAAGACGATCGAGGTGGCCGTCGAGGTCCCGGTTCCCGACCTGGCGGCGCTCGACGAGCGCCCCGCGCCGGGCAGCTCCGACGAGGAGGTCATCGGGTCCGCCGCCGGCACCGCCCAGCGGCCCTCCATCTGGCCCGCGGTGGAACGGCGGCTGCTCGGCCTGGTCCGCGAGCACCGCTCGACGATCGTGTTCGCCAACTCGCGGCGGCTCGCCGAGCGGCTGACGTCGCGGCTCAACGAGCTCGCCGCCGACGAGGTGCAGGACCTCGACGAACCCGCGTGTTTCCCCGCCGAGGCGGTCGGCCAGTCCGGGGTCGGCGGCGGGGCACCGCCGACCGTGGCCAAGGCCCACCATGGCTCGATGTCGCGCGAGCAGCGGACGCTGGTCGAGGAGGAGCTCAAGGGCGGCCTGCTGCCCTGTGTGGTGGCCACCTCCAGCCTGGAGCTCGGCATCGACATGGGCGCGGTCGACCTCGTCGTCCAGGTCGAGGCGCCGCCCAGCGTGGCGTCCGGGCTGCAGCGCGTCGGCCGGGCCGGGCACCAGGTGGGCGCGGTGTCGCGCGGTGTCGTGTTCCCGAAGTACCGCGGCGACCTGGTGTCCTGCGCGGTCGTGGCGGAGCGGATGGCCGGTGGCGCGATCGAGTCGCTGCGCTATCCGCGCAACCCGCTCGATGTGCTGGCCCAGCACATCGTCGCGATGGTCGCGCTGGAGCCGTGGCAGCTCGACGCCCTGGCCCGGGTCGTCCGCCGGGCGGCCCCGTTCGCGGCGCTGCCCGACTCGGCACTGCACGCCACGCTCGACATGCTGTCCGGGCGCTACCCGTCGGAGGAGTTCGGCGAGCTGCGCGCCCGGATCACCTGGGACCGGGTCACCGACGAGCTGCGCGGGCGGCCGGGTGCGCAGCGGCTCGCGGTCACCTCCGGCGGCACCATCCCCGACCGTGGCCTGTTCACCGTGATGACGCCGGGCGGGGCCGACGGGGCCGGCTCGCGGGTGGGTGAGCTCGACGAGGAGATGGTCTACGAGTCCCGGGTGGGCGACACGTTCCTGCTCGGCACCAGCTCGTGGAAGGTCGAGGACATCACGCACGACCGCGTGATCGTCACCCCGGCCCCGGGTCAGCCCGCGCGGATGCCGTTCTGGAAGGGCGAGTCGATCGGCCGTCCGCTGGAGCTCGGCCGCGCCGTGGGCGCGTTCGTGCGCGAGATGGCCGGGGCCGACGAGCAGGCCGCCCGCGCCCGGGCCACGGCTGCCGGGCTCGACGAGTGGGCCACCGACAACCTGCTCGCCTACCTGCACGAGCAGCGCGAAAGCACCCGGCACGTACCGAGCGACCGGACGATCCTGGTCGAGCGGTTCCGCGACGAGCTGGGCGACTGGCGCCTCGTCGTGCACTCCCCGTTCGGCTCTCAGGTCAACGGCCCGTGGGGGCTGGCGATCGCGGCCCGGATGCGGGAACGACGCGGGGTCGAGGTGCACGCCGCGAGCGCCGACGACGGGATCGTGCTGCGGTTGCCCGACGCCGTCGACGAGTCCGGCGCCGAGGTCGTACCCACTGCCGAGGACGTGCTGCTCGATCCGGCCGAGATCGAGCAGATGGTCGTGGCCGAGCTGGGCAACTCGTCGCTGTTCGCGTCCCGGTTCCGGGAGTGCGCGACCCGCGCGCTGCTGCTCCCCCGCCGCGACCCGAAGCGACGCAGCCCGCTGTGGCAGCAGCGCCAGCGTTCCGCGCAGCTGCTCGCGGTGGCGGGCAGGTACGAGCAGTTCCCGGTGACGCTCGAGGCGATGCGGGAATGCGTGCAGGACGTCTACGACCTGCCCGGGCTGCGCGACCTGATGTCCGACGTGGGGTCGCGCAAGGTCAAGGTCGTCGAGGTGGCGACACCGTCGCCGTCGCCGTTCGCGCGGAGCCTGCTGTTCGGCTACGTCGGGATGTTCCTCTACGAGATGGACGCCCCGCTGGCCGAGCGCCGGGCAGCGGCCCTGTCGCTGGACTCGACGCTGCTGGCCGAGCTGCTGGGGTCGGAGGCGATCCGCGAGCTGCTCGACCCCGAGGTGCTGGCCGAGGTCGAGGCCTCGCTGCAGCGCCGGGCGCCCGACCGGCACGCTCGCGACGCCGAGGGCGCCGCCGACCTGCTGCGCTTCCTCGGCGACCTCACCGAGGCCGAGGCCGCGGAGCGCGGCGTCAGGCCCGGGTGGCTGGCCGAGCTGGAGGCCGCGCGGCGGGCCATCCGGGTGCGGATCGCCGGTGAGCAGCGCTGGGTCGCCATCGAGGACGCCGGACGGGTCCGCGACGCGCTGGGCGTCGCCCTGCCGGTCGGGGTGCCCGAGACCTTCACCGAGCCGGTCGCCGACCCGCTCGGTGACCTCGTGCTCCGGTACGCCCGCACCCACGGGCCCTTCCCCGCCGCCGACTGCGCGGCCCGGTTCGGGCTCGGCGTCGCCGTGGTGGCCGGGGTACTCGATCGGCTGACCGGCTCCGGGCGGCTGGTGCGGGGTGAGTTGCGGCCGGGTGCGGAGGCGGGGGGCCTGGAGTACTGCGACGCGGAGGTGTTGCGCCGGCTGCGCCGGGCGTCGCTGGCCCGGCTGCGCGCCGAGGTGGAACCGGTCGAGCAGCGCGCCCTGGGGCGGTTCCTCCCGTCGTGGCAGGGAGTGCAGGCCGCGGACCCGGGCACGGGTCGCCGCGGGCGGATGCGCAGGGCACCCGGGGCCGAGGACGTGCTCAGCGTGGTCGAGCAGCTGGCCGGGGCGCCGCTGCCGGCGAGCGCGCTGGAATCACTGATCCTGCCCGCGCGGTTACCCGGGTACTCCCCCGCCCTGCTCGACGAGCTGACCGCGGCCGGGGAGGTCACCTGGACCGGGTGCGGCCCGCTGGCCGGCAGCGACGGCTGGCTCGCCGTGGCCCCGGCCGACGTGGCCGACCTGCTGCTGCCCGAGCCGGAGGCCGACGTCGCGGCGACGCCGCTGCACCGGGCCGTGCTCGCGGCGCTGGGCCTGCCCGAGCTCGACGCAGCCCCGACCGGGGGCGGCGCGCTGTTCTTCCGGGAGCTCGCCGCCCGGGCCGGCCGGGGGCTGGTCGACGCGGGGGAGCCGGCACCGGCCGACGACGCCGTGGTCACCGCGATCTGGGACCTGGTGTGGGCCGGTCTGCTCACCAACGACACGCTCGGCCCGCTGCGGGCCCGGCTCAGCGGCGGCCGTGGCGGGACGCACCGGTCCCGGCGGTCGGCGCCGCGCGGCCGCTACGCGTCGCTGCGCGCCGGCCGCCCGGCCATGCCCAGCCGCACCGGGCCGCCCTCGGTGGGTGGGCGCTGGGCACTGGCCGTGGAGCGCGAGCCCGACCCCACCCGTCGCGCGTATGCCCGCGCCGAGGCGTTCCTGGAGCGGCACGGTGTGCTGACCCGCGGGGCGCTGTCGACCGAACGGGTGGCCGGCGGGTTCGCCGGGGTCTACCGGGTGCTGCGCGCGATGGAGGACTCCGGGCGTTGTCGGCGTGGCTACGTCGTCGACGGGCTGGGCGCCGCCCAGTTCGCCGTGCCGGGCGCGATCGACCGGCTGCGGGCGTTGTCCCGGCCGGACGGCACGCCGGTCGGCGGGGCCGGGGACGTCCCCGCCGACAGCGCGCACCGCGGCGGGCACAGCCACGGTCCGTCCAGCGTCGTTCTGGCCGCAGCCGACCCCGCGCAGCCCTACGGGGCCGCGCTGTCGTGGCCGGACACCGTCGGCGACACCAAGCACCGGCCGGGCCGCAAGGCCGGGGCGCTGGTCGTCCTCGTGGACGGGGCACCCGCGCTCTACGTGGAGCGCGGTGGTCGTTCGCTGCTGTCCTTCACCACCGACCGCGACGAGCTCCGCGCGGGCGCCGAGGCGCTCGCCGGGGCGGTACACGAGGGGTGGCTGGGCTCGCTGGCGGTGGGGCGCGCCGACGGTGTGGACTCGCTGGGCTCCGAGCTCGCCGAAGTGCTCACCGAGGCGGGCTTCCGGGTCACGCCGAAGGGGTTGCGGCTGCGGGCATGAGCCCGCGGTGCGGTAGGGATCGGGGTATGAGCGACGCCGCTGCCGCCGATGTCAGCACTGTCCACCCCGTCAGCCCCCACGCCCCCGGTGCCGTGCTCCGCGAGCCCGGCCCCGACGCCCTCGCCATCACCTCGCTCGGCCGCTATGTGCGCTGGCTGGCCGAGGAGCGGGGCCTTGAGTTCGTCGACCACGAGGCGCTGTGGCGCTGGTCCGTCGACGACCTCGAAGGCTTCTGGGCCTCGGTGTGGGACCACTTCGCGGTCCGCGCACACACGCCGTACGAGCGGGTGCTCGCCTCGCGGGAGATGCCGGGCGCGCGGTGGTTCCCCGGTGCGACGCTGAACTACGCCGAGCACATGCTGGGGCTGGAGGAGGATCGCGACCGCACTGCGGTCATCGCACGGTCGCAGACGCGGGGGTCGAGCGAGCTGACCTTCGGCGAGCTGCGCGACCAGGTCGCCCGGGCCCGGGAGGGGTTGCGCCGGCTCGGGGTCGGGGCCGGGGACCGGGTGGTCGCCTACCTGCCCAACATCCCCGAGGCGCTCGTCGCGTTCCTGGCCACGGCGAGCCTGGGCGCCGTCTGGGCGTCGTGCGCGCCGGAGTTCGGCGCGCGCAGCGTCGTCGACCGGTTCGCGCAGATCGAGCCGACCGTCCTGCTCACCGTGGCCGGCTACACCTACGGCGACAAGGACATCGACAAGCGCGACGAGGTGGCGGCCATCCGCGCGGGGCTGCCGAGCGTCGAGCACGTGGTCGCGGTGCCGTACGGGCCGCATGCGGTGGGCGACGGGGCACGGGCCTGGGGCGAGCTGGTGGGCGGGACCGGGCCACTGGTGTTCGAGCCGGTCCCGTTCGACCACCCGCTCTACGTGCTGTTCTCCTGCGGCACCACGGGGCTGCCCAAGGTGATCGTGCACGGGCACGGCGGCATCCTGCTCGAGCACCTCAAGCTGCACGCTCTCAACCTCGACACCCGCCCGGGCGACCGCGCACTGTGGTTCACCACGACGGCGTGGGCGATGTGGAACATCACCGTCTCCGCGCTGCTGCACCGGGCCGCGATCGTGCTGCTCGACGGCAATCCGCTGTGGCCCGACCTGGATGCGCAGTGGCGGCTGGCCGCCGAGACCGGGGCGACCCTGATGGGCACGTCTCCCGGGTTCCTGATGGCCTGCCGCAAGGACGGTGTGCGGCCGGCCGGCTGGCCGCAGCTGCGCCAGATCGGCATCACCGGGGCACCGCTGCCGGCCGAGGGCTTCGACTGGGTGTACGAACGGTTCGGGCCGGACGTGCTGCTCAACCCGATCAGCGGCGGAACCGACGTGTGCAGCGCATTCGTCGGGGGCGGCCCGTGGCTGCCGGTGTACCGCGGGGAGCTGGCCGCGCCGTGCCTCGGCGCGGACGTCACGGCGTTCAACGCGGCCGGCCGGGAGGCCGTCGGCGAGCTGGGTGAGCTGGTGGTGCGGGCACCGATGCCGTCGATGCCGGTGCGGTTCTGGAACGACCCCGGGGACGCGCGCTACCGGTCGTCGTACTTCGAGACCTTCCCCGGTGTCTGGCGGCACGGCGACTGGGTCGAGTTCACCGGCCGGGGCAGTTGCGTGATCAGCGGCCGCTCCGACGCCACGCTCAACCGCGGCGGGGTCCGGTTGGGCACGGCGGAGTTCTACGCCGTGGTCGAGGAGCTGCCCGAGATCGCCGACAGCCTCGTCGTGCATCTCGAGGACGCCGGTGGTGGGCCCGGCCGGCTGTTGCTGTTCGTCGCGCTGCGCGACGGCACCGCGCTCGACGACGCGCTGGGCGGCCGGATCCGCGACGCGCTGCGCAGCCAGCTCTCTCCGCGGCATGTGCCGGACGCCGTGCACGTCGTCCCCGCGATCCCGCGGACGCTGACCGGGAAGAAGCTGGAGACGCCGATCAAGCAGATCCTGCGCGGGCGGGCGGCCGCCGAGGTGGTCAGCCCGGACGCGGTGAGCGACTTCGCCGCCGTCGCGGCGTTCGCCGCTCTCGTGCCCTCCCGCGATGCCACGCGGGAGGGCTGACACCCGCGTCAGCGCGGGGTGGCGCTCTGGGACACCACCGGGGCGAGCACCGCGACCAGCTGCCGGAGCCCGACCTGGACCTGGGCGAGATCCGCGACGCACGTGGCTTCCTCGGGGCTTCTCGTCCCGGAGGGCGGCTGCCCGGGCGGGGGCGCACACCCGCGCTGGGTGAAGTCGTTCATGGCCGACTCGATCGGTTCGACGGCGCCGTTGATCGACGCCGCCTGCGCCAGCCCCTCGGACTCGCTCTTCACGCTGTTCAGCGCGTTGTCCAGCTCCCGGAGGAACCGGGTGCACCGGGAGTAGATCGTCGCGGGCGGGTGCGTGCCGCACTCGTCGCGGCCGATCAACCGGAGCTTGTCCAGGGTGTCGGCCAGCGCCGCGCTCGCGGCCCGGCCCGACGCGGGTGAGCCGGACCGGTCGCCGCACCCGACAGTCAGGACGGCGACCAGACCGAGGACGAGCAGCACCGCCCGCACCCGCGTCCGGGCGCGGGACGCGCTCAGCGTGGACACCATCCCGACGGTAGGACGGCCGGCGGGCCCTGCACAGGCCCGCCCGGGGGGCGGCTTTACCCGGTGCCTCCGGTCAGCTCCCCTGCTGGGCCGCCACCGGCATCCCCTCCGATGGCTGGACCACCACGAACCCCGGCCCGTGGAAGGCGTACTGCAGGGCCTCGCCGCTGCCGCCGCGCAGCAGCGACCGCATGTTCATGCTCGACACGACCTGGGGCACGAGGTTGGCCGACCAGGCCACGGCGGCCTGCACGTCGACGCACGTCGGCTGCTGCGAGCAGTCCAGCAGCATGGGATCGCCGTCGGAGGTCAGCGCGACGGTGCCGTGCCCACCGACCTCGGTGTTGAACAGTCCGCCGGTGGCCATGCCGGCGCCCTTGACCCGGCGGACGTCCCAGTTCAGCTCGGCGTCGAAGGCGAGCAGGTTGGTGCCGTTGACGCTGATCGCGTCGCCTTCCAGGGCGACGAGGAAGACGTTCTGCGCCCGGTTGGCGAAGAACACCTCGCCCTGCCCGCGGACCCGCATCAGCGGGGTGTCCTCACTGGTCACCAACCGCTTGACCAGCTTGCCGACGCTGCCCGCGCCCTCGTGGTGGAACTCCACCCGGCCCTGGTAGGCGACCATGCTGCCCTTGAGCGCGAGCAGGTCGGAGCCCAGCACGACCTTGAGCATCTTCGACGACTGCAGGGTGAACCGCTGATCGGTGGCGACCTCGGCGTGCTGTTGCTCGAACAGGTTGCTCCGCATGATCGCCATCCTGGACGATCCGCACGACACGCGTGTGGGCCTTCGCTGCATCCGGTGCAACGAAAGCCACTTTCGATGTCCCCGGAGGCGCGGGAGAGTCGCGGCGCCCGCTCCGTGTGTCCGGCGGTGGTGCGTGATCGTGCCGGTCATCGGCCGTCGGGCAGCAGCAGGCCGCGCTGGAATCCGGCCGCCACCGCCGACGCCCGGTCCCGCACCTCGCGCTTCGCGTAGATGTGCAGCAGGTGGGTCTTGATCGTCGCCTCGCTGATGAACAGCTGCCGGGCCGCCTCCCGGTTGGTCGCCCCGGCGGCGACCAACCGCAGTACCTCCAGTTCGCGCTCGCTCAGCGCCTCCCGGGCGGGCGCTCGGACCTGCCCCATCAACCGCCCGGCCACGGCCGGGGAGAGCATCGCCTCGCCACGGTGCGCTGCCCGGACGGCGCGCAGCAACTCCTCGCGCGGGGTGTCCTTGAGCAGGTAGCCGGTGGCGCCCGCCTCGATCGCGGGCAGCACGTCGCGGTCGGTGTCGAACGTGGTCAGGACGAGCACCCGGACGGACGGTGCGACGCGGCGCAGCTCCCGGATCGTGTCCACCCCGCCCATCACCGGCATCCGCAGGTCCATCAGCACGACCTCGATCAGCGCATCAGCCGCGGCGGCGGCCACCCGGCCAGCGCCTCGGCGCAGCACCCGCTGCTCGCGGTAGCCGGCCAGCAGCGCGGGCAGGCCCTGCAGGGCCGACGCCGCGAGCACGAGCGCGATCTCCACGGGGACGTAGACATCGATCAGCCGCAGCCCGCCGAACTCCGGGAGGCGGTCACCGAAGAACGGGATCAGGCCGAGCAGCACGAGGAACAGCGCCGGGAACAGCAGCGTGTAGAAGGCGTTGGTGCGGTCGCGCAGGAACAGCCGCGACTCGGAGAGCGTCAGGGCACGCAGGCCGGTCATGCTCCGGTTCCTTCCTCGGTAATCCCGGTGAGGGCGACGAACGCGTCGTCGAGCCGGGCTTGGGTGATCCGCAGCTCGGCGGCGACGATGCGACGTTGGGCGAGCGTGCTCGTGACGGCGGCGAGGACGTCTCCGGTGCCGCTGACCTCGACGCGGCCGTCGCGCTGCTCGACACCGGTCACCTCGGGCACGGCGAGCAGCAACGCGTCGGGGATCGGCTCCGAGGACCGGAACCGGATCCGTTGGGGCGCCTGGACCCGCTCGACGAGACCGGCCGGGCTGTCGATCGCCACGACGCGCCCGGCGTCGATGAGCGCGACCCGGTCGCACAGCCGCTCGGCTCCTCCATGAAATGGGTGACCAGCAGGACCGTGACACCGTCGGCACGGATCTGTTCGACGAGCTCCCACGTGGACCGCCGCGACCGGGGGTCCAGGCCCGTCGTCAGCTCGTCGAGCACCGATCCGCGGTTGGCCGATCAGGGCCAGCACGATCACCAGGCGCTGCTGCTGGCCCCCGGGACAGCGCGCCGAACCGGGTCCTTCGCCTGGCCGCCAACCCGAGCCGGTCGAGCAGTTCGTCGCCGTCAGCAGGATCGGGGTAGAACGACGCACAGAGGGCGACGGCCTCGCCGACGGTCATCCGCTCACCTTCGAGTCCTGCAGCTGGACCCCGACCCCGCGGCGCAGCTCTTCGCCGTCGCGCAGCGGGTCGAGACCCAGGACCGCATGCCCGGGCTGTGGCCACCCCGGTCCGTCGACCGACGCACGGGCGGCGAACGGGCCCGGTGGCGGCTACCGTCGGTCCCGTGCCCGAGGGCGACACCGTGCACCTCGCCGGCAAGCGACTGCATGCGGCGCTCTCCGGCCACCGGCTGCTGCGCGGGGAACTGCGGCACCCGCGGCTCGTCGAGCACGATCTCGCCGGCCTGACGGTGCTCGGGGTCGCGAGCGTCGGCAAGCACCTGTTCACCCGTTTCGACGACGGCCGCAGCCTGCACAGCCACTTCCGGATGGACGGCTCGTGGCACCTCTACCGGCCCGGGATGCGCTGGCGGCGGCCCGCCCACGAGGCCCGCGCCGTGCTGGAGACCGAGGACCGGGTCGCGGTGGGTTTCGCGCTGCACGACATGGAACTGCTGCCGACCACCGCCGAGGACCGGCTCGTCGGCCATCTCGGCCCGGACCTGCTCGACCCGGGCTGGAACGACGGGCACGCCACCGAGGTGCTGCGCCGGCTGGAGGCACGCCGCGACGCCGAGATCGGGCTCGCGCTGCTGGAACAGCGCGTCATGGCGGGCATCGGGAATCTCTACAAGGCCGAGGTCTGCTTCCTGCTCGGGCTCTCCCCGTGGACGCTCGTGCGTGACGTCCCCGACCTGCCGGGGACCATCGCGCTGTCGCGGAAGCTCCTGCTGCGCAACGCCGACCGCCCGGAGCAGAGCACCACCGGGTCGCTGCACCCGGGCGAGGCGCACTGGGTGTTCGAGCGTGCCGGGCAGCGCTGCCGGCGCTGCGGCACCCGGATCCGCACCGCGGAGCAGGGCGACGGGGTCTACGCGCGCGTGGCCTACTGGTGTCCGCGCTGCCAGCCTGGGCCCGCGCCACCGCCGAAGCGAGCACCGGGGCAACGCGGGGAGGGCCCCCAGCTCCTGTCGACGGGCCGGTGATCACCGACCCGGCAGCGAAGGAGCCGGCCGTGGTCGATTCGGCTTCCGACCGGCGATCACGGAGTCCCGCCGGGCCGGCGGACGGCGGCACACTGCCCGTAGGTGCCCGAACCCCTGCGACGACGAACGCCCGCCCCGGGAACCGGGACGGGCGTCGTGACGGACGAGTGGCTCAGGCGGTACCCGGCTGCTGCTGGGTCTGCTGGCCGCTCTGCGGAGAGGCCGGGAGCTGGGTGGTCGGTTGCTGCGAGCCGGAGGTCACCTCACCGGCGACCGGGGTGCCGTGCAGCGACGCGCGGATCTGATCGAGCCGGTTCTGCCCGGCCATGTCGACCGTGGACTGCTGGACCTCGAGCATCCGGCCCTGCACCGAGTTCTGCGCGAGTTCGGCGGAACCGATCGCGTTGGCGTAGCGCCGCTCGATCTTGTCCCGGACCTCCTCCAGCGAGGGGGTGTTGCCCGGGGCGGAGAGCTCGGTCATCTGCCGGAGCGAGGCCGCGGCTTGCTCCTGCATCTTGGCCTGCTCGAGCTGGCTGAGCAGCTTGGTCCGCTCCGCGATCTTCTGCTGCAGCATCATCGAGTTCCGCTCGACGGCCTGCTTGGCCTGCGCCGCCGCCTGGATCGACTGGTCGTGCAGGGTCTTCAGGTCCTCGACGGACTGCTCGGCCGTGACCAGCTGGGTCGCGAAGGCCTGCGCGGCCTGCTCGCGCTGCTGGACGGTCGTCTCGTCACCCTGGGCGCGGGCCTGGTCGGCGAGCACGAGGGCCTGCCGGGCCGAGGCCTGCAGCTTCTCGATCTCGCCCAGCTGCCGGTTGAGCTTCATCTCGAGCTGCCGCTGGTTACCGATCACCGCGGCCGCCTGCTGCGAGAGCGCCTGGTGCTGCCGCTGAGCGTCCTCGATGGCCTGCTGGATCTGCACCTTGGGATCCGCGTACTCGTCGACCTTCGACGAGAACAACGCCATCAGGTACTTCCAGGCCTTGGTGAAAGCGTTGGCCATCTGCTCCGCCTACCTCCGAGTGCGACACCGTCTGCCACCGCGCCGTCCGACTGGGGCGTCGGTTCGCCGCTTGCTGCGCCCCATCGTGGCATCGCGCGGGGCCCGCTTCCAGCGCGCGCCGACGATATCGGGGATCTTCCGGAGGCCGCCCGGGGGGCGACCCGGAGACCAGGCTACCCAACGGTCGAGGCCGGCCGCCGTGGGCGGACCGGACAGACCCGGCCGGAACGGGAGAACGGGACTCAGGCGGCGGCGCTGACCCGGGCCACGCGCGCGGACGGCGCGAGCGGTGCCGCCGGTTGCGGGCTCACCAGCGGGTTGCCGGCGCCGGCGATACGCAGATCGGCGTGCCGCTGCCCGATCGGGACCACCATCTGCGGGCGCAGCGCGGCGGCCATGTCCTCGGCTGCCGCGGCGATGAGGTCGGGCAGCGAGATGTCGAGTGCCTCGCAGATCGCGGCGAGCAGCTCGCTGGAGGGCTCCTTGCGACCGCGCTCCACCTCCGACAGGTAGCCCAGGCTCACCCGGGCGCGCCGGGAGACGTCCCGCAACGTCCGCCGTCGCGCGGTGCGGGCACGCCGAAGGCTGCCGCCGATCGCTTCACGCAGCAGCACAGCCATGCCACCCCTCCTCGCACCCGGCCGCTCGGCCGGCCCGATCTGCGATCGGTCCGGTGCGCCTCACCGTACTCACTCCGGCCGATCCGCGTCCGTCATCGAGCGGTCCGACATGTACGCTGACGGCGAACACCGGCGGTCGTCGCGTGCTCCGAGAGGCCGTCGGTGGGGCGGTCAGGGGGTGTCGTGCAGGGCCTTCGACGCCGCCGCGCGGAGCCGCAGCGCCCGCAGCACGTAGTCGAGTCCGGTGACGACGGTCAGCGCCAGTGCGACCGCGAGTACGGTCCAGCGCACGACCTCGACCACGACGAGGCCACCGAGCAGCTCGGTCAGCGGCAGCAGGTAGAGCCCGATCGCAAGGGTCTGCACGAAGGTCTTGGCCTTGCCCCCGCGGCTGGCCGGGATCACCCCGTGGCGTAGCACCCAGAACCGCAGCAGCGTGATCCCGATCTCCCGCCCCATGATCACGATGGTGATCCACCACGGGATCAGCTCCAGCACGGACAACCCGACGAGAGCCGAACCGGTGAGGGCCTTGTCGGCGATCGGATCGGCGATCGTGCCGAACGAGGTGACCAGCCCGCGCTTGCGGGCGATCTCGCCGTCGAGCTTGTCGGTGAACGCAGCCACCGCGAAGATGCCGAACGCGATCAGCCGCCAGTCGACATCGCGGCCGGAGCCGACGAAGAGCGCGGCGACGAACACGGGCACCAGCACCAGGCGCAGCCCGGTGAGCACGTTGGCGATGTTGAGCAGCGGCGGGGCGCTGCCCGGCGGGGTGGACGCGCCCCCCGCCGGGAGCGAGTTCACCCGCGCCCCAGGACCGCGGCCGCGGGATCGTCCGCGGCAGGGCGCACCGCCCGGGGGAGGATCTCCCGCGGCGACACGACAAGGTCGGTGCCCTCGGTGCCGACCACCACGGCGCGCACCAGATCGCCGACCTCGAGCCCCGAGCCACGCTCGAACACGCACTCGCCGTCGACCTCGGGGGCCTGGTGTTCGGCCCGGCCGGTGCACTCGAAGTCGTCGTCCTCGGCCTGCTCGACCAGGACCGTGACCTCGGTGCCGATCCGGTCCTCGGCGCGCTGGGTCATCAGCTCGTCGACCAGCTCGGAGATCCGCGACACCCGCGCCGCGACCTCGTCGGCCGGGAGCTTTCCGTCGTAGCCGGCGGCCTCGGTGCCGTCCTCGTCGGAGTAGCCGAACACGCCCACCGCGTCCAGGCGCGCCCCGGTCAGGAACGCCTCGAGCTCGGCCAGGTCCTCCTCGGTCTCACCGGGGAAGCCGACGATCACGTTGCTGCGGATGCCGGCCCCGGGGGCCAGTGCCCGGATGCGCTCGCAGAGGTCGAGGAAGTCCGCACGCGAACCGAAGCGGCGCATCCGGCGCAGCACCGACGGGCTGGCGTGCTGGAAGGACAGGTCGAAGTACGGCGCGACGCCGGGGGTGGTCGCGATGACCTTCAGCAGGTCGGGGCGGACCTCGGCGGGCTGCAGGTAGCTGACCCGGATCCGGTCGATGCCGGGCACCGCGGCCATCCGTGGCAGCAGGTCGACCAGGGCTCGCGTACCGCCGGGCAGGTCCTTGCCGTAGGACGTGGAGTTCTCGCTGACCAGCACGATCTCGCGGACCCCCTGACCGGCCAGCCACATCGCCTCGGCCAGCACGTCGGCCGGCGGCCGGGAGACGAACGCGCCGCGGAAGGACGGGATCGCACAGAACGCGCACCGGCGGTCGCAGCCGGAGGCCAGCTTGAGCGGGGCGACCGGGCGGTCGTGGAGCCGGCGCCGGGACAGGTCGGGCACCCAGGCGTGGCCGGGGACCGCGACGTCGGCCACCGCGGCCGGGCGCTGGACCGGTGAGATGGGGAGCAGTGTGCGGCGGTCCACCGGGACGTGCGGCGCGGGCGCGTGCCCACCGAGCACGTCGCCGAGGCGTTCGGCCAGCTCGGGGTAGGCGTCGAAGCCGAGTACGGCATCGGCCTCGGGCAGGCTCTCCGCCAGTTCGGCGCCGTAACGCTCGGCCAGGCAGCCGACCGCGACCACCTTGGCACCACTGGCCTTCGCGACATCCGAGGCGGCCAGCAGGGTGTCGATCGAGTCCTTCTTGGCCTGCTCGACGAAGCCGCAGGTGTTGACCACGATCACGTCCGGCGCGGGGCCCGCGTCCGGGTCCGCACCCGGATCGGCCTCCACCAGCTCCCAACCACTCCCGACCAACCGGCCGGCCAGTTCCTCGGAGTCGACCTCGTTACGCGCGCAGCCCAGGGTCAGTAGGGCAGCTCTGCGGGGTGTCGACACACGGACCAGGGTAGACGGCCCCGGGTGATCTACTCTGACCCGTCGTGGCAGTGGTGGCCGTGCGGCGGGCCAGGACCGCCGACGTGACGACGATCAAGTCCCTGGTGGACGGTTACGCCGGCCGGGTCCTGTTGGCGAAAGAGATCGTCACGCTCTACGAGTCGGTGCAGGAGTTCCTGGTAGCCGAGATCGACGGCGAGGTCGTCGGGTGTGGTGCGCTGCACGTGCTCTGGGAGGACCTGGGCGAGATCCGGACGGTCGCGGTGGACCCCCGGGTGCTCGGTCAGGGCGTCGGGCACGCGATCGTCAGCGCATTGATCGACAACGCCCGTGACCTGGGGCTGGAGCGGCTGTTCGTGCTGACGTTCGAGAAGCACTTCTTCGGCCGGCACGGGTTCGCCGAGATCGACGGGACCCCGGTGTCGCCGGACGTGTTCGCCGCGATGCTGCGCTCCTACGACGCCGGCGTCGCCGAGTTCCTCGATCTTGCGCACGTCAAGCCCAACACCCTCGGCAACGTGCGGATGATGCTGCGGCTGCCGCCGCCCGTGCGCGAGTAACGCTGTTCCTGCGACTGTTTCCGCGCACGGGAGGCGGTAGCCTCGGATCATGGTCGCGCCGGCCGGCTCCGATGCCCGGGAGACGGGCGACGAGCTGGTCTGGGCCCGGCCGGCGGCGGGGTTGCGGCCGTTCGTCACCGCCTACTCTGGCTACCGGATGGGTGCCGCCGAGCCCGGTGTCCACCACGGGGTCCCGTCGGCGCACCTGACGTTCCTGCTCTGCCTGGACGGCACCGTCGAGGTGCTGCGGACGCCCGGCCCCGCGCGCTCCCCCGGCTCGTTCGTCGCGATGGTCGGCGGACTGCACGACGCGCCGGCGCTGATCGCCCAGGGTGTGCCGCAGACCGGGCTGCAGCTGCGACTGACCTGGCGCGGCGCCCGCGTCCTGCTCGGCGTCCCGGCCGGTGAGCTGGCCGGCGACGTCGTCGACCTCGCCGCGCTGCTCGGCCGCCGGGCGGCGCCACTGCTCGACCGGCTGGCCACCACGGCGGGCTGGGTGCAACGGTTCGCACTGCTCGACGCGACGCTCGCCGACCTGGTGCCCCCCGAGCACCGCGGCGCCGACCCGGCGGGCACCGTGCCCGAGGTCGGCTACGCCTGGGAGCGGCTGACCGCCACCGGCGGCACGTTGCGCATCGGGGACCTGGCCCGGGAGGTCGGTTGGAGCCGCCGGCATCTCGCCGACCGGTTCCGCCGCGAGGTCGGCCTGTCCCCCAAGGCCGCCGCCCGGGTGATCCGCTTCGAGCGGGCCTGCGACCTGCTGCGCGGCCCGCACCGGCCCTCCCTCGCCGACGTCGCCGCGCGGTGCGGCTACGTCGACCAGGCCCATCTCGCGCGCGACTTCCGCGAGCTCGCCGGGCTCACCGCCACCGCCTGGCTCGCCGAACGGCCCGCGGCCACCGGGCGGGGGTGACCCGTTGCCGTTCGTCCGACGGCAGCCGGCAGTTCGCCGTCCGCGCCCCCGAGGGCAACGTCCGGAACTTCGGGACCCCCTACCGGCGCAGGCGCGGCACCGCGCCAGGATCTCCCGCGTGTTCCGGATCGTGTTCCACACCCCCGAGATCCCGCCCAACACCGGCAACGCGATCCGGCTGGCCGCCAACACCGGGGCCGAGTTGCACCTCGTCGAGCCGCTGGGGTTCTCGCTGGACGCGCGCAACGTGCGCCGGGCCGGGCTGGACTACCACGATCTCGCCCGGGTGCACGTGCACGCCGACCTCGCCGCGGCCTGGCGGGCCTTGCTGCCGGCCGCCGTCTACGCGTTCAGCACGACCGCGACCCGGTGCTACACCGACGTGGCCTACGCCCCCGGGGACGTGCTGCTGTTCGGCTGCGAGTCGGCCGGGCTGCCGCCCGAGGTCGAGCACGCGCCGGAGGTCAGCGACCGGGTGCGGTTGCCGATGCTCCCGACCTCCCGGTCGCTGAACCTGGCCAACGCGGCGGCCGTCGCGATGTACGAGGCCTGGCGCCAGCACGGGTTCCGCAACCCCGACGGGTCGGGATCGGGACGGGTCAGCTCTTCAGGGTCGCCTGCACATCCAGCGTGATCTCGATCGTCGAGCCCACCACGGGCACCCCGCGGGACAGCATCTGCTGCCAGTTGAGCGTGAAGTGCTCGCGGTGCAGCTCCGTCCTCGCGACGGCGCCCGCCCGGACACCGTTCCACTCCTGCATGCCGAGAAAGGTCGTCTCCAGCTGCACGTCGCTGGTCAGCCCGTGCAGGGTGAGCTCGCCGTCGATGAGCCAGCGGTTGCCGCCGCGCTGGGAGAACCGCGTGCTGCTGAAGCGCAGCTGCGGGAACTTCGCCACGTCGAGGAAGTCGGCCGAGCGGAGGTGGTCGTCGCGCTGTTCGACGCTGGTGTCGACGCTGGCCGCCTCGATGACGACCTCGACGTGGGAGTCCTCGAACGGCTCGGCGATCTGGATCTGACCGCGGAAGTCGTTGAACCGGCCGTAGACCCGGGACAGCGCGATGTGCCTCGCCACGAAGCGCACCGCGGAGTGGGTCTGGTCGATGTCGTAGACGCCCGGCGTCGGCGGACGCTGGGTGTCGTCGGGCACCATCGTGACCTGACCGAGCTGGGCGTGCTTGCCCCAGTCGACCTCGACCGCGTCGGTGACGCTGTGGTAGCCGCCCGCCTCGGCTCGGACCCGGTACTCACCGGGCACCACGGCAGCGCAGAAGAAGCCGAACTGGTCGCTGTCCGAATGCGCCACCCGGCGGGTCGACCGGTCGAACACCGAGATCTCGGCGCCGGCCAGCGGACGGCCCTCGGCGTCGCGCACCTGGCCGCTGAGCAGTCCACCGGTGAGCGGGATCGGCATCAGCGCGTGTCGCCCGGTATCGGCGCCACGACCGGCCCGTTCACCCCGTCGCAAGAAGCGCAACATGCCCCGAACCATCTCCGTTCAGCCATCGGCCGGATCCGTCCGTCGGAACCGATCGATTCCCTACTCTGACAGGCGAGGTAGTTGCCGTCGCGATCAGGCCCGGTGGGAACGACCACACACCGCCCGCACACCGCTACGGACAGTCCCGCGGACCAGGGCTCTGTTCGCCCGCGTCACTCCTCCCCGCCGGGTGCTGGCCCTCCCCCGCCCCGCATCAGCCACAGCACCCCTTCCAGCTCGTCGGGCTTGATCAGCACGTCACGCGCCTTGGATCCCTCCGAGGGCCCGACGACGCCGCGTGACTCCAGCAGGTCCATGAGCCGACCGGCCTTCGCGAACCCGACGCGCAGCTTGCGCTGCAGCATCGACGTCGACCCGAACTGCGAGGTGACGACGAGCTCGGCGGCCTGCAGCAGCACGTCGAGGTCGTCCCCGATGTCCGGGTCGATCTCCTTGGCCTCGCCCGCCTTGGCCGCGGTGACGCCGTCGGTGTAGGTCGGCTCGGCCTGCTGCTTGGTGAAGGCGACGATCTCGGAGATCTCGTCGTCCCCGACGAACGCGCCCTGCATACGGGTCGGTTTGCCCGCGCCCATCGGCAGGTACAGCCCGTCGCCCATACCGATCAGCTTCTCGGCGCCCGGCTGGTCCAGGATGACGCGGCTGTCGGTGAGCGACGACGTCGCGAACGCGAGCCGGGACGGCACGTTGGTCTTGATCAGACCGGTCACGACGTCGACCGACGGCCGCTGGGTGGCCAGCACCAGGTGGATGCCGGCCGCGCGGGCCTTCTGCGTGATCCGCACGACCGCGTCCTCGACGTCACGCGGCGCGGTCATCATCAGGTCGGCCAGCTCGTCGACGATGCACAGGATGTACGGGTAGGGCCGATACTCCCGCTCGCTGCCCGGCGGTGCCGCAATGTCGCCGGATCTCACCTTGCGGTTGAAGTCGTCGACGTGGCGGACCTTGTTGACCTGCATGTCCTGGTAGCGCTGCTCCATCTCCTCCACCAGCCAGGACAGCGCGGAGGCCGCCTTCTTGGGCTGGGTGATGATGGGCGTGATCAGGTGCGGGATGCCCTCGTAGGGCGTCAGCTCGACCATCTTCGGGTCGATGAGGATCATCCGGACCTCGTCCGGGGTGGCCCGGGACAGCAGCGAGACCAGCATCGAGTTGACGAAGCTCGACTTACCCGAACCCGTGGAACCGGCCACCAGCAGGTGCGGCATCTTCGCCAGATTGGCCACCAGGAAGTGACCTTCGATGTCCTTCCCGAGCCCGATCACCAGCGGGTGCTGTTCCTTGCGGGCGTTGCCGCTGCGCAGCACGTCGCCCAGGCGGACCATCTCGCGGTCGGTGTTGGGCACCTCGATTCCGACGGCGGACTTGCCGGGGATCGGCGCGAGCAGCCGGACGTTGTCGGTCGCGACCGCATAGGCGATGTTGCGGGTCAGCTGGGTGATCTTCTCGACCTTCACCGCCGGGCCGAGTTCGATCTCGTAGCGGGTGACCGTCGGACCCCGGGTGAAGCCCGTGACCTGCGCATCGACGTTGAACTGGTCGAGCACGCCACTGATCGCCTCGATCATGGCGTCGTTGGCGCTGCTGCGGGTCTTGGGCGCCGGCCCGGTCGGCAGCAGGTCCGACGGGGGCAGCACGTAATCGGCCGAGCCCGCCGTCTCCCCGACGGCCATCCGCAACTGCTCCCCGGCCCCGGGCATCGGGTCGGGCTCGGAGGCCGGCGCCGCGGCGGCGGCCACGGCGGCGGGCGGACGCGCCTTCGCGCGCGGCGGGCGGGCCGGCTCGGGGGACTCTCCGGCGCCCTCCGGGCTCTCGGCGTGCTCGTCGTCGCGGTATGCATCGGCGGCGCGCGCCGACTGCCGGCGCCGCGACGGGCGGCGCAGCGCCACCGGCGGCTCGTCGGTGACGGGATCGTCCCCGGCGTCCGTACCGTCCTCGCTGTCGTCGTCGAAGTCGTCGGGGCCGGGATGGCCGAGCAGTCGGCGCACCCGGTCCGGCACCCCACGCACCGGCGTCGCGGTGAGCACCAGGAACGCGTAGAACGAAAGCAGCACGAGCACCGGCACCGCAACCCACTCGGTCAACCCGCTGGCCAGCGGGGTGCCACCGAGGTAGCCGATCGCGCCGCCGCCCTCCGACCATTGCGCAGGGTCGTTCGGTGACCCGGAGAACAGGTGCACCAGGCCCAGCACGCCGATCAGGAGCAGCAGCGTGCCCACCGCGATCCGCGGCCGGGCCTCCGGGTGCGGCTCGGTGGTCATCAGCACCACGCCGATGCCGAGCAGCACCACCGGCAGCAGCACCCCGGCGACCCCGACCACCGAGCCGATCACGACCGACAGGCCGTGGCCGACCGGACCGCCGGCACCCCACCATGCCCCGGCGGCGACGATCACGGCGAGCACGATGAACCCGACGCCGATGCCGTCGCGCCGGTGCGCGGGGTCGATCTCGCGGGTCCGCCCGGCCGCCCGGCCGGCGCGCCGGCCCAGCTTCACCATGCCGCGGCCCACGGCGTCGATCCCACGGTCGATCAGGTCGGGCCCGCGCTGGGGCGGGGGCTTGCGCGGGGCGGGCCTGCGCCGCGTGCCCGAGGCCGGACGCCGGGCCGCGGAACTCGATCGGCCCGAGGACCCCGATCGGGACGCGGACGTGGATCGGGACGAGCCGGTCGCCCGCGTCGACCGCGAAGCGGCACCCCTGCTACCGGTCCCGCCACCGGTCGTCGAGCGTCCTGCCATGGCGCACACGGTAGCCCCGGCGGGTCACGCAGTTCGGTTCCGACGCACCCGCGGGCCCCGGAGTGGCGTCCGACGCAGCGCCCCGGCGGCCCCGCGGCCGAGAGCGGATCAGGGCGGCACGAGCACGACCTGCCCGCGCCACCCACCCGCGGACGACTCAGAGCGCGATCACCGTCGGGACGATCATCGGCCGGCGCCGGTAGGTCTCGCCGACCCACTTGCCGACCACCCGGCGCACGGACTGCGCGATCCGGTGCGTGTCGGTGATGCCCTCGTTCTCGGTGCGGGACAGCTCGTCCTCGATCATCGGCAGCACCGCGTCGAGTGCCTTCGGGTCGTCGGAGAATCCGCGCCCGGACACCGTCGGCCGGGACACCGCCCGGCCGGTGGCCGAGTCCACCGCGACGGTGATGGAGATGAAGCCACCCTCGCCGAGCACCAGCCGGTCACCCAGTGTGGTCTCGCCGATGTCGCCGACCGCGAGCCCGTCGACGTAGACGCGGCCCACCTCGACCCGGCCGGTGATCGCCGCCTTGCCGTCGACCAGGTCGACCACCACGCCGTCCTCGGCGAGCACGACCGCCTCTTCGGGCACCCCGGTCCGCACGGCCAGCCTCGCGTTGGCCCGCAGGTGGCGCCACTCGCCGTGCACCGGCATGACGTTGCTCGGGCGCACCGCGTTGAACAGGAACAGCAGCTCCCCCGCCGGGGAGTGCCCCGAGACGTGGACCTTGGCGTTGCCCTGGTGGACCACCGTGGCGCCCAGCCGGGTCAACCCGTTGATCACCGCGAAGACCGAGGTCTCGTTGCCCGGGATCAGCGAGCTGGCCAGGATGATCGTGTCCTCCGGCCGGATGCGCACCGACCGATGGTCGCCGCGGGCCATCCGCGACAGCGCCGAGAGCGGCTCGCCCTGCGACCCCGTCGAGATCAGCACGAGCTCGTCGTCGGGCAGTTCCACGGCCTGCTCGAGCTCGACGAGCAGGCCGTCGGGCACCTTGAGCAGGCCGAGCTCGACGGCGATGCCCATGTTGCGCACCATCGACCGCCCGACCAGGCACACCTTGCGGTTGTGGTGGGCCGCGGCGTCCAGCACCTGCTGCACGCGGTGCACGTGGCTGGCGAAGCAGGCCACGATGATCCGCCCCGTCGACTGGTGGAAGATCCCCTCGATGACCGGGCCGATCTCCCCCTCCGAGGTGACGAAGCCCGGCACGTCGGCGTTGGTGGAGTCGACCAGGAACAGGTCGACGCCCTCGTCACCGAGCCGGGAGAAACCGGCCAGGTCGGTCAGCCGCCCGTCCAGCGGGAGCTGATCGAGCTTGATGTCGCCGGTGTGCAGCACCAGCCCGGCCGGGGTGCGGATGGCGACGGCCAGCGCGTCGGGGATCGAGTGGTTGACCGCGAAGTACTCGCAGTCCCACGCTCCGTGCCGCAGCCGCGCGCCCTCCGCCACCTCGAGCAGGTGCGGGGTGAGCCGGTGCTCCTTGCACTTGGCCGCGACCAGCGCGAGCGTGAACCGCGAGCCGACGACGAGCAGGTCGGGCCGCTGGCGCAGCAGGAACGGCACCGCGCCGATGTGGTCCTCGTGGCCGTGGGTGAGCACCAGGGCGTCGATGTCGTCGAGCCGGTCCTCGATGGCGCGGAAGTCCGGCAGGATCAGGTCGACACCGGGCGAGTCCTCCGCCGGGAACAGCACCCCGCAGTCGACGACCAGCAACCGGCCCTCGTACTCGAAGACGGTCATGTTGCGGCCGATCTCGCCGATGCCGCCGAGAGCGAACACCCGCATCCCCCCATCGGGAAGCGGCGGGGGCGGACCGGCGGGCAGCTCCGCGCGATTGGCCTCGTCCGGGCTGGCGAGGGCGCCCTGGCGACCGTTGTCGCGGCGAGGCGGACGGGATCGCCGGTCGGACCGGGATCGGTCGGACCGTGCAGGTGGCCGGCTCACCGGTAAGCGACCTCCGCCCCGAGGTCAACCGTCGCGGGGGCCCCGAGCGCCCCGTGCCCTGGCACGGAGCGCTCGCGCGTGGACGGGTCGAGGGCGATGCCCGCGGCCGCCAGGTCGGCGGCGATCGCGGTCACCTGATCCTCGGTGGCCGGTGGCAGCGGGAGCCGTGGGTCGC
This sequence comes from Pseudonocardia mahuensis, assembly GCF_018531475.1. Taxonomy (GTDB): domain Bacteria; phylum Actinomycetota; class Actinomycetes; order Mycobacteriales; family Pseudonocardiaceae; genus Pseudonocardia. The sequence continues at coordinate 76,209 of NZ_JAHDTG010000016.1, forward strand.
CGACGTCCAGGCCGCGCAGCCGCATCGCCGTCTTGGCGAACACGGCCCCGCCGACCCGGCCCATCGCACGGATCACCGGCAGCGTGGCGGCGTGCAGCGCCCGGGCCCGCTCGACCTCGCCGGCCTCGTAGGCGTCGAGCAGCGCGCGCAGCCGGTCGGCCACCACGTGCCCGATCACGCTGACGAAACCGACCGCTCCGACCGACAGCCACGGCAGGTTCACCGGGTCGTCACCGGAGTAGTAGGCCAGCGTGGTCGTGGCCAGCACCTCGGTGCCCACCCGCAGGTCGTTGCGGGCGTCCTTCACCGCGACGATCCGGGGGTGTTCGGCGAGCCGCTGCAGCGTCTCGACCTCGATCGGGATGACGCTGCGCGGAGGGATGTCGTAGAGCATCACCGGCAGGTCGGTGGCGTCCGCCACCGCGGTGAAGTGCAGCACCAGCCCGGACTGCGGCGGCCGCGAGTAGTACGGCGTCACGACGAGCAGACCGTGCGCGCCCGCCTTCTCCGCCTCCCGTGCGAGGTGGACGCTGTGCGCGGTGTCGTAGGTACCGGCACCGGCCACGATGGTCGCCCGGTCTCCCACGGCGTTGACCACCGCGCGCACCAGCTCGGACTTCTCGGCGTCGGTGGTCGTCGGCCCCTCACCCGTGGTGCCGTTGACGACCAGGCCGTCGTTACCGAGCTCGACCAGGTGGTTGGCGAGCTCCTCGGCTTTGGCCAGGTCGAGAGCTCCGTCCGCATCGAAGGGCGTGACCATCGCGGTCAACACCTGTCCGAACGGGCGGCCCGGTGGCCGGGGCTGAGGAGGGGTCGGGCTCATGGGTAGACGGTACCGCCCGGGGCGCGGGATCCGGACGCGCGCTCCGCCCCGCGGCGTCGCCGCGAACAGCTTTCCCAACGTCGTCGGCTGACCAAACGTAGCTGCAAGGCTACTCAAGGATGTGGCGATCCGAAGCGGCTGGGAAGAACAGAACGCGAAGTTCCGCCGCCAGATCGAGCGCGAGCAGGCGCAGGAGGCCCGCCGGCAGCAACGCGAACAAGAGCGAATCGACCGCACGGAGCACCTGGCCGCACGGCACGCCGAGGCAGTACGGCGAACCGAGGAAGCCGACCAGGCTCGCCGATCGCTCGACGAGCTGCCGACACGATCACTCGCCGCCCCCGCTGGCCCGCTGGGCCTCGGCTCGTTGAAGAAACCGGCGCCCGTGTCAGCTCTGGACCTCGGGGTGGACGCGGTCGGGCTGTCGCCGCCGCGCTGGTCGGACTACCAGCCAGCGGCGCCGAGCCTCGCCCTGCGGCTCCTGGGAGGCCGGTCACGGCTCGAGCGGGAGGCGGCGGACGCAAAGGCCCGGTTCGACACCGACACCGTGGCCGCCGCCGAGGCCGAGTGGAAACGGCAGCAGCGGGTCGAATCAGCTCGGCACGACCACACACATCGACAGGCTGAAGCCGCGCGAGCAACATCGCCCAGATCGCGCTCCGGGCGTTGCATCGAACCTTCGGCGCCGACCCCGGCGAACTCGTCGGCACGGTGGTCGTCAACGGGATGATCGATGCGATCGACCCCGCCACCGGCCGTGATGTCCGCGAGTGCCTGATCACACTGCGCGCCACCCGCGACCAGAACCTGCTCGCCCTCTGCCAGCAGCAGGGGATCCCGGCGCGGATCCTGCGGCCTGCCGGTCGCTGAGCGGATACGTGTGTGCGCAACCGTCGGGCACCCGGGCGCTCTTCCGGGCGTCGCTGCATCGCCGCACCGGGTCCCAGCTGGATCGGGAGATCGCCGTTCGGATGATCCGGCAGGAGCGCCCGACGGCAGCTGTCCGGCGCACATCCACACAGCTGCCGAATGGGACGCGTTTCTCGCCGGCGTCCGGGCCGGCGAGTTCGACCGTCCCTGAGCTGGAGCGGAGCTACAGTCCCCGAGCGGCGCTCCGGTAGGCCTCGACGTCGGCCGGCGCGCCCTCGATCTCGACCCGGGCCGCGTCCCGACCGAAGGCGTGCAGCACCAGCTCAGCAGGCTCTCCGACCAGGGTGACCAGGCCGGGCCCGGTACGTACGACCTGCTGGGTGCCGTTCGGCCGGCGCACCACGAGCCCGACCGGGCTGCGGCGGAAGAGCACCCGGCTCATCCGGGAGAGCAGGCTCCAGAGCTCGGCGTCACGCTCCGGGTCCGGGTCGCGCGGCTTCCAGCCCGGCTCCCCGCGCCGCACGTCCTCGTGGTGGACGAAGAACTCGGCGCCGTTGGCGAACTCGTCGACCTTGCCGACCCGGTACGGCGACCACGGCGGCGGGCCGCCGCGCAGCTCATCGATCATGTCCTGCCACGGCGTGTCGGCGTAGCCGTGCATGGCCCGCTCGGTCACCGGCGCCAGCGCCGGGACCAGGATGCCCGGCGCCGCCCACGGCTGGCGCTCGCGGACCAGGAGATGGGCCAGCAGGTCCCGGGTGGACCAGCCATCGCAGAGCGTCGGCCGGTCCGGGCCGGACCGCTCGAGCTCGTCGCTGATCGCCGCGCGTTCGAAGACTGCCAGGCTCATGGGGTCAAACTACCGGCGGGTGCGCCTCCGCGCTGACAACGGAAGCAGCGCTCCGCTACCCCTCGGTGCTGTTTGCTCGGGCGCTCCGCTACCCCTCGGTCACGAACGGGCTCGAGGCGATCTCGGTCCCGTCCTCCAGCGCTGCGATCTCGAAGTCGTTGAACACGTTCGACACCTCGCGCTGCAGCTGACGCAAGCACTCGATCGCCAGGGCTCGGATCTCGACGTCAGCGTGCTCGGTGGCCCGCATCGCGATGAAGTGCCGCCAGGCGCGGTAGTTTCCGGTGACCACGATCCGGGTCTCGGTGGCGTTGGGCAGGATCGCCCGCGCGGCCTGCCGGGCCTGCTTGCGGCGCAGCGTCGCGTTCGGCACGTCGGCGAAACGCTTCTCCAATCCGGCCAGCAACTCCTCGTAGGCCTTGACCGACGCGTCGGCCGCTTCGAGGAACAGCGCGTGCAGCTCCGGGTCGGCTGCGATGACATCGGGCTCGACCATCGCCGCGTTGCGCTCGGGCACGTACCGCTGCGACAGCTGCGAGTACGAGAAGTGCCGGTGCCGGATCAGCTCGTGGGTGAGCGAGCGGGAGATCCCGGCGAGGTAGAAGCTCACGGTGCCGTGCTCGAGCACCGAGAGGTGACCGACCTCGAGGATGTGCCTCAGGTAGCCGGCGTTGGTCGCCGTCGCCGGGTTGGGCTTGCCCCACGACTGGTAGCAGGCCCGGCCGGCGAACTCGGCGAGCGCCTGGCCGCCGTCGGCGTCGGTACTCCAGGGCACGTCGGCCGGGGGGAAGAACTCGGTCTTGGCGACCAGCTGCACGGTCAGGGGCACGGTCTCCGGCATGCGGGCAGCCTAACCGGGCCCCCCGACAGCCCGGCGATGCCGCCATCCGGACCTTGCGTGACATCACTATTGACGCCATAGTGGCGTCATGGATGTCAGCCAGTACGTCACACAGCTGCGCGAGGACCTGTCCTCAGCCGCGGCCGCCGGTGACGAGCAGACCCGGCGGACCGCCGCGCTGCTCGGCGCCGCGATCGAACCGGCCGCCCGGCTGGCGATCATGAACGCGCTCGCCGACCTCGCGGCCGAGGTGACGGCGGCGCTGGGCGACCGGGTCGTCGAGGTGCGGCTGGACGGCCGCGATGTGCGGGTCGCGGTCAGCCCGGACGCGGCCGCCGAGCACGAGACCCCCGAACCGCGGCCGACCTACGCCGCTGCGGGCGGCCCGGACGCCGGGGACATCAGCCGCATCACGCTGCGACTGGTCGAGCAGATCAAGAGCCAGGCCGAGCAGGCCGCGGCCGCGCAGGGCGTTTCGCTCAACTCGTGGGTGTCGCAGGCCGTGCAGGGAGCACTGTCGGGCAAGCAGGGCAGGCGCGGGCATCGCGTGGACCGGGGCCGCGGAGACGACGGACGCCGCGTGCGCGGCTGGGTACAGGGGTGAGTGCGATGGATGAGACAACCGGGGCCGAGATGGACGAGCCGGGTCCCGACCTGGTCCGGCAACAGAGCTGGCCGGCCACCGGGCCGGCCGAGCTGGAGGTGTCGATCGACGTCGGGCGGGTGCAGGTGAGCCTAACCGAGACCGACGAGGTGCGGGTCGAGGTCCGCCACGAGCCGGCCGCGGGAAACACCTGGACACAGGGGATCACCGGCCTGCTGGGCTGGCTCGGGAACGCCGCCGCGGCGCCGGGGGACCCGTTCGGCGCGACACAGCCGGACGTGGCCGCCGAGGCGGTGCGGGCCGCGGAGATCTCCTGGTCGGAGACCGGCCGGCGCCTGGTGGTCCGATCGGCGACCGACCTGCCGCTGCGCATGGTGCCCCTCGCCGTGACGGTCAGCGCCCCGTCCCGCTCCCGGATCGCCGTGCGCACCGGGGCCGGTGACGTCACCGTGACCGGGCAGACCGGGTGGGCCTCGGTCCGCACCGGCTCGGGCGACGCGCGCCTCGAGGAGGTCGCGGGCGACCTGGATGTCACCACCGGTTCCGGCGAGGTCGACCTCGGCCCGGTCACCGGCCGGGCCCGGGTGCGCACCGGCTCCGGGCGGATCGCGATGGCCGCCCTCGGCGGGCCGAGCGAGATCAAGGCCGGCAGCGGCGACGTCCGCCTCGGCGAGGTCACGGCCGACCTGGGCGTGCGCACGGGCTCCGGTGAGGTCACCGTGGCGGACGCCGTGGCGGGGAGGTTCGATCTCACCACCGGGTCCGGGGGCTTGCGGATCGGGGTACATCCGGGCGTGGCCGCCGAGCTGGACCTGTCGTCGGGCTCGGGGCGGGCCCGCAGCGACCTCGAGGTCGCGTCGGTCGCGCCGGAGCAGGCACCGGCGCTGCACGTGCGCGGCCGGACGGGTACCGGCGACGTCCTGGTGACCCGGGCGGCCATGACGGTCTGACGCCGTCCGCCGCGACCGCGGCGTTCAGCAGCCACCACCGAGATCGACGCCAGAGTGGTTCGATCATGCCTCCGACCAGCCTGGTGTCGATCTCGGCCCTTCGTGCTCTTGAGGAGCTCAGCGCAGCGCGGCGGCGAGCGGCGCGGCCAGGTTCCCGCGCTCGCCGACGAGCACCCCGTCGAGCTCCAGCCAGGCGGCCATGAGGCGCAGTTCCGCGGCCAGCTCGGCGGTGACCCGGGCCCCGTCGGCGCCGGGCTCGACGAACGCCCCGGGCACCCGCAGCAGCCCGGCCGCACGGTCGGCCTTGAGGTCGACCCGGGCGACGAGCGCGTCGTCGAGCAGGAACGGGAACACGTAGTAGCCGTACTCGCGCTGCGGCTCGGGCACGTAGATCTCGATGCGGTACCGGAAGCCGAAGAGCCGCTCGGTCCGCTCGCGTTCCCAGATCAGCGGGTCGAACGGGCACAGCAGCGCGCGGGCGCCGATCTGCCGCGGGGTGCGGGCGGCCGGGTGCCGATAGGCCGGGTGCCGCCAGCCGCGGACCGTGACCGGTTCCAGCTCCCCCGCCTCCACGAGTTCGGCGACGGCCTGCCGGCTGCGGGCCGGTCCGAGCCGGTAGTAGTCGCGCAGGTCGGGCTCGGTCGCGATGCCCAGGGCCGAGGCCGCCCTGGCGACCAGGCCCCGGGCGGCCTCGTCGGGATCGACCGGGGCCGCGCCGAGCACCTCCGGTGGCAGCACCCGCTCGGTGAGGTCGTAGAGCCGCTGGAAGTTGACCCGCGTGCCGGTGGTGAGCTCGCCCGTTCCGAACAGCCATTCGCAGATGCGTTTGACGTCCGAGCGCTCCCACCACGACACGCCCGGCCGCCGTCGGCGCCCGGGCCCACCCAGCACGGTCTCCAGCGTGCCCGCACCGACCGGGCCCAGTTCCTTCACCGCGGCCAGCACGTCGTCGACCAGCGCAGGCTCGCGGTCGGCCAGCGCCGCATAGTTCCGCCACCAGCCGCGCGGCTTCGCCCCCGACAGCAGCAGCGGCCAGTCGGCCACGGGCAGCAGGCTCGCCTCGTGCGCCCAGTACTCGACGAGCAGCCGCGGCCGCCGCGCCGAGTGCGCCCACGCGGCGTCGTCGACCAGGGCCCGGTCGTAGGCGCCGAGCCGGCTGAACAGCGGCATGTAGTGCGCCCGAACGGCGACGTTGACCGAGTCGACCTGCAGGAGCCGGGTACGGCCCAGGGTGCGCACCAGGTGCCGGCGGGTGACCGCGCCTGCGGGGCGCGCGTCGGCGAAGCCCTGCGCCGCCAGTGCCGTGCGCCGCGCGGCGGCCGGACCGATCACCACGGGCGTGTGCGTCACGGCCCTGATGCTGCCAGCCGCCCGCGACAGTCCTCGGGCGGGCGTCACACCGGCGGCGCCGCTGGCCGGCGGACCCGCTCCGCAGCGATCACCAGGATCACGGCGAGCAACACGATGGCCCCGCCGAGCAGTTGTGCGAGCGAGAACCGCTCCCCCACCACCAGCACCCCGAGCAGCACTGCGATCACCGGGTTGACGTAGGCATAGGTCGCCACCGTGGAGACCGGCAGTGTGGCCAGCGCGTAGGCGTACGCGCTGAACGCCCCGGCCGAGACGATCACCGCCATGTAGACCCAGGCCCCCCACGCCACCGCCGAGACCGTGCCGACGTCAAGCCGATCACCCGTGCCCAGGCTGACCGCGAGCAGGATCGCGCCACCGGCCAGCATCTGCAGCGCGGCCAGCGCGAACGGGTTGGGCGGGACCGGCAGCCGGGTGGTCGCGAAGGTGCCGGAGGCCCAGCCCAGCCCGGCCAGCAGCACGAGCCACGGCCCCCACCACGCGCTGCCGACGACACCACCAGAACCCCCGGACGGCCCGGTCAGCAGCAGCACCGCGAGCCCGACCATGCCGACTCCGACCCCGACCAGGGTGGCCCGGCGTGGCCGGTCCCCGCTCAGCGCCCGCAGTAGCACGATGTAGAGCGGGACCGACGCGATGAGCAGCGCCGCCAGCCCGGACGCGACGTGCTGCTGCCCGAGGGTGACCAGCCCGTTGCCCCAGGCCGGCAGCAGCAGTCCGGAGAGCAGCACGGTGCCGAGCTGGGCGCGCGTCATCCGGAACACCCGGGTACCCCGGGCCACCAGCACGATGATCGTGAGCAGCAGACCGCCGACGAGGAACCGGAATCCGCCCGACAGCAGCGGCGGGACGTCGGTGATGATCAGCCGGTTGGACAGGTAGGTCGAGCCCCACAGCACGTAGACGACGCCGAGCGCAGCCCAGGCCGTCCCGGCACCGCTCGCCCGGGTAGCCGATGGAGCGGCATCGCGGATCTGCGTCACAGCGACACGTTGTCATGGCGAACTACATCCGCGCGAGAGCTGCTCCGTCACGGCCGGCGGCGCCGGCAGGCTCTCGATCAGTGCGGTGAGCACCGGGGTCGCGCTGCTCGACGGGCACCGCCGCGAGCCGGGCCCCGGGCCGTCCGGTATGCATGCCCACATGGCCATCGCCGCGGTCCGAGCCGCAGACGCGCAGGACATCGAGGAGATCGTCCGGATCCAGGTCGACACCTGGCGGACCGCCTACGCCGAGATCGTCCCGGCCGCGGCGATCGAGCAGCTCGCCGGGCCGGAGGCCCACCGGGCCTGGGCGGCCGCCGTGGAGGCCGGCGAGGGCTTCCACGTCCTGGTGGCCACCGAGGGCGACTGGACGGTGGGGTTCTGCGCGGCCGCGCTCTACGCCGGCACCGGGGAGACAGCCGGACTCGCCGAGATCAGCACGCTGCTCGTCGAGCCGCGCTGGGGACGCCGCGGGCACGGTGGACGGCTGTTCGCCGCCGCCACCACCGCGCTGCGCGCGAGCGGCGCCGAGCGCGGTCAGGCCTGGGTGCCCGAGGTGGACACCGCATCCCGGAAGTTCTACGCCCGCGCCGGCTGGGAGGCCGACGGCGCCGCGCGCACCCTGGACACCGGTGACGGGACGCTGCGCGAGGTCCGCGTCTCCGGGCCGCTCGACGCGGCGCTGCGCGGTTAGTCCAGGCCGAGCAGCGGCTCGAGCCCGACGGTCAGCCCCTGTCGTCCGCGCACCGCGCGCACCGCCATCAGCACACCCGGCATGAACGAGCCGCGGTTCATCGAGTCGTGCCGGATCGTCAGCGTCTCGCCCTCGGTCCCGAGGATGACCTCCTGGTGCGCGACCAGGCCGGGCAGCCGCACCGAGTGCACGCGGACGCCGTCGACGTCGGCGCCGCGGGCTCCGGGGAGCTCCTGTGTAGTGGCGTCGGGCACCGGTCCGGCTCCCGCCTCGGCGCGGGCCGCGGCCACCAGCGACGCGGTGTGCGCCGCCGTGCCCGACGGGGCGTCGACCTTGCCGGCGTGGTGCAGTTCGATCACCTCGACGGAGTCGAAGAACCGCGCCGCCCGGCGTGCGAAGTGCATGGCCAGCACCGCACCGACGCCGAAGTTGGGGGCGACGAGCACGCCCACGTCCGGCTTGTGTTCCAGCCAGCTGCGCACGGTGGCGAGCTTGGCCTCGTCGAACCCACTGGTCCCGACGACGCACGCGATGTCGTGGTCGATGCAGAACCGGATGTTGTCCATGACCACATCGGGCCGGGTGAAGTCGACGACGACCTGCGCACCGGCGTCGGCCACGTTGAACAGCCAGTCCCCCTCGTCGACCATCGCGACGAGGTCGAGGTCGTCGGCATCCTGGACCGCCTTGCACACCTCGACGCCCATCCGGCCCCGGGCACCCAGCACGGCCACCCGGATCGGACCGCCGTTGTCGACCGCCTCGCTCACCCGTACACCTCCATGTTCGCCTGCAATGCTGCGCAGCCTAGAGCAGTGGTCCGGGGCCCGGTCCGGCACAATGCTCAACCTTATTGTTGACGAACATCGGGAGTCTCCGTAGGTTCAACGACATGATTGAGAGAAGCGCGGTGCTGGAGCCCGAGCATCTGGACCGCGTGTTCCGCGCCCTCGCCCACCCGGCACGGCGCGACATGCTGGCCCGCCTGTCCACGGCACCCCATTCGGTCGGCGACCTCGCCGCCCCGTACGCGATGTCGCTGGCCGCCGCATCCAAGCACGTCCAGACGCTGGAGGGCGCCGGGCTGGTGCAACGGACGGTGGAGGGCCGCACGCACGTGTGCCGGCTCGATCCGGCACCGCTGGCCTGGGCCCACGAGTGGATCCGGTCCTACGAACAGTTCTGGTCCGACCGCCTCGACTCCCTCGAGGCCTGACTCAGCCGACCACCAGACCCACGATCCACACCGCGGTGGCCAGCAACGCCGCGGCCAGCTCGATGAGGATGCTCCACCCCACCGCGCCCAGCGCGCGGCGGGCCGAGGGCCAGGCGGCCCGACGATCGTCGAGACGGGCGAGTTCGGCCAGGTAGACGCCCAGCACGAAGCCGATGAACAGGCCGACGACCGGGACGACGAAGAACCCGATGACGCCGAGCACGGCACCCGCCGCGATCGTCCGGCCCGGCACACCCGAGTCGCGCAGCCGGCGTCCGGGCAGCAGGTACTTCGCGACGGCGCCGATCGTCAGGATCGCGGTGGCGACGCCCAGCACCGTCCAGCCGACCGCGTCGCCCCGCGGGACCGCCCACACCGCGATGCCGGCCAGCACCAGCAGCGGGCCCGGCAGCACCGGCACGACGATCCCGACCAGGCCGACCACGATGAGCACGCCGGCGAGGACCGTGACGAGTGTCATGAACGCTGATTGTGCCGATGCCCGACGGTGGCGGCTGGCCTGATCGGCGCTGGTCCGATCAGATCAGGTCGCGCAGGGCGGCGGGTAGCTCGTCCTCGTCGTCGTAAGGCCCGACGACGGCCGCGGTCAGCGGTGCGGCGAACAGCTCGGCGGCGACCGCCGCGACGTCCTCGGCGGTCACCGCGGAGATCCGCTCGAGGCTTTCGGTGACGCTGCGCTGCCGGCCGTGGTCGAGCTCGGAGCGCCCCAGCCGGTTCATCCGGGACGAGGTGTCCTCCAGGCCGAGCACCAGTCCACCGCGCATCGAGCCCTGGGCCCGGGCCAGCTCGGCGGTGGTCAGCCCGTCGGCGGCCACCTCGGCCAGCACGTCGCGGACCACGCCCACGACCTCGCCGAGACGCTCCGGGGCGCAGCCGGCGTAGACCGACAGGCTCCCGGCGTCGGCGTAGGCCGCCGTCGCCGAGTACACCGAGTACGCGAGCCCACGCTGCTCGCGGACCTGCTGGAACAGCCTCGAGCTCAGCCCGCCGCCGAGCGCGGTGTTGAGCACGGCCAGCGCGGTGCGCCGCGAGTCGTGGCGGTCGAGCGCGGGGACACCCAGCAGCAGATGTGCCTGCTCGGTGTCCTCCGTGCGCAAGGCCAGCCGCGGGCCGGAGCCCAGGGCGAACCGCGCCCTCGCGGCCCGTGGCGGCACCGGGCGCGCAGCGGTGCCGACGCGCTCGGCTGCCCGTGCCAGTGCCGCCCCGACGAGATCCACGACGTGGCTGTGCGTCAGGCTGCCAGCCGCGGCGACCACCATCCGGGGCGTCGTGTACTCGCCGCGCCAGAACTCGTAGAGGGTCTCCCGGCTCATCCCGCGGATCGACTCCTCGGAGCCGATCACCGGACGGCCCAGCACGTGGTCACCGAACAGCGCCGTGTCGAACAGGTCGCCGAGCAGGTCCTCGGGGTCGTCGTCGCGCATCGCGATCTCCTCGAGCACCACGCCGCGCTCGAGCTCGACGTCGGTGTGCGCGAGCTGCGCATCGGTCACCACGTCGGCCAGCACGTCGACGGCCAGCGGGAGATCGGTGTCGAGCACGTGCGCGTAGTAGCAGGTGTGCTCTTTCGCGGTGAACGCGTTGAGCTCACCACCGACGGCGTCCATCTCCTCCGCGATGCCTGCCGCGGTGCGCCGCGCGGTGCCCTTGAACAGCAGATGCTCGAGGTAGTGTGCGGCGCCGGCCTGCTCTGGCGTCTCGTCCCGGGAACCGATCGCGATCCAGATCCCCAGCGACACCGAGCGCACCCCGGGCACCGCCTCGGTGACGACGCGGACGCCACCCGGCAGGTCGGTACGAGAAACACCGGGGGCGGGAGCAACAGCCCCCGCCCCCGGCGTCACGAGCGATGTCAACTCGACGTGACCTCGGTGGCCTCGGTGGCCTCGGTGGGAGCATCGTCACCGGAACCCTCGGCCGGCGCGTCGGACGCAGGCGCGGTGTTCTCGTCCGACACCGGCAGCAGGCTGATCTTGCCACGGTTGTCGATGTCGGAGACCTCGACGCGGATCTTGTCGCCGACCTTGACGACGTCCTCGACCTTGCCGATGCGCTTGCCGTTGCCCAGCTTCGAGATGTGCACCAGGCCGTCCTTGCCCGGCACCAGCGAGACGAAGGCACCGAACGCGGCGGTCTTGACCACCGTGCCCAGGAACCGCTCGCCGATCTTCGGCAGCTGCGGGTTGGCGATCGCGTTGATCAGGCCGATGGCCGCCTCGGCGGACGGGCCGTCGGCCGCACCGACGTAGATCGTGCCGTCGTCCTCGATCGAGATGTCGGCGCCGGTCTGCTCGGTGATCGAGTTGATCATCTTGCCCTTCGGGCCGATGACCTCGCCGATCTTGTCGACCGGGACCTTGATCGCGGTGACCCGCGGGGCGTACGCGCTCATCTCGTCGGGGCGGTCGATCGCCTCGCCGATCACCTCGAGGATGGTCAGCCGGGCGTCCTTGGCCTGCGACAGCGCGGCCGCGAGCACCTCCGACGGGATGCCGTCGAGCTTGGTGTCGAGCTGCAGCGCGGTGACGAAGTCCGAGGTGCCGGCGACCTTGAAGTCCATGTCGCCGAACGCGTCCTCGGCGCCCAGGATGTCGGTCAGCGCCACGTACTGCGTCGCGGCGTCGACCTCGTCGGACACCAGGCCCATCGCGATGCCCGCGACCGGCGCCTTGAGCGGCACACCGGCGTTGAACAGCGACATCGTCGAGGCGCAGACCGAACCCATCGACGTCGAGCCGTTGGAGCTCAGCGCCTCCGAGACCTGCCGGATCGCGTAGGGGAACTCCTCGCGGGTCGGCAGCACCGGGAGCAGCGCCCGCTCCGCCAGCGCGCCGTGGCCGATCTCGCGGCGCTTCGGCGAGCCCACCCGGCCGGTCTCACCGGTCGAGTAGGGCGGGAAGTTGTAGTGGTGCAGGTAGCGCTTGTGCGTCTCCGGGCCGAGCGAGTCGATCTGCTGCTCCATGCGCAGCATGTTCAGCGTGGTGACGCCCAGGATCTGGGTCTCGCCGCGCTCGAACAGCGCCGAGCCGTGTGCCCGCGGGACGACCTCCACCTCGGCCGACAGCGGCCGGATGTCGGTCAGTCCACGGCCGTCGATGCGGACCTTGTCGCGCAGGATCCGCTGGCGGACCAGCTTCTTGGTCAGCGACCGGAACGCCGCGCCGAGCTCCTTCTCGCGCCCCTCGAAACGGGGGGCGAGCTGCTCGACGACCTTCGCCTTGAGCTCGTCGAGCCGGGACTCGCGCTCCTGCTTGGCCGGGATGGTCAGGGCCTGGGCCAGGTCCTCGGAGACCAGCTCGGAGACCAGCTCGAACACGTCGGACTGGTAGGCCGGGTAGGTCGGGAAGTCACCCGTCGGCTTCGCGGCGGCGTCGGCCAGCTGCTGCTGCGCGACGGCCAGGGAGCGGATGAACGGCTTGGCCGCCTCCAGACCCTCCGCGACGACCTGCTCGGTCGGCGCCTGCGCACCGCCCGCGACGAGGTCGATCGTGTGCTCGGTGGCCTCGGCCTCGACCATCATGATCGCGACGTCGTCACTGACGATCCGGCCCGCGACGACCATGTCGAACGCGGCACGCTCGAGCAGCTCGTGGGTCGGGAAGGCGACCCACTGGCCGTCGATCAGCGCGACGCGGACGCCGCCGATCGGGCCGGAGAACGGCAGGCCGGCGAGCTGGGTCGACGCCGACGCGGCGTTGATGGCCAGCGCGTCGTACGGGTCCTGCGGGTGCAGGCTCATCACCGTGACGACGATCTGGATCTCGTTGCGCAGGCCGTCGACGAACGACGGGCGCAGCGGCCGGTCGATGAGCCGGCAGGTCAGGACCGCGTCGGTGCTGGGACGGCCCTCGCGGCGGAAGAACGAGCCGGGGATGCGGCCCGCGGCGTACATCCGCTCCTCGACGTCGACGGTGAGCGGGAAGAAGTCGAGTTGCTCCTTCGGCTGCTTGGACGCCGTGGTGGCGGACAGCAGCATGGTCTCGTCGTCGAGGTACGCGACGACGGAACCGGCAGCCTGACGCGCGAGCCGGCCTGCCTCGAACCGGACCGTCCGGGTACCGAAGCTGCCGTTGTCGATGACGGCAGTGGTCTCATGCACGTCGTTCTGGATGGGATCGGTCATGAAGTGGCTGTCTCCTCGTGGAGTGCGCACACGGGCCGCCACATCGGGAAGATCCTCGGCGGAGCCGGTCTTCGATCGAAGCTTCCGGGGGACCGCTGCTCAGAGCGGCAGGCCCGGGAGCCACTACCGAGGACCGGCGGATCGTCCTCCGGCGTGGCAGCGCAGGTGCTGCGTTGTTGCCTGTGTAGTTGTGCCCACCGGGGCCGGGCGGTGATCACCAGGATCGGGACCGCCCGGCACCGGCGTGGATCAGCGGCGCAGGCCGAGGCGCTCGATCAGGGACCGGTAGCGCGCGACGTCGACCTGGGCCAGGTACTTCAGCAGCCGGCGGCGCCGGCCGACCATGAGCAGCAGACCGCGGCGGGAGTGGTGGTCGTGCTTGTGCTGCTTGAGGTGCTCGGTCAGGCCGATGATCCGCTTGGTCAGCAGCGCGACCTGCGCCTCGGGCGAACCGGTGTCGCCCTCGTGGACCCCGTACTCGTCCAGGATGGTCTTCTTGGTTGCGGCGTCCAGTGCCACGGGTGGTGCTCCTCTTTCGTCTGTGCCGTGTGGTCCCCGCCCTGGCGGGGCACCCCGTCGTCCAGCCCGGGGGGCCTGCGGGAGCGGGTGCAACGGGCCGGCCACCACGGACTGCAGCCCAACCCAGTACGTCAGGTTACCAGTGCTCAGCGGGCCAAGGCCCCCGGCCCGCCCGGCGCGGGAGAGATCACCGGCTGTGCAGCGGGACCCGGCGCACCCCGGTGTAGCGGAATCCGCCCCGCACCGGGACCTGGCTCACCAGGACGATCTGGGGCGGCGACCAGCACGGTCCCGCGGGCCCCGCCCGGCCCGCCGCCAGCGGTCACTCGGCGGCCGCACCGGCTCATCGGGCGACCGGCCGTCCGGCCGCCTGCCGCAGCAGCTCGGCCAGCTCGGGAAAGGCCCGGTCCAGCGTGGCAGCCGCAGCGACGAGCTGCGACGGCCCGGCGACGGCACGCAGGGCGTCGGCCGCGCTGCGCGGTCCGGGCAGGGCTCCGGCCGGTGGGCGGGGTCGGCCGTGGTGTGCCGACCCGACCGGGTGCGCCGCTACCCCGGCATCGTGGCTGCGGCGCCGGCCAGGAGTGCGGTGCGGGCCCGGGCCCGGTCGCGCCGGCACCACACCCTGACCACGCTGCCGGGGCGAACCGCCGTCCGGACCGAACGGCTGGACCCGGCTCTGGTCGTTGCGCTCGACGGGCCCGGCCCCGGGGCGCGCCGCCCCGGCGATGGGAAGGATGTGCGACCGGGTCGGGACCGCCCAGTGCAACTGCGCGGTGCGCACCTCGGCGAGCAGCGCGTCGACGGCGGCGGAACCCGGCGGGTCGGCCGCGGGCGGGCACCGCTTGTCCAGCAGCATCAGCCGGGCCAGCACCGCCGGGTCGCCGATCTTGATCCGGCGCGCGCTGACCAGCTGGCTGAGCATCGCCGGGCTGACCCCGAGCGTCGCGGCCAGGCGGGCCTGCGTGATCCCGAGCAGCCCGGTCAGCCGGTGCACTCGATCGCCCAGCGGGGCGCCGTACAACGCGCGCTGCCGCTCGCGGTTGGCCGCGATCTGCACCGCTGCCGGTCGGTCCGTCGCCATGGCGGCATGCTCGCAGCCCGGGCCCCCGACGCGGGCCGGAATCGGGAAACCCGCCCCCTCCGGGCCCGTGCCGCACGACACCGCGGGCGGTGCTCAGCCCAGCAGTTCCCGGGTGCGCGCCACGTCGCGGTGCATCTGCTCGATCAGCGCATCGACGCCGTCGTAGCGCTCCTGCCCGCGCAGCCGGTACTCGAAGTCCACCGCCACCTCGTGGCCGTAGAAGTCCTCGTCGACGTCGAGCACGTAGGCCTCGACCGTGCGCTCGCGCCCGGAGAACGTCGGGTTGGTGCCCACCGAGATCGCCGCCGGGAGCAACCGCCCGGTGTGCACGAACCGACCGGCGTAGACACCGTCGGCCGGCAGCGCACTGAACGGGGCGCAGGCCACGTTCGCGGTCGGGAAGCCGAGTTCGCGGCCGCGTCGGTCACCGTGCACGACGACGCCGTCGATGCGGTGCGGGCGACCCAGCGCGGCGACGGCGACCGCCACGTCCCCGGCATCGATACAGGCCCGGATGTAGGTCGAGGAGAACGTCACGCCGTCGTCGGTGATCAGGTCGAGACCCTCGACGGCGAACCCGAAGCGCTCCCCCAGCTTGGTGAGCGTCTTCAGGTCACCGGCCGCGCGATGCCCGAACCGGAAGTTGTCGCCGACCACGACGGCCGCGGCGTGCAGCCGGTCCACGAGCACCTCGTGGGCGAACTCGGCCGGGTCCATCCGGGACAGCTCGGCGGTGAAGGGCAACACGCAGAACGCGTCGACACCCAGCTCGGCCACGAGATCGGCCCGCCGGCTCAGGCTGGTCAACCGGGCCGGGTGGCTGCCCGGCCGGACGAGCTCGGCGGGGTGCGGGTCGAAGGTGACCACGACGGTCGGGAGGCCGCGCTCCCGCCCGCGGGCCACCGCCCGGCCGATCAACTGTTGGTGGCCGCGATGGACCCCGTCGAACACCCCGACGGTCACCACGCTGCGGCCCCAGCCGGTCGGCACGGCTTCGAGTCCACGCCAGCGCTGCACGGTGCGGAGCCTACGCAGCGGTGTGGCGGGCCCGCCGGGCGAGCCCTGCAGTGCCGTCCCGGACGACGTCCCGGTGGATGTCCCGGTGGATGTCCTGGCCGACATCTCAGCCACCCGCCGGCGCCAGCACGACGAGGGGCCGGGCGGCCCCGTCCCGCTCGCCGACCAGGCCGATCACCCGGCCTTCCGGGGAGAACACGCCGTAGGTTCCGGCGAGCCCGGCCGCCGGCAGCGACTTGCCGTGCGACAGATCGGTGGCCAGCGCCTCGTCGACGTCGCGGCGGGGGAACGCCACCCCGACCGCCTCGTCCAGCGGCAGCGACAGCCCGGGCGCCGCCTCCAGATCGGCGAGCGTACGCGCGTGGGCCAGCGTGAACGGGCCGACCCGGGTGCGCCGCAGCGCCGTCAGGTGCCCGCCGACGCCGAGCCCGGCACCGAGATCGCGGGCCAGCGCGCGGACGTAGGTGCCCGACGAGCACGCCACCTCGACATCCAGGTCGACGACGCCGTCTCCGCGGCGCACGGCGTGCAGGTCGAACGCCGAGACCGTGACCGGCCGCGCCGGCAGCACCACGTCCTCCCCCGCCCGCACCCGCGCGTACGCGCGCTTTCCGTCGATCTTGATGGCGCTGACCGAGCTGGGCACCTGCTCGATCGCCCCGGTCAGCGTGGCCATCCCGGCGCGGATCGCCTGCTCGTCGAGCCCCTCCGCGGCGGTCGTGGAGACGATCTCGCCCTCGGCGTCGTCGGTCGTGGTCGCGGCGCCGAGCCGGATCGTGGCGGTGTAGGCCTTGGTGTCCAGGGCGAGGTGGCCGAGCAGCTTGGTGCCGCGCTCCACCCCGCAGACCAGGACCCCGGTCGCCATCGGGTCCAGCGTGCCGGCGTGGCCGATCTTGCGGGTGCGCAGGATGCGGCGCAGCCGGGCCACCACGTCGTGCGAGGTGAACCCGCCCGGCTTGTCGACGATCACGAGTCCAGGGGAGGGCACGATGCCCGATCCTGCCGCATGCCCGCTCAGCGCCGACATTCGCTCCGCAAGCTCCGCTCAGCGCCGACATTCGCTCCGCAAGCTCCGCTCAGCGCGCCAACCGGTATCCCACCCCGCGCACGGTGACCACGGCCTCGCGGCGCCCCAGCTTGGTGCGCAGCGAGCCGATGTGGGCCTCCAGCGAGCGCTCCCCGCCGGAGTCGGCCACACCCCAGACCTCGTCGAGCAGCTCGCTGCGGGTGGCGACCGCGCCCTCCCGGCGGGCCAGCGCGGCCAGCAGGTCGAACTCCTTGCGCGCCAGCGTCACCGGCTCGCCGGCCACCGACACCGCGCGGCGGGCCAGGTCCACCTCGACGTCGCCCGCCGTAACCGCCGGCGCGACCCCCAGCCCACGGGTGCGGCGCAGCACGGCGTCGATCCGGGCCAGCAGCTCCTCGACAAGGAACGGCTTGACGATGTAGTCGTCGGCCCCGCTACGCAGTCCGCTCACCCGCGCCGAGACCGCGCCGCGGCCCGTCACGGCGAGGATCGGTACCCGGGAGATCTCACGGATCCCACGACACACGCCGAGCCCGTCGCGGTCGGGCAGGCCCATGTCCAGCAGCACGACGTCCGGTTCCGACTCGGCGACCGCGGCGAGCGCGGCCGAGCCGCTGGTCACGTGCTGCACCCGGAATCCCCCGCCGACGAGCGCGCGGCACAGCGCGTCGCCGACGGCCTCGTCGTCCTCCACGAGCAGAGCGCGCACGCCACCTCCTCGTCGCCGTTCGGTCGTCCGATTGTTCGAACCCTCAAGAGCTGCTCAATTATGTCCCCCACAACCTCGCGATGAGGCGGGTCACGTTCCTACCGTCCCTGGACCGACGTCGAGGAGGACGACCATGGCCGAGGCCGTGACCACCGGCACCGCCCCACCCCCGGGGACGAAGCGCAAGAGGGTCTACACCCAGCTCTGGTTCTGGGTGCTGATCGGCATCACCGCGGGAATCGTGGTCGGCCTGGTCGCACCGGGCATCGCCCGGGAGACCAAGTGGCTCGCCGACATCTTCATCCAGATGATCAAGGTCATCGTCGGGCCGGTGATCTTCTGCACCGTCGTGGTCGGTATCGCCTCGCTGGGCAACCTGGCCCGGGCGGGCGGCCTGGCGGCCCGGGCGCTGGGCTACTTCCTCGTCGCGACGGTCGTCGCGCTGTCCCTCGGCCTGATCGCCGCCAACGTCGTCAAGCCGGGCGAGGGCTTCGAGGGCCAGCCCACCCAGGCGCAGCTGGAGGCTGCGCAGGAGCAGGTCGCGGCCGGTTCGCAGGACCAGGGTCTGGTGGCGTTCCTGCGCGAGGACATGTTCCCGACGAGCTTCCTCGGCCCGTTCGTGGACAACAAGGTGCTGCAGGTCCTCGTGCTGGCCATCCTGACCGCGTGCGCGATCAGCTCGCTCGCCGCACCGGTCCGCACCCGGGTCGTCGGCTCGATCGAGTCCATCGCCAAGGTCATCTTCGGCATCATCAAGCTGATCATGTGGGCGGCCCCGGTGGCCGCGTTCGGCGGCATGGCCTACACCGTCTCGGCGTTCGGGGCGTCGTCGCTGACGAACCTGGGCCTGCTGATGATCACCTTCTGGGCCACCTGCGCGATCTTCGTGGTCGTCGTGCTGGGCGCCGTCTCGGCCTGGGCCGGGTTCAGCGTGTTCAAGCTGGTCCGGCTGATCAAGGACGAGCTGCTGATCATCCTCGGCACCTCGTCGTCGGAGTCGGTGCTGCCGCGGCTGCTGACCAAGCTGGAGTCGGCGGGCGCGTCCCGCCAGACCGTCGGCCTGGTCATCCCGACCGGCTACTCGTTCAACCTGGACGGCACCTGCATCTACCTGACCCTCGGTGCGCTGTTCATCATCCAGGCTGGTGGCGAGAGCCTGCCGATCGTCGCGCAGATCGGCCTCGCGCTGCTCATGGTCCTGACCTCCAAGGGCGCGGCCGGCATCACCGGCGCCGGTCTGGTCACCCTGGCCGCGTCGCTGCAGGCCTTCGGCGGAGAGTTCTTCTCCCCCGAGGCGATCGCCGTCGGCATCGCGGTGATCGTCGGCATCGACCGGGTGATGAGCGAGGGCCGGGCGCTGACCAACTGCATCGGCAACGCCGTGGCCACGCTCGTCATCGCCCGCTGGAACGGTGAGCTCGACCGCGAGCGGCTCAAGGCCGTGCTCGACGACCCGTCGCTGGTCGAGGCGGACATGGAGCTGCACCACGGCAGCGGCCAGACCGCCGCCGAGGCCGCCGAGACCGACGCCACGTTCGGCACGAACACCGAGGTCGACACGGGGGCACCCCCCACCCGGACCGTCGAGCGCACGCCCGAACCAGCTGGGGCGGCCTCCCGCTCCTGAGACAATCGCGCGGTGCCCCGCCGACGTGGATCCAGACTCGTCCGGCAGCTTCTCCTGCTGCAGATCGTGACGGTGTTGGTGACCGTCGGCGGGGTCGCGGCCTTGGGGGTGTACGGCGCCCAGCAGGCGGCCCGCAACGGCACCGGGGCACTGACCCTCGCCACCGCGCAGGCGATGGCGGCGAACCCCGACGTCGCCGCCGCGCTGCGCAGCAACGACCCGTCCAGGGTGCTGCAGCCGCTCGCCCAGCGGGTGCAGCTCAACACCGGCACCGCGTTCGTGGTGATCATGAGCCCGGAGGGGATCCGGTACAGCCACGCCGACCCGGCCCGGATCGGCGAGCGCTACATCGGCACGATCGCCCGGGCCGCCGCCGGCAGCCCGGACACCGAGCTCTACACCGGCACCCTCGGGCCGTCGGTCCGCTCGGTGGTGCCGGTGTTCGCCGACGGCCGGGTGGTCGGCCTGGTCTCGGTCGGCCAGCTCGAGGAACGGGTCAGCGACCAGGTGCTGCGCCGGCTACCGGCGATCCTCGGTACCGCCGCCGCGGCGGTCGGCCTCGGCGGCGTGCTGGCCTGGCTGCTGGCCCGCCGGGTCCGCCGCCAGACCCTGGGTCTGGAGCCCGAGGAGATCGCCGCCGCCTACGCCCATCACGACGCGGTGCTGCACGCCGTCCGCGAGGGGCTGCTCGTGGTCGACGTCGACGGCCGGGTCGTGGTGGTCAACGCCGAGGCCCGGCGGCTGCTCGGGCTGGACGGTGACGTCCCCGCCGAGGGGCGGACGCTCACCGAACTCGGCGTCGACCCCGGTCTGCGGGCCGTCGTCCGGGAGCCCACCGACGTCCGAGACGTCCTCGCGCTGGCCGGCGAGCGGGTGCTGCTCGTCAGCCGCACCGCCGCGGGTCCGGCCGCCGGCCCGGGTACCCGTGTGGTCACCCTGCGCGACCGGACCGAGCTCGCCGACGTCGTCCGCCAGCGCGACGACGCCCGCGGCCGGGCGCAGGCGATGGCCGGGCAGGCCCACGAGTTCGCCAACCGGATGCAGACCGTGCTGACGCTCGTCCAGCTCGGCAGCACCGACGACGCGCTGCGGGCCGGCTCGGCGGCCGTGCGGCGGGCGCGCGGACCGGCCGAGGAGCTGATCGAGCCGGTCGGCAACCCGGTGCTGGCCGCGGTGCTCGCCGACAAGGCGTGGGCCGCCTCCGAACGCGGCGCCGAGCTGCGGGTGCTCGACGAGGGCACCGAACCGGACGGGCCCTGGGACCCCGACGACCTGGTCACCCTGCTCGGCAACCTCGTCGACAACGCGCTGGACGCGGTGACGTCCACCGGTGCGGCCGGCGAGGTGCAGGTCCGGCTGTCCGACGGCGCGGAGCTCGTCATCGAGGTCCGCGACACCGGGCCGGGGATCCCGGCCGACGCCATGGACGACGTTTTCGCCTACGGCTGGTCGACCAAACCGGCGGCACCGGACCGCCCCCGCGGCATCGGCCTCGCACTGGTCTCCCGGGTCGCCCACCGGCTGGGCGGATCGATCACAGTGGCGGCAGCCGACCCCGGCACGCTCTTCACCGTCCGCCTCCCACGCCCAACCCCAACACCCGCGCCCGCGCCCCGACACGTCCTCACGACCGGGGTCAGGTGCGGACGGCGCCGGTGATCGCCCAGCGGCCGGAGCGGGTGCGCAGGGTCACCGCGACGAGGCGGATGAGCATGAACGCGGTCAGTCCGGTCCAGATCCCGGCCAGCCCCCACCCGAAGATCAGCGACGCCCAGATCAGCGGCAGGAACCCGGTGGCCGCGGCCAGCAGCGTCGAGGTGCGCAGGAACGCCGCGTCGCCGGCGCCGAGCAGCACGCCGTCGAGGGCGAACACGACCCCCGCGACGGGCTGCATCGCGACGAAGAACCACCAGGCGACCGGTACCGCGGCGAGCACCGTCGGGTCCGTGGTGAACACCTGCGGCAGCACGAGGAACAAGGCGGCGAACAACACCGCGAAGCCGACGCCCAGCACCAGCCCGTAACGGGCGACCTGCCGGGCCACGGCGCGGGCCCGGTCGGTTCCCCCGGCCCCCAGCGCTGCGCCGATCAGCGACTGCGCCGCGATGGCCACCGCGTCCAGCACCAACGCCTGGAAGAACCACAGCTGCAGCACGATCTGGTGCGCGGCCACCGAGGCGGCACCGAAGCGGGCGGCCACCGCGGTGGCCGACAGGAAGCAGGCCTGGAACGCGAGGCTGCGCAGCACCAGGTCCCGGCCGAGACCGAGCTGGCCACGGATCAGCGCCGGCACGGGGCGCAGCCGCACCGGCCGGTCCGCCGGCGCGGCCCGACGTTCCCGCAGGAGCGCGGTGAGGAACAGGCCGGCGACCACGGACTGCGCGACGACGTTGGCCACCGCCGAGCCCTCCAGGCCCCAGCCCTGCCAGGACCCCCAGCCGTGCACGAGGAACGGGCAGAGCAGCGCCGAGAGGCCGTTGCCGGCCAGCACGTAGCGCATCGGCCGCGCGGTGTCCTGCACACCACGCATCCAGCCGTTCCCGGCCAGCGTGACGAGCACGAGCGGAGCACCGAACAACGCGATCCGCAGCCACGACACGGCCGCGTCGGCCACCGGTCCGCCGTCGCCGAGCACCCGGGCGACCGGGCCCGCGACGAGCTGTCCGACGACCAGCACGATCATCCCGACGGCCAGCGCCAGCCACGTGGCCTGCACGCCCTCACCGACCGCGTCGGAGCGCCGCCCGGCGCCGTGCAGCCGCGCGGCGCGCGCCGTGGTGCCGTACGACAGGAAGTTCAGCTGGGTGGTGACCTGGGCGAACAGCACGCCGGCGACGGCCAGGCCGGCCAGCGGCACCGCCCCGAGGCGGCCGACGACCGCGGTGTCGACCAGGATGTACAGCGGCTCGGCGGCCAGTACCGGCAGCGCCGGGGCCGCGAGCCGGAAAACCGTACGGGCCGGGACCGGCCCGTCGGGAACCGGGTCCGGCGCGGTCACCCGCGCGCGGCGGGTGTGGCCGGACGGCGGCAGATGTAACCGAAGGCGGGCGGCATGTTGCGCCACACCGTCCGGCTGACCACGACCTCGTCGAAGGTGTCGTGCAGTGTCCTGCGGAACCGGCGGGCCGCCGAGAGCGGCATGCCGTGCAGGTAGGCGAAGGTCGTGAACGCCCCGGTCGAGCCGATCACGTTCGTCACCTGGCCGAGGATGGAGTGCTGGGTCTGCCGGTCGAACAGCGCCCAGGGCAGCCCGCTGATCACGGCGTCGACCTGCAGCACGCCGCGTTCGGCCAGCAGCATGCTGAGCTTCGCGGCGTCGCCGTTGATCACCTCCAGGCCGGGGTGGCTGCGCCGCAGGTAGTCGGCCATCGTGGGGTCGAGCTCGACGGCGATGTGCCGGGAACCCGCGGGCAGCCGGTCGGCGATCACGGAGCTGATCGCTCCGGTGCCGGGGCCCAGCTCCACGACGACCGGAGAGCCCTCGCGGGGAACCACCGAGGCCAGCAGCGCGGCCAGCCGCGCCGAACTCGGCACCACCGCTCCGACCTGCGCCGGGCGCCGCACCGCCGCGGTGAGGAACGCCCGTCGGGCCGCTCTGGCGTCCATCTCGCCGTGCGGGCGGGGCGCCGGGTGGTGCTGTCCGGGTTCGGACGTCACAAGTCCTCCTTCAGTCCCCGCCCAAGCTAGTGGTCGTGAGCTGAGTTCGTCCTGGGACCGGCCACGCGATCGGGTGTCAGTGCGGCGCGCAGCGCCTCGAGCACCTCGGCAGCCGTACCGTTGCGGGTGAACCCCGCGGCGTTGCGGTGCCCCCCGCCGCCGAGCATGGTCGCCGCCACAGCGACGTCGCACCCGCCCTTCGCCCGCAGCGACACCGACCAGCGGAGCGGGCCGACCTGCTTGAGAACGGCGGCGACCTCGGCCTCGGCGGCCGAACGGATCTCGTCGATCACGCTGTCGACCTCCTCGGGCCGGAAACGCTCGACGAGAGCCGCCGGGATCACGGCGTGTACCAGCCCCAGCCCGCCCGCGGCGCCCGGTTCCAGAGCCGCGCCGTGCAGCACATCAGCCAGCGCGGCGAGCCAGGCGAACGGATGGGTATCCATGATCGGGCGAACCAGCGGCTCGACCTCGACCCCCGCCTCGACGAGCGTGGCGGCGAGCCGGTGTGCGGCCGGGCCGGCGGTGCGGAAGCCGACGGTGTCGGTGACCAGCCCGGCGTAGAGGCACCGGGCGATCGCCTCGTCCACCGGTACGCCCATCTCGACGAGCACCCGGTGCACCAGGACAACGGTGGCCTCGACGGAGGCGTCCACGAGCTGGACGGTCCCGAAACCCGGGTTCGACGCGTGGTGGTCGATCAGCAGCGTGGCGGCCGCGGTGTCCAGCCGGTCGGCCAGCCGGCCGAGTCGGCCGACGCTCGCGGTGTCACAGGCGACCAGGACCTCCGGCACCGTCGGAACATCGTCGGCGGGCACGACGAGGCCGAGCACGTCGAGCGGGCGCAGCGACTCGGGCATCCGGTCGGGCTCGGCGAACGACACCCGGACCCGGGCGCCCCGGCGGTGCAACGCGATCCCCAGCGCAAGGGCGCTGCCGAGCGAGTCGGCGTCGGGTTGTACGTGCGCGAGCAGGGTGACGTCGCGTGCCGTGGCCAGCAGCGCACCCGCTGCCGCGACCGCCTCGGTGTGCGCGTCGACGGAGGCGCTCACTCCGCGAGGTCGGAGGCGTCGACGTCGTCGGCCTCGCGCGGGGTCCGGTAAGGATCGGGGTCCCCGGCCGGGCGGGCCCCGGCGGCGAGCCGGGCGACCTCGGCGTCGGACTCGCGGGTCCGCGCCAGCAGTTCCTCCATCCGGCGTGCCTCGTCCGGGACCTGGTCCGGGACGAACGCGAGCGACGGGGTGTGCCGGATGCCGGTCTGGGCTCCGACCATGGAGCGCAGCACGCCGGTGGCACTGGCCAGCGCGGCGGCGGCACCGGCGGTGTCCGGTGCCTCGTCGACCGACTTGCCGAGCACCGTGTAGTACACGGTGGCCTCACGCAGGTCCCCGGTCACGCGGGCGTCGGTGATGGTCACCATCGACAGCCGCGGGTCCTTGACCTCGTGTTCCAGCGCGGCGGCCACGATCTGCGAGATCCGCTTGGCCAGTCGCCGCGCACGGGCCTGGTCCACCATTGTGCGCTCCTTCGTCGCCCATGAGGGGTGGTCGCCAGGCGACGACCACCCCTCACGACCTCAATCGTCCTCCGGGCCCAGCATCCGCTGCCGGGCCGCGAGCAGTTCCAGCTCCGGCCGGGCGGCCACCAGCCGCTCGCACCGGTCGAGCACCGCGGTGACGTGCCCGGGATCCGCGGCGACGCAGCTGATCCCCAGCAGCGCCCGCCGGTGCAGGTCGAGATGGCCGGCCTCGGCCACCGCGACGTCGAACCTGCGGCGCAGCTCGGCCAGTACGGGCCGGACCAGCGACCGCTTCTGCTTCAGTGAGTGGACGTCCCCCAACAGGACGTCCAGCTCCAGTGCCCCCACGTACATGCGTCCCCTCGAACGGCGTCGCCCGAGAGTGGGGGGACGGCCACCAGGGCGACCGTCCCCCACTCACCAGGGCCGTCAGGCCCGGGGCTTCTCCCGCATCTCGAAGGTCTCGACGACGTCGCCGACCTTGATGTCGCTGTAGTTGCCCAAGGTGAAACCGCACTCGAAGCCCTCGCGGACCTCGACCACGTCGTCCTTGAACCGCCGCAGCGAGCTGATCGGCAGGTTCTCCGCGATCACCACGCTGTCGCGCACCAGCCGACCCCGGGCGTTGCGCCGGATCGTCCCCGACATCACGAGGCAACCGGCGATCGTGCCGACCCGGGAGGACTTGAAGACCTCGCGGACCTCGGCCCGACCCAGCTCGACCTCTTCGTACTCGGGCTTGAGCATGCCCTTGAGGGCCTGCTCGATCTCCTCGATGGCCTGGTAGATCACCGAGTAGTAGCGGATCTCGACGCCCTCGCGGTTGGCCAGTTCCGTGGCCTTGCCCTCGGCCCGGACGTTGAAGCCCAGGACGATGACGTTGTCCGCGATGGCGAGGTTGATGTCGCCCTCGGTGATGCCACCGACGCCCCGGTGGATGACCCGCAGCTCGACGTCGTCGCCGACCTCGATCTTCATGAGCGCGTCCTCGAGGGCCTCGACGGTACCCGAGTTGTCACCCTTGATGATCAGGTTGAGCTGGCTGGTCTCCTTGAGCGCGGCGTCCAGGTCCTCCAGGCTGACGCGCTTGCGACGGCTCGCCAGCTCGGCGTTGCGCTCGCGGGCGCGCCGACGGTCGGCGATCTGCCGGGCCACCCGGTCCTCGTCGACGACGAGGAACGTGTCGCCCGCGCCGGGCACCGAGGTGAACCCGATGACCTGCACCGGACGCGACGGGTAGGCCTCGGCGACGTCCTCGCCGTACTCGTCGAGCATCCGGCGCACGCGGCCGGACGCGTCGCCCGCGACCACCGAGTCGCCGACCCGCAGGGTTCCGCGCTGGACCAGAACGGTCGCGACGGGGCCGCGGCCACGGTCGAGGTGCGCCTCGATCGCGACGCCCTGGGCCTCCATGTTCGGGTTGGCCCGCAGGTCGAGCGCGGCGTCGGCGGTCAGCAGGATCGCCTCGAGGACCTGTTCGATGTTCGTGCCCTGCTTCGCAGAGATGTCGACGAACATGGTGTCGCCGCCGTACTCCTCGGCGACCAGCCCGTACTCGGTGAGCTGCTGGCGGATCTTGGCGGGGTTGGCCCCCTCCTTGTCGATCTTGTTCACCGCGACCACGATCGGCACCTCGGCCGCCTGGGCGTGGTTGATCGCCTCCACCGTCTGCGGCATCACGCCGTCGTCGGCCGCGACCACGATGACCGCGATGTCCGTCGACTTCGCACCGCGGGCACGCATGGCGGTGAACGCCTCGTGACCCGGGGTGTCGATGAACGTGATCAGCCGCTCCTCCCCCTCCAGCTCAGCGGCGACCTGGTAGGCGCCGATGTGCTGGGTGATGCCGCCGGCCTCGGTGTCGATCACGTTCGTCTTACGGATCGTGTCGAGCAGGCGCGTCTTACCGTGGTCGACGTGACCCATGACGGTCACGACCGGCGGACGCACCTCGAGGTCCTCATCGCCACCGGCGTTCTCGCCGAAGGAGATGTCGAAGGAGTCGAGGAGCTCGCGGTCCTCCTCCTCCGGGCTGACGACCTGGACGTTGTAGTTCATCTCGGTGCCGAGCAGCTCGAGCACCTCGTCGGCCACCGACGCCGTCGCCGTCACCATCTCACCGAGGTGGAACAGCACCTGCACCAGCGAGGCCGGGTTGGCACCGATCTTCTCGGCGAAGTCGGTCAGCGAGGCACCACGTGGCAGGCGGACGGTCTCGCCGCGGCCCTTCGGCAGGCGGACGCCGCCGACCGAAGGGGCCTGCATCGAGTCGAACTCCTGGCGCTTCTGCCGCTTCGACTTGCGGCCCTTGCGGGCCGGACCGCCGGGGCGGCCGAACGCACCCGCGGCACCGCCACGGCCACGACCGCCGCCACCGCCACCGGGGCGGCCGCGGAAGCCGCCACCGGCCGGAGCTCCGCCGCCACCGGGGCCACCGCCGCCGGGACGGAAACCGCCACCACCGGGACGACCGCCGCCGCCACCACCGGGACGACCGCCGGGACCACCCGGACGCCCGCCGGGGCCACCACGGCCACCAGGACCACCCGGTCCGCCCGGACGACCACCGGCCGGACGGGCAGGCATCATGCCCGGGTTCGGGCGCGGGGGCATGTTGCCCGGGCTCGGACGCGGGCCACCACGGCCGGCCTCACCACCGGGGCGCGGGCCACCGGGGCGCGGGCCGCCGGCACCGGGGCCGGGACGCGGACCACCCTGGCCACCCTGGCCACCCTGGCCGCCACCCTGCTGGGGCGGCGGGCCCGGACGCGGCGCAGCCGGACGCGGTGGGGCGCCGGATCCGACGCCGAACGGGTTGTTGCCCACCCGCGGGGTCCGCGGGCCGGGCTTGGGCGCCTGCGAACGCGGCGGGACGACAGCCC
>NZ_JAHDTG010000165.1 GCF_018531475.1 Pseudonocardia mahuensis
GCGGCTTCACGGAGCCTGCGGAGGTAGGCCACCGGTCGAGTACGAGGCCCTGTACGAGTTGGGCGACCTGATCAGCTTGGTCGCTTGACCCCAGCGAGGAGTCTCTACCGAACCCGGGGCGGTTCACCGGTCGCGGTTTCCGTCGCTTGGCTGGTGTGGCGAGCCCAAGGCGACCAGCGGCGCCAGGCGTCCTTGACGGACGGGCCGCCGGCGAAGCACCAGACAGCAATGACCGGGTCGCAGATCGCGCACCCCAACGAAGAATGCGCCGCAAAGGGCAGAATCGGCTCACCGTAGAGATGGTGCAGCACGTCCCAGGCGGTGTGCAGCAGCCACGCGACGCCGATCCATCGCCAGGAGTGCAGCCCTCGGAAGGCCGCGTAGGTCATGGCCGCGGTGAACAGCAACTCCCACACGCCGAAGCCACCGCTGAGGTAGGCGGCGCCGGCACCGGCGACCATGACGGCGTTGAGAGGCCGACGGTGCTCAACGCGGACGAGGGAGTTCAGGGCGACGTATGCCAGCCCAATCAGGATGGGCGCGATCATGGTCACCACCAGCACGCTAGGCCGGCGGTTGCGGCAACGACAGTGACCGGATCGCCAACCCTCAACGGATTAGCGCCACGCCTCAGCTTCGCGTCGAGGTAGCGTCACGGAGATGCACACAGTGGCGGTGGTTGCGTTCGATGGCGTCATCGGCTTCGACCTGGCAACCCCGCTGGAGGTGTTCGGCCGGGCCCGCCTGTTCGACGGGCGATCTGCCTATGACGTCCGCGTCTGCGCCGACCGCGACGAGATCAACGCTGGCGCCTTCGCGCTGCGCGCACCATGGGGCTTGGACGCACTAAGCGCGGCGGACACCGTGGTCGTGCCCGGGGTCGCCGACCCGAAGGCCGCCGTCCCGCCGCAGGTGCTGGACGCCCTGCGGACCGCGGCAGCCCGGGGAGCACGCATAGCATCCATCTGCGTCGGCGCGTTCACCCTCGCCGCGGCGGGCCTGCTCGACGGCCGCCGCGCGACAACCCACTGGGCCGCAGCAGCAGCATTGGCGCGGCGCTATCCCACAGTGAACGTCGAGCCGGACGTGCTCTACGTGGACGAGGGGGACGTACTGACCTCGGCTGGCGCCGCCGCTGGGCTCGACCTGTGCTTGCACATCGTTCGCTGCGACCACGGAGGCGCAGTCGCCGCCGAGACCGCCCGGCTGTCGGTGATGCCGCTGGAACGCGCCGGTGGGCAGGCCCAGTTCATCGCACATGAGCCCCCGACGGCGGACGGTTCGTCCTTGCAGCCGCTGCTGGCGTGGGTAGCTCAGAACGCCGCCCGCAACCTCAGCCTCGATGACATGGCGGCCCGAGCCGCTATCAGCAGCCGCACCTTGATCCGCCGGTTTCGCGAGCAGACCGGCACGACGCCGATGCAGTGGCTCACTCGGTACCGGGTGCGCCGGGCGCAGCAACTACTGGAGACGACCGACGTGCCGGTGGAGCAGGTCGGGACCCTGGCAGGCTTCGCGGCAGCCACGACGTTCCGGGAGCGGTTCAAGGAGGTCGTGGGCGTCAGTCCCTGGGCGTACCGGCGCGCGTTTCAGTCCAGACCGCACAGCCCGGCGAACGCCGGAGCCGTCGGCACAAGCTCAGCGTGACCGACTCACAACGCTGGCTGCGACCGATGAGTTCAGGTTCGAGGGGTTCATCTACTTCTCGGCCCGCTTGCGGCGACTCGCCGATGAGTTCGATCAAGATGCCAGCGTGGAGCCCGCGCCGCTGCCCTCGTAGGGAAGGCCGGACAGAGCACGCCCGGCGCGACTGGTGAACCGGGAGACGCCGGTAATCGACACGTCAAGCCGGCTGATCGTCTCGGGTGTCCGCGCGGCCCTCGGGGAAGGGTCGCATTGTCGACCGCGCGCTCGACTCGACGAGCCCAGGACGCAGTGCGCTGCTGCGCGCACCTCGGTCTAGCGGATCAGGCGCGGTCCACGGAATTCGATGGCACAGCGCCGGCGACAAAGCTGCTGATTTGACTCGCGGCGACCTCGTAGCACAAGCGATTGACCCCGGGGACGGTGCGAGCCGAGTGCGGGCTGATGATTACTCCCGGGCATTGCCACAGCTCGTGCCCGCGAGGCAAAGGCTCGGGATCGGCTACATCTAGAGCCGCCCGTAGGCGTCTGGCTTTGAGTTCCGCCACCAAGGCAGCTGTGTCAACAATCTGACCGCGCCCTGCGTTGACCAGCATGGAGCCATCATCCATGGCGGCAAGGAATTCGCTGTCGACAAGGCCACGCGTTCTGCTGGTCAGCGGGGCGGTGATGATGACGGCCTGATGCCCGCCAATGAGTCTAGGAAGATCGGATGCAGGCTGTACGCCGTCACGCGCCCTGCTTGCGACCAGGGTAGGGATGGCATCTGGCCCCGCCTGTGCGGCCCTTCACGGCGCCGCGGGACGCCAGCGCCTACGTGTCGGCAGTCGTGCGGGCGGAGCTGCAGCGGATCACTCAGGCCGGGCGCGGCGGGCACAACGCGGCGGTGTTCACCGCCGCCCGCGCCCTCGGACAGCTCGTCGGCGCAGGCGCACTCGACCACGCCACCGCGGCCGCCGATCTCACCCGCGCAGCCGGGCACATCGTTGCCGGCCGGTGCGACTGCACCGTCCGCGACATCGCCGCGACGATCGCGTCCGGTCTCGCCTACGGCGCTCGACGACCGCGCCGACTCCCCGCTCCTGTCGAGCAGCCCGAGCGAGCTGCGGGGCGGCGGTCGGCATGAGCAGCATCCCCCAGGGGCTGCGGGTGGTCCGGCCGGCACCGGTGGTGGAGCCGGCTGAGCTGCTCGACCAGGTCGCCGCGTTCGTGTCCCGGTTCTCGGTGTTCCCGGACGAACACTGCGCGCCGACGTTGGCGCTCTGGTACGCGCACACCCATGCCGCGCCGCACTTCTACACAACCCCGCGGCTGATCCTGGACTCTGCCGAGCCCGGCTCGGGAAAGACCCGCGTGTTGGAGGTCGCGCAATACCTGGTCCGCAAGCCGGAGATGACCATCAGCATCACCACGGCGGCGATCTTCCGGATGCTCACCGACGGCCCGGTCACGTTGCTGTTCGACGAGATCGACACGATCTTCTCGGCGAAAGCCGGCGGGAACAACGAGGACCTCCGCGGGCTGCTGAACTCCGGCTACAAGCGCTCCGCGACCGTGTCCCGCTGCGTCGGCGATGCCTCCCGGATGAAGGTCGAACGCTTCCCGGTGTTCGCGCCGGTCGCACTGGCCGGGATCGCCGGGGCGATGCCCGCGACGATCACCACCCGCGCGATCACGATCCACATGCGGCGCCGCGCCCCGCACGAGCGGGCCGAGCCGTTCCGGGAGCGGAAGGTGGAGACCGAGACGGCGCCCCTGCGGGAGCAGCTCGCCGAATGGCTCGACAGGGTCGGGGCCGACGAGCTGGCCGGCGCCGAGCCCGTCATGCCCGACGGCGTCACCGACCGGGCCGCGGAGGTGTGGGAGCCCCTCGTCGCGATCGCCGACGTAGCCGGCGGGCACTGGCCGGCCACCGCCCGCGCTGCCGCGTCGCATTTCGTCGGGCAGGCCGTCGGGACCGGGATCTCCGTCGGGACCCGGTTGCTGGCCGGTCTGCGGGCGCTGTTCGACCGGCACGGCACCGACCGGATGGCTACCACCGACATCATCGGCCGCCTGCTCGACGACGAGGAAGCCTCCTGGCCGACCTCGACGGCCGCCCGCTGGACGCTCGCCGCCTCGCCCGCGAGATGAGCCGCTACACGGTCCGCCCCACAACCGTCCGGATCGGCGGACAGATCACCAAGGGCTACCAAGCCGGCGGACCAACGGGCTCGCTGACGCCTGGACCCGCTACCTCCCGCCCCCCGGTAACCGACGACGACCCCACCGAGGCCCCGCCAGGTGCGGTTACATCGGTGACATCCCAGGTCAGAGGCGTAACCGCAAAATCCGATGTAACCGCAACATCGGTTACACCCCGTCGAGCCCCCACCCGACGCACCGCCCGAGCCCGGCGATGTATCCGCAACTGCGGTTACATCCCAATCTGCGGTTACGGGTCTGACCAGGCATGTAACCGCTACCGACGGGGGCGACCACTGATGAGTGCCACCACCGTGTCGACTCAGTCCGACGCCACCGTTCCCGAAGCCCGGCACTGACGCGGTCACTGCGCTGCGAGCCCTGCCGCCTCTGATCCCTGTCCACACCGCTGCGAGGTTCCTGGGCATCAGCCGCTCGGCCGCGTACCGGTACACGACCACCGGGGACCTGCCTACCCGCCGCCTCGGCGGACGCGTCTACATCGTGACCGCGCTGCTGGTCGATCTGATCTCCAGCGCCGACAACGGAACGAGGCTGCCTGATGGCCGGCACGAACCGCCGCCGGGTCCCCGGGATCACGGTCTACGCCCGCGGGAGGAAATGGTCGTACACGATCTACGGCGAGCCGCACATCCTGACCGGCAAGCGCGAGCGGTTCAACGCCGGCGGATTCGAGTCCGAGGACGACGCGTGGACGGCGGCGCTGCGCAAGCACGGCGAGATGGATCGCGGCCGCAACGTGAAGCCGTCCACCCGGACCGTCGAGCAGTTCCTTACCGAATGGCTAGTGCGGTGACCAAGAAGGTTCACCGGTTTGGCGACACGCTGGGCGGGGTCCCACGGCTGGGCTGCTGTTGATCGCACTCTCGGGGTCAACATCGAGTCGGGCCGGGAGCGGAGGTCGGGTGG
>NZ_JAHDTG010000166.1 GCF_018531475.1 Pseudonocardia mahuensis
GAACTACGGTGAGCATGGGTCGTGCCCTTCCGACCAGCGTTGCCGCGCCGGTCTTGCTTGAGAGCCTTCAAGATCACCGGAAGGGTACGACCCCTCCACGGTCATCCACAGGTCTCAAGCATTGCTCAACACAGCTCGGCCGCCGGGATGAACTGGTGATGCACAGCTGCGACTCGATCCGGTTGAGCGCAGCGAACTACGACGACGTCGCGCTGCGCGGCGCCACCATCGTCCCGTGGGATCCCGAGGAGGCCACGCTCAGCCTCGAGATGGACGACCACGTGGTGCACCTGCTGCGCGCCGGGATCCGGGTCGTCACGCGCCACGGGTTCCTCGAGATCAATGCGGCGGCCCCGGTCGGCACGCGACACTTCCGTGGCCCCCGCTGCCGGCTCCAACCGCTCCCGGGCCGGTTCATTCTCTCCCGCGACGGCACGGCGAGAGCTGAGCTTCGCGGGGCGCTCACCCTGCGGTCCTGGCCCCGGCATCTGGCCGTTCGCACGATCTACTGCTGGATGGGGCCGAGGCGCGCTCCGACCTCGTCCTTGTCACACCGACAACAACTCTTACGTTACGTGAGAGTAGAATCAGCGAACATGAGTAGCCCCCACACGTCCGAAGTCGAGCCCGTCACACGTCTGGAGATCCTCGACCTGGTCGAGGACGCCTTCGTCGGACCGGCCGCGACCAAGTTCGAGATCATCGAGAGCGCCCGCGACAACGGCGCCCGACCGCCGTGGTCGACGTCCTCGCCCGACTGGACGGGGATCGGCGGTTCGCCACGGTCCGTGACCTGTGGACCGATCTCGCCGACGTGCCGATCGACTGACCGACGGAGTCCCGCTGGCGCCTCCCCGGTCGGGCCGGGATGCGCCAGACGCGCCGTTCAGCCGGTTCAGTCGAAGGCGCCCACGCGACGACCAGGCCAGGCTCACTCGCCCGCAACCCCTCGCCCGCGCCGGGCCGCACCGCCCCGGGAATCCGTCCAGATCATCCACGGTCCGCTGCCGCGCCGTTCCGGGCTGCTGGAACGGGTCCGACCCGACAAGGAACCGGAGCGGGTGGCCGAGTACCGGACCTCGAGGTCCTGACCCGGCCCGTCACCAGGCTCGGTGCAGGTCGGCGAAGAGCGCGCGGGGCGCCGCCGTCACCCGGGGGTCGCGTGGTGACGTCCGCGTGCCGAGCTCGCGCCTGGCGCGTGGCGGGCCGCCGCCGGGCGAACGGGACTTCGCCGGCGGCCCACACCTGGAGGCTGTGCGGCGCCCGGCCGACCTGACATGCGCAGGCCGCCGGGACACTGTGCCCTCCGGGCGGACTGCCCGCCACGCATCGGCAACTCTACCGTGACGTGAGAGAAATCGAATCCGGGGGTTGCGGCGCTTTCGCGTTGCCGGCGGTGGGAGCAGTGACGAGTGGTGCGACGTGCAGGCGCTGTCAATCACTCGCCGAGGCCCGGAGCCGTGGCCCGCGCGAACGTGCTCGCGCAGCGGTCGGTCAATCCGGTGCGCGGCGGTCGCGGGTGATCGTCGGTCGCAGCGGCCGTGGACGGCCACCGAGCGTGAGCGCCCCAGCGCACAGCATCGGCTCCAGGCCTGACGCCCGGCCCGTTGTGGTGGTGGTGTCGGGTGGACCGGGTGGGCTCATCGCGGATGATGCGCGGTGCGACGAGCACGACTTCCGGGTCGGGGATGCCGCACGTGCGTGCCGCTCGTTGTGAGTCGAGCGACGGTCCGCCCGGGCCGGGCGGGACTCTCACGCTAAGGTAGAGTTATAGCGCCGGGCGGAGTGCGGCACGACGTGGTGTCGCGGTGAGGCTTCCTCGTGGAGGCACGGTCCAGGTCCCGGCGAGCCGATGACGCGATCTGTACCGATGATCGCAGCGGGGTATTGGGATGGTTGTTCAGTTGATGCAGATCGGTGAGGTCGCGAGCCGGGTCGGGCTGTCGCTGCGGACGATCCGGCACTACGACGAAGTCGGCCTGGTTGCGCCCTCGGAGCGCTCGGCGGGTGGGTTCCGGCTCTACACCGAGTCTGACGTGGAGCGGCTTGCGCTGGTCAAGATGCTCAAGCCGCTCGACTTCACCCTCGAGCAGATGCGCGAGTTGCTGGCCACGATGGACGCGGTGCGGAACGACCCCCGCGACGATGAGGAGGCAACGGCGCAGCTGCTGGGCCGGCTGGCGATGTTCCGGGCGGCGGCCGACAGCCGGGTGGAGGCGTTGCGGGCTCAGGTGCAGGGTCTGGAGACTCTCTCGCGGGAGTTGAAGGCGCTGGCCGCGCCGAGCAAGCGGCGGACGCCCGGTCGGAGCCGGTGAGCGCGCCGACCGGCTCGTCCATCACGGCACAGGCGGCTCGGCGGCGGACCTTCGCGGTGATCAGCCATCCGGATGCGGGCAAGTCGACGTTGACCGAGGCGCTGGCGCTGCACGCGGAGGTGATCGACTCCGCGGGTGCGGTGCACGGCAAGTCCGGTCGCCGCGGCGTCACGTCGGACTGGATGGAGATGGAGCGCAAGCGCGGCATCTCCGTCACTTCGGCGGTGCTGCAGTTCGCCTACCGCGACTCCGTGATCAACTTGCTGGACACCCCGGGCCACGGTGACTTCTCCGAGGACACCTATCGGGTGCTGGCCGCGGTGGATGCGGCGGTGATGCTGCTGGACGCGGCCAAGGGCCTGGAGCCGCAGACGCTCAAGCTGTTCGACGTGTGCCGCAGCCGGCGGATCCCGGTGCTGACGTTCGTCAACAAGTGGGACCGGCCGGGGCGCGAGGCCCTGGAGTTGCTCGACGAGGTCGAGCAGACGATCGGGCTGCGCCCGATGCCGGTCACCTGGCCGGTCGGGGTCGCGGGTGAGCTGCGTGGCCTGATCGAGTGCGCGACGGGCGAGTTCACCCGGTTCCACCGCACCGCCGGGGGCGCGACCCGCGCCGAGGCCGAGGCCGTGACGGCCGAGCAGATCGTCGCCGAGGAGCCGCAGTACTGGTCGGCCGCGCAGGACGAACTCGCGCTGCTCGACGAGATCGGCGCCGGATTCGACGAGAAGGCGTTTCTGGCCGGGACCGCGACGCCGGTGCTGTTCGGGGCGGCGCTGCCCAACATCGGAGTGGCGCGCCTGCTCGACGCGCTGGTGGAGCTCGCGCCCGCGCCCGAGGCCCGCGACGACGCCGATGGGCGGGCCCGGGAGCTGGACGCGCCGTTCTCGGGGCTGGTGTTCAAGGTGCAGGCCGGGATGGATCCGTCGCACCGTGATCGGATGGCGTTCGTGCGGGTCTGCTCGGGCCGGTTCGAGCGCGGCATGGTGCTCACCCATGCGGGCTCGGGCAAGCCCTTCGCGACGAAGTACGCGCAGTCGGTGTTCGGCCAGCAGCGCTCGACGATCGAGGAGGCCTTCCCGGGCGACATCGTCGGCCTGGTCAACGCCGGGGCGTTGCGCCCGGGGGACACGCTGTATGCCGGCGATCCGGTCGAGTACCCGCCGATCCCGAGCTTCGCCCCGGAGCACTTCGCCGTGGTCCGCAGCGCCGATGCCGGCAAGCACAAGCAGTTCCGCCGCGGCATCGACCAGCTCGACAGCGAGGGCGTGATCCAGGTGCTGCGCTCGGACCTGCGCGGCGACCAGGCCCCGGTTCTGGCGGCGGTCGGCCCGCTGCAGTTCGACGTGGTCACCGCCCGCCTGGAGTCCGAGTTCCGGGCGCCGGTGACCCTCGAGGCACTCGGCTACTCGGTGGCGCGGCGTACTGACGCCGCCGGTGCGGCGCTGCTGGCCGACCAGAGCGAGGTCGAGGTGTTCACCCGCCGCACCGACGGCGAGCTGCTCGCAGTGTTCGCCAACAAGTGGCGGCTGCAGTCGACGCAGCGCAAGTTCCCCGACATCGTGCTCGACGCGCTGCCCGCCGGGTCCACCGACCGCTGATCCTGCCCACACCGTCCGGGACCCCGCAGGGTCCCGGACGGTGTGGGCAGGGAAGGACGACACCGCGTGCTCAGGCGCGATCGACCCGGCACTGTGCGCACTCGAGGGCAGCGTTGGGCGGATGCCCGGGTCACCACGACCGGCGCGATCGCCTACGCGCTGACCGCGCCGGGGCAGACCGCCGCCATATCGGTGTTCATCGACCCGATGATCGCCGACCTGCAGGTGAGCCGAGCGGCCATGTCCACGGCCTACCTGATCGGCACCCTGGCCGGTGCGGGCGCGATGCCATTCGTCGGCCGGGCCCTGGACCGCTTCGGGGCCCGGCGCGTGTTGCTCGCGGTCGGGGCGCTGTTCGGCGCGGTCCTCGTGGGGCTCTCGGCCGTTGCGGGCATCGTCGGACTGAGTGAGCGTTTTGGAACTCGGGGCCGCGGTGTGTTGATCACGATGTGGGCGTGTTCGTCGTGTCTTCCCCGATCATGAGGTGAACTCCTGGTAGCCGGACGGTTGTCTACGCCAGCCGCCTACCAGGAGTTCGGGTGACAGTCTCGCCGGTCTG
>NZ_JAHDTG010000167.1 GCF_018531475.1 Pseudonocardia mahuensis
CGGCGGCAGCGGCGGGCGCCGGTCGGTGCGGCGTCCCGCAGGCGAGGTCGGGGGCGCCGGCGGACGTCGGCCCGGCGGCGTGTCGCCTGGCCTGATGGGGGCCCACGGGCCAGGGTGCGGGGTACCCTCCGGCGCCGGCGGGCGGTCGGCCGGGGGACGGGACCGGCGTGAGGCCGGCGGCGGGGTCCGGCCGTGCCGGTCGAGCACGTCGTCGGGGGGCTCGGCGGATTCCTCCGCCGCAGCGCGGTGCCGGCCACGGGACCGCACGGCGCGGTTCGGCGTCGACTCCGCGGCTGGCCCTTCGTCCTCGTCGTCGGGCGACGGTCGTGCGGCCCATGGGCCGGGGGCGCGCCGAGGGTCTGAACCGCCCTGCACGCCACCTCCCCGCACGCACGCGAAAGGGCGGATCGGGCCGCAACCGGCCCTAGCATCCGCCCCCCTTGTCGGGATCCGAGCTTACGTAGCGGGGTCGCGGAGAGCGCTCGGGGGTGCCTCGGTTCAGCCGGTCGTGCGCGCCGGCTGCGGGATGGACCGGCGCCCCCCGGCAGGCCCGGCCAGTAATACCCGGCCGGAACGCTCCGCGCGGAAGGCGACGGCGTTGCGGCCCGCCTGCTTGGCGGTGTAGAGCAGCTCGTCGGCCTCCCCGATCAACCGCTCGACCTCGGCGCGCCGGCCCGCCGAGTGCGCCAACCCGATGCTCACGGTGACCCGTAGGGCGCTGTGCAGTTCCAACCACGGGTGGCGGTCGATGCGGCGCCGGGCCGCCTCGCAGATGTCTACCGCCTCCGTGAGGTCGCGGCCGGGCAGGACGAGCGCGAACTCCTCGCCGCCGTAGCGCGCGCAGAACGCCCCCTCGGGCAGCCCGGCGTCGAGCTCGGCGACCATCCGCTGGAGCACACGGTCGCCGAACAGGTGCCCGTAGGTGTCGTTGACCTGCTTGAAGTGGTCGATGTCGACGAGCGCGACAGAAATCCCGGTGGTCCGGACGGTCGGGTCGTCGAGGTCGTCGAGGTCGTCGAGCAGGGCGGCCAGCCGCTCGTCGAGATAGCGCCGGTTGTAGCTGGCGGTGAGGCTGTCGCGGCGGCTCTGCTCACGGGCCTCGGCGTGCTCGCGGCGCAGCCGGTCGAGCTCGTCGGGGGTGGCGGGACCGTGCGCAGCGCCGACCGTCGCGCACTGCCCGTGCAGCAGCCGGACCGCGGCGCGCAGGTGGCCGTACGCCTGCTCCCAGCGCCCCTCCTCGG
The DNA here is from genome assembly GCF_018531475.1 of Pseudonocardia mahuensis. Taxonomy (GTDB): domain Bacteria; phylum Actinomycetota; class Actinomycetes; order Mycobacteriales; family Pseudonocardiaceae; genus Pseudonocardia. Next base: position 1,242 of record NZ_JAHDTG010000167.1, read on the forward strand.
CGAGCTTCTCGGCGGCGGCGGTGTGCAGCGCGGCCCGGGCGCCGGGAGTTCCGGCGCGTGCGGCGGCAGGAGAGCCCACGCCGAGGACAGCGGACACGTCGTCAGCGCTCATCTCGCCGTGCGCCAGCGTCCCCACCGATCGAGCCACCACGTCCGCCACCGGATCACCCCCCCACTGCTGATGATGTCGACGTGACTGATGGGGCTCTTGAGGCCTCTGAGACGGCAGCACCCGTTCGCTCGCGCTTCCACCCGACCGGGCGAGGGGCTCCGCACAGTCTGTCGAGGACGGCTCCCGGACCACGGTCACCCGCCGGAGTGGGCCAGCTCGGCGCCGAGGGGGACCGACGCGTCCTCGGGGTCGTCGAGCCAGTGCTCGGGCAGCACCACGCGACCCGGCGAACCCTGACGGCCGCGCGGGCCGTCGGCCTCGGCGGGGAACTCCTGGTCCGGGTCGAGCATCGCGATCAGTTCGTCGAGCTCGTCGAGGCTGCTGACCAGGCCGAGGCGCTGGCGGATCTCCGGACCGACCGGGAATCCCTTGAGATACCAGGCGATGTGCTTGCGGACGTCCCGGATGCCCTTGTGCGTGCCCATGTGCGCGCAGAGCAGGACGGCGTGCCGGCGCAGCGTCGCGGCGACGGTCCCGAGGTTGGGCGGGGTGGGCAGTGGCCGGCCGGCGAACGCGGCCTCGAGGTCGCCGAACAGCCAGGGTCTGCCCAGGCATCCGCGGCCGACCACGACGCCGTCACAGCCGGTGCGGGCGACCATCTCCAGGGCGTCGGCGGCGCTGAAGATGTCGCCGTTGCCGAGCACGGGCAGCTCGGCCGGGAGGCTGTCGCGGAGGCGGGCGATCGCCGACCAGTCGGCGGTGCCGGAGTAGCGCTGGGCCGCGGTTCGGGCGTGCAGTGCGACGGCGGCGACCCCCGCGTCGGCCGCGATCCGGCCGGCGTCGAGGTAGGTGTGGTGCTCCTCGTCGATGCCGATGCGCATCTTGACGGTGACCGGGATGCCGGCGCCGGCCGCGTTGTCGACGGCGGCCTTCACGATGGCCTCGAACAGGCGGCGCTTGTAGGGCAGCGCCGCGCCGCCGCCGCGCCGGGTGACCTTGGGGACGGGGCAGCCGAAGTTGAGGTCGACGTGGTCGGCCAGGTCACGCTCGGCGATCATGCGCACGGCGGCGCCGATCGTCGCCGGGTCCACGCCGTAGAGCTGCATCGAGCGCGGGTGCTCGTCCGGGTCCATCGCGATCATGCGGAAGGTCAGCGGGTTGCGCTCGACGAGCCCGCGCGACGTGATCATCTCGCAGACGTAGTAGCCGGCCCCCTGCTCCCGGCAGAGCCGGCGGAACCCGGCGTTGGTGATGCCGGCCATCGGGGCCAGCACCACCGGGGTATCGACCTGGTAGGGGCCGATACGCAGCGGAGCCGCCACCCGTCGCGGGGACGGTGTGGCGGCGCCGCTGTTCTCGGTGCTCTCACCGAGCAGGTCCTGCACGCTCACAGCACCGCATTGTCCTCGCTTCAGAAGTTCACGTTGACGCAGGCCGCCCGGTCGCCGGCGGTGCCGGCCTTACCGGGCTCGGTGGAGGTGTGGTTGGAGTGCACGACGACCGACTGCGGGTGCGACTCGTCGGTGAAGTCCCAGTTCACGGTCGAGGTCGTGGTGGCCTTGCCCTCGGCGTCGGTCTCGAAGTCGAGCCAGATCTCGTTCTGCGGGTTCGCGTAGGCCGGGTCGACACTGGGCGTCACCGGGTCCTTCTCGTGCTGGAAGTGCGGGCCCGAGTCGGCCGCGGCCGCACCGCACGCCTTCGTGTGGGCGTGCGCGCCGTAGTGCCGGTTGGGCACGAGGCCGGTGAGCTCCAGGGTGACCGTCGACGTCCCGCCTCCGGATTCCGACGTGATCGTGGCCGTGGCGCCGGCCGGCACCAGCTCCGGCAGGTAGGTGATCGCGGTGCCCTGACCCTCCGCGAAGGTCGCCTCGACCTCCGCGTCCCGGCTCGGACCGGGCGCCGAGGTCGCCGATGGCGAGGCACCGTCGTTCGCCGGGGCAGCCTGGCCCCCCGAGCAGGCGGAGAGCGCGAAGAGCGTCAGCAGGGTCGCAGCAGGGAGGCGGAGGTTTGGCATGCCGTCCAGGATCGCTGATCATTTTGAGTGACGCTTGATTACTTTCAGTGAACACACCACATCGGGTGATGTGGGTGAGCTACGGATCACCGAGGATGATCCGGTCATCCAGCGCTGTCTCGGCGGGCCTGAACGGCGGTGGTGTCGCACGTCGTACCCTGTCGGGCGGCGACGTGTCGAAACGGCAGGGCGCCGGGGCCTCTAGCTCAACCGGCAGAGCAGCGGACTTTTAATCCGCGGGTTCGGGGTTCGATCCCCCGGGGGCCCACTCTTGACCTGCGCCAACGGTGCGGCGTGACACGACGTCGTCGCCTCTGGTCACGCTGGTTGACAGGATTTCGTGTCACGCGTCGTGTCACGGGCCCCCCGTGGGGTCGATAGGGCATCGCCCGCGGGCGATGCCCTCTTGGACAGGTGGCGTAGGTCCGGACGGCGAAGGCGACTCGCGGCGCGAGCTCCAGGCCGTTATCTACGCTGCGGGCGGCGAGCTCCTTCGGGTCGACAGGTGGGCCGTGTTGAAGGTGGCTGCCGCCGCACCCGACCAAGCCGGTCGGCTACACGCGGTTGACGTTCTCAGCTGGGTTCACCGGCCTTGGGCGGCGGCCACGGGCTGGGCCGGCGCGGCGGCGATCGGGCGCTCACCGCCGGTATCGGCTCCGAGGCGGGCACGTCCGGGATGGCGGCCAGCGTCTCCGGACCTCGTTGACGGCATCCTCGGCCGGGACGGGAGTGGTCCGCGATGGTCTCAGCCCGAAGTCGGAACAGGCCGGCGACGGGTCGGCCCTCCGGCTCGGTGGGCGGAACGGGCTCTTCCGGATTCAGAGTGCGAGACCTCCGCAGTGCAGGAGTGACCGGAGCCGGTAGTTGATCAGGTTACGGAAGCCGAGGGCGTTGCGGCGCAGGGCTTCGAGGCGTCCGTTGATGGCTTCGGT
>NZ_JAHDTG010000168.1 GCF_018531475.1 Pseudonocardia mahuensis
GCGGTCAGTGCTTGTGGTGAGAACTGCCTACCTGGGGACCCAACGTCCATCGTGGACTGTCCCGATCATCCGAATTGTGCGTGTCGCAGCAACCGCCGCGCCCCTTCTCGTTGAGATCACCTCAGTGACTGCCTTCTTCACGGAGCATTCCGCCACGTCTTGAGGTGAGCGATGGTATGTTCCACCGCACCCCGCGTTTTGCTGAGGTCGGTGTTGAACTCGATTTGTCTGGGGTCGAGGTCGATCCGCGGGAGCCCTTGTGCGGGACGGTGCCGATGCCCTCGACGCCGAGGTAGCCCAGGTCGGCCACGGACGGAAAGTGAGCCTGTCCCAACCTGGGGTCAGCCAGCGAGGATCAGCGTCTGAATGACCTTGACGAGGGTGATGGCTCGGCTGGGGCTGGAGCGGATCTTGCGGAGGATCCTCCAGTTCTTGATCTCGGCGTTGGCCCGCTCGCCGGGTCCGCGTTGGCGGGCGTGGGCGGTGTTGACCTCCTTCTGGTTCGCCGACAGCGGCCGGTGTCGGGATCGAGGCGGCGGCGCCGTTGTGGGACGCGGACCGTCGGACCTGTCCCCTGGTAGGCGGTGTCGGCCAGGGTGCGCAGGCCGGCGGCCTCGATGGCGTCGAGGATGCCGTGTTCGCGGGCGGCGCCCATGCCGTGCCGGGCTCCGGGCAGCGTGGGTGAGACCCAGATCAGCCGTCCGGCCGGGTCGGCGATGACCTGCATGTTCACGCCGTGGCACTTGTGCTTGCCGGAGTGTGCGCCGTGAGGGGGCTGAAACCCGCCCTCAACGCCTTCGAGATCGCCCTCGACGGCCGCCTCACCGCCGGACGCAAGTAACCCCTTCATCTTGAAGTTGCACCGTTCAGTTGACAGTCCCCCTTGGCAGCGTCCGGAGGTGCCGGCCCTGGCGCAAGCCTGTGGGATCGGCCGATCGGCCAGTAGCCGCGTCCTTTCCGCTTGTGCGATAACTGCGCATCAGGATCCGCGCAGCGGAGAGGAGATCACCCCGATGGCAGACGATGCCCGCGCCAAAAGCGGCCGGAGCAGGGAGATTGAGCAGGTCAGGGCGGAGCTTGAAGGAACCAGGAATCTGGATCGGTACGCGAATCTTCCGATGGCTCCGACCAAGGACGACGTAGATCGCCAAATAGCGTACGGGCTCGAGGCCGCAACGTCCGTCGATGATCGAACGATTTCGACGTTCGTGCGAGGAATCCGTCCGTCGTTCGCGGGTATCAACACCTTCCTCAAGACGCCGTACATCGAGGACGTCCACGATGTCGGCACGCACGACGTGGCCATCGTCGGCGTGCCGTTCGACAGTGCTACAGCGTATCGATCGGGTGCGCGTTTCGGTCCGCAGGCGGTTCGGAAGATCTCCGCGATCTACGATGGAGTGTCGCTCGACTTCGGTTGTGACCTGCGGGAGCAGTTGGACATCGTCGATGTGGGAGATGTTTTCGTTATCCCGTCGAACGTAGAGAAGACGTTCGACCAGATCGACCGGGCGGTCTCCTTCCTGCATCAATCCGAGGTGTTTCCCGTCATCATCGGAGGGGACCACTCGATCGGGTACCCAAATGTGCGCGGGCTGGCCCCTCAGATCGATGGCCGCATCGGTATCGTCCATCTGGACCGGCATATCGACATGGCCGAGAAGGACATGGACGAGCGAATGCACTCGACTCCCTGGTTCCACGCGACAATGCTGCCGAACGTGAGAGCGGCAAACCTCGTCCAGTGTGGTATCGGGGGCTGGTGGGGGAACGGGCCGGGGCTCCGGGTCGCCAAGGACAGGGACACGACGGTCATCACGATGGGTGACATCGATCGGCTCGGTGTCGAGAAGGCCGTCGAAGTTGCCCTGGAGCTTGCGTGGCAAGACTGCGAGACCGTCTATCTGAGCTTGGACATCGACTGTGTCGATGTGGGTTCGGCGCCGGGAGTCGGGTGCCCCGAGCCGGGCGGCTTCCTGCCGCGGGAGATGCTCCAGTTCGTCCGCGGTGTCGCGAAGGAAGGACTGTGCGGGATGGAACTGGTGGAGGTGTGCCCACCGTACGATGTCAACGACAACACGGCGCAGCTGGGTGTCGTCGCTGTCATGGATGTTCTCGCCACTCTCCTGGGCGAAGGGAAGCTGGGCCAGCCGCGGAAGGCAGCCGCCCGCGAGCGAATCACGGTAGCTCGTGTTGACGCGCCGAAGAGCTGATGTTGCACTTCGGGTCGAAGACGATCTCTCGCAGTTGCAGGCTGGTGCGCTCGATGTGTTCGCGCATGGACGCCGCTCCCGTGTCGGGGCCCCCATCCCGGACGGCGTTGTAGATCTGCCGGTGGTCACGCACGGACTCCTCGACCGGGTCCACGTACGGCAGCAGATCGTGGGGCTGAACAGCTCGCCTCGGGAGGAGCGGATGGCTACCTCGAGCCGGGCATTGTAGGCAGCCCGGGCGAGCCGTCGTAGAACTGCGAGTCGGCTGGCTTGCTCGGGCCGGCGTGGTCCGGAAGATCGAGTCGAGACTGGTGGTCCTGGGTCGTGCTCAGGCGGTGCGGCCGGCTGTTCGGGAGGTCGTTGATGGCGCGGAGCTTGGAGCGACCCGGAGGTCGTTGATCTCGGCGAGTCCGGTGCGCAGGAGCCGGGTGTGGGTGAGGAACAGGCGTGGCGGAGCCCGGGGTCGGTGACGCGGTATCGGTGGGTTCCGGGGATGCGGTCGATGAGGCAGTGTGCGCGCAGCCGCCGTAGGTCGTAGGTGATCTGTCCGCGATCGCGAAGGAGACACCTCCAGCGGGAGATTTCGTTGGAGTTCACCCAGGGCCGCGGCAAAGTCGCGCCGGGTAGCCCGGATCTTTCGTCCTGAGGCGCTGTCTTGATTGGCACCGGTGCTGGCCGGTGTGGTGAGGGCATTCTGCCCGTGGGGTGTGACAGTTCGGCCGAGGTCGCTCGGGTGGGCGCCGGGTTCCACGGGTCCGGTCGGGGTTCTTCGGTCGTCGTGACGGTGGGCTGTTGCTCAGCCGGGGACGGTGAGCGCGCGGAGGCGGGTGAGGCCGTCGAGGACCAGCCCGGCCCAGGGTGCGTGGGCGGGTAGGTGCAGCACGATCCGTCGGGCGTGGCGGGCGGTCTGGGCGGGCAGGGAGAACAGCCGTAACCGGAGCCGTTTCGGTTCCCAGCGCCGGGCCGGGTGTTCGGTGTAGGCGAGCATCTGGGTCCAGGCGGTGATCTCGCAGGCCAGCGCCACGATCGCGCACCAGATCCGGTTCTGGTCGAGCTCGTGCAGGGGCAGGTTGGTCAGCCCGGTGTCCTTCGCCGCGCGGATGCGGTCCTCGGCGCGGGCGCGTCGGCGGTGGCGTAGCTCGAGGTCGGCGAGTTGGCGGTGCGGCCCGCCGGGTGCGGTGTTGGTGGCGAACGCGGTCAGTCGGTGCCCGTCGCGGTCGGTGAGTCGTAGCTGGGCGCCGGGGTGTGGGCGCTCCCGGCGCACGATCACCCGCATCCCGCGCGGCCACCCGGTGAGGTTGAGCAGGCCGGTTACCTCGAGTACCCAGGCGCCGGGGCGGGGTTCGCCGTCGGCGTCGTAGGCGGGCTGCCACTCGCGTTCGGGGACCTTCGCGAGTTCGTCGGTGATGGTGTCGGGCAGGGTGAACCCGACCGAGTACGACAGTCGCTGTCTGATCAGCCAGTTCAGTAGCTCGTGGGTGGCGCCGGCCGCATCCGCCCGGATCAGGATCTTCCGCCCCGGACGCACACCAGCGCGGTGGCCGGGCAGCTGGCGCAGCGCCGCGCGGATGACGGTGATGTGGTGCACCGGTAGGCCGGTGGCGAGGTGCCTGTTGGTCAGGTCCTTTTCCACCGGCCTCCGGCCCGAACCGGACGTGCGGCTTTCACCGCATCCGGCTCTCCAGTGACTGCTCCGTGGGTGTCGCGGTTGGTTGCCGTGCGTGAATGATGTCGTGGCAGGTTCGGCAGACCACGAGGGTCTTGCGTCGCCGTTTCGCCATCAGTTGGGCCCACGTCGGCTGTGGTCGTCCCGGCTTGGCGAGGTCGGCGAGTTTGCGGACCTGATGGACCTCGGCCACCGTTGTCCGTTGGTCGCACCACTCGCACCGGCCCGCGCGAAGTCGTGAGATCAACTCCTTGCGGCGCACGGTGACCGGGACTGGGAGCTGGTCTTGCAGGACCGCTCTTTTCTGC
>NZ_JAHDTG010000169.1 GCF_018531475.1 Pseudonocardia mahuensis
CGCCGCCCCGGCGCCGCCGGAACCGTGCCCGCCCGCGGGCAGCCCGAGCGGGCCGGCGCAGTGCCGGCAGCGGGCGGTGTCGCGGCAGGCCGCGCAGGCCAGCCACGGGAGATACCCGGAACGGGGCACCTGCACCAGCACCGGACGGCCGGCGGTCAGCGCAGCGCGGGCCGCCTCGAACGCGACGCCGGGCAGCCGGGCGACACGGGCGTCGGGATCGCGGGCGAGCTGCCCGTCGGTCTCCCCGATCGCGGTGACCCGTGGCATGGCGGCACGCACCGTCGCCCGATCGGCCACCACCTCCCGCGCCCAGCCGGACTCGACCAGCAGGTGCGCCTCGGCCGTGCGCGCGTAGCCGCCGACGAGCAACGCCGCCCCGGCCGCGTGCGCGCGCAGCACCAGGACATCGCGGACCTGCGGGTACGGCGCCCGCGGCTCGGCGTGGAGATCGTCCCCGTCGTCCCACACGGCGAGCAGCCCGAGCCGCTCGACTGGCGCGAACGCCGCCGACCGGGTGCCCACGACGACCCGTACCGCTCCCCGCCGCACCGCCAGCCAGCGACGGTAGCGCTCGGCGGGCCCCAGCTCCGCGGTCAGCGCGACGGCCGCGTCGGGCCCCAGCCGGGCCGCGCACGCCGCGTGCACCGCGTCGACGTCGCGCTGGTCGGGCACGACGATCAACGCTCCCCGGTTCCCCGCGGCGGTGATCGCGGCCGCCTCGGCCAGCCGGTCGGCCCATGCCTCGCCCGGCAGCGCCTGCCAGACCGCGTGCGCGGCCCGCCCACCGTCGAGAGCGTCGAGCAGGGCCGGTCCGCGCAGGTAGCGGTCCCAGCCGGCGCGATCGACGGGTGCGATTCGCCGGGCGGCCTGGCGCGCCGCGGGTTCCTCGGCCTCGACGCGGGCGTGCCGGGGCGGGACCGCGAGCCGCAGTACGTCGGCCAGCACCCCGGCGTAGCGGTCGGCGACGGACCGGCACAGGGCCGCCACCTCCGCGGTCAGCACCGGCTCCGGTGAGACGATCTTCTCCACCCAGGCGAGCTTCCCGGAGTGCCCGGACTCGGCGGCCCGTTCCAGCAGGTACCCGTCGACCAGCCGCCCGGCGAATCGCACCCGCAGCCGCACACCCGGCACCGCCATGGCGTCGAGGTGCTCGGGGACCCGGTAGTCGAACGGGCGGTCCAGGTGCGCGAGCGCAACGTCCACGGCGACGCGGGCGACCGGCAGCTCGGCGGCCGGCCGCCACTCACCCCGGGTCCGGGCCGCGCGCGTCACGGACGCGGGTCTATCAGACGGCATCACCGGGGCCCGCACCGCGGCCCCCGGTGAACCCGGGTACGGCGACATGCCCGGAGCATGACAGCGGGCACCGACGGTCCCGGGCGCGTCAGAGGTTGACCTGGTCGTGCCGGGCGTAGAACTCCATCCACTCCTGCTCGCTCAGCTCGCGTCCGGTCTCGCGGATCTCGGCCAGTTCCAGGAAGAAGCGCTCCCGGGCGATGCCGGGCGCGAACAGGATGAGGAACGCGGTCTCGACGTCGGCGTCGTTGCGGAAGGCGTGCACCCCGCTGTCCGCGACGTGTGCGAAGTCGCCCGGGCCGAACCGGCCCCAGCGCTCGCCGTCGTAGATCGACAGCTCCCCGGAGAGCACGTAGAACGACTCGGAGAAGGTGCGGTGCACGTGCGGGCCGGGTCCCGGGCTCGACGGCGTCATCCGGTACTCGAACAGGCCGTAGCGCCCGGCCGTCACCGAACCCGGTGCCACGAACCGCACCGACGACGGACCGGCGATGTCGGGCGGGTCCGCCGCCCGGTGGACGGTCACGGCGTCGGCGGGGTCGAGGTAGCTCACGCCGCCATCCTGCTCATGAGCCGACCCACGCGCGCGTTCTGGCCGCCCCGCGCGCGCCCGGCCCGCGCGGGAACCGACAACGCCGTGGTGCCTGGCCCCGCGTGCCGGGCGCGGGGGCCGGACGCGACGTCGCCGACTCCCGGCCCCGCGAGCGCCGATCCGCTCACGTGCCCGACCGACGGACGCGCTCGGTCGCTCACGCGCCCGCGGCGCCCGATGCGCGGTCGCTCACGCGCCCGCGGCGCCCGATGCGCGGTCGCTCACGCGCCCGCGGCGGACTTCAGGGCGTCGGCGCGCGCGGTGCTCTCCCACGGCAGCTCGACGTCGGTGCGTCCGAAGTGCCCGTAGGCGGCGGTCTGCGCATAGATCGGCCGCAGCAGGTCGAGATCACGGATGATCGCCGCCGGGCGCAGGTCGAACACGTCGGTGATCGCCGACTGGATCCGGGCCGGGTCGACGTGCTCGGTGCCGAAGGTCTCGATGAACAGGCCCACCGGCGCGGCCTTGCCGATCGCGTAGGCGACCTGGACCTCGATCCGGTCGGCCAGCCCCGCGGCGACGACGTTCTTCGCGACCCAGCGCATCGCGTACGCGGCGGAGCGGTCCACCTTCGAGGGGTCCTTGCCGGAGAACGCGCCGCCGCCGTGGCGGGCGAAACCGCCATAGGTGTCGACGATGATCTTGCGGCCGGTCAGTCCGGCGTCGCCCATCGGGCCGCCCACCACGAACCGGCCGGTGGGGTTGACCAGCAGCCGCATATCGGAGACGTCCAGGCCGAGCTCGGCGATCTCCGGGCCGACGACCTGTTCGCGGATGTCCGGGGCGAGCATGCCGTCCAGATCGACATCGGCGGCGTGCTGGCTGGAGACCACCACCGTGTCGAGCCGGACGGCCTTGTCACCGTCGTACTCGATGGTCACCTGCGTCTTGCCGTCCGGGCGCAGGTACGGAAGCACCCCCGACTTGCGGACCGCGGTCAATCGGCGGGCCAGCCGATGCGCCAGCGCGATCGGCAGCGGCAGCAGCTCGGGAGTGTCGGTGTTGGCATAGCCGAACATCAGGCCCTGGTCGCCGGCGCCCTGCCGGGCGATCTCGTCCTCGCTGGCCTCGACACGGCTCTCGTAGGCGGTGTCCACGCCCTGCGCGATATCGGCCGACTGTGCGCCGATCGCGACGTTGACGCCGCACGAGTTGCCGTCGAACCCCTTCGCCGAGGAGTCGTACCCGATCTCCAGGATCTTGTCCCGGACCAGGGTCGGGATGTCCGCGTACGCCGACGTCGTGACCTCACCGGCCACGTGCACCTGCCCGGTCGTGACCAGCGTCTCGACCGCCACCCGGCTCCGCGGGTCCTGAGCGAGCAACGCGTCGAGCACCGAGTCGCTGATCGCGTCGCACATCTTGTCCGGGTGACCCTCGGTCACCGATTCGCTGGTGAACAACCGCCGGCCCACGTTCGACACGCCCGCACCTCATCTGATTTCCGCTTGATCGCTGCCGGGCGAGCCTAGTCGAGGCTACGACCTGATCGCCGTGTCCTCAGGCACCGCCACTTGCTACGCACCGTAAACACTCAGGCGACACGCCGCCATCTGATCACCGATTGGGGTGATGTGGCGTGCGGTAGCGAATCGGTAACAGCCCCGCTCGTTGGGCCTTGTTGTCGTACCCACCCCATGGAGGTTCCCCCAGATGAAGCTGCAACGACCGGGCCGCGCGGCCGCTGTTGTCGGCGGGTTGGTCGCGGTCGGCGCGACCACCATGATGGCGCTGGTCGCCGGGACCGCCGGAGCGGCCGAGCCGGGCCGCTGCACGGACAACGTCAACGTCCGGGCCGAGCCGAGCGCGACCGCGCGCATCATCTCGGTCTGCGAGCGCGGCACCGAGGTGAGCGTCGGCGAGACGCGCAACGGCTTCGTGCAGCTGACCAACCTGCGCGGCTGGGCAGCCGAGGAGTACGTGTCGGTCAACGGCGATGCCCCGACCAGCGCCGAGCGCCGCACCACACCGACGAGCACCTCGGCCGCCTCCGAGCGCCGCAGTGCCCCCACGACCGCACCGGCCGCCGACAGCGACCGCCGGACCGCCGATGCGGAACCGACCCGCGAGCCCCGCCGTGCGGCCCCGACCGAGGAGCCCGCCGATCAGGACGAGCCGTCGCCGACGACGGCCCCCGAGGCCGGCACCGGAGGCCTGCTCGGCTGATTCCCTATGGGAGATCGCTTGTCAAGATTGGGTCTTGCTGCTGCTCGCTGAGCGCGTGACGATGGTCGGTGGGGAAGGTCGCCTCGTTTGTCGGCGCCTGTGGGGTGCCTGACCTGTC
>NZ_JAHDTG010000170.1 GCF_018531475.1 Pseudonocardia mahuensis
ACGTAGGGTGCGAGCGTTGTCCGGAATTATTGGGCGTAAAGAGCTCGTAGGCGGTGTGTCGCGTCGGCCGTGAAAACTTGGGGCTCAACCCCGAGCTTGCGGTCGATACGGGCATCACTAGAGTTCGGCAGGGGAGACTGGAATTCCTGGTGTAGCGGTGAAATGCGCAGATATCAGGAGGAACACCGGTGGCGAAGGCGGGTCTCTGGGCCGATACTGACGCTGAGGAGCGAAAGCGTGGGGAGCGAACAGGATTAGATACCCTGGTAGTCCACGCCGTAAACGTTGGGCGCTAGGTGTGGGGGCCATTCCACGGTCTCTGTGCCGCAGCTAACGCATTAAGCGCCCCGCCTGGGGAGTACGGCCGCAAGGCTAAAACTCAAAGGAATTGACGGGGGCCCGCACAAGCGGCGGAGCATGTGGATTAATTCGATGCAACGCGAAGAACCTTACCTGGGTTTGACATGCACCGGACGCCGGCAGAGATGTCGGTTCCCTTGTGGTCGGTGTGCAGGTGGTGCATGGCTGTCGTCAGCTCGTGTCGTGAGATGTTGGGTTAAGTCCCGCAACGAGCGCAACCCTCGTTCCATGTTGCCAGCGCGTAATGGCGGGGACTCATGGGAGACTGCCGGGGTCAACTCGGAGGAAGGTGGGGATGACGTCAAGTCATCATGCCCCTTATGTCCAGGGCTTCACACATGCTACAATGGCCTATACAGAGGGCTGCGAGACCGCGAGGTGGAGCGAATCCCTTAAAGTAGGTCTCAGTTCGGATCGGGGTCTGCAACTCGACCCCGTGAAGTCGGAGTCGCTAGTAATCGCAGATCAGCAACGCTGCGGTGAATACGTTCCCGGGCCTTGTACACACCGCCCGTCACGTCACGAAAGTTGGTAACACCCGAAGCCGACGGCCTAACCCGCTTGCGGGAGGGAGTCGTCGAAGGTGGGACTGGCGATTGGGACGAAGTCGTAACAAGGTAGCCGTACCGGAAGGTGCGGCTGGATCACCTCCTTTCTAAGGAGTCTCACCGAGTGGTGGGGTGGCCGTGGTGCTGCGAAGCGCCGTGGTTCTCCTTTTCCTTGATTCCACGCTCGCCGTGATGGTTGGTCTTCGGGCCGGCTGGTGGGGGTGGCTGGGTGGAACACAAAAATTTCGCTGATTCATGGACCGTTGCCCAGGCCTGGCCTGGGGGGTTCGGCACGCTGTTGGGTCCTGAGGAGACACCTGGTGGTGTGTTCTTGGTGGCTGCTCCTGGCCTGGACCGTCTAACGCCCGCTGGTGGGGGTGGTGGTGGTCGTGTGGGTTGGGGTGTGGTTGTGTGTTGAGTGTTGCATAGTGGATGCGAGCATCTTGTTGTGGTCAAGTGTTTAAGGGCACATGGTGGATGTCTAGGCATCAGGAGCCGATGAAGGACGTGGGAGGCCGCGATAGGCCTCGGGGAGCTGTCAACCGAGCTGTGATCCGAGGATGTCCGAATGGGGAAACCCGGCACCCGTCATGGGGTGTCACCGGCGGCTGAATACATAGGCCGTCGGGGGGAACGTGGGGAAGTGAAACATCTCAGTACCCACAGGAAGAGAAAACAACCGTGATTCCGTGAGTAGTGGCGAGCGAAAGCGGATGAGGCTAAACCGGTGTCGTGCCAAGCTGGCAGGCGTTGCGGTATCGGTGTTGTGGGACGTGTCCGTGGAGACTCTGCTAGGTCTTCGATGGGTGTGTGCGTGGTTAGCGGAAGGCGTCTGGAAAGCGCCGGCGTAGAGGGTGAGACCCCCGTACGCGAAAATCGTGCATGCGGTCATGGGGCGTGTTCCCGAGTAGCAGCGAGCTCGTGGAATTTGCTGTGAATCTGGCGGGACCACCCGCTAAGCCTAAATACTCCCTGATGACCGATAGCGGACTAGTACCGTGAGGGAAAGATGAAAAGTACCCCGGGAGGGGAGTGAAATAGTACCTGAAACCGTGTGCCTACAAGCCGTCAGAGCCTCTTTGGGGTGATGGCGTGCCTTTTGAAGAATGAGCCTGCGAGTTATGCTTCGTGGCGAGGTTAACCCGTGTGGGGTAGCCGTAGCGAAAGCGAGTCCGAATAGGGCGTCACAGTCGCGGGGTATAGACCCGAAGCGGAGTGATCTACCCATGGCCAGGGTGAAGCGCCGGTAAGACGGCGTGGAGGCCCGAACCCACCAGGGTTGAAAACCTGGGGGATGAGCTGTGGGTAGGGGTGAAAGGCCAATCAAACTCCGTGATAGCTGGTTCTCCCCGAAATGCATTTAGGTGCAGCGTCGCGTGGTGGATGCCGGAGGTAGAGCACTGGATGGGCTAGGGGGCCGACAAGCTTACTGAACTCAACCAAACTCCGAATGCCGGTATTTCTAGCGTGGCAGTGAGACTGTGGGGGATAAGCTTCATAGTCGAGAGGGAAACAGCCCAGATCACCGGCTAAGGCCCCTAAGCGTGCGCTAAGTGGGAAAGGATGTGGGATCGCCCAGACAACCAGGAGGTTGGCTTAGAAGCAGCCACCCTTGAAAGAGTGCGTAATAGCTCACTGGTCAAGTGGTCCTGCGCCGACAATGTAGCGGGGCTCAAGCGCACCGCCGAAGCCGTGGCATTCCAGCATTGATCCGCCGGTCGGGTTCGTCCCGGGTTGGTGTAGTCGTTGGGATGGGTAGGGGAGCGTCGTGCATCCGGTGAAGCCGCGGGGTGACCCAGTGGTGGAGGGTGTGCGAGTGAGAATGCAGGCATGAGTAGCGAAAGCAGAGTGAGAACCTCTGCCGCCGAATGACCAAGGGTTCCTGGGCCAGGTTAATCCGCCCAGGGTGAGCCGGGACCTAAGGCGAGGCCGACAGGCGTAGTCGATGGACAACGGGTTGATATTCCCGTGCCCGTGACAGTGCGTCCGTGATGAGGCCGGTGATGCTAACCATCCGAACCCGCTTACGGACCTTCGGGTCTGTTTGATTGGGGGAGCGTGGGGCCCGATCCGGTAGTAGTCAAGCGATGGGGTGACGCAGGAGGGTAGTCCCGCCAGTGAATGGTAGTACTGGTGTAAGCCCGTAGCCCGACATCTAGGTAAATCCGGATGTCATCGAGGGTGAGAGGTGATGCGTAGCCGATTGAGGCGAAGTAGGATGATCCCATGCTGCCGAGAAAAGCCTCTAGCGAGTGCTGTTGCGGCCCGTACCCCAAACCGACACAGGTGGTCAGGTAGAGAATACCGAGGCGATCGAGTGAACTGTGGTTAAGGAACTCGGCAAAATACCTCCGTAACTTCGGGAGAAGGAGGGCCGTCTCGCTTGAAGCCCTTCGCGGGCTAGGGCGGGGTGGCCGCAGAGACCAGGCCCAAGCGACTGTTTACTAAAAACACAGGTCCGTGCGAAGTCGCAAGACGATGTATACGGACTGACGCCTGCCCGGTGCTGGAACGTTAAGAGGACCTGTTAGCTGGTTTCGGCCGGCGAAGCGGAGAATTTAAGCGCCAGTAAACGGCGGTGGTAACTATAACCATCCTAAGGTAGCGAAATTCCTTGTCGGGTAAGTTCCGACCTGCACGAATGGCGTAACGACTTGGGCGCTGTCTCGACCACAGACTCGGCGAAATTGCACTACGAGTAAAGATGCTCGTTACGCGCGGCAGGACGGAAAGACCCCGGGACCTTTACTACAGCTTGGTATTGGTGCTCGGTTCGGCTTGTGTAGGATAGGTGGGAGACTGTGAAGCGGCCACGCCAGTGGTTGTGGAGTCGTCGTTGAAATACCACTCTGGTCGAATTGGGTGTCTCAACCTCGGGCCATGATCTGGTTCAGGGACAGTGCCTGGTGGGTAGTTTAACTGGGGCGGTTGCCTCCCAAAATGTAACGGAGGCGCCCAAAGGTTCCCTCAGCCTGGTTGGCAATCA
>NZ_JAHDTG010000171.1 GCF_018531475.1 Pseudonocardia mahuensis
GGCTCTTCCGGATCTGGAGTGCAGGTGAGCGTATGACAGCCCGTGGCGCTGGGGTCGTGTTGATGCGCTGAGGAGGGCCCCGGAGAGTTGATGATGCAGGTTCCTACGCCTTGATCAGCAGCACCCCGGGGGCCCTGTGTCGCAGCCTACTTCTGTTCCGGTGTCGGTCATCGCTGACACGATCGTTCGCACGGTCGAGTTGGGCGTCACGATCACCGGCGCCGCGCTGGACGGTGACACCACGGTGGTGTTCTGCGACCTCGTCGACCGCGGCGCGCAGCGTTGCCCGGGATGCGGCGAGGCCGGTGTCTACCGCGACACCGTCGAGCGGCGTGTCACCGATGTCCCGGTGGCCGGGCACCCGCTGCGGCTACGGGTGAAGGTGCGCCGCTACCGGTGCATGACCGCCTCGTGTGAGCGTGTGGTGTTCAGCGCCGACAGCCGCCGCCTGGCCCGCCCGGCCGCGACCACGACGCGGCGCTGCGCCCGCTGTGTGCTGCGCCGCCTGGTCGTCGACCGGACCACCGTTTCGGCGGTGGCGCGGGAACTGGGCCGGTCCTGGGACACCGCCGACACCATCGCCATGCAGGCGGCCCAGGACCTGCTCGCCGAGGCGGGACCGGCTCGGCTCGGCGGGGTCCGCGTGATCGGGGTCGACGAGCACCGCTGGGCCCACACCCGCCACGCCGACGGCGACGGGTTCGTGACCGTGATCGTCGATCTGACCCCCGTCGTCGACCGATCTGGACCGGCACGGCTGCTCGATCTCGTCGCCGGGCGCTCGGCGAAGGCGATGACCGGCTGGCTCGCCGCGCAGACCCCTCAGTTCCGTGACGCGGTCGAGGTGGTGGCCATGGACGGGTTCGGCGGCTACAAGAAGGACCTGTCAGATGGACTGTGTAACAAGATCCTCTTGAGCTGAGGAGTACACAGATGACCGTGACGGATGATCAACGCAATGGGCACCCGCTGGGCGCCGAGCCGGCCGGGCAGCCGGCCTCGGCTCGGGCGGTGATCAACGAGATGCTCGACGCCGGGCTGCTCGATGACGTGATGGACCGGGTCGACGCGGGCGGGTTGTCGTTGACCGGCGAGGGAGGCTTCCTCCCCGAGATGATCAAAGCCGTGCTCGAACGCGGGCTGGCCGCGGAGTTGACCGGGCATCTGGGCTACGAGCGCGGCGACCCGGCCGGGCGCGGCTCCCCGAACTCGCGCAACGGCACCACCCCGAAGACGCTGGCCACCGAGGTCGGGGACGTGGGGCTGGTGGTGCCACGCGACCGCGGCGGCAGCTTCGAGCCGCGACTGGTCCGCAAGGGCGCCCGGCGCGCCGGTGGCCTCGACGACATGATCATCTCGCTGTACGCGGGCGGGATGACGGTGCGCGACATCGGACATCACCTCGCCCGCACGCTCGGGACGGAGCTGTCCCACGACACCATCTCCAAGATCACCGACTCGGTGTTGGAGGAGGTCAAGGCGTGGCAGTCGCGGCCGTTGGAGGAGATCTACCCGATCATCTACCTCGATGCGCTGGTGGTGAAGGTCCGCGACGGCCACCAGGTCCGCAACAAGGCCGCGCACATCGCCGTCGGCGTCGACCTCGACGGGATCAAGCACGTGCTCGGGATCTGGGTCCAGGCCACCGAGGGCGCGAAGTTCTGGGCCGGGGTGTGCGCGGAGCTGCGCAACCGCGGCGTGCGCGACGTGCTCATCGTGTGCTGCGACTGTGAGGATGATCAGGCGTCGTCCTGGGCCGCGGCCTGACCCGTGCTGCGACTGACCGTGGTGTCCTGAGCGCCGATCTGTCGGCCGCCGGCTCCGGACGGCGCACCCCGACCGGCCGACGACACCGGACCGGTGGGGCGTGTCCCGATAGGGGCCTTCGCGACAAGGCACCGTCGCAGTCCTGACCGCCCTGCACCGGCCCGGCGTCGGCCGCCCGCACCCCGAGCCACCGGAGCCGAACGACCGTGACCAGCATGCCCGAGACGACCCCCATCGACAGAGCTGCGCAGGAGCGGGAGGAGGTGGTCCTTGGCGTCGACACCCACAAGGACTTGCACGTCGCAGCCGTGCTCAGCGGGCTCGGAGCGCTGCTGGCCAGCAAGTCGTTCCCGGCCACCGCTGCCGGCTACCGACGGCTGCTCGCCTGGGCGAGAGCGTTCGGGCCGCTGCGTCGAGCCGGCGTGGAGTGCACCGGCTCCTACGGCGCCGCGCTGACCCGGCACTTGCACGGCGAGGGCATCGAGGTGGTCGAGGTCAACCAGCCCGACAAGGCCACCCGCCGCAAGCGCGGCAAGACCGATGCCATCGACGCCGAAGCCGCCGCCCGCGCCGTGTTGTCCGGGCGCGCCACCGCGACCGCGAAGACCAGCGACGGGCCGGTCGAGGCGATGCGGGTGCTGCGGATGGCCCGCAACTCGGCGGTCAACGCCAGCACCAAGGCGATCAACCAGCTCAAGGCCGTGCTGGTCGGCGCCGATCCCGACCTGCGCGAGTCGCTGGCCGGGCTCGGGCCGGCCACCCTGATCCGCCGATGCGCCGACCTGCCCGAGCCAGCACCCGGCTCTGGCCTCAGCGAGGTGGATCAGACCGTCGTGTTCACACTGCGCGTGCTCGCGACCCGGATCCTGGCGCTCAAGGCCGAGGCCTACCAGCTGCACAAGCGCCTGCGTGCCCTGATCACCGCGCACGTCCCCGAGCTGCTCGAACGTCGCGGGATCGGCCCGGACAGCGCCGCCGCGCTGCTCATCGCCGCCGGGGACAACCCGCAGCGGCTGCGCACCGAGGGCTCCTACGCCGCGCTCTGCGGCGCCAGCCCGGTCCAGGCCTCGTCCGGGAAGACCCACCGGCTGCGACTCAACCGCGGCGGTGACCGCCAGGCCAACGCCGCGCTCTACCGGATCACCCTGTCCCGGCTGCGCTGGGACCCCCGCACCCAGGACTACCTGCAGCGACGCCTCGCTGAGGGCAAGACCCGCCGCGAAGTCATCCGCTGCCTCAAACGCTACATCGCCCGCGAAATCTTCACCCTCATCACACCCACCCTCCCGCCGGGACTCACCAACCAGAGCGCGACCGTGGCTTGACATCCATAGGGGCATCGGGCTGACCGGGTTCCCCGAGGCCATCGAGGCCACCTGGCCCCAGGCCACCGTGCAGACCTGCACCGTGCACCTCATCCGGGCGGCGATGCGATTCGTGTCCTACCAGGACCGCAAGAAGATCGCGGCCGCGTTGCGCCCGATCTACACCGCCCCCACGGTGGAAGCCGCCGAGACCGAGCTGCTGGCCTTCGCCGAGTCCGACCTCGGGAAGCGTTACCCGGCGACGGTCGCGACCTGGGAGAACGCGTGGGAGCGGTTCATCCCGTTCCTGGCGTTCCCACCCGAGCTCCGCAAAATCATCTACACGACGAACAGCATCGAGAGCCTGAACTTCCAGCTCCGGAAGATCATCAAGAACCGCGGGCACTTCCCGAACGACGACGCGGTGATCAAGCTGCTGTGGCTGGCGATCCGCGACATCGAGGACAAGCGCGTCCGCCAGCGCGCAAAGGAGAAGGGGCTACCCGCCAACCAGCGCAAGGCCCCGCCGCGGCTCGTCGAGGGAGCAGTGACCCAGGGCTGGAAGCAGGCCCTCGGAGCCCTCGCCCTGGCGCACCCCGACCGGCTCGGCCCCTACCTGACCTGACCACTCACAGATCAACTTACACAAAAATCTTGACAGGCTCTACAAGAACGCCGCCACCAGCAGCGTCCCCGACGCAATCACGGTCATGGACCCCTTCCACGTGGTCGCGCTCGCCGGCAACAAGCTCGACGCGTGCCGCCAACGCTGCCAGCAGCGCA
>NZ_JAHDTG010000172.1 GCF_018531475.1 Pseudonocardia mahuensis
TGCCACCCGACCTCCGCTCCCGGCCCGACTCGATGTTGACCCCGAGAGTGCGATCAACAGCAGCCCAGCCGTGGGACCCCGCCCAGCGTGTCGCCAAACCGGTGAACCTTCTTGGTCACCGCACTAGGCGTCCCGGTGGACCAGGCCAAGCGCGCCGGGCACCTTACGCCAGGCCTGGCCGCAAACTCCTGTTCTGCAGGCACCACGCCGCGCGCACCACGCTCGGCGGCGCGACTTCGGCGCCGAAATGGGTCCCGATCCCTGGGACCGCCCACCCGCCCCAGCCCGGTCGGACCCCTGACAGGGCCGAGTCGTGTCCGGGTCGGAGTTCCGGAGTGACGCCACCGCCCCCCGGCCGGAGAGCCGCGCTGTTCGGGGGTGGGGTTCGCCCCCCGCGGAGATGGGGTTTTCCCCAGCTGTTCGGGGGTGCACCCCATCGCCTGGTCGATCCGTGGCGGGCAAGATCTTCATCAGTGGAACGAGCACCCGGCCCCAGCCCTGCAGGAGACACCATGGCGAAAGACCTGAGCTTCTCCGAGCTCGATGCCGAGCGCGTGGAGCTGCTGCCCGCCCGCACCCTGGTGACGACCTTGCAGCTCCCGGCCCAGGCGAACGGGACCGGCTGCGCCGGCGACCAGAACAACGACGGGGTCGTCGACGCTACCGGCGAGAAGTGCAACGAGGCCCCGTGGTGGGCGCCCAAGCCGCCGGGCTAGTGGTGACGCCCCGAGCGTGATGGTTCAGGCCCGATGCTGGCGATGATCTTCCCAGCGTCGGGAATGGGGAGGGGCGGTCCGCGCTGCGGACCGCCCCTCCCCATTCGGGCCGGGTTCGTGAGCAGTCACAGCGACCGGACAGCCACAGTGACCAGACGTTCGAGGAGGTCCGCGGTGGGCACCACTGACGACACACTCGCCCCATCCGCCGTACCCGTGCCTCGGCTGGTCGAGGGCACCGAGTTGATCGGGCGATACCAGGGCTCGGGGTTCACCGAGCCCCGTCATCTTGCTCGCCGCGGCGACGGGCAGGTCGTGCAACTCTCCGAGCTGGTGTACCTGCTGGCCACGTTCGTCGACGGGCGCCGCGATCTCGACGGGCTGGCCGTGGCGATCGGCGCCGAGATCGACCGGAGGGTCACCGGCGAGCAGGTGGCGTTCCTGCTCGACAACAAGCTGCGCCCGCCCGGCCTGGTCGCCCCCGATCCCGCCGCCGGGCCGGTCATCCCGGCCGAGCCGGCCACGAGCCCGGCCGACGCGGCCCCGTCGCCGGTCCCCGCCCCCACCCGTCCGGATCCGTTGCTCATGCTCAAGTATCGGGTGGGGCTGGTACCCGAACGCGTCGTCTGGGTGATCGCCGGGGTGTTCCGGCCCCTCTTCCCCGCCCCGGTGGTGGCCGTGATGCTCGCCGGGTTCGCCGTCGTCGACGCCCTCATCCTCGCCGGCGGTGGGTTGGGGCAGATCCCGGCGCACTCCGTCCGCGCGTTCAGCGACCAGCCGGCGCTTATCCTGCTGGTGCTGGCCCTGATCCTCGTTGCGGGGGGGTTCCACGAGTGCGGGCACGCCGCCGCGTGCCGTTACGGAGGTGCCCGGCCCGGGGTGATGGGAATCGGGCTGTATCTGGTGTGGCCGGCGTTCTACAGCACGGTCACCGACGCCTACCGCCTCAACCGCGCCGGCCGGCTACGGGTCGATCTGGGCGGGATGTACTTCAACGCCATATCCATGTCCGCCATCGGCACGGCATACCTGATCACGGGCTCTCCGTGGCTGCTGGTCACGCTGGTGGCCATGCACGTCGAGACGATGTGGCAGTTCCTGCCCTCGGTGCGTCTGGACGGCTACTACATCCTCACCGACCTGGCCGGTGTGCCGGATCTGTTCTCCCGTCTCGGCCCGATCCTGCGCAGCGCGCTGCCCTGGCGCGAGACTCACCCGCGGGTGGCCGAACTCAAGCCCTGGACCCGCCGGATCGTCACCCTCTGGGTGGCCCTGACCATCCCGTGCCTGAGCTTCTGGGTGGTCATGTTCCTCCTCCTCGCCCCCCGGGTCCTGCCTGCCGCCTGGGCAGCGCTGCTCTGGCAACTCCGGGCGATCACCACCGCCGTCCAGGCCGCGCACATCGCCGCCGCCGCGCTCGGTGCCGTCCAGCTCGTCCTGCTCGTGCTGCCTTACGCCGGCCTCACCCTGATCATCGCCAACCTCGGACGCCGCCTCTACTACGCCGTCCGCCCGCGCCACGCCCGCCGATCAGCCACCACCCGGGAAGGGCACCGCGCACCGGCCTGACGTGCCCCGAGGTCGTCCCCCACCCCGCCGTCATCCGCCCTGCGGACCCTTCCCGTTCGTCGACGTAGCGTCCGGGGCCGGGACCTCCGGGGTCCGTCGTTCGCCCCGACGCCCCGGACCGTCGAGGAGCGCCGTCCGCCGGCTCGAACTCGCGCTGCTCCGCAGGCCGAGCGGGACCGGCGTGATCGGCTCGGCTCCCCCGCGGGTGACCGCGGAATCGGCCCGGGGTTCAATCGCGGCGAATGTCGGCTTCCGCACGCATCCGGAAGCGGCCGAGTCGGGCTGCCGCCGGGGTGGCCGGTGCCCTAGCTCGTCGTGACCGCCGGGGCGGCAGCGCCGTCACCAGTGATCTCCGGGCCTCGGCATTGGGATTCGTTCACGTAACGTTACTGCTGCGGCGGCAGTCTGCTCTCGCGGGGTGATCGCCGACGGCGCGTGGGTTCGTCCGGTGTCGACCGGGCCGAGGTGCCGCCTGGCCGACGGGATGGGCGGGTCCGGCAACCGGCCGCCTCGGGCCCGGCCGCCGCCACCACCACGCGGCGCCGGCCGCTTCGACGACCGGGTCGCCGGCACTCCCGAGTCGTGGACCCTGCGACCGGGGTCCTCCGCAATCGGTCCCGGTGACCACCGCGAACCGCCAGATGATCACCTGGAATCGCGAGCGTGCGCGAAATCGGACTTATCCGTTCCCACTCTTCGCATCCGCCAAACATGATCGTGGATCACGTCACAGGATCGGATTGTTTGCCCAGTTCAGTGGTCCGGGGCAATGCGATCAACCGACAGGCCTGTTACGTTCGATCAACATGATCGCACCCGAGGCCGCGACCAAGGACCCCCCGAGTACCTCGTCCGAGGTGTCGATCAGCCATCTGAGCGTCGACGACGGAGTCGAGTGCTGGCGACTCGCCGCGGAGTCCCAGGTGCTGGACGTGAACTCACGTTACGCGTACCTGCTCTGGTGCCGGGATTTCGCCGCCACATCCGTGATCGCCAGGATCGACGGCGTCGCTGTGGGTTTCGTGACCGGTTACCGCCGGCCCGACGACCCGCGCACGCTCGTCGTCTGGCAGGTCGCCGTGGATGCGGCAGCCCGTGGGCACGGGGTCGCCGGTCGGATGCTGGACACGCTGTTCGACAGCGTCGCCGACCTGGACGAGGTCGACCACCTGGAGACGACGATCACGCCGGACAACGACTCGTCCGTGCGTCTGTTCACCGCGTTCGCCGAGCGTAGAAGCGCGGCTGTCGCGAGATCGGAGCTGTTCGGCAGTGACCTGCTGGGCGGCGAACACGAGCCCGAATTCCTTTACCGAATCGGCCCGATAAAGCAAGGATGAGGAACGCCATGTCGCAGTCGACGACCATCTTCGACGATCTGGAGTCCGAGGTCCGCAGCTACTGCCGAAGCTGGCCGGTGGTGTTCGACACCGCGGTGGGAAGCCGGTTGACCGATGTGGACGGCCGCTCCTACCTGGACTTCTTCGCCGGTGCGGGTGCGCTGAA
>NZ_JAHDTG010000173.1 GCF_018531475.1 Pseudonocardia mahuensis
CGTTCACCCCGAACGAGCCGGGGGCGGCGCGGCGCCCGGGCTGGGCGCCGTGGAACAGGCACTCCCGGCCGTCCGGGCCGGTGGCGAGGACGAACGCGCCGTCGCGGTAGCACTCGGCGCACCAGCCGGTGACGGGTTCGAACGGGGTCGGGCCGTGTCGGGATGGCAAATAGCCCGGCCCAGGGGTTATCGTGGGCACGCGAAAGCGCCCCTTCCTTGGCAGGTGGGGAAATCGCTCCGGCTAAGCCGGGGCACCAGCGCCGACCGGGTGGCCGCCCGTGTCGACGCGAACTTCAGACGAGGCGGCCCCTGTGGCGGGGGCCGCCTCGCTCCTTGTTACGAGGCCTTGGTCAGCGGCAGTTCCTCCTGCTGGCTGGTGGTCTTGGGTCGGCAGTAGTCCGGGGCCGGACGCCCGAGGCTTTCGGCGATCATCCGCGTGACCACGTCGGTGACCGGGATCCCGTCGCGCTGGGAGATCCGCTCCACCTCGGCGTGAAACTCCGCGGGCATGCGGACGGGCACCTGGACGCGGGCGCCCTTCGACTTGCGGCCGGGCTTACGCCGCTGCGGAAGGCTCTCCATGGGCAGGAGTTATACCGGTGATGACCTCGCGGCGGCGTGAGACGCGCCGAGAAAGCTGAATCCGATTCTGGTTGGAGCGGCCGGGTCTCGCGGACCCGGCGCCGGGCGTCGACGGCAATCAGCCGGTGGCGCGTGCTGTCGCTGCGCCGACCGGCAGGCCAGCCCCCGGGCAGCGGCCCCCGGTCCCACCCGGTCCGCGTGCGCACCGACGCCCGCGCGTCCGACGGCCTACCGGGCTCGGTCGGGGCGGCCACCCCGACGCTGGACCAGAGGCTGCAGGCAACCGCGTGCAGATGGACATCGAGCGCGGGCCCTGACCATCGCCCGCAGCCGAGAGGGCGCTGCGGGACCGCCACGACGCGCGGGCCCGCCCGGCTGCCGGCGGCCATGGGGAGCCGCGCCGGCAGCAGAGCAGCCCGCGCACCCGCTGCGAGAACGGGACATCCCGACCGGGCACGTGACGACGCACCGGGCCGGGCAGGCGTGTGTTGATCAGGACGCGCGCTACTATCGGAGCGCGCAGGCAAGCGTGTGCGCCTCCCTTCGGGGAGGGGCTGGGTGCCGGAGCTCGCTACTCCGCGGATCCCGTGACGTGGGCCCGTTCCTCTTGCCGGAGGGACGGGCCCCAACCTTTCCCGGGCCCGGCTGCACTCAACCCATGTGGAGTTGGCTCTGAGTGGTGGCTGATCAGGCGGTCTGGTCGAGTTCCTCCTGCACGGTAAAGGGCAGCTCACTGCGGTGGGCCATGCCGATCCGCTGGAGCTCGAGGAGCAGGTCGCTGTAGGACACCCCGAGGGTGTCGGCCAGCTCCCGGAACCGGGCCGCCTCGTCGGCGGGCATGCGGGTGGCGAACAGCTCCCGCGCGCCCTTGGACGGACGCCCGGCACCCTTGTGCGCGCGTCGCGCCCGCCGCGTTTCCATGGCGCGCATCCTGGCATCAATAACTGTTACGGAACCGCACGACGCGCCGAGACCGTTCGGGGGAGCCTGCAGCAATTTCTGTAACCGCGCCTCGGGCCAGTAGGGCCATGCTCCGGCATCGAGCAGCCGACACGTTGCGCCGAACAGGGTGGCCACCAGCTTCGGACATGGCTGAGTCGGGGGTGCTCGAGCAGGCCGATGTGGACGGCGCGGTCCAGGCCATGCCCACCAGGGGACCCGAGCCTCTGGAACGGCCGTCCGATCGACTATCTCGATGCCGACATCGAGAACGGGAACGCCGAGCGCGTGGCGGTGCACGCCGGCCACCCCGCACGGGGCCGGGGTGAGCGTCGCCCGAGTCCGCGCCGGGTACCGGCGGGCAGCCAGGCTCCAGCCTCACTGCTGGCACCTCATGTGTCCGTGGGACGGCGGCACTGCAACGCTGCGATCTTGACTTGTTGCCGAGGGACGAGGTCATTTCGGGCCGGCCCGTCAGTGTCCGGCGCCGCTCGCGGCGCGACCGACAACTCCGGTGGCGGCAGACGCCGCGATCTGTGGGCATGTCCGACGCCGACCTATCACCGCCCACCCCGCCGTGCGTTGAGTCGCAGTACAACTGCGGGGGATACGGAGCGTCAACGTATCATTTGCATCGGGATCAGAGACCACGATATGGCGGCAACGAATCATCCCCGCATGGTCTGGCGGCGAGTGCCGGTGTCGTAGGTCGGGCCCCCGGGGCTCGGCGCGGAGACCGGGAGCTACAAGTCCGCTCTGGCGGAGCGCTGTGCCGGCGGGTCAGGTCAGTCCGGCTCGACCACCCGCGCCCACAGGCCCATGGCGCCGGGGGAGAGGGGCGCGGCGTCGGCACCGCCGCTCCGTGTCCGCCGGCTCCCTCTTGCTGATCACCGGTGAAGTCGCCGCGGGGGTCCCGCCGGTGCTCCATCGCACTGTCCACAGTGCCGGGTTTCCGGTCGGCCGATGGGTCGGCCGCGAGGTCGCCCGCCAGCGGTCGTCGACCTCGCGCCGTCGGAACGACATCGGGGTGCAACGGGGGAGTTGCCCGCCGCAAGCCCGCCCGGGCGGCTGGCGCCCCACCTGGAGCCGCGGCCTTCGGCCGTGCCGGCCCAGCACCCCGCATGCAGCATCAACCCGTCATACGGAGTTTTGGATCCTTCTTGACACAACCCACGCCGGGCCCGGAGAGCCTCGTCGACCAGAAGGCTGGCCGACGGTGTGACCCGCGCCGGCGCCGGGCTGTGGGGTCCATCGGCCCCGCAGGGCGCGGGCCAGTTCCGCCCACCCGGTCTCCAGCGCCGGCAGCTGCTGCGTACCAGTGACGCCCACCGTCAAAGATCTTCAGTAAGGAGCGCGGCCGAAGATATTGCCCGCTGGGGCGTACCGACAAACCAACGCGATATTGGTGGGCCAATATTTGGCTGAGGGAGCCTTCCCGCAACCGATGCGCCGGGTGTCTCTCCACACCATCTGGGTGTAATGAAGGTAGGAGGCTCCTGGGGCTACCGGGGTAGGATACCTGTAATTGGCCTTCTCCTTGTACCAGAACTGCACCCCCGCTTCGACCGTGCCGAAGTCGGCGATGTTTTCACCCTGCCCTGAGGTTTGAGCCCCGCCGTGGCATTCGGAGTGCTTAGAAGGTCCGATGATATCGGCCCACCCCTGCGCCCCATTGGCAAGGGAGCTGTCCCAGGTCAGCGGCGTCAGCGTCGGCGGCACCGTGAGTTCGGCGCGAGCTTGATTGTGCAGTCGGAGTATCGATTCCTGCTCGGCGGCGCTGATCTTCGAGGCGGCCGTGGTATTCGAGGCCGGCGGGCACCCCCCTGCGCCGCGGCCGAACCACTCACGGGCAGCATCATTGCCCCCGCCGCGGCCACCACGGATGCTCCCAATGCGACACATCGTTTCCGGCGGCCCGTGATCGTGGATCCCCTGGTCATGGTGCTCCCTTCGTGTCCGCCTCGGTGAAGCGCTGTGCTCCGTGCATGAATGCCCAGCGGTATCCACCTCGTGCGGCACTGGGCTGAGCAGGGGCCACAGTGAGCCTTTTCCAGTAGCGGGAGCGGTGGCTCGAGCCGACACGCCGGGGACGTGAGGATGATCAGCTCGGGGTGCAGGACCTCGGTAGGAAGACGGTCCTTCCACAGATCGTCGTTCCGACACC
>NZ_JAHDTG010000174.1 GCF_018531475.1 Pseudonocardia mahuensis
TCAACCGGCTGAAGCAGTTCCGGGACCTGGCCACTCGCTACGCCAAGCGCGCCGCCTACTACCGCGCCGAGATCATCATCGCGGCCATCGTGTTGTGGCTGCGCACAGACCTACAGGACACGGCCTAAGCGAGGTGCGCGTTCTGGGACCCAGTTCCAGCAGCGTCTGAGGGCACGAGCGCGCCGGGCGCCGGCGTGGCGGGCGGTCGGGGAGTTGCTGCTGGTCCTAGGAGCTGCACAGGCTCAGCCGGCATGAACCTTCTTCAAGAAATCGGCGATCAGGCGGTTCGCCTTGTCGGGCGCCTCCACTGCGGGGCAGTGATTCACGCCTTCGAAGATCTCCAGGGTGGCGTCCGGAAGCCCGTCGCGGAGACCGTATCCGCAGGGGTCCAGCGGCGA
The DNA here is from genome assembly GCF_018531475.1 of Pseudonocardia mahuensis. Taxonomy (GTDB): domain Bacteria; phylum Actinomycetota; class Actinomycetes; order Mycobacteriales; family Pseudonocardiaceae; genus Pseudonocardia. Next base: position 399 of record NZ_JAHDTG010000174.1, read on the forward strand.
GACGATGTCCTTGTCCCCGTGCAGGATCAGGCAGGGCACGGTGATCTGGGAGATCTTGTCGGTCATGTCGAAGACGATGAAGGACTCGGCGTTGCCGAGCACCGAGTACAGCGGCCACTTCGCGGACTCCATCGCGATCTCCTCGGGAAGGCCGACCGCCCGGTAGAACCCGACCCGTCCGCTCGGGGTGGCAACTGCGGTCTTGATGGCCTCGAGGGTGTTGCCGACGTCCCGGATCTGGCTGCCCGAGACGTACGAGCCGACGTAGACGATCCCGGCGACCCGGTCGGGATGGGCGAAGTAGTACGTCGATGCGGTGTTGCCGCCCATGGAGTGCCCGACGAGGACGGCCCGGGAGACGCCGACTGCGTCGAGCACCGCCTCCAGGTCGCGTGCGTGCCGCTCGACCCCGTAGGCGATCTTCGGCAGCGGCTTCTCCGACCGCCCGTTCCCCCGGTTGTCGAAGGCGATGCACTGGTAGCTGTCCGACAGCGCTTCGATCTGGGCCCGCCAGATGTCGGTGATGCCCATGAAGCCGGACGCGAAGACGACCGCGGGCCCGCTGCCGTGGGTCTCGTAGTAGATGTCGCAACCATCGTCCGCGGCAACCCAGGGCATGGGCGGAACCTCCTGAGCAACAACTGTGGCGATCTTTCCTCGGATTCTGGCGCGGCCGGCCGAGGCCGGGCAATACCTGGCCTATGGCTTCGGACGGGGATCCATCGCGGCGCGGAGCGCGGCGGCGAGGCCACGGACGGCGCGCCGCACGCCGATGGGCAGGGGTCTGTCGGCGTCGAGTTCGATCGCCGAGTTGTGCAGCACGTGCGCGACCTGCCCGGCGACGGCCCGGTCGGTGATGAGTTCGGGACGGTGGGCGAGCAGCTCGGCGATGGGGGGAACGCACGGGCCTCGGCGGCCTCGGCGGCCTCGCGGTCCCCGACGGGCCGGTCCCGGTCGTAGCGGCTGTTGCTCCCCAAGGTCCCGCGCTCCCCGTGCTCGCCCGATTCCCGACCAGCCGGCAGGTCTGCTGCGGCGGGGATCGATGCCCCGGTCTGCCCGACGATCGCGGCGGCCGGGCTGCTTCCCCCAACCCGGCCGCCGCGACGTCGAGGACGGTAGCACAGAATCGAACGTATGTTCCCCTGGGCAGGAGGGCGGCCTCTCCTCACTACGGATCAGAAGGTCAGGGGTTCGAGTCCCTTCGGGCGCACACTGTCTGACCTGGCCGTGTCACAGGGGGTCGCGCTATCCCGTCTCAGGAGGTGTAGCCACTCACGACCCCAGAGGAGCACACCATGGACGCGCGCCTGAACTTCTTCGCCGACCCGACCGCCGGCAAGGTCCTCAAGCACTTCCTGTCGGCGGGCCGGATCCTCAAGGACTCGCCGCTGCCGGCCGCCACGCAGGAACTGGTGGCGCTTCGCGTCAGCCAGATCAACGGCTGTGCCGTCTGCACCGATATGCACACCAAGGAAGCCGCCGCTGCCGGTGAGACCCCGGTGCGGCTCAACCTGGTCGCGGCGTGGCGGGGGGCCACGGTCTTCACCGAGGCCGAGCGCGCCGCGCTGGAGCTGGCGGAGGAGGGGACCCGGGTCGCGGATGCGGGCACCGGGGTCACCGACGAGGTGTGGGCCTACGCCGGCAAGCACTACGACGAGGAGCAGCTCACCGCGCTGGTGATCCTGGTCTGCTTCATGAACGCGGTGAACCGGCTGAACATCATCTCCCGGCAGCCGGCCGGCGACTACGAGCCCGGGCAGTTCCACTGATCGGCATCGGCCTCGGGGAGGATGCGGTATGGGCAAGGCCGAGGAGTTCGAGGAGCTGCGGCCGCTGCTGTTCTCGATCGCCTACCGCGTCCTGGGCAGCGTGGGTGAGGCCGAGGACACGGTGCAGGAGACCTGGCTGCGCTTCGACGGCTCGGTGACGCGGCCCACGTCGACCAAGGCCTTCCTCTCGGCGACGGTCACGCGGATCTCGATCGACGTGCTCCGTTCCGCGCGGGTGCGGCGGGAGGCGTACGTGGGCTCGTGGCTGCCCGAGCCGCTGCTGAACGATCCGTACCAGGATCCGGCGCGGTCGGCGGAGCTGGCCGATTCGGTGTCGATGGCGGCGCTGCTGCTGCTGGAGCGGCTCAGCCCGCTGGAGCGGGCGGTGTTCGTGCTGCGGGAGGTGTTCGCCTTCGGGTTCGACGAGGTCGCGACGGCGGTGGGGCGTTCCGAGTCGGCGTGCCGGCAGCTGCTGGTGCGGGCGAGGCGGCACATGGAGGCCGGACGGCCACGCTTCGAAGCAGACCGGCAGGAGCGGCAGGGGCTGGCGGACCGGTTCTTCGACGCGCTGAAGAACGGCGATGTCGGCGGGCTGCAGGAGCTGCTCGCCGCCGATGTGCAGCTGGTCGGCGACGGCGGCGGCAGGGCCCCACAGCTGGCCCGGGCCGTCGCGGGAGCGGAGAACGTCGCCCGGGTGCTGGGCGCGGTCTTCCCCTGGCTGATCCGGATCGACGTGTCGTTCGAGCCGCACGAGGTCAACGGGCAGCCCGGCGCGATCTTCCGCGACCGGGACGGCAAGGTGCTCTACGCCCTGGCCCTCGACGTGCTCGACGGGAAGATCCAGACCATTCGTGGGGTGATCAACCCCGACAAGCTCGGCCACATCGGGCCGGTCGCCGACGCCTGGGCCGTCGATCGCGAGGTGAAGCGGGCCCGCCGGCAGCCCCACTGACCTGGGAGTCTCACCGCGGTGACGTCGCGTGCGATGCCATCGCGCCCCCGCTCACCTGCCGCCCGCCCCTCATCAGGCGCCGGCATACCTCTCCCGGCGCGCCAGCGAACGGAACCGCGGCCGAGGAACCACCAGACGCCCGCCAGGTCCACGCTGTGGCGGTTGCGTAACCCGGACGCTGTCGGCGGCGAGGAGCCGGCGATCGCCGCGCCAGGCTCCGGCCTGGCGACCGCGCTCAGGTGGCTGCCGGGCATCACGGCGTACCGGCCACGCGGCAGGCGACGCCGCGAGCAGGAGCCAGGACCATCGCCTCTAGCGAGGCGGCGCGTGCACCGCGATTGTCGGCCGGCCGTTACTGGGCGCTTCGTCGGGGCGGGTGGCGACCGATCAACCGGGATCGCGGCGATCACTGAGCCATTCCCAGTAGCCGTCGAGAGATCATGTGGTGCGGTCGTGTTCGCGGTGGAGCAGGACCAGCGCGGCTGCGGTGATGGCGCCGATGCGCCACGGGCACAGGCTGACTCGGCGAAGCG
>NZ_JAHDTG010000017.1 GCF_018531475.1 Pseudonocardia mahuensis
GGAACGCTGTCACTCCTGGATGAACGGCTACGGCAAGCTCCGCCGCACCACCGACAAGCGCAAGATCATCGTCGAGTTCTACCTCAACCTCGCCGCCACGCTCACCGTGATCCGCCGTCTGATCAACTGGGCCCGCAGTCTCTACCGCTGGCCCACCAGGCCGACCACCCGCCGACTCCGCTGATCCTCATTTGCCGGACGTTCTTAGCCACTCAGCTCGTCGTCGCTTGCCGGTGTGAGTCCGGTCCGGGTAACTGCCAGGAGGCCCGGTAGCAGACTGGCGGCTTCGTCTGGAAACGGTCGGGGTCGAAGCCCAGTGTCGAAGGCCCATTCTTGGGGGAGCGACTGGACGGTCCGTAGCATGACGCGAAACCTGCGGCGTCGTTACTCAGCCGCCCGTGAGGGTGGAAACAGGGAGTGCCGAGCCTCTCGGAATCGGGGCGAAGGCCATGGAAGCGGTGTAGGTCCTGGATTGCAGCCGTGAAGGACTCCCCGGCGTATGGGGTGCGGAACGTTCAGATAGTGGCGGCGGGAACTGGGGAGGCCCTCCCCGGCCCGGTGATCTGCGGAATTTGTGTCACCGGAGCGTGGTGTCCTATAACCGATGAACTCGGAAAATGGATGACCGGCCGGGTGGGCGTCGGAGGCGGCCATAGTACTGCTTGAGCCGAGCGGACAACAGAACCGCCGGTGAAGGAAGGGTCGCTGCTTCGTCGATGTGTGATGATGTGAAGGAGGGGCCCGGTGAGTGCCGTTTCGGCTAGTTCCGCCGCTTCGGGATCTGCTCCGGTGGATCCGGTTCGAGCCTTGCAACACACGCTGTACCGGGCGGCCAAGGCTGATCCCGGGCGACGATTCCACTCGCTGTGGGACAAAGTCCTCCGCAGGGACGTTCTGTGGCGGGCGTGGGTCACGGTGTTCCGCAATGACGGTGCTCCGGGCATCGACAAGACCACCCTCGCTGAGGTCAAGGACTATGGGGTCACCCGACTCCTCGACGAGGTGGCCGCGGAGTTGAAAGCCGGTCGCTATCGACCGTTGCCGGCGCGTCGGGTGTTCATCCCGAAGCCCGGTACGGGTGAGAAACGGCCGCTGTCGATTCCGGCGGTTCGGGACCGGATCGTGCAGGCCGCGCTGAAGATCGTGCTCGAGCCGATCTTCGAAGCGGATTTCTTGCCGTGCAATTTCGGGTTCCGGCCGAAGCAGTCACCGCACGATGCGCTGCAGGTCGTCGTGGACGAGGCTGCACGTGGGAGGCGGTGGGTGGTTGAGACGGACATCGCCGAGTGCTTCTCGGAGATTCCGCACAACGAGTTGATGCAGGCGATCGAGGAACGGGTCTGCGACCGTTCCGTTCTGAAGCTTCTGCGCACGATCTTGCGGGCCGGGGTTATGGAGGACGGACACGTACGTAAGCCCGTGACCGGCGCTGCTCAGGGCGGAGTCATCAGTCCCCTGCTCTGTAATGTGTATTTGCATCGTATTGACCGGGTGTGGTCGATACGTGAGCACGGAGTGCTGGTGAGATTCGCCGATGATGTGGTGGTGATGTGTCGATCTCGGGAACAGGCCGAAGCGGCCCTACAGCGGCTTCGGGTCCTGTTGGCTCAACTCGGCTTGCGACCGAAAGAAGCCAAGACCCGGATTGTGTGCCTGGAAACCGGTGGTGCAGGTGTGGACTTCCTCGGCTTCCATCACCGGATGGTGCGATCACGGCCACGCGCTGGGCGAAAGCCGGTCACGTTTCTGGCTCGCTGGCCCGCGGACAAGGTCATGCAGCACGCCCGCGACAGGGTTCGTGACCTCACGAGCAGTCGCCGGTTGCTGCTACCGGTCGAAGCGATCGTGCGGGACGTGAACACGTTCCTGCACGGCTGGGTTGGGTACCTCAAGTACGGACACTCGGCCGAACGCTTCAGCAGGATCAGAAACTATGTGCGGATGCGTATCGCGCTGTTCATCAGCCGGAAACATCGACGCAGCCGACACTTCGGGACCTGGGTGTTGGTGAACTCCACCCCGCCGGATGTTGGCCTGATCGGCCTGTACGGAATCGTTGTCTCGCCCAGGGCGGGCAAGCCCTGGCGGGAAAAGCCGAATGCTGGCGGTGAACGGCGTCGGTAAGCCGTGTGCGGGAGAACCGCATGCACGGATTGACGGGCGGGAGCTGGAAACGGAGCACGAGATCGCCCACGGACGACGAGAAGAACCGTCCCACCGGAAACGACGGGACGACAGCGGCTCGGCGACCTACCGGCGCTTTCTGCCACCGCGCCAGCTCCCGACCCTCCAATCTGACTGACGGGCTCGTAGGCGCGTGCGGCGTGTTGGCGCCACGGATGGGTGAAGCTCCTGGTAGACGGGTGCTTGCCTGGTCAACTCGTCCGACCAGGAGCTTCGGTTCTTGTCCTACCCCGCTGGGATGACCGTGTCCACCCGCGCGCTGATCGTGCTCGCCGATGCGCTCCGGCAGCGCCGCAGCCAGATCAGCACCCGGTGGCGACGGCTGGGCCCCGGCGGGCAGGCGCTGCTGGTCGTGGCCTATGAGCACGGAGTCCAGCTGGGCCGGGGTCGCGACCATCACAACCAGCACGTCGGCCTGGCTCGCGGCTTCCGCGCAGCCGGATGCGGGGCGTATCCCACTCTCATGACGTTGGTCGCTCCTTGATGTCGTCGCCGGCTGCGTGCGTGCGGCGCAGTAGGTCGATCACGTGGGCGAGTGAGCCGTCGTCACCGACGTTGCCGGCGAACACCACGTACGGCATGCCGATGGCCTCTGGGGCGGCATCGACCGGACGGAGAATTGAGATCATCCCCGGCAGGACCTGGCCGACGACCTCGGCTCGGCGGACCTGCAGCCCGCGCACGGCGATGTCGTGCGAGGTGATGCCGCCCTTGGTGACCACCCACGCCGGCCGCGCCGCGCGAACTGCGCTCACGACATCAACCAGTGCGGCGGAGACCGCCCGCGCCACGTCCAGGATGGTCGTCGCGTCCAGGTCTCGCGCCAGAGTCCGGCTGGTGCAAAGTAGAACGTCGCTGCGGCGAAGCGCGGCGCGGACCGGATCGACGGTCGCCGCGATACGCGCGTCCCGGCGCACAGGATCGATGACGGCGGGGACGTCGAGTTCGATCTCGGTGAGCCCTCCGAGCGTGCGCGCCGCAGCGATCTTCCTGGTCGTGAGGCCCACGTGTGAGCCGACTACGAGTCCGTGGCCTGGTCGCAGCCCCACCGCGCAGGTCCAGCGCTGTGACGGGCCCGCATGGTTCGAGGCCCACCAGCGCCCGCACGAATGACGGGCCGGTGCGGTACAGAAAGTGCGGCCCGTCTCCGAAGGTAGCGTCGCGGGCGAACTCCATCTCGCCGACGGTACGTCGACTCCCGCGACCCGGTCCCCACTGGATGTCCCTGACCGTGCGCCGGCCAGCCTCGAAGTACGCCGGGACGATCCGAGCCGGGTGGCGAGCTGAACGCGTCGGGCTCGGGAGGCTGCGGGAGTTGGTGAGCGCGAAACATGTGCTGCCCGGCTCGGCGAGCCCCGCCGTGAGGGTTGTGGTGTCGAACGCGGTGACCACGGCCACCGAGTGCACGGTCTGTGACCCGGTGGGGTCGTCGTCAAGCACCGCGATCCGGCGGCCGCGGGAGCGGCGGTGACTGGTCGGCGATCCACTCCTCGACAGTCTTGTGGATCGCTCGAGCTTTCCACGGGTCCGTGGGTGCCGCGGCCGCGAGGTCAGCGGGTGGATCCCGAAGGCTTTGAGGTTGCGTTCGAACAGCACCTCCGTTGGTGGCGGCGCCCGGTAAACGACAGTCCGTTGTCGCTGATCACCTGCCTTGGGGCGCCGTGGAGCGGCTGGCTTCGTCCATGTACTCCCACCCGCCGTAGTGGTCGCGTTCCGGCACCGCCCCGCGAGCCGAGCGAGTTTCGGACGACGTCAGTTGCTCCCGAAAGGCCGGCGAGCCGGTAATGCGGGGGACTGCCGCCGATCAGATGGCTCGCAGATGCGGGCCTTCTGCTGAGCTCATCTGCAGCAGTGCACTCGGTTGTTCATCCGTAACGGCGTAGCTCGTGGAAGAAGTCGTCGACGACGTGTAGTTCGCCGGTGCTGGCCACCTGGTCGTAGACGTATTTGCCGACGGCGAGGTCGAGGACTCCGAGGCCGAAGGGGGAGAACACCAGCGGCCGGTCTGCCGGCACGGTCACCCGCCCGGCCATCACGTCGTCGAGGGTGCCGGTCAGGAAGTCGCGGTTGCCGGTGAGTTGTTCGGCCAGGTGCGGTGAGGTGTCGGCCTTGAGGCAGTGCTCGACGTCGTCGACGATGTTGGTCGAGGAGAGCAGGATCTGTGGTGCGAGGTCGCGCAGTGACACGTGCAGGACCAACGGATGGTGGTCGAACCAGGATGGGTCGTGGACGTGCGGCTGGCCGGTGACGGTGGCGAAGACCAGCAGGTCGCTGGAGCGGATCAGCTGTTCGGCGGTGTCGTGCACGGTGACCCGGCCGGGGGTGCCCGAGCGCTGCAGGTGACCGCTGAACCCGGCCGCGCTGTCGGCGGACAGGTCGTGCACGCCGACCTGGTCGAACGACCAGCCGGTGCCGGCCAAGAAGGTGTGGATGTAGCGGGCGATCAGGCCCGCCCCGAAGAACCCGACGCGGGCCGGGCGCGGCCGGCCGCGGCTGAGCCGGTCGGCGGCCAGCGCCGCGGACGCGGCCGTCCGGGTGGCGCTGATGATCGAGCTTTCCAGGACGGCGAACGGGTAGCCGGTGTCGTGGTCGTTGAGGATCAGCACGGCCGAGGCCCGCGGGATGCCGGCGGCCACGTTCTCCGGGAAGCTGGAGATCCATTTCAGGCCGTCCACCCGGACCTGCCCGCCGATCGAGGCGGGCAGCGCGATGATCCGGGAGGACGGGCGGTCGGGGAAACGCAGGAAGTAGGACGGCGGGTTCACCGAGTCCCCGGCGCCGTGCAGCCGGTAGGTGGCCTCGACCAGCTCCACGATCTGTTTCTCGCGGCCCTGCAGGGCGCTCTGGACCTGGGCACCGGAGATCACCGCGAACGGTGGCACGGTGAGCTGCCCGGACGGGCGCGAGTCGGGCGTGGCGGGATCGGCGGCGCTCATCAGGCGCCTCCCTGTTCCGGCGCGGGACCGGTGAGGCGCACGGCGTCGGTCATTCCGACGAGCACCTCGCGCGGTCCCTCGAAGGCCTCCCGGTTGTGCGCCATGCGGACGTTGTCGACGAGCATCAGGTCGCCGGCCTGCCACGGCTCGCGCACGGTGTTGGCGTCGTAGACCTGGTTGAGCAGCCCGACGATGTCCTCGCCGACCGGGGCGCCGCCGCCGAAGCGGGTGGTGAACGGCAGCCCGTCCGGGCCGTAGAGGTCCACCAGGTACTCCCGCACCTCGGGGTCCATGGTCCACTCGTTGAGGAAGGCGATCTGGTTGAACCAGCACGGCTGACCGGTGACGGCGTGCCGCACGACGGCGCCGCGTCGCTGCCAGGTGCGCAGCCCGCCGTCGGGCTGCCACTCGAAGCCGATCGCGTTGGCGCGGCAGTAGGCCTCGATCGCGCCGCGGTCGGCGGTGCCGAACGCCTCCGCGTAGGACGCGCCGATCTCCTCGGTGTAGTTGCGGACGAGCATCCAGCCCTCGTGCTCGAACCGGCGGACCAGGTCGGCGGGCAGTGCGCGGATCACCGCGGTCGAGTCCGCAACCGCGGTCGCCCCGCCCGCGGTGGGCGCGGTGAGGCACGCGAACAGCATCAGGGCGGGAAAGTCGAGCGCGTAGCTCAGCTCGTGGTGCATGCACATCGGCTGGTTCGCCGGCCACTTGGCAGAGGAGTACACGCCGTCGGAGTAGGTCTGCCGGGGCGCGAAGGCCTCCTTCTCGGTCATCAAGCCGGTGCCCAGCCGCTGGAAGACGGCCGCGGTCTGGCCCGCGTCGCGCAGCCCGAGGCCGCGGACCAGGACCGCACCGTGCTCGGCCACGACGGCGCGCAGCGCGTCCCGGTGCCGGTCCGCCCAGCCCGGCGCGTCGCCGGTGGGATCGACCCGCAGCAACGGGGTCCGGCCGGGTCGTAACTCCACATCGAGCAGTGGCGCCGGGAACGGGGACGACATCATGATCTCCTCCATCGGGTTGCTGTCGGTGGACGCTCAGGACGAGGGGAGTAGCTCGGCGGCGTGCAGCACGGCCTGGGCCGCCTCGGCCGGGCGGGTTCGCGGGAAGTAGTGGCCGCCGTCGGCGAGCTCGTGCAGGTCGACGTGTTCGGCCAGGAGCCGCCAGTCGCGGTGCCGGCGCGGGAAGCCTGCCGTGCTCGGGTCGTCGGCGGCGACGACCACGGTGACCGGCGCGGACAGCTTCACCCCCGGCGGGGTGTCCAGGGCGTCGGCGAGATAGCGGTGGGCGGACACGCAGTCGTGCCGGTAGGCGGCACCGACGTGCTCGGCGCGCTGCGCATCCAGCTCACCGAGCTCGGTGTAGCCGCTGTCGGCGCTCAGCGCCGCGGCGATCTCGGCGTCCGTCCGCCCGGCCAGCTCGGTGATCGCGGCCCGCCGCCGGCCGGCGTCGCCGGGCAGCTGCGCGGCGAGGAACACCCGGTGGACCTCGATCCCGCGTGCTTCCAGCGCCCTGGCCGTCGCCACGGCGGGCGCGGTCCCCGACGAGTGGCCCCAGAGCAGGACCCGGCCCGGGCCGCGCCGGACGATCTCCTCGACGACCTGTTCGACCACCTGCTCCGTCGGCGCGAACGGCTCGCGCTCGGCCGCGACGTCGTGACCGGGCAGCTCGACGGCGTGGACAGCCAGCCCGCTGCCCCGCAGGGCCGCGGCCATCGGCTGGAAGTTCACCGCGTTGCCGCCGGCGTAGGGGAAGCAGACCAGCGTGCCGGTGCGCTGCCCGTCCGGCTCCGAGAGGGCCTGCAGGAGCGCCGTCTGCGGCGCCGCTGCCGGCTGCTCGGGGGGTGGCTCGGCCCGGCTGTCGACCAGCGCGGCGAGGTCGGCGAGGACCGGGTTGCGGGTGATGTCCTTGAGCGACACCGCCTTGTCCAGGGTGACCGCCAGCTTCACCGCCGACAGTGACGAGCCGCCGCGGTCGAAGAAGTGGTCGTGGCGGCCGATCTGGTCCGCCGCGACGCCGAGCACCGTCGCCCATGCGGCTGCCAGTCGCCGCTCGGTCAGGGTGCGCGGTGCGTCGTAGCCCTCGTCGTCGACGACGTCGAGCTCGGCGGCGAGCGACCGCAGGGCCTTCGTGTCGATCTTACCGTTGGCGGTCAGCGGCAGACTCTCCCGCCAGTGGAACGCCACGGGGACCATGTAGTGCGGCAGCGACTCGCCCAGCCGGTCCCGCAGGACGTCGACCTCGAGCGCCCGCGGGGCGGAGTAGAACGCCACCAGGTACTTGCCCCGGTCGGGCCGCTCGGCGACCACCACGGCGGCGGCGCGGACACCGGGCACCCCGAGCAGGGCGTTGTCGATCTCGCCGATCTCGATCCGGAAGCCGGAGATCTTGACCTGGTTGTCGCGGCGGCCGAGGAACTCGAGCTTGCCGCCCGGCAGCCAGCGGCCGTAGTCGCCGCCCTTGTAGAGCCGCTGGCCCTCGCGGTGCGGGTCGGTCAGGTAGGCCTGCCGGGTGCGCTCGGGGTCGTTGATGTACCCGCGGCCGACGCAGACCCCGGAGAAGACGATCAGGCCGGGCGCGCCGAGCGGCACCGGTGACAGGTTCTCGTCGACGACATACACGTTCATGTTCGGGGAAGCGGGGCCGAGCGGGACCCGGTCGGAGTCCGGTGCCCGGTCCATGACCTCGTGGTTGGTGTCGTCCGAGGTCTCGGTCAGCCCGTACGCATTGACCAGCTTGATACCGGGCTTGTTCGCGAACCAGCGCTGCGTCAGCTCCTTCTTCAGCGCCTCGCCGGTGGCCGACACACACTGCAGGTCCGGCAGCTCGCGGGGATGCTGCTCGAGGTAGGACAGGACGACTTCGAGGTACGACGGCACGACCTGGAGCACGGCGACCCGCTGCTCGCTGATCTTGTCGACGAAGCGCTGGACATCCAGGATCACCTCCTGCTCGACCAGCACGGTCCGCCCGCCGACCAGGAGCGCGGAGATCAGCTGCCACAGCGAGATGTCGAAGCACTGGGGTGCGATCTGGGCGACCACCTGCCCCTCGCCGATCTCACAGGCGTCGATCTTGGCGTAGAGGTGGTTGAGCATGCCCGCGTGCTCGCACATCGCGCCTTTGGGCTCACCGGTGGAGCCGGAGGTGAAGTAGATGTAGGCGAGTTGGTCCGGTGCGACGTCAACGCCGAGGCCGCCGAGTTCACCGTCGGCGTGACCCTCCTCGTAGGCTGCGTCGACGGAGAGCGTCCGGACTCCGGGCAGCGAGTCGAGGGCCTTGTCGAGGGTGGTGGTGCTGCCGGGTTCGGTCAGCACGAGCCCGCACTCGGCGCGGGAGAGCGTGGTCGCGATGCGCTCGGCCGGGAAGTGCGGCTCGATGGGCAGGTACACGCCCCCGGCCTTGAGGATCGCGAGGACGGCGGCCATCCAGTCCAGGTTGCGCTCACACACCACCGCGACGACGCCTTCGCGTCCCAGCCCGCGCGCCAACAGGGCTCGTCCCAGCCGGTTGGCCCGGGCGTTGAGCTCGCGGTAGGTCCACTGCCGGTCGCCGTGCACGGCCGCGACCGCGTCCGGGTGTGCTGCCACCCGCTGCTCGAACAGCTCGTGGAACCGGCGGTCCGGCAGCTCCCGGCGCGGCCCGGCGAGCCCGACGAGCTGGAAGCGCAGTTCCTCGGCCGAGAGCAGGCTGCACCGCCCGTGCCCGGCATCCCGATCGGCGGCGATCAGCGCGAGCGCCGTGAGGTGGTAGCCGGCGATCCGGGCCGCGGAGTCCGCGTCGAGTACGTCGGTCTGATACCGCAGCCGCAGCACCAGCCGGCCGCCCTGGTGCGAGATCCCCACCCACAGCACGGTGTCGTCGGGAAGGTCGCCGTCGCCGGTGGGATCGAACACGGTCTCGAACGACGGCCCGGTCAGGCCCAGCTCGCGCCGAAGCTCATCGACCGGGAAGTCCGCGTGCGACCGCAGTGCCGACTCGACTCGATGGGTGGCCAGCAGCAACGCCCGCCACGAGCCGGGTTCGGCCGTCAGCCGGCAGGGCAACGGTCGGCCGCCCTCCGGGGCGACGTACCCGGTCACGACCTCGTGCTCACCGGACAGCGCGGCGAGCACCTTGGCGTGCGCGGCCAGCAGCATCGAGCGCAGCGGCACTGTCAGTTCGTCCGCCAGCCGGCGCAACGTCGTCGCGAGGTCGTCGGGGATCTCCGCCTCGTGCTCGGCGACGCCCGTCACCGGATCGAGCGTCCACCGCGGGATCGCGGTGGACCCGCCGGCGACGAGCACATCACGCCAGAACTCCCGGCCGGCCTCGGCTGGCATTCCCATCGGGTCTTCCTTCCGATTCACAGTGGTCACGGCATTACCTGCTGCCGACCAGGGCGGCGGAGCAGCTGCCGCAGAACTCGCGGCGAACCTGCAGGTCGGCCGTGTCGTCCGGCAGCTCTTCGGCCGGGTTTCCGCCCCACCGCGTGTTCGGGGGGACCTCCTCGCCTTTCATGAGGAAGGAGTCGGCGGCGATCTCCGCGCCGTCACCGATCGTCACGCCGTAGTGGATGAAGGCGCCGACCCCGAGCGTGCAGCCGTTGCCGATCGTGATGCGGTCGGACTTGAAGCTGCCGTCCTCCTGGGAGTGGCACTGGAGGACGTTCTTGACGTTGAGCGTGACGTCGTCACCGATGGTGACGAGCGTCCGCTCGGTCATGGAGCAGCCGTCGTCGAACAGCCGCCTGCCGCTCCGGACCCCGAGCAGCCGCCAGACCAGCGCCTTGAACGGGGTGCCGTTGAAGGTCTGGACGAGGGTGACCGGGAGCACCTTCCAGAACCGCTCGTGCCGCCAGAAGCTCAGCTCGTAGATCGAGGCGAACATCGGTTGCAGCGGCCGGACGATCATGAACAGCCGCTCCAGCAGCGTCCAGTAGACGACGCTGTACAGCAGGCCGACCAGGCTCATGGCCGCGATCGCCACCGTGCCGAACACGGAGTAGAAGTCCAGCGCGCTCCACGTGATCAGGACGGCGCCGAAGAGGTACATCCACCGCGCGAGCAGGAAGAACGCCATGCTGAGGGCGTTGTGCCTGTTCTTGGCGGCGAGGCGCCGGCGCAGCCCGTCCCCGGCGAGCAGGTGGTCGAACTGGCTGTCGCGCTCCACCGTGCGCGGGATCTCGAAGCTCGGGGAGCCGAGGAGGCCGACGTTCTCCCGGATCTTCCCGTCGACGGGGATCATGACCTTCGTCGCGAGCAGGCAGTTGTCGCCCGTGCGGCCCTGCGCGGGGTAGACGATCCCGTTGCCGAGGAAGTTGTGCGCCCCGATCGACACCCGGGACAGGCGGAACGCCGTGTTCGAGTAGTCGGCGTTCCCGATCGACAGCCCGTCGGCGACCACCGTCGCGCTGCCGACGGAGCTCAGGTACGGGGATTCATGCTTCACCGACATGCCGAAGTTCGACCCGGTCTGCTCGACCTGGTTGAGGCCGTACCCGAGGTACCGCAGGTAGTGCACGATGGCGGAGCTGTCCCCGAAGAGCGCCGTGAAGAGCTTGAGGTTGGTCATCCGGGTGATCGCCCGGTGCAACGAGTAGTGGATGCCGTACAGGCGGTAGACCTTGTCCGGTTTCAGGGGGAGGTTGAGCAGGCGGGGGACGACGGCCACGAACACGAGGCCGAAGAGCAACGGGCCGAAGAAGAGGACGAAGGAGAATGCCAGCGCGTCGGCGTAGAACAGCCAGCTCGTGAGCGCCAGCTGCTCCTGCTCCAGGAGCGTCCTGAGCTGCGGGACCTCGGTGAGCAGGATGTCGAGGCCGCCGAGCCCCAGCGGCAGGAAGACCAGCAGCAGGTTCAGCAGCTGCACGAACGAGTAGACCGCCCGCCGCAGGCTGCCGCAGGGGGCCGCGACGACCGCCCGGTAGTCGACGTCGGTCCGCTGCCCCGGTGAGCCGTGCCAGCGCTCGCCCGCGGGAACCGCGTGCCCGGGGTACAGCGAAGAGGTGTGACCGAGCTGTGCCCCGTCGCCGACCGCGGTGTCGATGTCGAGCACCGTCGCCTCGCCGACGAAGGCATCCCTGCCGAGGGTGACCGCCCCCATCTGGATCACGCCGGACTGGGCCCGGTAGCCGTTGAAGAACGTGTCCTTCAGGATGGTCGTGCCGTCGCCGATGGTGAGCAGGTCGGTGCACACGGGCACGTTCCGGGAGAAGATCACGACGCCGCGCCCGATCTTCGCGCCCAGCGCCCGCAGGTAGAGCACGTACAGCGGCGAGCCGGCGAAGAGCAGGACCAGCAGGTTGCGCTGGACCATCGTCTTGACGACCCAGAAGCGGACGTAGTCCAGGCTCCAGATCCGGATCTGCTGCCCGGGCTTCCACCGCCCGATCAGCACCCACTTCACGAGGATCGGGAGCACACTCAGGCCCAGGAACGCCGCGCCGCCGAAGGTGATGGCGCGGAAGTAGTCGTCGAGCAGGCCCGACCCGGCGGCGATGTAGTTGTAGCCCGCGACCATGACGACCGCGGTCAGGTAGGAGTACGCGAGGAAGATCAGAAGCTGCAGCGCCCCGCAGAGGACGTACTGCAGTGTGCTGGCCGGTGCCGCCACCTCGACCCGCGCCGGAACCGACGACTCGACCCGCGCCGGAACCGACGACTCGACAGGGGTGGGCGTGGAATCCGCGAGCGCGGTCGCGAGGCTGCTGATCGTCGTGTGCTGGTAGATGTCCTTCATCGACACCGTCGGCAGGTCCGCCCGTTTGCGGAGCTTGGCGCAGAACCGGGTCATCACCATCGAGTCGGCGCCCAGGTCGTCGAAGAAGTGGCTGTCGACCGGTACCTGCTCGACGCCCAGGACGTCGGCCAGCACCTCGGCCAACAGCCCCGCAACGGGAGCGGGAGTCGCGGGCACGGTGGGCACGGCGGGCGCGGCGGGGGGTGCGAGCGCGGCGGGAGCCGCGGGCACAGCGGGAGCGGTGAGCGCGGCGGGGGGTGCGAGTGCGGTGGCCAGGCCGCTGATCGTCGGGTGTCGGTAGATGTCCTTCATCGACGCCGATGGCAGGTCCGCCCGTTTGCGGAGCTTGGCGCAGAACCGGGTCATCACCATCGAGTCGGCGCCCAGGTCGTCGAAGAAGTGGCTGTCGACCGGTACCTGCTCTACGCCCAGCACCTCGCCCAGCACCTCGGCCAAGAGCCCGGCAACGGGAGCGGGAGCCGCGGGAGCCGCGGGTGCGAGGGGCGCGGCGGGAGGTGCGAATGCGGTGGGGGCCGCGGGCACGGCAGGAGCGGCGGGCGAGGCGGGCGCGAACGGGGTGGCCAGGCCGCTGATCCTCAGGATGCCCGCACCCTGAGCGGTGGAGCAATCAGCCGGATCGGAGGTGTCGACCACGGCCTGGGCGCTCTCGGCAACCTGCAGCAGAACCGACTCGATCTCGGCCAGCTCGACCCGGTAGCCGCGCGTCCTGTCCCGCGGGTCGATCCGTCCGTGATACTCGATTTCCCCGTCGAGGGTGACCCGGCCCAGGTCGCCGGTGCGGAAGATTCGTCCGGTCGGGTTCCCCGGGATGCCCAGGAAGTCCGGGATGAACGCCTCCCGGGTTTGGTCATCGCTGTTCAGATATCCGCGGGCGAGCCCGATCCCGGCGATCCCGATCTCGCCGATCTCCCCGTGCGGCAGTGCGTGGTACGGGTCCTCGACGTCCAGGATGACCGTGTTGTAGGTGGGCAGCGGGACCCCGAGGGTCACCGGCTTGTCCGGGTGCAGCTCGGTCCAGGTCGCGGCCACCGTCGCCTCCGACGGGCCGTAGACGTTGAGGATCCGCCGGCCGGGCCGGTACCAGCGCCCGACCAGGTCCCGCGGGCAGGTCTCCCCGGAGACCAGCAGGAACCGCAGCGCGGGTAGATCATCCTCGATCGTGGCCAGGAGGCTCGGAACGCAGGACATCGCCGTGACGCGGTGCTCACTGAGGAACTCGTGCAGGTCCTGACCCAGCAGGCTCGCGCCGGCCGGTTTGGGCACCAGGGTGGCGCCGCAGAACCACGGCACCCAGATCTCCTCGACGGAGAAGTCGAACGCGATCGTCAACCCCTGGTAGACGCGGTCCCGGGGTTGGATGCCGTACACCTCGGCGGCGACCTTGACGAAGTTGCAGATGCTGGGGTGGTCGACGGCCACTCCCGTGGGTCGGCCGTCGGAGTCAGAGGTGTAGATGATGTAGGCGAGCTGGTTGTCCAGGATTCCGCGCTCGGCGTCGATGAGCCGCCGCGGGTTCTGTTCGTTGATCAGCGGTGCGGCCCGGTCGAGGTGCACCATCTCGGCACCGCGCGCGGTCAGCAACTCGATCTGCTCCACCCGGTCGGCCACGTGAGATATCGACAGCACGGTGCGCACCTGGGCGTCCGCGACGATGTGAGCCATCCGCCCGGCGGGGAAGCTGACGTCCAGCGGGACGTACGCGGCGCCGATCTTCAACACGGCCAGCATCGCGATGTAGGAGTCGGTCGGACGGTCGAACAGCAGCGCGATCCGGTCGCCCCCGCCGGCCCCGTGCAGGCGTAGGTACCGGGCCAGCTGGTTGGCCCGGGCGTCCAGCTCGTCGTAGGTGAGCGAGAGCTCGTCGGAGTCCACCGCGAGCCGGCCGGCCGGGCCGTAGCTGTGGGCCCAGTCGCAGCGCGCCTCGAACAGGTGGTCCAGGCGTTCGTCCTGGCGGACCCGCCAGCCCTGGGCCTCGTGCCTGTCAACCAGGACCAGCTCGGACATCGGCACGAGCGGTCGGGTGTCGGGCTGCTCAGCGAGCCGAATGGAGCGCTGCTTCTGCCGGGCCAGTAGCTCGACCGAGCGTGGGCCCGGCAGTTCGCCGATGACGTTCGAGCGGGCGGTCTGCCTCTGTGGGCTCATCGCGTACTCCTCGGTCATCGCGGCGCAGTGGAGATCGGAACGTCAGGCGCCGGGTCGCGACTATCGGATCGCCGGTGTCCGGCGGGCTTGTCGGTCAGGGAAAAGGATCCGCCCTCGGCAGCGCCCGAACCATCGAGCAGTCCCCACACTCGCGAGTGTGCACCCCCCATCACAGGTAGGGACAGGCCCGACTGCCGGACCGTTGACCCTGTTGGTGCTGGGGTCAGGCTGCGCGGGTGCCGGTGGTGAGCTGGTCGGCGTTGAGCACGTCCTGGCCGTAGAGGTCGGCCACCCAGTTGGTCTGGTAGACGGTGTCGAGGTAGCGCTCGCCGAGGTCGGGGGCGAGGGCCACCGCGATGAGCTCGTCGGCGTCGTGGCGGGCCAGCCAGTCCATCGCGCCGCTGACCACCGTGCCGGTGGAGCCGCCGAACAGGAACCCGCGCCGGGCCAGGCGGTGGCAGGCTCGGATGGTGTCGGCCTCCTGCACGCGGACCACCTCGTCGATGTAGGACTCCTCGAGCAGCGGCGGGCGCACGCTCATGCCCAGGCCGGGCAGCATCCGTCGCCCGGCCGGGCCGCCGAAGGTCACCGAGCCGACGGTGTCCACCGCGACGACCCGGACCGGGCGGTGCCACTGCCGGAAGAACCGGGCGCAGCCCATCAGGGTGCCGGTGGTGCCGGCCCCGACGAACAGCACGTCCAGTTGCGGGAACTGGCGGGCGATCGCCGGCGCGGTGGTGCGGTAGTGCGCCTTCCAGGCCTCCGGGTTGGTGTACTGGTTGAGCCACACGTAGCGGTCGTCGGAGGCGCACAGCGCGCGGACGTAGTCCAGCCGGGCGCCGAGGAACCCACTGACAGGGTCGGGTTCGGTGATGATGTGCACCCGGCTGCCCAGCGCCTCGATCAGCCGCCGGGTGGCCAGGTTGCAGCGGGAGTCGGTCACGCACAGGAACCGGTAGCCCTTGCTCGCCGCGATCATGCTCAGCGCCACGCCCAGGTTGCCCGACGAGGACTCGACCAGGACCGATCCCGGGGTCAGCACGCCGTCCCGTTCGGCGGCCTCCACCATCTCGTTGGCGGCCTTCAGCTTGACCGAGCCGGCGAAGTTGAAGCCCTCACACTTCAGGAACAGCGACTGCCCGAAGATCGACTGGAGGTCGACGTAGAGCTCGTCCTCGTTGAAGTCCTGGGGAACGGATATGACTGGCACGATGACCCCTCCTCGTCTGCAGCAGAGCGCTGGGCTGCTCATCGGTACCGGCGCAGCTCGTTGAGAAGAGCGTGCTGGAGGGAGGATCGGGCGACGATGGTGTGCTCCCCCGCAGTCGCGGAGCAGGCCCCCGACCCGGGGTGGGGCCCACCCCACCCGGGGGCGGCCGCAGGACGTCGCCGGGATCCGGCGGCCCGCGGGAAGGCGCTGTTCGCCGAGCAGGACCACCAAAGTTCGCCGTCTCGCCCGTCTGGTCGACGAGTCCCTGCAGGTGGGGGAGCGCGACGGCGCGCAGCTGGTCCACCGGCTCGCCGCCGGTCGGGCGGCGCGCGCCACCCCGAGCCGCTCGGCCGCGTCCGCGACCCGGAGCGGGCCCTGCTGCTGCAGCAGGACCGCAAGCCGTAGGGCGTGGTCGACCGGACGGCCATCCAGTACCTGAACCCGCGCGAGGACGCGCCGGTGCCGGCACACCCAGCACGCCTTCCGGTTCGTCGTGGAAGGCGAGGGCGTGTGGACGGTCGTCGACGGCTGGACGGACTCGACATTCCGTTCGTGCACGCCACGGGCTCGGCGTTCTTCGAGTTCGGCCCGGCCGAGGTCTCCGACCGGTCGACGCCGACCCTCTCCCGTGCGGAACGCCTCTGGGCGCATCCGGGTCCGTGGCCGGTGTCGCAGCCGGGGCCCGCCACCAGTTCGCCGATCGCGGCGTACCGGTGGGAGCACACCGACGCCGCGCTGGTCGCCCAGCTGGAGTTGGAGGCGGAAGGCCACCCGGGCGTGGTGGAGCCGGGTCACGCTGCAGTCCGGTTCAGCAACCCGACGACGGTCGGGGACGTCATACCGACGATCCGGGCCGAGAGGCACCGGCTGCGCGCCGGTGTCTGCACCGCGGTCCGTCGGGAGGTCGGATCGGCGGTGTGGCAGGTCTTCGACGGCTGCGGCCGAGTGAGTGTCGGCGATCGACGGCACCGGCATCGGCGGCCTCCAGGGCCAGCGCGGGGCCGCCGCGGGTTGCCCGCCACCGCCTACGTGGCCCACCGCGGAGCATTGCCGATCGGCGACATCGCCGACGCCGGAGACCTCGCTCTGAACGACGTGGTGTTCTACGTCGGGCCGTACCGCCACCTCGTGCAGTACCCGTCGGTCGTCTGTGGCGTGCCGGCAGTAATGGGCGGCGTCGATGAACAGCGGGGTGGACCGGCCGCCGACACCGTCGGTCAGGCAAGGAGGGGCGCGAGGCGCTCGGCGTGCTCGCGGAGGAGGTCGACGAGCTCATGGTTGGGCTCGGCGACGCGGTGCGGCGGACCGGACAGCGCGAGCCCGGCGACGAGCGCGCCGCCGCCCGGGCTTCGGACGGGGACGGCGAGGCAGCTGCGGTCGGCGCGCACGCGGCTGGCGGCCGGAGAGCGGCAGCGGGTCCAGGCTCGTCACCGACGGACCCCCAGCCCGTGGACGTCGGCGACCGAGGTCTCGTCGTAGACGCCGATCCCGGTCAACTCGGCCGGGCGGCGCACCCGCAGCCATACGTACCAGGCGACGGCTGCGACGAGCAGCGCGGCAAGCACCACGGGAACCGGTCCGCCGATGGCGGAAACCACGAAGGTGCCGCAGACCAGCATGAGCGCGGGGACGGCGCCGGCGACAGGCAGGGCGGCGGCGATCGCCACGTGGGGTGTGCGGTAGCGGCGGTGCGTCGCACCGAGCACGCGGGGGGGGGGGGGTGATCCCGTCGCGGCCCATCGAGAACAGCACTCGCACCAGCGCGTTCGTCGTTGCCAGCGTGCAGGTCACGAACGAGGTGGCGATGCCGAGGTCGAGCAGGACGGCCGGCCACGGCGTGCCCTGCGCCGCAGCCAGCGTCACCACCGGCTGGGGCTGGCAGCCCAGCCGGCCGGCGAAACCGGACGACCTGCGTGTAGGCGGCGAACAGCGACAGCAGCCCGACCACGCCGGCAGTGCACAGCACCGCCCGTGTGACGGACACGAAAGGGCGGGGCGCCTCCACACCGAGCGTCGTGGCCGCCTCGAACCCGATGAACGCGCCCAGAGCACGCCGCCGGCGCGGTGCTGCTCACCAGCCGGGAGAGTCAGGTCACTGGCCGGCGGGATCGACGGCGGGCTGACCGGCGGGGTGTTCGTGTTCACCTTCCTCGCCGGGATCGGCACGCCGCTGGTCATCTTCGTGTACCTGCTGCTCGGGGTGGCCGGCGTGGCCCAGGGCCGCCGGACCGCGCAGGCCGGCTTCCAGGCCACCGGTGCGCTCGCCGCCCTCGTGGGGGTGGTCGCGGTGTTCGGCGGGCTCTACTACTCCTTCGTTCCCACCGCGCCCGGCGCGGAGATCCCACTGCAGATGGCGATGGTGCCGTGGGTGTGCCTTGCCGTCGCGGGGGCCGGGGCGGCTCTCGCGGCCTGGACCCGCCGCTACCGGCAGCCCGTGTGGGCGCTCGACTCCCGACCTGCAGCTGATCCCCACCACCGCCCGGGTGCCGCGCCCGGCGTGGTCTCCCTCCTGCTCACCGCCCTGCGAGATCTGTTCAGCCGGGTTGGCTCGGCGTGGTGGCCCGGCTGAACCTGTCGGCCCATTCACCGACGTGGTCGTGCAGCTCGGGTGGGGAGAGCACGGTGAAGTCCGCCCCCAGTGCGCCCAACGTCATCGTCGGCCAGTCCAGCGAGTCCGACGTCATCCTCAGCAGGCACTGCCCGCCACCGGCGTCCTCGACCGTGCCCCACCGGCCGACGCGCTCGCGGACGACCTGCGCGGGTACGTGGACCAGCGCCTCGACGGCGTACGGCGCCTGCGCCCGCTCGACCCCGGCCCTGACGAACGCCGCGGCGGCGGCGGTCGGCAGCTCGCGGGTGCGGAACCGGGCCGCGGTGCTGCGTGGGCCGGTGAGCCGGTCCAGCCGGAAGCTGCGCCAGTCGTGGCGGGCGAGGTCGTAGGCGACCAGGTACCAGCGGCGCCCGAGTGGGACCAGCCGGTGCGGCTCGACGTGGCGGTCGGTCTGCTCGCCACCGCGGGCGGTGTAGGAGAACCGGAGGCGTTCGATGTCCCGGCAGGCCTGCGCGACGGTGATCAGAACCTCCGGGTCGACGGTCGGGGAGGGGGCCGAGTCGCCCCACACGGCGGGCACGGTCACCGCCCGCAGCGCGTCGACGCGGCGGCGCAGCCGCGGCGGCATCACCTGTACGACCTTGGTGAGCGCGCGGACCGCGGCCTCCTCGATGCCGGCAACCACGCCTTGGGCGGCCGCCAGCAGGCCAACGGCGAGCGCGACCGCCTCCTCGTCGTCGACGACCAGCAGGGGCAGCGCAGCGCCCGCGGCGAGCTGGTAGCCGCCGTCGACACCGCGCTGCGCCTGTACCGGGTAGCCGAGCTCGCGGAGCCGGTCGACGTCGCGGCGCAGCGTGCGCACGGAAACCCCGAGCCGATCCGCCAGCGCGGTGCCGGGCCAGTATCGCTGCGTCTGGAGCAGGGACAGCAACCGCAGCGTCCGCGAACTGGTGTTGGCCATAGGGAAAGTCTTGCGCAATTGAGGTCAGAAAGTGACCGCTGTGGCCCATAGCGTTGCTCTCGACGGCAACGAGGAGAGGCGGGCACCATGACGACCAACGAGACCGCCACCGCGGGGACGATCACCAGCGGTGAGCGGGCGGATCTGCTGGACACGCTGGCGAAGCACCGGTTCTTCCTGCGTTTCACCACCCGCGACCTGGACGACGAGCAGGCCGCCCTGCGCACCACCGTGAGCCGGCTCTGCCTGGGAGGCCTGATCAAGCACGTCGCCGACGTCGAGAAGGGATGGGTCGACTTCGTCCTGCACGGTCCCCAGGCCATGGCCGGATTCGACGAGGAGAGTCTGGCCACGCACGCCGCGACGTTCGAGATGCTCCCGGGAGAGACCCTCGCCGGCCTGCTGGAGCAGTACGACGAGGTGGCGCGCCGGACCGATCAGGTCGTGGCCGAACTGCCCGACCTCGACCTCTCCCACCCGCTGCCGGAGGCCCCTTGGTTCGAGCCGGGAGCCCGCTGGTCAGCACGACGGGTGCTGCTGCACATCATCGCCGAGACCGCCCAGCACGCCGGCCACGCCGACATCATCCGCGAGTCCCTGGACGGTTCCAGGAGCATGGGATAGGAAGCCCCGCGTCAGGTCCGACCTGCCACGGCAGGCCGTACCTGTCCTTGAGCCGGCCCGCACGGCCCTTCCTCCCCGTCCTCGGACAGCCGTTCCCAGTAGTGGTCGACCTCGTCCTGGGTCCCGCAGTTGATCTGGAAGGAGACGCCTCGTCGAACGTGAACTCGGGCCCGGACCTCGAGCGGCGTCAACGTGGGGTTGACGGCCTGAAGGTCGTCAACTTAGGGTTGACGTATGGCTGATCCGGTCCGAATGGCGAACCCAGTCCGGCTCGACGACCTGATCGAGGCCATCACGAAGGTGCACTCCGACGCCCTCGAACAGCTCTCCGACGCGGTCCTCGTCGCGGATCACCTCGGCGACGTGGCCGACCATCTGATCGGCCACTTCGTCGACCAGGCACGACGCTCGGGCGCGTCCTGGACGGACATCGGCAGGAGCATGGGGGTCACCAAACAGGCAGCCCAGAAGCGTTTCGTTCCGAAGGGCCCCGGCGAACCATCGGATCTCGATCCCAGCCAGGGATTCAGCCGGTTCACCGAGCGGGCGAGGAACGTCGTGATGGCGGCGCAGAACGAAGCCCGTGCTGCGGGCAACGACCAGATCTGCCCCGAGCACGTGGTGCTGGGGCTCCTGAGCGAGCCGGACGCACTCGCCGCGAGGTCGGTCGTCGCGCAAGGCGTGCCGCTGGAAACCGTCCGGCAGGCCGCAACCGCGACACTGCCGCCGGCGGCCGACCAGGTGCCCGAGCTCATCCCGTTCGACCCGCAGGCGCGAAAGGCACTGGAACTCACGTTCCGGGAGGCCCTGCGAATGGGCCACAACTACATCGGGACCGAGCACATCCTGCTCGCGCTGTTGGAACTCGAAGACGGCGCGGGCGTGCTCGCCAGCCTCGGCGTCGACAAGGCGACCGCCGAAACCGACATCACCGCCGCGGTGGCCGCCGCCCTTGCCGCCCACGAGCAGAGGTGACCTGGAGGGAACGACCGGGCGACGACGGCCAGGTGAACGGGCCACCGCCCACCCCACTTGGGACACTGGTGACATGGCCCCCGAAACAGTCCCCGCCGCTGTCCCCGACTCGACCGACGTCCTCGTCGTAGGCGCAGGGCCGGCCGGGTCGGCCGCGGCGGCGTGGGCGGCCCGCAGCGGGCTCGACGTCCTGCTGGCCGACGCCGCCACGTTCCCCCGCGACAAGGCTTGCGGCGACGGCCTCACCCCCCGCGCGATCGCCGAGCTCGACCGGCTGGGGCTGGGCGACTGGGTTCGGTCGCAGGGGACGAACCGGGGCCTGCGGGCGGCCGGCTTCGGACAGGTGCTGCAGCTGCCCTGGCCTGGGGGTTCGCTGCCCGCCAACGGTGGTGCCGTCCCCCGCCTGGAGCTCGACGCGCGCATCCGTGAGGTGGCGCTGGAGTCCGGCGCCGTCCCGTTCGAGGGCGCCCGCGCCGTCGACGTCGTACGGGACGGTGAGCGGGTCACCGGTGTGGTGTTCCGGCTCGCCGACGACACGACCACCACGGTCCGGTGCTCGCGGCTGGTCGTCGCGGACGGTGCCCGCTCCACGCTGGGCCGGGTGCTCGGCCGCGAGTGGCACCGGGAGACCGCGTTCGGCGTCGCGGCCCGCGGCTACATCCGTTCCGGCCGCAGCGACGACCAGTGGATCTCCTCGCACCTGGAGCTACGCGGCACCGAGGACGAGGTGCTCGCCGGTTACGGTTGGGTGTTCCCGCTGAACAACGGCGAGGTCAACATCGGCGTGGGCACCCTCGCCACCGACAAGCGACCGGCCGGTGTCCGGTTGCGCGGGTTGATCGAGCACTACGCCGACGCCCGCCGCGAGGACTGGCAGCTCGATGGTCCGATCCGCGCGCACGCGTCGGCGCTGCTGCCGATGGGGGGTGCGGTGTCCGGTGTGGCCGGCGCCAACTGGGCGCTCGTCGGCGACGCCGCCGGCTGTGTGAACCCGCTCAACGGCGAGGGCATCGACTACGGGCTGGAGACCGGCCGTACCGTCGCCGAGCTGATGGTGCAGGAACGGGACCTCTCGGTCGCGTGGCCGGCCACCCTGCGCACCCACTACGGCCAGGCGTTCTCGATCGCGCGCCGGCTCGCCGGGCTGCTCACCCTGCCCCGCCTGCTCCCGTTGGCCGGTCCGGTCGGCATGCGCTCGCGTGGGCTCATGACCGTGGCGCTGCGGGTCATGGGCAACCTCGTCACCGACGCCGACCGGGATCTGACCGCCCGCGCCTGGCGGGCCGCCGGGAAGCTGTCCCTGCACCTCGACGATCGCCCGCCGTTCCCCGCGGCCGACCTGCGGACCCCCGCCCTCCCCGTCGCGAGCTGACCCGGCTCCGGTCGGACCGGACCGGGGTCGATCTCGACGATCAGTACCCGGATGCCCGTCACCGGTCCGGTCGTGGTGGACGCGGCACGTCAGCGTGGACGGTTCCGCGGGTGCGGACGAGCGCGGCGTACGCCGCCCATCGGTAGGCGTCGAGGACACTGACGGCGTAGACGAACAGCCCGCCGGCGTAGCGCCCGAGGAAGGAGTGCTCGGGCGTGGTGAGGTGGTAGGTGATCGTCCCGAGGAGCACCATGTAGAACACGAAGACCAAGCCGCGCAACGGTGTCCGGTTGAGCACCTGGCCGACGCCCGGAAGGATGATCGCGACCCCGAGCACGACCAGCGGCCGCGCGGGCATCACGTGTGCGTCACCCCGGCGCCGGCCAGTGCGTCGCCGATCCCGGTCATCGTGTCCAGCAGGCCGCGCAGGTCCTCCGGCACGATCCGTACGTGTCCGAAGTCGGCGCGCCGGGTCGAGCGGTAGGGACTCTGGGCGCCCTCGGCGAGCTGGCGCGTCACCCGGACACCGCCCGCGCCGACGAGGACCTCCTTGGTCCGCGGGTCGCGCACGAGCGGGCCGAGCTGTGCGAGGACCGGAGCCGGGGCGCCGGTGGGAGCGGGACTGGCGATGCGCACGTGCGACGGGAACCCGGCGGGCGCCTCGAGCTCGTGGCCGAACGTCGCGTTGGGGGAGAAGAACTCCCATCCCGACGGCCGCACCAGGACGTCCAGCGGTGCGCCCACGTCGAGCCGACGCTGCTGGGTGACGAGCAGCCACAGCGACGGCAGCTTGCGCAGGGTGACCGTGTCGACGATCGGCCGCAGCCGGACCGGGTGCCCGCGGTAGGTACCGGTGAGCACCGGGTAGCCCAGGCCGTCGGGGTGCAGCTGGGAGTCGCCGAGCAGGTGCGCAACGTCGGCGAAGAGCTGCCGGCGCTCGCAGCGCACCCGGCGCACATGGACGAGCTGGAGACAGCACAGTGCTGCGGCGGCGGCCAGGCCCGCGAACATGGCGAACAGCGTCGTCACCGGCTCAGTACCCCCGGGGCCGTGGCAGGTCGGCCGTGAACTGCGCTCCTCGGCGGACGTACTTGTAGCGCCTGCGCACGAACCAGATCGAGGCCAGGAAGTAGAAGGCCAGCATCGACAGCAGCGCGGTGCCGTACCCCAGGAACGTCGCGAAGAAGACCGCCGCCGAGAGCCCGATGAGTGCTATCGCGGGCGCGGGATGGAACGGGAGGACGTAGCCACGAGTGATCGATCCCATGGGCCACAGTCGTCGGAACCGGATGAAGTTCGGCCCCATGAAGCTGTACATCAGCAGCCCGGACAGGATCGAGAACGTGATCACCGTGGCGAGCAGCGTCGGCTGGTCCAGAAGGACCGGCAGCAGTGCGAACGCGATCGCCACCGGCACCAGGAACACGATGGCCCGGAACGGCGTGTGGTAGCGCGGGTGCACCGCGCCGAACCACTCCGGGAGATAGCGGTCGCGACCCATCGAGAACCAGGCCCGGGAGGCGTCGTTGATGCAGCCGTTGGCCGAGGCGAGGGTCGCGAACAGCGTGCCGATCAGCAGGAGGACCACCAGCACGCCGCTGCCGGTGACCCGCGCGGCGTCGAACAGCGGGGTGATGGCGGTACCGAGGTACTGCCAGGGGAGCAGGCCGGCGCAGATGTACCAGGTGAGGGTGGCGGCGATGATCAGCGTCATCATCCCGGCCAGGCTCCCGATCGGGATCGATCGCGGGGCGGAGCGGCACTCCTCGGCGGCCTGCGCCGTTCCCTCGATGCCGAGGTAGAACCACATCCCGAACTGGAGCGCCGCGATCACCCCCAGCCAGCCGTACGGCAGGCCGTTGTCGAGGCTGCCGACCAATCCGGCGAGCTGCAGTTCGCCTGCCGGGTTCCAGGCCTGGGCGCCGACGAACAGCACGAGGATGGTGACGAAGGCGAAGCCGGTGATCACGAAGTTCACCGAGAGTGTCGCGAACACGCCGCGGTAGTTCAGCCACGCCAGGGCGAGGATCGCCAGGGTCGCGAACGGATAGGGCGACAGTTCCTCGGTGCTGCCCATCAGGTTGGACAGCGTGGTCAGCAGGTAGCTGAGCACGTTCGCGTTGGCGGCCTCGAGCATCGTGTAGGCGAGCGTCAGGTAGAGCCCGACGTTGAACGCCATGAGCGGTCCGACGGTGTGCTTGGCCTGGGCGTACTGGCCGCCGGCGGCGGGGATCGCGGACGTGATCTCCGAATTGATCATCACGATGGAGGTGTAGAGCAGCCCCACCACCCAGGCGGCGATGAGGGCGCCGTACATGCCCCCCTTCTCTACCGCGAAGTTCCACCCCATGAACTCGCCGACGAGAACGATGCCGACTCCGAGTGCCCAGATGTGCATGGGGGAGAGCACCTTGCGCAGCGAGGGCCGCTCGGCGCCCGCGGTCACCTCGTCGATCGCGCCCGGCGCGGGCCGGTCGCTTGCGGCCGTGCTCATCGAGCCTCGCCCCCGGTGTCCCGCGATCGTGGCTCATCCAGGCCATCGGTCGTCTCCGCCGCGTTGGTCAGCACGTGCTCGTCGTGATCGCGCGCGACGCGGACCATGTCCAGCACGAGCCAGCCGGCGATGACCGCGCTGAACATCCAGGCCAGGAGTTCGAGGCCCCCCGCGATCGTCATGCCGATCCACCCCCGTCCCGCGGCCCGAACTTCTCCTCGATGACCTCGCGGTACTCCCGGAAGGAGGTGCGGTAGACGAAAGTGAGGTAGATCGCGAGGAGTGCGGCTGTGCCGATCAGCGCCGGCACCCTGAAGTCGTACTTGCCTGAGTCCCCCTGGCTCGCGTCCACCGCGGCCGTCACGGCCGGCAGGTCGGCGGTCCCGGATTCGATCAGCTTCTCGAACTGTGCGCGCTCGGCCGCCGTGATCGGGAGCTCGTCCAGCTGGCGCGTCGGCTCCCCGGCAGGTGTGTCGGCGGTCTGGGATTCCTGGACGAGGAAGGTGGTGGCGAACAGTGTCGCGAAGATCAGCACCAGCACGGTGGCGGCGTCGATGAGTTGGCCCCGCTTGGACTGCACCGGCGGTTCGTAGGCGGCCACGGTCATCGCCCTGTCCGGGCACGTTCGTGCCGCATGCGGTCGAGGTTCTGGATGTCGGGCCGGTAGATCAGGTCCTTGTTGGCGGCGTACCGCCGTACCAGCGCGAGCATCGACGCCGTGTTGAACAATCCGAGCAGCACGAGTGACCCGACGAGCGCGCCGGTGATGCCCGCCGTGGGCGCGGCCGCGCTGGCCACGACCAGCACGAACACCAGGACCGCCCACAGGAACACCGTGCAGGTCACCGCGAGCAGACGGTCGCGGCGCGCCAGGGCGTCGATGCGCGACTCGATGGGGGATGGCACAGGCGCCTCCGATTCCGTCGAAGCGCGCCCGGGTCACCAGGACGTGGAGCGCCTCGCTCGAGAACTGGGAGATCAGGTCCGGGACCGGTCGAGATGTCCCGGACTGCTGGGGGGATGCGGGCGACACGCACGGTCGGCGGGCACCCGTCCCCGGGCCGGTGGTTCGAGGTCCGGACCTAGGACCACGGCGTCATCGGACCACCCGCGCCGGATGTGTGTCAAGGTTCACGCTTTGCGGTGGTCGTCAGCCTGTCGTCCGGTTCGCGGCGCTCTGCGCACCGAAAACGATCTCCCGCAGCTGTCGGCGGGTGCGTTCGATGTGCTCACGCATGGCCGTGGCGGCGGCGTCCGGGTCCCCGTCCCGGACGGCCTCGTAGATCTGCTGGTGGTCCCGGACGGACTCCTCGACCGGGTCCACGAACGGGAGCAGGTCGTGCGGGCTGAACAGCTCGCCGCGGGCCGACTGGATGGCGTTCTCCAACCGGACGTTGCGGGCGGCGCGGGCGAGCCCGCCGTGGAACTGGGAGTCGGTCAGCCGGAACGCGGCCCGGCCGTCGACCTGGCCGAGCTTCTTGATGGCCGCCCGCAGACCGGCGAGATCCGATCGGTCCCGGCGGCCGGCCGCCAGCCGCGCCGCGTCGGTCTCCAGGGCGATGCGGAAGTCGATGATGTCGTCGAACTCGCCCGACTGCGTCTTCATCCGGGCCCGCCAGCGCTCGACCGGCTGCCGCAGCTCGGTCACATAGGTCCCGCCCTGCGCGCCGCGGCGGACCTGCACGTATCCGTCGTCCTGCAGGATCTTGAGAGCCTCGCGCAAGCTGATCCGGGCGACGCCGAGCTGCTCGGCCAGCTCACGCTCGGCCGGCAACCGGTCGCCCGGACCGACCTCGCCCCGGTGGATCAGGTGCCGGAGGTGCTCCGCGACGGCCTGCGTCAGAGTCAGGGACGTGACCGCGCGGACCATGTTCCGAGGTTATACGCGGTGCCGCCACCGTTCGGCAGAGCGTTACCCCGTGTGGTCTTGACAACAACCCCGCCCGGTGGTCGCATGAGAAAGGTCCTAAGTCCAGACCTTGAACCGGTCGGGGCGCCGCGGCGGGCGGCGATACGGCACCGGCCGCGCGGGTCGATCGGGGAAGGAGCGGCCCATGTGCGGGATCGTCGGGCTCCACCTGAAGAACTCCGGGCTGCATCCGCGGCTGGGCGAGCTGCTCACGGCCATGCTCGACTGCATGTCCAGCCGGGGGCCCGACTCGGCGGGCCTCGCGCTCTATCGCGACGCGTCCGAGGGCAGGCACCGGATCTCGCTGCGCGGCGACGGTCTCGACTGGGACGCGCTGGGCCGCCGGCTCGCCTCCGACCTCGGCGCCGCGGTCGAGATCGAGCAGTTCGGCGACGCCGCGACGCTCTCGGTCTCCGGGGAGGCCGAACATGTGCTGCAGGCCGTGCAGCGCGCCGCGCCGGGCACCGTCGTCGTGGGGCACGGCCGCGCGATGGAGGTCGTCAAGGACGTCGGCCCGCCCCGCGACATCTGTGCGCACTACCGCATCGGTGAGCGGGCGGGCTACCAGGGCATCGGGCACACCCGCATGGCGACCGAGTCGGCCGTGACGACCGAGCACTCGCACCCCTTCGCCCCGCGTGAGGACATGGCGCTGGTGCACAACGGCGCGTTCTCCAACCCGGCCACGGTCCGGCGCCGGTTGGAGCGCGAGGGCATCCACTGCGTCACCGACAACGACTCCGAGGTCGCCGCCCGGTTCATCGCGCACCACGTCGAGTCCGGGGCCGACCTGTCCGACGCGCTGCGCATGGTGCTCAAGGAGCTCGACGGCTTTTTCACCCTGCTCGTGACCACCGAGACCCATTTCGCGGTCATGCGCGACTCGTTCGCCTGCAAGCCCGCCGTGATCGCCGAGACCGACGACTACGTCGCCGTCGCCTCGGAGTACCACGCCCTGTCCGGCCTCCCCGGCGTCGCCGACGCGACCGTGTTCGAGCCGGCTCCGGAGGAGGTCTACACGTGGAACCGGTGACGTTGAACTGCGCTGAGCTGACAACCCGGGAGATCAACGCCACCCTCGCCGCGCTGCCCGACTCGGCTCGCGCACGGATCCTGGAGCCGTGGGGCCGACACAACCTGGCCGTCGGGCTCACCAACCGGATCATGGTCGAGATCGAGGGCAACGCCGGCTACTTCATCGGCGGGCTGTGCGACGGGCCCGACGTCGTGGTCGACGGGTTCGTCGGCTGGTCGGCCGGGGAGAACCTGATGAGCGGCACCGTCCGCGTGCGGGGCAACGCCTCGGAGTGCGCCGGGGCCTCGGCCCACGGCGGCACCGTCATCGTCGAGGGTGATGCGTCGTCTCGTGCGGGCATCTCGCTCAAGGGTGGCACCGTGCTGGTCGGCGGGGACGTCGGGCACATGAGCGGCTTCATGGCGCAGGCCGGGGTCATCCTCGTCGGCGGCGACGCCGGGCACGCCCTGGGTGACTCGCTCTACGAGACCGTCATCTACGTCGCGGGCTCGATCGCCTCGCTCGGTTCCGACGCCCGCGTGGAGGACCTCACCGACGACGACGTCCTCACGGTGAAGCGGCTCGCGGACCAGGCGGGCTTCGACCACATCGATCCGGAGAACGTCACCCGCGTCGCCTCCGCCCGCCGGCTCTACAACTTCGACGCGCTGAAGGACCAGAGGTACTGATGACCGAGGCCCTCCCCACCCCCGGCATGCGCAACGGTGCGGTGCCCGCCACGCCGGCCCTGCCGATGGATGCGCGGCGCCCCAGCCACACCTACCCGCCTGAGGCCATCGCCCAGATTCAGCGGATGGCCGAGCAGGGCCACTACGAGATCCGCGGGTGGGGCGCCAAGCGCCGGCTCCCGACGTTCGACGACCTCGTCTTCCTCACCGCCTCGGTCTCCCGGTACCCGCTGGAGGGTTACCGCGAGAAATGCGAGACCCGCACCGTGCTCGGCAACCGCCGGGCGAGCAGGCCGCTCGAGCTCGACATCCCGATCACCATCGCGGGGATGAGCTTCGGCGCGCTGTCCTCGTCGGCGAAGATCGCGCTCGGCCGGGGGGCCACCGCGGTCGGCATCTCGACGACCACCGGTGACGGCGGCATGTCCGAGGAGGAACGGGAGGCGTCGCACCTGCTCGTCTACCAGTGCCTGCCGTCGCGGTACGGCTTCAACCCGGCGGACCTGAAGCGTGCGGACGCGATCGAGGTCGTGATCGGGCAGGGGGCCAAGCCCGGCGGCGGCGGGATGCTGCTCGGGCAGAAGGTCAGCGAGCGGGTGGCGCAGATGCGCACGCTGCCTGCGGGGATCGACCAGCGCTCCGCGTCCCGGCACCCGGACTGGGTCGGCCCCGACGACCTGCGTATCAAGATCGAGGAACTGCGCGAGGCCACGTCCTGGGAGAAGCCGATCTACGTCAAGCTCGGCGCCACCCGGGTCGTCAACGACGTCAAGCTGGCGGTCGCCGCCGGCGCCGACGTGGTCGTGGTCGACGGGATGCAGGGCGGCACCGGCGCCACCCAGGACGTGTTCATCGAGCACGCCGGCATCCCGACACTCGCCGCGGTGCGCCAGGCGGCCGAGGCGTTGCGCGAGCTCGGCGTGGAGGACGAGGTGCAGCTCGTCGTCTCCGGTGGCATCCGCACCGGGGCGGACGTCGCCAAGGCGCTCGCGCTGGGCGCGACCGCCGTCTCGCTGGGGGTCGCGCCGCTGATCGCGCTGGGCTGCAACAGCCGTACCTGGGCCCGCGACGGCGTCGAGCACGACGCGACGGCGGACTACCGGGCACTGGGCACCGATCCCGGGTACTGCCATCACATGCACACCGGCCGGTGCCCCGTCGGCATCGCCACGCAGGACCCGGAGCTGGAGTCGCGGCTCGACCCCGAGGTGGGTGCGCAGCGGGTCGTGAACTATCTGAAGTCGGTGACGATGGAGCTCACCACCCTGGCCCGGGCGTGCGGTAAGTCCGATGTGCACAACCTCGAGCCCGAGGACCTGGCCGCACTGACCATCGAAGCCGCTGCGATGGCCGGTGTCCCGCTGGCCGGGACGAGCTGGATCCCCGGTAGGACCTGAGGCTGCAAGGGATCCGTCGACAAAGGAGCTGTCATGGGTGATGCGCGCGAGGAGCTGAGGGCACGCGCGAAGGAGGACGGGATCGAGTTCTTCCTCGCCATGTTCGTCGACCTGCACGGCAAGCCCTGCGCGAAGGCCGTGCCGATGGCCAGCTTCGACCTGCTGATGGACGGGGGAGCCGGGTTCGCCGGGTTCGCGGCGGGGGATCTCGGCCAGTGCCCCGCGGATCCGGACATCACGGCCATGCCCGACCCGGCGTCCTACACCCGCGTGCCGTGGATGGACGGGGTCGCCGTCCTGCACTGCGACCCGTACGTCGACGGCGAGCCGTGGCCCTATGCGCCGCGGGTGATTCTCAAGCGCGAGCTCGCCGCGCTGGCCGCCGACCGCGGGTGGACGCTCAAGACCGGTGTCGAGGCCGAGTACTCGCTGCTGCGGCGGACCCCGGACGGGAAGCTCGAGACCGCGGATGCCCTGGACTCGGCGGCGAAGCCCTGCTACGAGGTCAAGGGCCTGACCCGGATGTGGGACTTCCTGTCCACACTGTCGCGGCACATGAACAACCTCGGCTGGGGCAACTACGCCAACGACCACGAGGACGGCAACGGCCAGTTCGAGAACAACTTCGTCTACTCCGACGCCGTCACCACCGCGGACCGCACGATCTTCTTCCGTTACATGGTGCACATGCTGGCCCATGAGGCCGGCATGACCGCGACCTTCATGCCGAAGCCGTTCAGCTCGGTCACCGGTAACGGCCTGCACGTGCACCAGAGCCTCTGGACGCTCGAGGGCCAGCCGTTGTTCAGCGACGACACCGATCGGCTCGGACTGTCCAAGACGGCCTACTCCTACATCGGCGGCTTGATCGCGCACGGCCGGGCGAGCGCCGGGGTGATCTGTCCGACGGTGAACTCCTACAAGCGCATCGGGGTGGGGGCCCCTCAGTCCGGGTCGACCTGGGCCCCGGCGTACGTGGCCTACGGTGGCAACAACCGCAGCCTCATGCTCCGGGTGCCCGAAGGCGGCCGGGTCGAGCACCGCGGGGTGGACGGGTCGGCGAACCCGTACCTGGCCTCCGTGGCCCTGCTCGCCGCCGGTGTTGACGGCATCGACCGCGACCTGCACCCCGGAGAGCAGGTGACCGACGACCTGTTCGCGCTGCCCGCCGAGGAGGTGGCCCGCCGGGGCATCGTCCACCTCCCGAAGACCCTCGACCGTGCGCTCGAGGAACTGGTCGCCGACGACGTCCTGCGCGCGGCGCTGGGGCGTGTACCCGGCGGTGACTTCATCGACTACTACGCCGGCGTCAAACAGGCCGAGTTCGACGCCTACCACGCCAACGTGTCGCAGTGGGAGATCGACCGGTATCTCACGCTCGCGTGAGCCGGCCGACCACACGGCACCGCAGAACCGGGAGACCCTCAGGTGAGCAGCTCGACCAACGGCGCGGGCCGGCGCGACGGCTCGGCCAACGGCCACCGGCCCCGGCGCGGGCGGTACTCGGCGTGGAGCCTGCTGCAGCACGGGCTCTCGGGCACCGACTGGCCGGTGACCTTCCGGCACCATCCCGTGCGCGACAGCTATGACGTGGTCATCGTGGGCGGCGGCGTGCACGGGCTGGCCACGGCCTACTACCTGGCCGCCAACCACGGCATCGGCAACGTCGCCGTGCTGGAGAAGAGCTACATCGGCTCCGGAGGGTCCGGCCGCAACACCGCCATCCTGCGCTCGAACTACCTCACCCCGGAGGGCGTGCGGTTCTACGACCGGTCGGTGAAGCTCTACGAGCACCTGGCCGCGGATCTCAACTTCAACGTCATGTTCTCCCAGCGAGGCCACCTCACGCTGGCGCACAACGACAGCTCGTTGCGCACCATGCGGTGGCGTGCCGAGGTGAACAAGCTGCAGGGCGTCGACTCCGATGTGATCGGCCCGGACGACGTGAAGAAGCTGGTGCCCTACATGGACACCTCGGCCGCGGCCCGCTACCCGATCCTCGGCGCGCTCTACCACCCGCCCGGCGGGATCATCCGCCATGACGCCGTCGTGTGGGGGTACGCGAGGGGCGCCGACGCCCGCGGCGTGCACATTCACCAGCGCACCGAGGTCGTCGGGATCGACGTCGAGGGCGGCCGGGTCACCGGGGTGCGGACCGGCGACGGGCGCCGCATCGCGACCCCGGTCGTGGTCAACTGCACCGCGGGCTGGTCGACGCTGATCTCGGACATGGCCGGGGTGTCGATGCCGGTGCAGACCTTCCCGCTGCAGGCGGCGGTCACCGAGCCGGTCAAGCCGTTCCTGGACACCGTGGTCGTGTCCGGGACACTGCACGTCTATGTGAGCCAGACCGACCGCGGCGAGCTGGTGTTCGGGGCGAGCGTCGATCCCTTCGCGTCCTACTCGACGCGGGGATCGCTGGAGTTCGCCGAGGGCGTCGCCGGCCACGTGCTCGAACTGATGCCCGCGCTGTCGAAGATGCGGCTGCTGCGGCAGTGGGCCGGGCTCTGCGACATGACCCCCGACTACTCCCCGATCATGGGGCCCACCCCGGTCGACGGGTTCTACGTCGACGTCGGCTGGGGCACCTACGGGTTCAAGGCCGGACCCGTCTCCGGCGAGGCGATGGCGGACTGCATCGCGAACGTGCGCCCGCCCGAGATCATCTCGGCCTTCGGGCTCGACCGGTTCACCGCCGGTCGACTGGTCGGCGAGAAGGGCGCGGCCGCCGTGGGCCACTGAGACGTCCTCGGTACTCGCGGGGCGGCCCCGACAGACCTGACAGGACAGACCGGCACCCATCCGACAGGGAGATCCCACCCATGATGTTGCTCCCGTGCCCATGGTGCGGGGCTCGCAACGCCAGCGAGTTCCGCTACGTCGGCGAGTCCGGGACCCGGCCGGACCCGGCCACGGTGACTCCCGAGCAGTGGCGCCGCCACCTGTACTTCCACGCCAACCCTCGCGGCTGGGTACGCGAGAACTGGTACCACGGATCGGGCTGCCGCCGGTACTTCACCGTCGAACGGCACACCGCGACCAACGAGGTCCGCACCGCGGGGGGCCGATCGTGACGCAGACACCGACGACGACCGCGACCGGCGCCGCGATGCGCCTCGGGCCGCAACCCGGCGAGCTGATCGACCGGAACCGCACGCTGAAGTTCCGGTGGAACGGCAGGCCGTACTCCGCCCACCCCGGGGACACGATCGTCTCGGCGCTCGCCGCAGCCGGTGAGCGGGTCTTCTCGCGCAGCTACAAGTACCACCGCCCACGCGGCCTGCTCACCGCCGACTTCCTCGACCCGGGCTGCCACGTGCAGGTCGGGGACGAGCCGAACGTCCGCGGGGCGCACCGGCTGGTCGAGGCGGGCATGGACGTGCGCTCGCAGAACACCTGGCCGTCGCTGCGATTCGACCTGAAGGCCGTCAACGGTCTGGCCGGACGGTTCCTGGCGACCGGCTTCTACTACAAGACCTTCATCAAGCCCGAACGGCTGTGGCCGGTCTACGAGAAGGTGCTCCGCCGGTTCGTGCACGCGGGTGAGGTGTCCCCGGACACGCCGCACGAGTACTACGACAAGCGCTACGCCCACGTCGAGGTGCTGGTCGCGGGCGGCGGCCCGGCCGGGATGGCGGCCGCGGTGGCCGCGGCGCGGACCGGGGCGCGAGTGCTGCTCGTGGAGGAGGAGCACCAGCTCGGCGGGCACCTGCGCTGGGGCGGCGAGGCGGAACGCGCCGCCCGCGCCGAGCTCGAGGAGCAGGTGCGTGCCGAGCCGGGCATCGAGGTGCTGACCGACTCCGTCGTGATCGGGCGCTGGGACGACAATTGGATCGGGGTGATGCAGCGCAGCCATCCGCACGTCGCGGAGCGCCTGGTCAAGGTGCGGGCCGTGTCCCTCGTGGTGGCGCCCGGCCTGGTCGAGCGACCCTACGTGTTCGAGGGCAACGACCTGCCCGGCGTGATGCTCTCGACCGCCGTCCGCAG
This sequence comes from Pseudonocardia mahuensis, assembly GCF_018531475.1. Lineage (GTDB taxonomy): Bacteria > Actinomycetota > Actinomycetes > Mycobacteriales > Pseudonocardiaceae > Pseudonocardia. Next base: position 33,185 of record NZ_JAHDTG010000017.1, read on the forward strand.
GCTCGTCAACCTCTACGCGGTGCGGCCCGGCGAGCGTGCCGTGGTGCTCTCGGCCAACCCGGAGGGTGACGCCGCGGCCGCCGACCTGCGGCGGGCCGGTGTCGACGTCGCCACGGTCGTGGACGCGCGCCACGGGCAGCGGGTGGTCCGCGCCCGGGGCCGCGGGGGCGTGCAGTCGGTGGAGCTGACCGACGGCAGGCGGATCGACTGCGACCTGCTCGTCACCGCCGTAGGCTGGACCGCGCCCACGTCGCTGCTCAACATGGCCGGGGCGCGGCCGGTCTACCGGCCGGAAGCCGCTCGGTTCCTTCCCGACCCGGCGAACACCCCCGACGACGTCCTCGTCGCGGGTGGGATGGCCGGGGACGGGACCCTCGACCAGTTGCGGGAGCACGCCGACGCCGTCGGCCGGGAGTCCGCCCGCCGGGCGGCCCATGTCCGCCGGCAGCGGCACGTGTCGCTGCCGACCCGCGCGCGCGACGCCGTGCCGCACCCGGCGCCCGCCGCGGACCCGGTGCCGATCCCCGAGCTGCCTCTCGATGCGCACCCCGAGCTGTTCTTCGCCGGCCACGGGTTCGTGGACTTCTCCGAGGACGTGTCGAGCAAGGACATCGTCACGGCGGTGAAGGAGGGCTACGACTCCGTCGAGCTCGTCAAGCGGTACACCACCGCGACCATGGGGCCCGCGCAGGGCAAGCTGGAGACGGTCAACACGGTCGCCCTCGTCGCGGCGGCCACCGGCCGGAGCATCGCGGACACCGGGGTCACCACCTGGCGGCCGATGTACGCGCCGGTCACCCTGGGGGCGCTGGCCGGCCGGATCTTCCAGCCGGTCCGCCACTCGCCGATGCAGCCGTGGCACGAACGGCACGGTGCCGTGCCGCTGGTCGCCGGGCAGTGGATCCGGCCCGAGCACTACGGCGATCCGGCCGCCGAGGTCCGCGCGGTGCGCGAGGGCGTCGGCATCATCGACGTCACCCCGATCGGCAAGCTCGACCTGCGCGGGCCCGACGTCAGCAAGCTCCTCGAACTGCTCTACGTCAACAAGTGGTCGAAGCTCGGCGTGGGCCGGGTGCGCTACGGGGTGATGTGCGCCGACGACGGGGTCGTGCTCGACGACGGCGTCACCGGCCGGCTCGGCGAGGACCACTACCTGATGAGCACGACCTCCTCGGGAGCGGGCACCGTCTGGGAGTGGGTGGAGAACTGGCTGCAGACCGAGCACCCGGACTGGCAGGTCCACGTCACCCCGGTCACCACCGCCTACGCCAGCATCAACGTCGCCGGGCCGCGCTCGCGCGAGCTCCTCGCCCGGCTCACCGAGGGCGTGGACCTGGACCCCGCCGCCTTCGGTTACATGAACGTGCGGACCGGGGCCGTCGCCGGGGTCGAGGACTGCGTGCTGTGGCGCATCGGGTTCACCGGCGAGCTCAGCTACGAGATCCACGTCCCGGCGGGTTACGGCCTGTACGTGTGGGAACGGCTCATGGCGGCGGGTGCCGATCTCGGGGTGGTGCCGTTCGGGGTGGAGGCCCAGCGGATCCTGCGGCTGGAGAAGGGGCACTTCATCGTCGGCCAGGACACCGACGGCCTCACCCAGGGCTACACCACGGGCCTCGACTGGGCGATCAAGCTGGACAAGCCCGACTTCGTGGGTAAGCCCGAGCTCGCGTGGCAGGCCGAGCGCGGCGACCACCCGCGGCTCGTCGGGCTGCAGCCGGTGGACGGCGACGTCGTTCCCACCGAGGCCAGCCAGATCATCAGCGATGGTGGGCACATCGTCGGGCGGATCACCTCGAGCCGGATGTCCCCGACGCTGGGCCGCGCGATCTGTTTCGGACAGCTCGACGCCCACCTCGCCGAGCCAGGCACCCGGGTCACCGTCCGGTTGCCCGACGGCCGGGACATCAGCGTCGAGGTCACCGCGCATCCCGCGCACTTCGACCCGGAAGGGGAGCGGCAACGTGTCTGACGACGGACGGCCCGGTTCGACGGCCACGCTCGCGCGCAGCCCCATCGCACCGCCGCAGCCTCGGGCCGAGCACTCGGGCTGGGAGGTCAGCGCCCGGCGCAGCACCGCCGCGCTGACGATCACCGACCTGACGCCGCTGGCGAAGATCGCGGTGCGCGCGCCCGTCGACGGAGCGGTGCAGGGCGCACTGGGGGTGCCGTTCGGACGCGCCGCCCGCGACACGGCACCGGGGCTCGACGGCGCGCTCGTCATCGGTTCGGGCCCGGGGGAGTGGCTGGTGCTCGCCCTGCCCGGAACCGCGGCCGGAGTGCGCCGGGCGGTGGAGACGATCGTCTCCGGTACCGGGGAGTTCGCCTCGGCCGTCGACCTGACGCACGGCCGGGCCCTGGTGCGGCTGCGCGGCGAGGCGAGCTCCGCGCTGCTCGCCAAGGTGTGTGCCGTCGACCTCTGCGATGCGGTCACCCCGGACGGCGCGGCCTTCCGGTCGTCGGTGGCCCGGTTGGTCACCGACGTGGTGCGCGACGACGCCGGTGGGATCCGGTCCTACCTGCTGCACTGCGAGCGGTCCTCCGGCCAGTACCTCTACGACGCCCTGCTCGACGCGGGGGCCGAGTTCGGGATCGACGGGGACGGGTTCACCGCCCCGGGGATCTGAGCAGGCGTCCGGCCCGATCCGAGGGTCGTCCCGGTCGCCGACCGGGACGACCACCGAGCGCTGTCCGCACGCGATGGGGAGACCATGGAACAGACGATCACCGAGGACGACACCGCCCGGCGACCGGGATCGGCGCGCCGCCCGGAGGCGGGTGACCCAGTGGCCGGGGACATCGGCCGGTTGGTGGTCTCGTGTGCCGACGGCCCGGGGATCGTCTCGGCGATCACCGGGTTCCTGCACGAGCGCGGGGCGAACATCGTTCAGTCCGATCAGGACTCCACCGATCCGCGGGGTGGTCGGTTCTTCCTGCGGCTGGTGTTCCACCTGCCCGGCCTCGCCGATGTGTTGCCGCGGTTCGAGCGCGAGTTCGCCGCGGAGGTGGCGAGCCGGTTCGGGATGACGTTCCGGATGCGCGACGCTGCGCTGCCGACCCGGGTCGCATTGTTCGTCTCCCGCTACGACCACTGCCTGTTGGACCTGTTGTGGCGATGGCGGCGTGGGGAGATGCCCGTCGACATCGTCCAGGTCGTGTCGAATCATCCGGACCTGGCCGAGGACGTCGCATCGTTCGGGGTGCCGTACGCGTACATTCCCGTGACGAAGGTGACGAAGGCAGCGGCCGAGGCGCACCAGCTGGAGCTGCTGGCCGGGCGGGTGGACCTGGTCGTGCTGGCCCGGTACATGCAGATCCTGTCCGGCGAGTTCCTGAGCCGGGTCGGCATCCCGGTGATCAACATTCATCACTCGTTCCTGCCGGCGTTCGCCGGTGCCGGGCCCTACGAGCGGGCCAAGGAACGCGGGGTGAAGCTGATCGGTGCGACCGCGCACTACGCGACCGAGGACCTGGACGAGGGCCCGATCATCGAACAGGACGTGGTACGGGTCTCGCATCGGCAGAGCGCCGCGGAGCTCGGCCGCCGCGGCGCCGACATCGAGCGCAACGTGCTGGCCCGGGCGGTGCGGTGGCATTGCGAGGACCGGGTGCTGGTCAACGGCCGCACCACGATCGTCTTCTGAGCGGTGATGTCTGCGGGTGATCATTGACGGGAAGACCGCCGCGGCGAGTGATGTGCGGAGGTGGCCCGGGGGCGCCGGGTTGGCCGCAGCGCCGGGGCCGGCTGCGGGATCTGCACCGGCACCTGCCCGCCGATGTCGGCCGACGAGCTCGCCGCGGTGATCGACGAACTCTCCGCCGATCCCGGGGTGACCGGCCACTCCCGCACCCGTGATGTGGCGGCCGTGTGCCGACGCGCGGATGTCGTCGTGGCCGCCCGATGACGATCGCGATTGCTGCTGCGCAACACGCTGACCGCAGCCCAGTGGGCGGCGACGCCCGCCGGGAATCGGTCGGTACATGGTGACCTTGGCAGTCGGCTGCTATTCTGCCGGGGCACTATCGATGACGCTGCGTCTGATCTATCGGGTGCATCCCACCACGGGGCGGATGCACCAAATGTAAAGGTGTGCCCGATCAACCATCGAGCCCGCACACCGTTTCCGGTCGGTCGTCATCCGCTGCCGGGTGGTCAGTTATCCAGGCCTTCGCAGACCCTTTCTGTCAGTTCTCCAACTCTCGCTCCGGGAGGAACGTGTGAGCGTTGTTCTACCCTCCCTCGATGAACAGAACGCGCGCGAGCACGCCGTCTATCGCCAGGTCGAGGAGCACATCTTCGAGACCGAGATCAAGCCGCGTATCACGCCGGAGTTGATCGACGAGCATCGGCGCCGACCCATCGGTAAGCACAGCGACGATCTCGAGCGGGTTCTCACCTACCTTCGCAAGCACCACCTCGAAATGACGGGAAAGTACATTCTCGTCTGCACCAAGCCGCACCAGGAATGGCGAATCGGAGTGATCCGGGACGACGTACCTCCGGAACTCCTCGACGAGGTCTTCCATGACCGCTACGAGGCGGAGCACGCCGTATTTCTCAGGCGTCTGCGCGACGCCGGGCTTCTCACGGAATGAGGAACGGCCTCGATGAAGGTCATCGGTTATGGCGAACAGCTGAGCGTTTATCCTGGCCGGCAGGTCAACTTCCTCGTCAGCTGTGACGCCGAGCAGTACCACGCGGACATCGTCAAGCTCATCCACGGAGACACCAATCCGGAGGGCCCGGGCCTCAAGATCGAGCCGGTCCGCACCGACGTCGACGCCGACTTCCCCGGGCAGGTTCAGAGAGTCCACTCGGGCTCGCACGTCCTCGTGGACGATCACCCACTGCTGCACGTCACCGCGCCCTTTGCGCTGCAGGTGTTCATCGCCCCGACGACCCCGCACAAGGGAGCCCAGGGGTTGCTCACCAAGTGGCGGGACTCCGATCAGGCCGGCTACGGCCTGTTCATCGGAGCCGATGGTTGTCTGCAGTTCTGGTTGGGTGACGGCTCCGGTGAGGCGCAGCGAGTCACCTCCGGCAAGCCGCTGCTCGCCGGCATCTGGTACCTGGCGTCCGGGTCGGTCAACGGTGACGGAGAGATTCAGCTCCGCCAAGAGCCGTTCGTGACACCGACCAACGGGCGGTTCGCGATCGCATCGTCGCTGGAGTCGACCACAGCAGTGGTCGCCGAACAGGCTCGGGTCACCCCGGCCTCGAACAATGGCGTCCCGTTGGTGATGGGCGGTTGCACGGAGGCGTTGACCGACGAGCCAATCGGGGTCGTGGTCGGGGGCCACTACAACGGCAAACTCGACCGTCCGCGCGTCCACCGCGGTGCCGTCTCGCCGGAGCAGGTGATGTCACAGGTCGAGACGCCTCGCGGCCCGACCGTGGTGGGCGCGTGGAACTTCCAGGAGGAGATCACCCCCTCGGGCATCCGGGAGACCCGCCGGATCACCGATGTCTCACCGAACCGGCTGCACGGCCGAACGGTCAACGCGCCCACCAGGGCGGTCACCGGCTACAACTGGCAGGCGCGCGAGCAGAACTTCGTGCATGCACCGGAGCAGTACGGCGCCATCCACTTCCACGACGACGACCTCGACGACGCCAGGTGGCGGGTCAGCTTCACGCTGACCGTCCCCGAGGATCTGCCCTCGGGCTTGTACGCGGCCCGGTTGCGGGCGGACGACGACACGGACTACGTGCCGTTCTACGTGCGCCCCCGCAAGGGTCAGGAGAAGAAGCTGTGTTTCCTCGTGCCGACGGCGAGCTACATGGCCTACGCCAACGATCACGTCACCCTCTGGGCGCCGTTGGCACAGTTGTTCGTCGCGCGAGCGCCGGTACTCCAACAGCAGAACCTCGTTCTCAGCGAGCACCGCGAGTTCGGGCTCTCGACGTATGACGTGCACAGTGACGGCTCCGGAGTGGCCTACTCGACCCGGTTGCGCCCCATACTCAACATGCGCCCGGGATTCCGGCATTGGCTCTCCCCGTCGTTGTGGCAGTTCAACGCCGATCTCTACCTGATCGACTGGCTCACCGAGAAGGGATACGAATTCGATGTCGTCACCGATCAGGAGCTGCATCATGAAGGAATGGGAGTGCTCGAACCCTACCGCGCGGTGCTCACCGGATCGCACCCCGAGTATTATTCAGAGCAGATGCTCGATGCGCTGAACGGCTACCTCGACAACGGTGGCCGCCTGATGTACATCGGCGCCAACGGGTTCTACTGGGTCATCAACTACGATCCTCAGAACGAGAACGTCATCGAGGTCCGAAAGGGTCACGGATCGAACGCGTGGCGCTGCAAGCCGGGGGAGTTCCACCTCTCGTTCACCGGGGAATACGGGACCCTGTGGCGGCATCGTGGGCGGGCTCCACAGCGCCTTGCCGGTGTCGGCTTCGTGGCGGAAGGCTTCGACGTCTCCTCCTACTTCGTCAGGACGCCGGACAGCCTCGACGGTCTTGCTTCGTGGATGTTCGAGGGAATCGATCCCGGCGAGAAGATCGGTGAGTTCGGGCTCGTCGGGAACGGCGCTGCCGGCCTCGAACTCGACATCTACGACGCCGGCCTCGGAACACCGCCGGAGGCGGTCATCGCGGCTACCTCTCAGGACCACACCGACATCTACCTCGAAGTCTTGGAGGAGTTGTATTTCAATGTCCCAGGAACGAGCGGATCCCAGGACGCGCGCGTTCGCGGCGACATCGTCTACTTCCCCACGCCTGCCGGGGGAGGTGTGTGGTCGGCCAGTTCCATCGCGTACAACGGGTCGTTGTCCCACGACAATTATGACAACAATGTGTCACGGCTGATGGGTAACGTGTTGAATCGCTTCCTGTCCGACGAACCAGCACCGCTGGCGGCAGGTGCCGAGAAGTAGCGGGCCCAGAAGACGACGATCGCCGCTCCGGCGGTGCCGGAACGGCGATCGTGGATCGTCCAGGCCTCATCGCCCATCCGCTCGGCCTGCACGCCGAGCTCCTCACCGATCGAGCTGCCGGCACGGCCTGAACCGCACCTGAACCGTCCGGCAGGCATGATCAGTCTCCTCAACGGCACCAGACCGCGGTGTCCGCCGCCGGAGGTCGGGCGGCGGCCGGTGCGCGGCCAGTCGCTACCGCGCCGGTTCGGACAGCACGGGCTCACCAGCCGAACCAGCTCGAGCCCGCACCATCGTGCCGCAGGGCCACCCCGTAGAGACGCGCAGTAACAGATGGTGTCTGTTTTGGCCCGTCTTCTGCTAATCTGGCGGTGGTCTGCGCCACAGCGGTGCGGCGGACACACCGCGGGGGCATGAGTGGCGCGACGGGCGGAAGCCGCCCGCTGAGCAGGGCGGGCTCGGCATCGGGACGATTGACAGGCCGCCCTTCTTCAAGAGCGAGCGCGCCGCGGCAGTCCTCGAGCACGCGATCCTCGTGAAGTGCGTCGTCCCGTTCGCCTCGAAGACCGGGTTCACCTCCACCGGCAACGACGAGCCCGGCTCGCCGGCCCTCATGGCGGAGGCAGCTCGGAGCAAGGCGCTGCAGGGCCGAGTTGTCGAGTGCCTCTTCGTCGAGGAGGAAGAGCCGGAGTACCTGAAGCTCTGCCAGATGCTCACCGAGATGGACGGCGCCGGGCCCGTCGTCTGGACGGCGAAGCACGGCAACGTGGCGGAGTACCTCGAAGAGTTGCTCCGCCCACGCTGCAGGTCTGCTCAGCGTCTACGAGCGGCTGTATGTGTCGCAGCGGCCCGCCCCTTCCGTCGGCGCTGCCGGATGGAGGTGGCGACGCTGACGCCGCTGCGGCCGGACCGCCTCGGTGAGGATCTCGTCGGACGGCACCTCGCCGCGAACCCGAACCGGAAGGCCTACCTCGGCGGGAATGGATGTGCAGCCATGATCTCGGCCTTCCGTGCAGGGGACAGCGATTACCGACCAGATCCACCAGGAACGGCTCTGAAGTCGACGACAATGCCCCCATGTCCGCCGGGACGCTCCGCCGGCCCCGACCGGCGACACCGCAGCGACGGCAACCGACCGCGCTGCCGAGGCGCGCCGCGCGAAGGCCGCGCTCGATGCGCGGGGAGCAGGAACGGGGCAGGCATCGGGGCGAGGAGGGTCCGTGCGCAGACTCATGATCGTTGTGCTGTTCTTCGTGATCGCTGCACTGACGGTGCCGTCCGCGGTCGCAACCGCCCAGGAGGGAGAGGCGGTGGGTGGCACCCTGCGCGGCCCCGACGGTCGGCCGGTGGCCGGAGTGACGATCATGGTTGAGCAGGACGGCCGGGAGGTTGGATCTGCGACCACCGGCCCGGACGGGAGCTGGCAGGTGCCCGTACCGTCGCCCGGCAACTACGACATCGCGCTGGATGTTGCCACGCTCCCGGAGGGGGTGGCCCTGCGCAACGCCGACGCGGCGACGCTCCCCGACGTCACCGTCCGTCCCGGACAAGAGCGCACCGTGCTGTTCCCCCTCACCGGTCCCGGCGAGGACGCCGCGGGTCGTCCCGGGGATGCACCCGGACCCGCCCCACCGCCTACCGGGAGGGCAGTAACCGATGTCCTGGCGCAGCTCACGGTCGCTGGGATCAAGTTCGGCGCCATCATCGCGATCACGGCCATCGGCCTTTCGCTGATCTTCGGCACGACGAACCTGATCAACTTCGCGCACGGCGAACTGGTGACGATCGGGGCGGTGACGGCCTTCTTCCTCAACGCGGCGGCGCTCGGGCCGGGCTGGGACCTGATCCCCTCCGCACTGATCGCGATCGTCGTGGGGGCGCTGGTCGGTGCCGCGCTGGAGCGGGGGCTGTGGCGGCCGTTGCAGGTGCGCGGCACGGGTCGCATCCAGCTGTTCATCATCTCGATCGGGCTGTCGCTGTTCCTGCGCCACATCCTGCTCGTGATCTTCGGATCCCGACCGCGCCCCTACGCCGACTACGTCATCCAGCAGGTCGTGGTGCTCGGCCCGATCGCGTTCACGCCGCGCGACCTGGTGATCACCGTGCTAGCCCTTGCCGTGCTGGTGGCGGTGGGTCTGATGCTGCTGCGCACCCGGATCGGCAAGGCCATGCGGGCGGTCGCCGACGACCGCGACCTCGCCGAGGCCTCCGGCGTGGACGTCTCCCGCGTCGTCCTCTACGTCTGGATCCTCGGCGGCGGGCTGGCGGCGCTGGGCGGGGTGTTGTTCGGACTCTCCGAGATCGTCGCCTGGGACATGGGCTTCCGCCTGCTGCTGCTGATGTTCGCCGCGGTGATCCTCGGCGGGCTCGGCAGCGCGTTCGGCGCGATGGCGGGCGGCCTGCTGGTGGGCCTCGTCGCCCAGCTCTCGACGGCCTGGTTCCCGGTCGAGCTGCAGAACGCGTGGGCGTTGGGGATCCTCATCCTCGTCCTGCTGGTGCGCCCGCAGGGCATCTTCGGCCGTGCGGAACGCGTCGGGTAGGCGGCGGCGATGGACGTGTTCGTGATCCTCTCCGATGCCGGGCGCGGCGCGCTCGGCCCGGTGGCCGCGATCTACGCGCTCGCCGCGATCGGCCTGAACGTCCACTTCGGCTACACCGGGCTGCTGAACTTCGGGCAGGTCGCGTTCATGCTCGTCGGTGCCTACGGCGTGGCCGTGACCGGCGCGGTCTACGGCGGGCCGTTGTGGCTCGGGGTGCTCGTCGGGCTCGCCTGCGCCGTCGTGCTCGCGCTCCTGCTGGGCATCCCGACCCTGCGGCTGCGCGCCGACTACCTCGCGATCGCCACCATCGCGGCGGGCGAAGTCCTCCGGATCGTCTTCAACGCCGGCTTCGCCCAGCCGGTGACCGGGGGCGTGTTCGGCCTGCAGCAGTTCGCAGGGCCCTTCTACGCCGCCAACCCGGTCCCGCCGGGCTCTTACGGGCTCGGCCCGCTGACCTTCACGGCACGGGACGTGTGGGTGATGCTCGTCGGCTGGGGTGCCGTCGCGCTGGCCACGCTGGGGCTGTTCCTGCTCGTCCGCAGCCCGTGGGGGCGCGTGCTGCGCGCCATCCGCGAGGACGAGGACGCCGCGCGCAGCCTCGGCAAGAACGTCTACGGCTACAAGATCCAGAGTCTCGTGCTCGGCGGGCTCCTCGGAGCCGCCGGCGGGATACTGCTCGCCGTCGACGCCCAGGCGGTCGCCCCCAACACGTTCAACCCGGTGGTGACCTTCTACCTGTACGCGCTGCTCATCCTCGGCGGCACAGGCACTGTCCTCGGGCCGGTCCTCGGCTCGGTCGTCTTCTGGTTCCTGCTGTCGTTCGCCGACAGCGGGCTGCGTCAGGCGATCGGGGCGGGCTACATCTCCGCCCGGGTGATCGACCCTGCCGACGTCGGTGCGCTGCGGTTCGCGCTGGTCGGCCTCGTACTGGTGCTGCTGCTGGTGTTCCGACCGGCCGGCATCCTCGGCAACCGGGCGGAGATGCGGCTGGAGGCGGGCGCGGCGGGCACCCCGCACAGTCGCCGCCGCTCCCGCAGGCTCCGGGAGCGGATCGCCGGAGGTGCGGGGAGATGACACCGCTCGAGGCGCTCGCCGGCGTCGCCGCCGAGCCCGGCGTCGCCAAGCCGGATCCGCTGCTCGTCGTGGACGGTGTGCGCAAGGACTTCGGGGGGATGCGCGCCGTGGACGTGGAGCACCTCGAGGTGCAGCGCGGTGTCATCACCGCGCTGATCGGCCCCAACGGGGCAGGAAAGACCACGCTGTTCAACGTGCTCACCGGGTTCGACCGGGCCGGCGCGGGGCACTGGATGTTCGACGGTCGCAACGCGTCGGGGCTGCCCACGCACCGCCTGGCCCGCCGCGGCATGGTCCGCACCTTCCAGCTCACCCGCGTCCTGTCCCGGCTGACCGTGCTGGAGAACATGAAGCTCGCCGCCGTCGGGCAGCGGGGCGAACGGTTCCTGCCTGCACTGCTGCGGCCGCTGTGGGGGGCGCAGGAAGCGGAGATCGAGCGGCGCGCCGACGAGTTGCTGACGCGGTTCCGGTTGGACGCCAAGCGCGACGACTACGCGGGCTACCTGTCGGGCGGGCAGCGTAAGCTGCTCGAGGTGGCGCGCGCGCTCATGGTCGACCCGGCGCTGGTGCTCCTCGACGAGCCGATGGCCGGGGTGAACCCGGCGCTGCGGCAGGACCTGCTCGGTCACATCACCGGTCTGTGCGGTTCCGGCCACACCGTGCTGTTGGTCGAGCACGACATGGACGTGGTGATGACGATCAGCGACTGGGTGGTGTGCATGGCCGAGGGGCGGATCATCGCCGAAGGGCCGCCGTCCAGCATCGCGGGCAACCGCGCGGTCATCGACGCCTACCTCGGCTCCCACCACGACGAACCCGAGTTCCGGGAGGGCCGATGAGCGAGCGTGCGAGCGGATCATCGACACGCCGCGACGTGCCCCTGCTCGTCGCCGAGTCCGTCGTCGCCGGCTATCTGGCCGAGGTGAACATCCTCGACGGCTGCGACCTGCGCCTGGTGCGCGGCGAGATCGTCGGCATCATCGGGCCGAACGGAGCCGGGAAGTCCACCCTGGTGAAGGCCGTGTTCGGGTTGCTGCCGATCCGGTCGGGGTGCATCCGGCTCGAGGGGGTGGACGTCACCAACCGGCCCGCGCACGAGATGGTGTCGCTCGGCATCGGCTACGTGCCGCAGACCCGCAACGTGTTTCCCACCCTCACCGTGGAGGAGAACCTTCAGATGGGGCTCTACCAGCGGCCCAGGCGGTTCGCGGAGCGGATGCGGGCCGTCGCCGAGCTGTTCCCGCTGCTGGCGGAACGGCGCACGCAGCGCGCGGGTTCGTTGTCGGGGGGCGAGCGCCAGGTGGTCGCGATGGGCAGGGCGCTGATGATGGAGCCCGAGGTCCTCCTGCTCGACGAACCCTCCGCCGGGCTCTCCCCCGTCGCCCAGGACGACGCGTTCGAGCAGATCAGGACGATCAACGAGGCCGGCGTCTCCATGGTCATGGTCGAGCAGAACGCCCGGCGCTGCCTGGAGATCGCCGACCGCGGCTACGTGCTGGACCAGGGCCGCAACGCCTACACCGGCACCGGGCGCGAGCTGCTCGCCGACGACGCCGTGATCGAGCTGTACCTGGGCACCCTGGTTCGGGCCCGCTGAGCAGCGACCGGCCGGACCCGGCGGGCCGGCTCCGGGTCCGGCACCGGTGTCACTACTGCGTCGGCGAGGACTGCACGGTGTCGAGCGTCTGCAGCTGCCCCTGCGCGTTGAACGTGTAGATCTCGATGGACGCGGTGCCCGGCTCCCCGGCGTCGACGAACTCCAGCGGACCGCTGGCGCCGTCGTAGTCGATGTTCTGGCCGTCGGCGACGAGCTGCCGGCACTCTGCGAACGTCGTGCACTTCGTGCCGTCCTTCGTCACGCCCACGATCTCGTCCTTGAACACGGTCGGGTCATCGGTCCCGGCCACCGCGGCGGCGAGCGCGATGATGTTCACGCAGTCGAAGACCTGCGGCGCGAACTGCACCTCGACCAGGTCGGGGGCGAACTGGCGTAGGTCGGTGACGAATTGCTCGTTGGCCGCCGAGGCGGGCGCGGTGCCCTTCATCCCCGCCAGCACGCCAGGGTTACCCGGGGCGACGAGCGCGGGCAGCTCCTCGCTGCGCAAACCGTCGGCGCCGTAAACGCCGACGGCGTCCGGCCCCAGTCCGGCCTCGATCAGGCCTTGGAGGATCTGCGTGCCCTCCTCGAAGGCGATCACGACGACGGCGTCCGGCTGAGCCCCGCGGACCTGCTGCACGAGGGCGTCGAAGTTCTGCGCATTCGGGTCGTAGGTCTCGTTCGTCGCGACCGTCGCACCCGCCTCCTGCAACGACTGCGCGGTCGCGTCGGCCAACCCGACGCCGTAGTCGTCGGCTCGGGCGACGATGGCCACCCGGCTGTGGCGGTCGGAGATAATCGTCTCGGCCAGGATCGGACCCTGCAGCGCGTCGCTCGGCGCGGTGCGGAAGTAGTAACCGCCATCGTTGTAGTCGGTGAAGTTCGGCGCGGTGTTCGACCCGGAGCACTGCACGACCTCCGACCCGGTCACGCGATCGATGATCGCCAATGACATGCCCGACGCGGCCGCCCCGATCAGTGCGTCCACCCCGGCCGCCAGCACCCGGTCGGCCGACTGCTGAGCCACAGCGGCCTGGTCGGACTCGTCGCCGCCGACCAGCTCAGGGACCGGTTGCCCGAGCACACCACCGGCCTCGTTGATCTGCGACACCGCATAGCGTGCGGCCTGGATCTGCGGCGGACCGAGGAACGCCAGCTGCCCCGTCTGCGGCAGCGCGTAGCCGAGCTCGAGGACACCGTTCCCGCCGGCTGCGCCAGCACCCGGTGCCGGGCCGCCATCCGCGTCACCGCCACCGCAGCCGGCGGCGACCAGCGCCACCACCGATAGACCGGCCACCAATCGCATGCGACTGTTCATCGTTTCGTCTCTTTCTGGGTGCGTGCGGGACTTCTGAAGCGCCGTTTTCAGGGCTGGCAGCGGTGAGTACCTATCGCGCCCGGGTCGTGACCCAGTCCATGTCCGTTCCGGGGTTGGTTATGGTCCCACCGAGGCGGCGTGACCGCATCCGTCCTGGGACCGGCAGCATAGGACGATCACGCCGGCCACGGCGAGGCCGAAGAACAGGAAGGCGGCCGGCCCCAGCCCGAGCACCAGGCTCCCGACGAGCAGCAGGAACGAGGCAACGATCGTCGATGTCCTGCCCGACCGTTCACCACGCCGCGGCGCAGCTCGATCACCTTTGGAGAGATGAAGCGCCGACCAGGTCGGGATCAGCCCGGAGTAGTTGTTGCTCGATCTCGGCCAGCTCTCGCCTATCCCTCTCACCGATCACCCTGCAGTACCTGCGCGAGGGAGTCGTGCGAGTCGACGGCGCTGTGGCCACCGATCCCACCTGCCCGGGTGACCGTTCCCCCTGCACCTTCGTTGATCCGAAATTCCACATTCGGTTTCTGCGAAGCAATCCGAACCGTCGAGGGCCGCCACGCCCTCGACGCCATCCAGGCGTTCGAGGCCGCACTGAGGTTCTCTCAGCAGACGAGGTAGCCGTACTCGAAGTGTGTGAGCACGAGCGCCGCGCGGGCGATCTTGCTGATCTTGCTGGGGCTGATGGTGACGTGCTGCAGGGTGCGCCAGCGGTCGGTGAGCAGGGCGAAGCCGCGTTCGCCCAGGCAACGCAGTGACCGCAGCAGCGCGTTGCGGGTGCGGGTGTTGATGTCGAGTTCGGCGCCGTCGCGGGTTGCTTGACGGGTGTGTCACGCTGTGCCCAGCGCCTTCGTAGCCGGGATCGGCGAGGGTGGGCAGCCCGCGGCCGGCCGCGGCGTACAGCGCGGCGAGCACGTGGGCGCGTGTAGCGGTCAGGTCGTGGGTCGAGCCTGGCTCGACCGGGGAGACCCGGACCGGGAACCCGTCGGGGCGGATCAGGGCCTGGATGTTGCCGCCGAAGTCACCGGTCTTGCCCGAGTACCAGGCATCGATGCTCTTGCCCTTCTTGCCGAGGGTCTTCACGCGTAGCCGTCGGCGTCGACGATCTTGCCGTCGGGCACGACGTGCGACCAGCCCTCGTGGCCACGCGCCAGCGCGCCCTGAGCGGCGTGCGTGGTGCTGGCGTAGGCCAGCGTCGTGTGCTCGCGCACGTACTGCGCGGGCAGGTGTGCGACCACCCCGTTCTTGGCCTGGACGCGCAGCGACCCGATCAGGGTGTTGCGGTCCCGCACCCGGTAGGTCGCCCGGGCGGTGACCATTCCGGGCCCGTCCACCCGCCCGAGCCGAACCAGCTCGGTGCGGATCTGCTCAGACAGCTCGGTGGCCTGCGCGTTGTCCCGTACGACCAGCAGCGCTTCCTTGCTCGCCGGAGTGATGGCCAGCCACGCCCGAACGCGGCCATCTCCCCGGCGGTCCCGCCGTGCAGCCGGCCATGGTCCTCATACAGGTCCAGCACGGTCTTGTCACCGGCGCGCAGCCGGATCGAAGCGTCGCGCTCCCACTCGTTGGCGAACCGGTGGATTTCGATGAGCTCGAATGCCCCGTTGTCGCCCACCAGCAGCTCCAGAATGCCGCCCGCACCCCTGCGACCAGCTGTTCGTGGTCACCGGGTGTCGAGCAGCTTGCCCCTGCCGGCGGCGACGATGCGCGAAATCTGCTTCAGCTCCGCGGTCGAGAACAACCCGGTTCCTGACCACGATCGGCAAGGCCGTGCCCGCCGAGCCGGACGTGCATTTGATCTGCGACGACTACGGCTCCCACAAGACTCCCGCGATCAAGGCATGGTTGGCCCGGCGGTTCACACTGCACCTCACCCCGACCGGGTCCCCCTGGATCAACCAGGTCGAGCGCTGGTCGGATTCCTCACCGATCAGATGATCCGCCGCGGCGCCCACAAGAGCGTGCAGGCACTGGAGAACGACGTCCGAGCTTGGAGCGCCGACTGGAACCAGCATCCACGACCGTTCGTCTGGACCAAGACTGCCGACGAGATCCTGGAGTCCCTGACGCGACATTGTCGGCGAATGTCAGGCGCAGGACACTAGGGCGTTCGAGGCAGTTCTCATCTACCCTCGCTCCCACTATGCGGAGAATGGGGGCGTTACCGGCGCGGGATGTTGTACCTGACATCGACGCACGTCGGACGGGCCCGCAGACGAGGAGGGCATGCCGTGGCCGGCCGAGCACCGGGCCCCGGTCCGGGCCAGGGAGGCAGATGCGACACGGACCTGTACGCGCTGTTGGGCGTCGTCTCTGGGGTCGATGCCGCGGAGCTCGCGCGGGCCTACCGGCGGCGGCTGCGCGAACTGCATCCTGACACGCGAAGTAGCACAGATGCCGGCAGTGGCGCCGGCACCGTGGGTCGGAGCGAGAGTGGTTGGCGGCCCCCGGCCGGCGCGGGCCTCGGCGAGCAGCGCCGAGGTTTCTCGGACCGGGGTGTCGTGGGCCGGGCTGCCGAGTCCGGGATGGGTTCAGCGGGGCGGGCCGAGTTGGAAACGGGGCCGGCCCTGGCTGCGGTGCAGCACGCCTACCAGGTGTTGCGCGATCCGGCCCGCCGGGCCCGGTACGACGCGGACTGCAGAGGCCGCGGCGGGCGGCGAGCCGCGGCCGAACCCGGGCCGGCGGTCGCCCCGGCCCCCGCCACGCCGAGCCGTAGTGCCCAGGCCTCCGTCGACACAGCGGTGCCGATTCCGGTGCGGCGCCGCTCGGGTCCGGCCCGCGATTGGCTGATCAAGGTCGGTCCGGTGCGCATCGTTCCGCCCGTCCGGCGGCCGCCCCGCGGGTAGAGCGCGCGGCACCGGCAGCCGACCCCTCGGGGGAAGCGGCGCGAGCGACAGGCCGACACCTGCGCACCACCGCATGAGGGTCGGTCCGCCCGATCAGTCAACCGGGGACGAGGGAGGCGATCCGGTCGGGCCGTTGGTAGCGCCGTCGGTGGCGGCGGTGTCTCCCTGGCTCGCGGCCCCGCTCGCGGTGGGGTCGCCGCGGTGTCGCAGGGCGGCGATCTCGCGGTGGGCCTGGGCGAGTTCGTCCTCCAGGACCAGGATGCGGTGCGCCGCCGCGCTTGACAGGCCGTCGTCGATCAGGGCGCGCATCCGCGCGGCGATGTGCAGCTGGCGGCGTGAGTAGCGGCGGTGCCCGCCGCTGGACCGGTGCGGACGCAGCACGTCGGCGGCGTCCAGGCCGCGCAGGAACGCCGGCTCGACCTCCAGTAGCTCCGCGGCCTGGCCCATCGACCAGGCTGGGTAGTTCTCGTCGTCCAGATCGCGCAGTCCCACGTTCACTCCACCATCACCGATTCGAGCCGCCGGTATGACCGCCGACCGCGGATCGGAGCAACCTTGCCCTGCTCAAGACCGTTTATCTGTTGCCAGCACTTCAGGGTAGCTTGCACCGAGAAGTGAGCCAAGCGGCGAGTGGGGCGTCTCCCGGTCCCGTGGGGAGCACAGAAGGCTCCGCCGCACCCCGGGGAGGGAAGAAAACAGGGCGCGGCGGAGCCGATGGTCGAGCACGGGGTCCCACACCGTTCCGCGACGGGTCGGGTGCGGATCGCCTTCGCACTCTCTGCGTGGGTGTTCGGCCCGGCCGGGATGCCACGATGCTCTCGGGGCGCGAGGAGCATCCCGCTCCGGGGGCGTGTGGCGGCGTGGCCGCAGGCCCGGTCCGGGTGTCGAGGGTGCGCCGTGCGGGCGCAGCGAGCCGTCCGGCACCGCAGGACCGGGGCAGCAGGCGGCCCCCGAGGTCGATCCGCCGGAGCCGTCACGCCGGCCCGGTACCACCGGTCGGGGCGCGGGCAGAACGCGCTGCCGCCCCGACCGGATGGCACGGGTGCGGCCCCGGTCGGGCCGAGAAGCGCTGCATCAACCACCTCCTCACCTCGTCCTGCTGGTGGGGCAGGACGCGGCCTGTCTCCCGCCACAGGACGCGTCCGCTGGTTCTGACTGGCCACCGATGCCGGGTTGCTCAGCGGCGGAGGACCGCGGGCCTGCCCGCCGCATCGCCCGGTCACGCCGCATCCCCGGTCCTCGCCGACCCGGGCCCGCCCGGGCCGGGGTGCCGGTGGGAACCGGACCGGCGCCGCAGCGTCGCTGGCGCGGGGCAGTGCCGGTCGTGGCGGAATCGGGGCGCGGCGCCCCGCGCCGGTCGGGTCGGGGAAGTTCTCGGCGATGATCGCGGCGAACTCCGCGGCCAGCAGCTCGGGATCGGCGCACACCAGCTCGGCGAACTGCTCACACTCGGCGGCGCGGCCCCCGATGCGGTCCTGCCGTCGGGTGTCGACTCGGTCGTGCAGTCGCTGGCGCATCATCGATCACCTCCCGCTCCGAGGTCATCCACCTCGAACGATCTGATCGGCCGGTCTGGACAGACGTGCTCAGGCGTGCTGGTCAGGCGTTGATCTGCTTGGTCTCGCCGCCGGAGGCGATGGCGATCTTGCGGGGCTTGGCCTGGTCGGCCACCGGGATCCGCAGGGTCAGCACCCCGGCGTCGTAGGAGGCCTCGATCCGATCAGCATCGAGGGTGTCTCCGAGGAACAGCTGCCGGGAGAACGTGCCGCGGGGCCGTTCGGCCACCTGCAACTCCACGTCGTCTCCGGTCACCGGTCGGCGCTCGGCGCGCACGGTGAGCACGTTGCGCTCCACGTCGAGGTCGATCGAATCGGCGTCCACCCCGGGCAGGTCGAAGTGCGCCACGAACTGATCACCCTGGCGGTAGGCGTCCAGCGGCATCACCGCCGGCCGCGCCGTGGTCCCGTTGACGCCGAAGAACTGCTGGGTCAGCTGGTCCAGCTCCCGGAACGGATCGGTACGCATCAGCATCGCAAGCCACTCCCTTCGTGATCGACGCCAGGTCGCGATGCGGTTGTCACCTCGAGCCGCAGTGTGTGACTGCCGCCACATCCATAGCTGCAATGGTAGATGCAGATATACGGCAGCACAAGGGCTAGCTCTTCGACAGTGGTAGCGGCAGGTGCTTGCTGCCAGGTGGGAGCGCGGGGTGAGCAGGAGGTGAGCCCCACGCGTGCTGACCGCCCCTGACCGGGATGATCGACCTGCCGGGAGCGTTGCCCTGAGGAGCGCGTGAGGAGGCGTGGTGGGATCGACCGAGGTGTGGGTGCAGACGCTGGCCGACGGGCTGATCCGCGCCGACCGGATCGTCGGGATCGACGTCCACCCCACTCCGGAGATCGCCGGCAAGGCCTCGCGATGGCTGCTGGATGTGGTGCTGGGGTGCCGGTGGGCAGCGGGCAGCGTGACGGGTGGGTGATCAGCTCACTGCATCGAACCTTGTTCAGACCCCGGCCCCGCCGGAGGGCGCTCCGGCCGTGCCGGCCCGGCTGCTCGCCCAACTCCGTGCCGCCGGTGCTGCCGGGGTCATCGCCGCCGGCGCCGCGGCGGTAGCGGGCGCCCGCCCGGCGACGCGGGTCCCACCGGGCGGGCGCGGTTCGGATTCACCGCCGTCCCGATCACTGCACCCGCCCGCTCCCCACCACCCCCGCGGTGGGGTCCCGGCCCCGAGCCGATCACGCAGCCCCCGACCCAGGTGAACCGATCAGAGCCGAGTGGACAGCGGTCTCGAGCGAGGAGCTGGACGTAGCGATGACCAATACCGGCCCGCGCCCCGAGGCCTACCCGCCTGCCGCCGACGTCGCCCAGGCCTGCAGGCTTCCCACTCGCTGCGCCGCCACATCCGGCTGCCCGTCCACGACCAGCGCACCGGGCAGGCCACCTGCTAACTGCTCGATGCGATCAGCCTGGCCCTCACCGAGAACCCCAGCTGCCTGCCCCGCCCGGTCACCGGCGCAGCGCTGCGACTGGCCCGCCACATCGCCTCACTGCCACCGACTCCGTACGTCACGCCCTCTGTGTCGGACCCAGGAGGACCCCGATGGCCGCCGCGGGGGCTCGCCGCGCCGTCGCCGGCGCCGTACGTCATGCGCGCCGCTACTGATTTCGAACGCCTCAACGCGCTCGAGAAGCTCACCGCCTACCTGGAACAGCACAGGCGCCCAGGCGGTTGTCAGTGGCCCGGCGCCCTTCCCCGATGCCGGCCGCCCCGTGTCGACGACCTTAGCATCGTGCGAACAAACGTTCGACACGTTCGCCCGATGGGTGTCAGCTGGCCGGGCAAGTGCGGTGGTGGGCACCGGCAGCGGGCGGGGCAGTGGAGCCGGTCGGCACGGATCAGCGCCCACAGCCGTTCACCCGTCGTCGGGCCAGGGCCAGCACCGCTTGCGTGTACCGCTTTCCCTCAGCGCGTTTGCGCTGGTAATAGATCCCGGAGGCGGGGGAGCGCTGGATGCTGATCTGCGCGCAGAGATGGAACACCCGCAGCAACCGCCGGTTGTAGCGCTGGAGCCGGCGCAGGTTTCCACTGACCCGTCCGGAGTTCCGGGGCGGGAGCGCGAGTCCGGCGACACCGGCCAGCCGGTCCGGGGTGCCGTAGGCGGGCAGCAGGTGGCGGTAGGTGAACGGCGTGTGCGGGAACCCGTGCATGCACAACGCAAAGGGGCTGCACTCGCCGGTGTCCAGGCATGCACGAACCTTGCATGTGCCCGGCCGATGGCCATCAACGGGTCAGTCGAGAAGCCCGCCCGTCGGCAGGGTGTGCGGCCGGTCGCCTCGCTGGACGAGCTCGCGCAGCCCCGAGCTCTGGGAGTCCGAGCAGGGGGTCCCAAGAGTTCCGCCGGTGATACGGACGGAGATCGTCATTTTCGGTCGGCGACCACCCGCCGGCAAACGGTCGAACCGAACCAACCACCCGGGCCAGATGGCCGCCAACCCGTAGGGCGATCGCCACGACCTCGGCGCCGCCCGCCCGCTCCCGCCGACCGGGGCAGTGGTTCGCACAGGGCGGCTGGTACTTCGCCGTCGTCGTGCTATCCCTCGGGATGCCCACCTTCCTCCCGTTCCTGCACGCCGCCACCCGGGCCCGCAAACCGCTGATGTGGGTGTGGGTCGTGCTCTGCACCGCAGCGGTAGTCACGCTGTTCGCCGCCACGGGCAACGCCAACGTCGGCGGTTACATCATCGGCCTGATGATCACCGCGTGCGTGCACCTGGTCGTGGTGCGCCGCCAGGTCTGGCCCCGATCAGTGACCGTGGCGCCGCCGCCCCCTCCCGGCCTGAACGCCCGAGACCCCGCCGTGGCCGCCGCCCTCGCAGCCCGCTCCCCGTCGGGACGAATCGCGCCGGTTGGCGGCCGCCGGCCCGCTGCTGGCCCGCGAGCTGCGCATCGGCCGCCAGACCTGCCGCACAGCTACGACGACGGCGGCCTGGTCGACCTCAGCAGCGCTCCGCCGCAGGTGATCGCCGGGGTCTGCGGCATCGACCTCACCCTGGCCGCACGGATCACCGAGGCCCGCACCACAGACGTCCCGTTCAGCACCGTCGACGAGGTCTTCTCCTCTTCGACATTCCGTTCCCCCTCTGGGACCGCATCCGCGACCGGCCAGTGGTGATCACCGGTTGAGCCGACACGGTCGCGTGCCTGCTCCAGCACTGCCGCAGCCTCGGTCGCTGCACCCCGAACTGCCGGCGACCACAGACCGGTCCTGGTGGACGCCGCGACGCGGCGCCCACCAGGCGGTGAGAGGGGTCAGTCGGCCAGGAAGCCCCTGACCAGCCGGGCCACCTGCTCGGTCTGCTCAAGCTGGGGCAGGTGCGCGGCGCCGGCCACCCGTACCACCCGGGACCCGTTGATCCGGGCGGCGAACTCCTCAGCATACGGCGGCGGAGCCAGCCGGTCCTGCTCGCCCCACACGATGAGCGTGCGGGCCCGGATCCGGTACAGCCGCTTGTGCAGCCCCTTCTCCGGGAACGGCCACATGAACTTCCCGGTGCAGGCCTGCGCCCAGGCGGCGGCAATGACGGCGTCGGCCATCTCTTCCGGGTCCTGGGGCAGCTTCAGGAAGTCCTGCGCCCGATCGCCCTGCGGGTCGGCAAAGGCGAGCTCGACCACCTCCTGCGGGGTCATGGTGAGGAACTGGGCCACCGGGATGTCGTCGCGCCACAACCCGACCGGGCAGAGCAGTACCAGCCGGCTGACCCGTTCGGGGTTCGTGGCGGCCACCTCGGCAGCGATCATGCCGCCGAACGAGTGCCCAACGACAGCGGGCGCGTCCAGGCCGAGCTCGTCGAACAGGTCGTAATAGTGCAGCACCAGGTCCCACACGTCGTCCACGGCCTTGATCGCGTCAGGGTCGCCGGGCGTGACACCAGGGTGCTCCGGCGCATAGACGGTGTTGCGCTCGGCCAGTGAGTCCAGGAACGGGTCCCATTGCAGTCCCATCGCGCCGTGCAGGAACACGACCGGCGGGCCCTGGCCGGCCACCAGCACGCGCGGGTTGACCTGGCCGCCGAGCGTCGAGACACGCCGTTCGCTGATGCCGACCGCAGCCGTCATGACACCTGCTCCTGCTGCTTCCCGCGCAGCCGCTCGGGCCACCACTCGTTCTCCCACGGCTCGTCGTTCCACAGCGGGCGCAGATGCGGCAGCACCTGGTCGGCGAACAGGTCGATGTTGCGCATGGCCAGCTCGTGGGGCATGGAGCCGATCTGCAGCAGGACCATGAGGTTGCCGACCCGCAGCGTCCGGCAGGCCTCGATCAGCTGCTCGCGGACGGTCGCCGGGCTGCCGGCGATCACGAACTGCTTCTCGACCAGCTCGCGGAAACTGTACTGCTGGGCTGCCTCCAGCTCCTGGCCGATCTTCAGCGTCAGCCCGGAGCGGATGCCCTTCTCCAGGCTGCGGTAGTCCTGGTGCCCGGGCGGGCCGAAGTAGTGCACCGGGATGTGCATGCACTTGCGGTAGAAGTACTCGCAGTGCCGGGCGTAGTCCCGCTCGGCCTCGGCGTCGCTGTCGGCAACCACCACGAGCTGCAGGAACCCGGCCCGGTAGGGGTTCTGCTTGAGCCCGAACTGGTCCACGAAGTTCCAGAAGCCGGCCATCGTCTGCTCGGCGGCCTTCGCCCCGAAGTAGCTGAGGAAGCAGTAGCAGTGGTCGTTCTTGGCGGAGAACTCCCAGGTGCTGTAGCTGCCGGTGCCCGGCACCCACACCGGTGGGTGCGGCTTCTGCACCGGCCGCGGCCATAGGTTGATCTTCCCCAGCTTCGTGTATTTGCCGTTCCAGGCGAACATCTCCGGCGACTGCCAGGCCTTGAGGATGAGGTCGTGTGCCTCGTAGTACCGCTCGCGCTGCTCGACGGGAGTGACGCCGTAGACCTGGCAGGCATCCATCGCGGTGCCCAGTGGCATCCCGGCCACCAGGCGTCCGCCGCTGATGCAATCCAGCATCGCGTACTCCTCGGCGATGCGGATCGGCGGCTGCGTGGTGGGCAGGGTCGCCCCCATCTGCACGATGGCCACGTCCATGCCGCTGGTCTCCCGGGCCAGCGCCGCGCCCATCAGGTTCGGCCCCGGCATGAAGCCGTAGGCGTTCTGGTGGTGCTCGTTGACGCAGATCCCGTCGAAACCGCGACGGGCGGCGTGCACCAGCTCGTCGAGGGTCCAGTTGTAGTACTGCCCGACCCGGTCGGCATCGGCGAGCTCCGGAAACGGCGGGTCCACCCAGACCGACTTGTACCTCTGCTCGAAGTCGTCCGGCAGCTCACGGTGGGGCATGAGGTGGAACATCGAAACCTTCATCAGGCGTCCTCCAGCGTGGATCCTGCTGCGTCGGCGCCGATGTCGACAGTCAAAGAGGAACTGGCCGACGACGTATGGTGATCTAGGTCACACAGCGCCTGAGTCGACCCTGCGCGCGGGACCGAACCGGGTCAATCGGCCAGGTGGGGGCGGGTCACCGCGCGGCCGCAGGGACGGGCGCCGAATCCAGCACATCATGATCCGGGTGTCAGCCCGGCGGACGCCGAGCAGATTCTTCCGTCTCACTGGAGCCGGGCGCGAGCCCGTCGCGCCGCAACGGGACGTACGCCCAATGTGGTGCCGACGCTGCTCGACCCTCGAGATGCCTTGACTCCTCGAGCGAGTCCGGCAACCGTGGTGACGGATGTCACAAAGCCCTACAGGAGGCGACGATGCCGCTGGATCCACAGGCACATGCCGTGCTCGAGCAGATGCGTGAGGCCGGCCTGCCGCCCTTCGAGCACATGACGGTGCAGCAGGCTCGCCAGGCCGCGTGGGCGTTCGTGGACCTGCAGGGCCCGTCGCAGCCCGTCGCCTCGGTCAGCCACCGCTTCATTCCCGGCCCGACGGCCGACCTGCCCGTCCGGATCTACACCCCCGAGGGCGACGGCCCGTTCCCGGCGATCGTCTACTTCCACGGCAGCGGCTGGGTAATCCTCAACATCGAGATCTGCGACCCGACGATGCGTTCTCTCGCCAACAGCACCGGCTGCGTCGTCGTGGCGGTGAACTATCAGAAGGCTCCGGAGCACAAGTTCCCGGTGCCGTTCAACGATGCGTGGGCATCCACCTGCTGGGTCGCCGAGCATGCCGGCGAGCTCGGCATCGACCCGATCCGGATTGCCGTAGGCGGCGACAGCGCCGGCGGCAACCTCGCCGCTGCGGTGTGCCTGAAGTCCCGCGAGGAGGGTGGCCCGGCGCTGGCCTACCAGCTGCTGGTCTACCCGGCCACGGACCGGGACGTGGACAAACCGTCCGCGCTCGAGAACGCGGAGGGGTACATGCTGCAGCGGGAGTCGATGCGCTGGTTCTGGGGGCACTACCTGGACGGCGCGACCGACGAGCCGGACTGGCGAGCGTGCCCGCTGCGCGCCGAGGACCTGTCCGGGCTGCCGCCCGCGCTGGTCGTCACCGCAGAGTTCGACCCGCTGCGCGACGACGGCAAGCTCTACGCGGACCGGCTGCGAGAGGCCGGCGTGCCGGTCAAGTACAGCAACTACGACGGCATGATCCACGGCTTCTACTGGATGAACGGGGTCCTGGATCAGGGCAAGCGGCTGCACGACGAGATCGCGACGGAGGTCCGCGCCGCGCTCTCCCGGTGATGCCCCCGGACAAGCTGCACCGTTGATCGCCGAGGCGCGGGGCTCGCCGCATCGCGTGATTGCGGGCGTGCGCCGGTGGAGCCGGGCCCCGGCACGGCGACGTGGCGATCAGGCCGGGTGGCCCGGTGTCATTGTCTTGACCCTCTGGAACGCCAGCTGCCGAAGCCACTCGCCGGCCCGGCCGTCGAGTGGTTCGAGCAGGTGGCCGACGTGGTCGGCGAACGGCACCCATTCGAGCACCCGGCCCACGAACCACGCCCTCCTTCCGGTCAGTACCGGCACGCCGGCACGCCGTGCTCCTCCTGCCGGTCGCACGCCGCGAACTTGTCGACCTCGTCGCCGGTCTGCTCGCCGAACAGCAACGACAGCTCGTAGTCGTCCTCATCGAGGAGGTGCACGGCCAGACGATCCCTGCGGGTCGCCACCGCGAGCGTGTGACTGCGCGAGGAGAGACACACGAGGCAGCGCGCCGGGTCGATGCTGCACTCTCCCTGGTCGGCTGGTCGTCCCAGTAGGTACCGCAGGAACAGGTGGCCGTCGTCCTCCAGTACGTGCGCCAGCCGCAACGCGGCGGGCTGGGCCAGGGCCCCAGCGGGGAGCAGCCGCACCGGATCGGCGACGAGCAGCGGCGACACCGTCAGGCACAGCTTGCCGACCACCCCGCCTGCGAGCAGCTCCGCCAACAGCAGCGGCCCGCCTTCGCAGACGACCAGGCGGACACCACGCGAATGCAGTTGTCGCAGCGCGCTCTGGAGATCAACGGCGTCTTCTCCGGTCATGACGATGTCCGCGTGAGCGGCCGTCCGGTCGCGCGCGGCGGCCTCGGCGTTGTTCGGGGTGACGACGATGGGACGAGCGCCGTCGCTGAACAGTGATGACTGCAGGTTCAGGCGCAGACTGGCGGACACGACGGCCATGGTCGCGCTCGCGGTCTGTCCCCGGTCCCGGCGCGAGGCCTGGTGCTCTGCGGAGGGCCGGTGCGGCCCGTAGCCCTCGGCGCGCGTCGTGAGGCGAGGACGCGGCCTCCACATCCGTCGTGGTGCTGTAGAGACCTTCGGTCTCAGCTCGCACCGGCGAGCGGACCGCAAGGCGATCCGAGCGCCGATGCGCCCGAATGCGGGCCGGTCGGGAACCTGGACGATGGCCATCCTGGTGGGGTGCCAGGTGGGCACGTCGACGAGGTTGTAGGCGTTGGTGGTGGTCCCCGAGCGGGACAGCCGCCACCTCGGTTCCCGCGCCGTTCCCCGCCGTCAGTCGTCTCCCAGCGGTCGAGCCTGCCGGGGTGTCGCTTCGTCCACGTTGCAGGCCCGTTCGTAGGCGACGGTCGGCCCGGTCGCCGGGCAGCCCAGCCCGCGCTCCCGCCCGACGCGCATGCCGACACGGAACGCCCGCAAGACGTCCGCATCGGCGGGGTCGAGATCAACGCTGGCGAGTGCGGCGGTTTCGGGCGGGGTAGCGGGGATGACCTCGATCATGGCCTGCTCCGTGACGTAGCGAACCCGTTCGATCACTCATTGAACACCACAGCTCTACCCGAATCGGTGATCGACGCGCCGCCGGCCAAGGATCGTCACACGGAGTGCTCCGGGCACTCGATGCGCAGCGGTCTGGTGAAACGGGTCTCTACTCTCCCCGCTTGAACGCATGCGGGCAGGCGACGTCACCCTCGACGGCGCAGCGGCTTCCGGGTTCGTCACCACGGTGCGGGCGCCTGTCCTGCGCGTGCTGTTCGTGGCGGTGCAGGTGACTCCCGCGGGGCGATCGGGTCCGCGCCGGCCCGGGAGAATGTGGCCGTGCGCAGCTCGCTCGGAATGCCCCGCCCTTGCCCATGTGGCCTCATGACCGGAAGCGGCGGTCCGCCGGATCTCTCAGCGGCGGTCCGACCCGCCCGGCGCGGGCGTCGTGGGCATGCGGGATCGCAAGATGTCGGTCTGCGCGACGATCTCGGCGCAGGAGCGGTCGTAGCTCAGGAGGGTCCGCTCGAAGGCGACGGCTGGGGCGGCCGCCATCTGAGTGGCCCGCCCGGGACGCGAGCGGCGCGCAACGAGGTCGGCCGGCCGACATGACAGGCTGACCGCATGACGAATCCCGCGGCGATGCTCGAGGTGGCGCTGGAGGAGGCCCGCGCCGGGTTGGCCGAGGGCGGCATCCCCATCGGCGCGGCGCTGTTCGCCGCCGATGCCACGGTGCTCGGCCGCGGGCGCAACCGTCGCGTCCAGGACGGCGACCCGTCAGCGCATGGGGAGACCGCGGCGTTCCGGGACGCTGGTCGGCAGCGCGACTACCGGAGCACGATCATGGTCACCACCCTGTCACCGTGCTGGTATTGCAGCGGGCTCGTGCGGCAGTTCGGGATCGGAGCCGTTGTCGTGGGTGAGAGCCGGACGTTCACCGGCGGGCACGACTGGCTCGCCGAGCACGGGGTGCGGGTGACGATCCTCGACGACCCGCGGTGCGTGGACCTGATGGAGGAGTTCATCGCGGCACGCCCGGAGCTGTGGAACGAGGACATCGGCGTGGCGGAGTAGAAGCACCATGGCGTCGCGCACGTGCACCGGGAAGGTCCTGTTCTGCGCGGTGAGATCGGGCGTGGGGCGCGACTTCCGCTGATCGTGGACCAAGGTCGGCTGACCGGGACACCGAGGTCGTCCCCGACTCCTCGGTGACGGCTGGGTGGGCGAGGCGATTGTGGACCGCCCCCTGCCGCCTGCGGTGTCCAACCTGATTCACCAATCGCCCTGGTGAGTCCACTACGGATAGGTGTTTCCGCCGGGCCTCCCTCGGGCCGTACCGTCGGGCCGGGGCGGCAACGGCGCCGCCCCCTCGGCAGGATGGGGAGCCCATCGTGCAGCTCGTCACGTACCGCGGCCTCGGTGCCGCCGGATCGGACCCGAGGGTCGGGATCCTGCACGGAGACCACGTGCTGGACCTGGCCGTCGGCTGTGCCAGGGCCGCCGTGCCCACGGACGGCGCGGAGCCGCCCCGGACCATGCTCGAGCTGCTCCGCCTCGGCGACACCGGCATCGCGTTGGCGCGGGCCGTCCTCGACCGGGCGGGGGACCGGCCCGACGACCTCGGCGAGATCGGGGTTCCGCGCAGCCGCGTCAGGCTCTGCGCCCCCCTGCCGCGGCCGAACTCGATGCGCGACTTCATGCTCGTGGAGGAACACGTCGAGAACAGCTTCGGGACGGTGCCCGCGGAGTGGTACCGGATCCCGGTGCACTGGAAGGGCAACCCGGACACCGTGTTCGGGCCCGA
Organism: Pseudonocardia mahuensis; assembly: GCF_018531475.1. GTDB lineage: Bacteria > Actinomycetota > Actinomycetes > Mycobacteriales > Pseudonocardiaceae > Pseudonocardia. The sequence goes on from NZ_JAHDTG010000017.1 coordinate 60,904, forward strand.
CGACGAGGTGCCCTGGCCGCACTACACCGACAAGCTCGACTACGAGCTCGAGGTCGCCGCCGTGCTCGGCCGCCCGGCCTTCCAGGTGACGCCGGACGAGGCCGCGGGATGCATCGCCGGGTACACGATCTTCAACGACTGGAGCGCGCGGGACATCCAGTTCCGCGAGATGTCGGTGGGCATCGGCCCGGCGTTCGGCAAGGACTTCGCGACCTCGCTCGGCCCGTGCCTCACGACGGCAGACGCCATCGACATCACGTCCGCCCGGATGACGGCTCGGATCAACGGCGAGGTGTGGTCGGACGGCAACCCGGGCTCGATGAACTTCTCGTTCCCCGAGGTCATCTCGCTGCTCTCGGCCGAGCAGCCGCTGCATCCCGGGGACGTCCTGGGCGGAGGCACCGTCGGGCGTGGGTGCGGCCTGGAACTGGACCGCTGGATCCGGCCCGGCGACCTCGTCGAGCTCGAGGTCTCCGGCATCGGGGTACTGCGCAACACCGTGGGCGCGAAGCGGGTGGTTCCCCCGCAGGTCATCGACCTCGTCCCAGCGGGGACGACATCGGAGGAGGACCCATGACGGACGTGATCCTGCAGGTGTACCCGGCCCTCGGGGCCGAGGAAGAGATGGCGGCGCGCCGGCCGATCGGCCGGGACAACGGGGCGTACCAGCAGATGCTGACCAGCCTCGCCGAGCTGTGCCGGGCGGCCGACGACCTCGGGTACTGGGGCATCACGCACGTCGAGCACCACATGCACTCCGAGGGCATGGAGATCTCCCCGGCGCCGCTGCTGCTCAACGTGCACCTCGCGCGGTACACGAAGCGGCTCCGGCACGGCCAGCTCGGGCTCGTGCTCCCCGCACACGACCCGATCCGGCTCGCGGAGGAGATCGCCATCGCCGACCACATGCTGCAGGGGCGGCTGTTCGTCGGGATGGCGCGCGGTTACCAGGCGCGCTGGCAGAACATCTTGTGCCAGCGCTTCGGGGTCACCTCCACGGCGTCCGACGCCGGCGAGGCCGACCAGCGCAACCGGCTGCTGTTCACCGAGAACTTCACGATCATGAAGCGAGCGTGGAGCGAGGACCTGCTGACCTACGACGGCCCGACCTACCAGGTCCCCTACCCCCGCGAGGGCATCCCGAACTGGCCGCCGGCCGACAGCATCACCCGGCCCTACGGACAGCCCGGCGAGGTCGACGAGAACGGGACGATCAAGGGCGTCAGCGTCGTACCGAAGCCCTACACCAGCCCGCACCCGCAGCTGTTCCAGGCGTTCGGGGCCAGCCCCGGCACCCTCCAATGGTGCGGCGAGGAGGACGTCACGCCGACGATCCTGATGGGCTCGCACGAGAAGCTGCGGCAGCTCATGGAGATCTACGTCCAGGGCGCGGAGTCCCGCGGCCGGCACCCGCGATTCGGCGAGGGCATCGGGGTCTGCCGCACGTTCTACGTCTTCCCCAACGGTACCCCGGCCGATGAGGTGCGGGCCCGGATCCGGCGCAGCGTCGAGCTCTACGAGCAGCCGGTCTGGCGCGGCTGGTACGAGCAGTTCGGCTTCATGGAAGCCTCCCGCTACGACGACGAGGAGGGCCCGGTCCCGAAGTCCGGTGAACACCTGGCCGACCGCCTGATCAACAGTGGCCTGCTCATCGGCGGCACGGTCGACGAGGTGAAGCGCCAGGTCGAGCAGTTCCTGACGAAGCTGCCGATCGAGTACTTCGTCTGGCTCTTCCACTGGGGGATGATCCCCCGTGACGAGGCCCTGCCGATGCTGGAGCTGTTCGCGACCGAGGTCATGCCCGAGTTCGGGATGTCCGACACCGCCCAGCCTGCGGCCGCGACCGTCGGGGGCACCGGGTGAGCACCACACGCGCCGCCGCGGCCGGGATGCCGCCGCCCACGGTGCAGGAGCTGGGCAAGGGCTTTCACGCCTTCGTCCAGCTGGACGGGAGCTGGGGGCTGAACAATGCGGGCGTCTTCGCCGGCGAGGAGGGCGTGACGCTGATCGACACCGCGTTCACCGCGTATCGAGGCCGGGCGCTGCGCGACGCGGTGACCGCACTCACCGACTCGCCGGTGCGGACGTTGATAAACACGCATCACCACGGCGACCACACCTACGGCAACTTCCTGTTCCCGGCCGCCACGATCATCGGCCACGACCGGTGCCGCGAGGCGACGATCGCGACCGGTCTGGAGACCACGAAGTGGTTTCCCGGCGTGGACTGGGGCGAGATCGCGATCTCGCCGCCGACGGTGACGTTCGCCGACTCGCTGAACGTGTACTGCGACGACGTGCACGCCGCGCTGCGTCACCTCGGTCCGGCACACACCACGAACGACGTGATCGTGTGGGTGCGCGAGCTCGCCCTGCTGTTCGCCGGCGACCTGGTGTTCAACGGCGGCACGCCGTTCGTGGTGATGGGCTCGGTCGCCGGCACGATCGAGGCGCTCACCGAGCTCGAGGGTCTCGGCGCGCAGACCGTCGTGCCCGGGCACGGCGCGGTCTGCGGACCGGAGGTGATCGGCCACCAGCTCGACTACCTGCGATTCGTGCAGGAACGAGCGGGCGAGGGCTTCCGGGCCGGGCTGGAGCCGCTGGAGCTGGGCCGGCGTACCGACCTTGGTGCGTTCCGCTCGTGGACCGACCCCGAGCGGCTGGTGGGCAACCTCCACCGGGCGTACTCGGAGTTGCGGGGCGAGCCGCGCGGCACGCCGCTGGACTTCGACCGGGTCGTCGACGACATGATCGAATTCAATGGGGGCCGACCGCTGCACTGCGTCGCGTAGGGGGGCCCGCCGCCCAGCCCTCGCGCTCGGCCACGTCGAGCGCGACGGCCAGGAAGTTCTGCGTGGCCGGCCCCGCGGTCGGCCGCCAGAACATGTGCACCGGGATCATCGGGGCGGGATCGACCCGCCGCCAGACGAACCCGTCGGGCACCGGGTCGAACTGGGTCGCGAACGCGACGGAGAACGCCCGGCAGCGCGCGATCTCCTCGCGCGCCGCGGGGTCGCTGTGGAAGACCCCCGAGGAGAGGTACTCGAACTCCTGGATCCGGCCGGCGAAGCCGTGCGAGCGGAACACGCCGAGGACCTGATCGTAGAAGCCCGGGGACAGCGCCCGCGGCCAGATCGCCAGGGTCGCGTATGCGAGATGCGCCAGCGGCACCGGATCCTGAGCGGCCAGCGGGTGCCGGCTTCCGAGGACCACACCGAGCGGTTCCTCGCGCATGCTCAGGTACTCGAGATCGGCGTCGAGCATCGGGCAGCGCGCCAGCCCGATGTCGAACCGGCCGGTCTTCACCGCGTCCACGCTCTCGGCCTGCCACATCTCGCACATCTGCAGCGCCACCGCGGGATGGCGCCGGTGCAGCTCCTTCACCAACAGCGGCAACGTCTCGGCGGCGACGGTCGGGGTGTAGGAGATCGCCAGCTGACCCGCCTCGCCGGAGCTCGCGCGGCGGGTCTGCTCGCAGGCCGTGCTCACCGCGTCGAGGATCGAGTGCGCGTGCGCGAGCAGCACGCGCCCGGCATCGCTCAGCTCCACCTTGCGGGTCGTCCGCACGAACAGCCGGACCCCGAGCTCCTCCTCGAGCTGCTGGATCTGCGCGCTGAGCGACTGCTGCACCATGTGCAGGCGCTTCGCGGCGCGCGAGAAGTGCAGCTCCTCGGCAACCGCGACGAAGGCCCGCAGGTGCCGCAGCTCGACGTGGCCGCTCACTGCGCCATCTTGTCCCCGGTAGGAACGTGGCCGCCAGTGCCGGCTGCGCCTGTCCACTGTGGGGGCGATCATCGGCGGCTCCGGCGGTTCTCGGTACCGCGTCGACGCGGGGTCTCGGGCTGTCGTTGGCCGGTACCGGCGAATCGCCGGGAACAACGGGCGGTTCGGGGAGGGCGACGCCGTGAACGATTTCGGGTCCCGCTACGAGTCGGTGGTGGACAAGCAGATACGGATGGCGCAGGAGCGCAGCGATTTCGATGACCTGCCGGGCAAGGGCAAGCCGCTGCCCGGGCTGGACGGCCCGGCCGACGATCTGTGGTGGGTGAAGGGGTTCATCCGCCGGGAGGGGCTGTCGACGGAGGCGTTGCTGCCCACGCCGCTGCAGCTGCGCAAGGAGATCGAGCGGTTGCCCGAGACGGTCCGCGGTCTGCCCTCCGAGCGGGTGGTGCGCGACGTCGTTGCGGAGCTCAACCTGCGCATCGTGGACTGGCTGCGGGCACCATCGGGCCCGCGGGTGCAGATCGCTCCGGTGAACGTGGATGACGTGGTGGGGCAGTGGCGCGCCGGGCGCCGGGCGGTGGCCGACCGGCCCCCCGCCCCCGCCGTCCCGGCATCGACGGCCGCGGCCGGAGGCCCGGCCCCGGTGGTGGCACCGGGTCGGGCGTCGGCGTGGGGGCGGACCGGCCGACGGCTGTCCGGGACGCGACTCGCGACGCTGACAGGTCCGCGGACCGACCGGCCAACACGTGCCCGGGCTCCGCTCCCGACACCAGGTGCGTGAGAATTCAATCGTCGGCTCGGGGAAGGCCCGTGCCGACCCGGCCCGGGCGCCCGGCCGGCCGCGTCGCGCGAACCGGGAGTCGTCGAGATGAGCCAACCGCCGATGGAGATCGGCTTGTACGGCTTCGGGGAGACGCTGGCCGACCCCACCACGGGCGTCACCACCAGCCCGCAGCAGCGGATGGCCGAGGTCCTGGAGGAAGTGGAGCTGGCCGAGCAGGTCGGCCTCGACGTGTTCGGGGTCGGCGAGCACCACCGCCCGGAGATGTTCGTGTCCAACCCGGCCGTCGTCCTCGCCGCCGCGGCGGCCCGAACCCGCCGGATCCGGCTGACGAGTGCGGTGAGCGTGCTGGGCTCCGCCGACCCTGTCCGGTTGTTCCAGGACTTCGCCCTGCTCGACCTGCTCTCGGACGGGCGGGCGGAGGTGATGGTCGGGCGCGGGGCGTTCGCCGAGTCCTTTCCGCTGTTCGGGCGGGACGTGCGGGAATCCGATGTGCTGTTCGTGGAGAACCTCGAGTTGCTCCTGCGGTTGCGGGAGGACCCGCCCGTGACCTGGTCGGGCCGGTTCCGGCCGGCGCTGGACGACGCCGCCGTGCACCCCCGTGCCGTGCAGGACCGGCTTCCGGTCTGGGTCGGAGTCGGCGGCACGCCCAGCTCCGCACTTCGCGCGGGGCGTCTCGGCCTCCCCATGGCGCTGGCCCTGATCGGCGGTCGCCCCGGGCACGGTCTCGCCCCGTTGGCCGCGCACCGAGAGGGCGCCCGGCAGGCCGGGTTCGACCCGCTGCCGGTCGGCATCAACACTCACGGCTTCGTGGCCCCCACCTCGCAGGGTGCGGCCGACGAGTTCTTCCCGCACTACGCCGGCTACCTCAACACCGTCTTCGGAGAGCGGGGGATGCCGCCGCTCACCCGGGAACGGTTCGGCGCCTCCATCGCCGACCACGGCGTCCTCGTCGCCGGTAGCCCCGCGCAGGTCGTCGAGACGATCCTGCGCCACCACGAGCTCTTCGGGCACACCCGCTACCTCATGCAGACCAGCATCGGCTCCGTGCCGCACCGCCTCGTCATGCGCAGCATCGAGCTGCTCGGCACCGAGGTCGCCCCGGCCGTGCGGGCGGAGCTCCGGCGGCACGGTCGTGGGGTCGAACCAGCACCCTCGGTCGGCTGACGGGGCCGCCCGCGGTGTCGGCGATCAACCCGGCGGAACCCTGCATGCGGCTTCGTCTCGGTGACCGCCACGGTGGGAGACCGACTCGTCACCCGCTCGCAGATCACCAAGGCGGTGATCGAGATCCGCTGACCGGTCGCCGGGCTCCGCCCACGCGGTGCGGGCGGCCTGCGCCCTGGGGATCACTCAGAGTCGCGCTGAGTGATCCCCGTCCGGTAGCGCGAGGCGTAGCGCGCCGCGGCCGCCGCGCGCTCGTCGGCGTTCGCCTCGTCCCGCACGGCCTGGGCCGCCCCCGCCGGGTAGCCCGCCTTCAGCACCCGGTGCTCGACGGACTCGTACATGTTGAACAGGGCGTACTGCAGCGCCACCAGCCAGCCCAGCAGGATCCCGACCCACCGGATCCACAGTGGTCCGGGGACGACCAGTAGGACCGGTACCGCCACGAGGCTCATCTGCACGAAGGCCCGGGCGAAGTGCCGCAGCTGCCAGGTCCGACAGGTTGCGTCGTGCAGCACCCACGTCCGGTACCGGGGCGGCAGGCCGGCGCCCAGCGCGTACCAGAGCCAGCGCAGCGGACCGGGCCGTTCCGACGTCACGAGATCACTCTAGGTGCCCGCCGTCGCCGCAAAGCGGCTGCTCGGCGACGTGCACCGCCCCGGGTCAGCGGCCCTGGGACAGGACGACCGCTGTGTAGGCAGGCAGCCCGATCTCCGCCGAGCACGGCATCCCGTCCCGGGCGCTGATCACCGTTGCCGTGTCGAACACCTGCAGATTGCCGAAATCCGCGTCGTATCCGGTCCGATCGGTGTTGAGGCGCACCCGCCAGACGCCCTCCCTGGGCAGGCCCAGCCGGTAGGCGGGGTTGCTGCGATGACCGAAGTTGGCCACGACGACGACATCGTCACCCGGCCCACCGTCGGCCCAGCGGTGGTGCCCGATCACTTTGTCGGCGTCGTTGACGTGGTACACGTTCAGGTGCGGTCCGCAGGCCCCGCGTGGTGGACCGCGCGTTGCGGCGCAGCGCCACCAGGTCGCGGTACAGGGTGACGATGCCGGCCCAGCGGGAGGCGTCTGCCCAGTCGATCGGCACGTTGTCGTGCCACGACCGGGTCTCCAACAGCTCCTGCCCCTGGAAGATCATGGGGATGCCGGGTGCGGTGAACACGAGCGCAACGCCGAGCGTCGAGCGCTTCTTCGCGTACCAGGAACGCGGCGAGGCGCGGTCGATGTCGGTCGGCAGCCGTGTCTTGCCATTGTTGCTCGCGACCTCGTCGTGGGACTCGAGGTACACCACCCGCTCGAGCCAGTTCCGCCGGAGGGGCCGGGCAGGCGGACGGCGCGGTCCCTCCGACGTCAGGACTCGATCATTTGGGCGGCAGTTGGAGAACCTGCCCGACGACGATGACGTCCGGGTTGGTGAGGACGTCGCCGTTGAGCGCGAAGATTTCGGGCCAGCGGTCGGCCGCGCCGAGGTGCTGCCGGGCGATCTCGGACAACGTGTCGCCGGGTTGTACGACGTAGAAGCGGAGCTGCGGCTGCACTGCGGGCCCGGTCGGCAGGATCAGCGTCTGGCCGGGGAAGATCCGGTCCGGATGGCGGATGATGTTGCGGTTGAGCGCGAAGATCTCCGGCCAGCGGGTTGCGTCGCCGAGTTGCTCCTGTGCGATCTTGGACAGCGTGTCGCCGGCCTGCACGACGTAGCTGTGTGTCGGGGCACCACCAGGAAGTACGCGTGCGAAGCGCAGGAGGTCGGCGAGCTCGAAGGTGCCGGGCTTGAGCGCCGGAAGGGAGGCCGTCCAGCCCGGCGTGCGGAGGATCGAGTCCGCACTGCGGCGGACCAGGCCGATGAGGACCTCGGCGACGATCGTGCTGCCGACCGGACCGAGGCGGTCGCCGCCGTGGTGTTCGGCCTCGGCGAGCAGGTAGAACCACAGTGGGGTGCGATCCAGGAACCCGCCGTCCTGCAGGGCCTGTTCCTGGTCCGGTCCGGCGGCTGCCCGGATCTGTTGGGCGGTGAGGACGGGCAGGCCGAGGAAGTCGGCGACCGCCTGCCCGGTGGGCATGCGCAGCCGGTAGCCGCGCAGCAGGTTGCGGGCCGCCAGGCGCGCGGCGAGTTCGGGCTCGCGTTGCCCGTCGAGCGTCTGCAGGTTGAACAGAGCCTTGTCGCCGATGGCCGCGAGCCGGGTGTCGAAGCGCCGGGCCTTGTTGACCGCAGGGTCGTCGCCGATGATGTTCTCCCACTCGATGATCCAGTTCTCGGGGAGGGTGTCGGTGCCGTCACCGAAGCCGAGCTGCCCGCTCAGTGCGCTGAAGGTGAACAGCAGCTCGAGGGTCGCTTCTCTGCCGTCGGGAAAGTTGAAATTGGTGTTGAAGTCGTAGGCGGCGCGCACCATGGTGTGTCCGAAGCGGAATCCGGCGACGGCGAATTCCAGCGGCATGAAGAACGGCTCGGCGGTGGCGTTGTACCAGCGGTTGCCCTGCTCCGTGATGTCGTCGACGATCGCCGGGTCGGCGACCCTCTTGAGGAAGTCGTGGATCACGATGTGCTGGTAGTGCTGGCCCAGGATCCGGCGCGCCTCCTCGAAGCTCCGGCCGTCGTCGACCAGCCGGTTGTGCGCCTTGAGGAACGCCACGTGCAGTTGGCTGATGATGGTGTTCTCGTCGTTGCGGGGGTCGCCGATCAACGCGGCGCGGTCGTGCAGGACGTTGTCGCTGCGCGGCTCGCGGGGGAGATCGTTGTCGATCCCCTTGCCCGGCGGCCGGACGAACGGCTCGTTCGGGTCGTTCAGTTCCGTGACCTTCCCGATGCGCATCTTGGCGCCGTTGTTCGGGTCCCGCGGCGCCGGGAGGCCGTAGAGGCTGTCCAGGTCGAGCGTTGCGGTGCGGAAGTTCCGGACAGCGTTGCGGATCTCCTCGAGCGGGATCGGTGCCATGTCGTCGGCGAGCAGGACGTCCATCGCGCCCGACGCCGAGGGCGGCAGGTCGGCCGGCTGGACCTCGAGGGTGATGTCGTGGTCGACGAACTGGGCGAAGTAGGTGTACGCCGCAGGGATCGGTGCGTCGTTGCCCCCGCCGATCTGGTTCTGATCCACCATCGTGGCGGAGAGGGCTTTCAGGGCCGCGACCGTGTCGGTCGACTCCGGCAGCAGGTTGGCGGGATCACCCTGCAGGGTGGGGAACAGGAAGTCGAAGTCGTTGAGGTCCACCGGGGCCGCGGCGGCGAAGCCGAGGACCTCCTCGGCACCACGGGCAGCCAGGCTCTCCCACGCCTCCTGCAGCCCTTCCGTCGTGACGATCTGTCCATGGGGTAGGCGGGGCATCCGAGTCCTTCCGGGTAGGGGACCGACACGGACCGGCCCGCAACGAGCTGTGCGAGCCCGGTCGCGATGAACACGCTCGGGTCCGGTCATGGCAGCAGCTCGGCAGCCGGCCCGGCATCGGGGAAGTCCCTCGACTTCGGTTGGAGACGTCGGCGGGAACGGCACTCCGACGTCGGAGGCCTACCGGTCGCGGTCTCGCCGCTCGAGCCACCGGAGCAGCGGCCTCAGGTTCTCGGGAACGGCGGACTGCGAGATGACGACGTCGTCGCGGCGCTGCCCCCGCTCGACGGTCAGCTCGTACTGGTAGACGTCTGCCCCACGGCCGGCGATGGGGGAGCGGACGGCCAACTCGCCCACGCGGGCTTGCTCGACGAGGTTCTCCAGCAGTGCCCGCTCCTCGGGATCGAGTTCGGCCGCCGTCACAACCGTCTCCAGCTCGTCGGTTCCGAGCAGCCCGCCGCTGCGGACCAACGACACCCGCAGCGGCTCCTCGTCAGCGGCCATCCGAGCAGGCTAGACCTGGATTCCGACGGCTTTCCAGCCCGCCTCGACCGCCGCGGACTCCCTGCCGGCCGGTCCGTAGAGCTGCCCGGCCACCCGGTGGTTGAGCCGCGCGAACTGGCGGAAGGTGCTTGTCGGGCGCAGCTGGGGATTGCCGAGCGTCGTGTAGAGGATCCGTCCGGCACGCTCCCAGGAGAAGCCGCCGAGGGCGATGGAGATCTCGTAGAACGCCTTGTTCGGGATGCCGGAGTTGATGTGCACCCCGCCGTGGTCGCGCGCGGTCCGCACGAAGTCGTCCATGTGCGCCGGCTGCTGGTCCCGGCCCAGGACGTCGTCGTCGAACGCCGTGCCGGGCGCCTTCATCGACCGCAGCGCCTTGCCGGTGACGCCCGGGGCCAGGATCTCGGAGCCGATCAGCCAGTCGGCCTCCTCGGCGGACTGCTTCTTCGACCACTGGTCGACCATCGCTCCGAGCGCGTCCGCGATGTGCTCGTTCAGGGCTCCGGACTCGCCCTGGTAGATCAACGGTCCGTCGAACTGGACGACGCCGTGGCTCAGCTCGTGCGCACACACCGAGAGCGAGCGGGTGAGGCGGGTGAACCTCAGCCCGCTACCGTCGCCGAACACCATCTGGGCACCGTCCCAGAAGGCGTTGTCGAATCCTTCGCCGAAGTGCACGACGCCGTCGAGGCTCATTCCCGCGTTGTTGATGGAGTTGCGGGCAAAGACCTCGAAGTAGAAGTCCCAGGTGGTGCCGAAATGGTCGTACGCCTCGTCTACCGCCAGGTCGTCGGTGAGGCCCTGGCCCTCCCGCCGCACGACCGGTGCGTTCTGCTGCTCGCTGCCGTTGGCGTTACGGATGAGCCGGTCGACGTGAGGAGGTCCGAGCGGGGCGGCTGCCGCGGCCTGCAGGGTGCTGGCAGAGCCTCCGCCTGCGAGCGCGCGGTCCGCATGGTCGAGGACAGGGCCAGGGTGCGATGCGCCGCAGCCCGCTCCCGTTCGTTGCCTCGGCTGGCGATCTCGAGCAGCACGTAGTCCGGGATGACGCAGTTGATGGGGTTGCGGTACATCGTCGTCTCCTCTCCCTGGAACTGCCGAGGACGACCAAACCGCCGAGCGGACCGCTCCGCTTCCGGGAGGTACCTCGAAGCAGTGCCGGACCGAGGGACCTCCCCGAAGCGCGCGGCCGCCCGGACGGCGACGCTGAGGAGAGCGCCGGCCCGCGTGGATCCGGAGCCGGCCGAGTGCCGTCCCGAAGGAGGATCGACACGACGCTGCTGGACGAGGTCGAGCAGGCCTGCGCGAGGCCGGCCCCGCCGGCTGGGGCGACCTGCTGCGGCTGCACGGCCTGGACCTCGCGCGGCGATCTCGCGGCCGAGCTGGCGCGGACCCTGGACGGCGTCGACCGCACGGTGCCGGGCTTCGAAGACTTCGCGGCGGAGGGGCAGCGCGGGATCGAACCGGGGAACCCGAACCGCAGCCTGATCTACCACGCCCTGGCCTCGCCGAACATCCACGCAGGTGGCGGGCCGCGAGCTGGCGGCGTACCCGACGCCGGCGGAGCTGGAGAGCGTCGAGAACTACGTGTTCGGGGTCCGCCCGCAGTCCCAGCCGGAGCTCAGCAGCCTCGCCGCCGGCGACCTGATGGCCGGCTGCGGGACTTCCTGGCCGGTGACCCCGACGTCCCGCGCGCCGGGTTCCGGGAGACGGATGACACCGTGACCGCGGTCGTCTCGCTCCCGCTCGCCGGTGCGGTGCAGGAACGCCCGCTGACGGACCCCAAGCAGGAACGGCACAATCCGCTGCCCGACGGCGCGGCCGGCGTGTTCGCCCCGGGCTGGGACACCAGCTTCGACACGACCGCAGGCGTGCGGCACCTGGCGGCGTACGGGCTGGGCAGCCCGTACCCCGAGGGCTCGAAGCTGTGCGCCGCCCTCAGCACCTTCTGGCCCGCCGTCGCCCCCGATGCCGGATGCAGCTTCTCCACCCGGTTCCCGACGGTCAGCCCGCTGACCGACGAGGAGCTCGGATCCTGCTCGACGGTCGGGCTCTACCGGGAGGTCGACGACCGCTGCTGGTCGGCGCAACGCCGGCTACGGGACAACGCCGGCTACGGGACATGGACGCCGTGGGTGTCGCGGCGCAGGTGGTCTCGCCGATCCCGGTGACCCTGTGCCATGGCGAGCCCGCGGACGGGGCGGCCGTGCTCGCGCGGGCACAGAACCGGTTTCTCGCCGAGCTCGTGGCCGAGGCTCCGACCGGCTGGCAGCGCTCGGAATCGGCTTCGGGCTGGGGATGCCCGTCGAGACGGCCGTCGCCGCCGCGTCGCTGCTGTCGGGCCGGACTCGTCGGCCCGGGGTCCACCTGTGCCTGGCGCACGGCGGTGGTGCATTGCCCGCCGTCCTGCCCCGGTCGGACCGCGCACAGATTCTCGCCGGTCGGGCCGAAGCTGCGGGCCACCGGATGCTCGGTGAGCGGGCGCGTGAACTGTGGTGCGACTCGCTCACCTACGACGCGGACAGCCTTCGGCTCACCGTGGAGCGGTTCGGTCGAGACCACGTCCTCCTGGGGACGGACTATCCGTTCGCCGCGCGTGAGTTTCCGCCTGGCGTGGTGCTGGACGATCTCGACGAGCACCTGCGCGCCGCGATCTCGCGCGACAACCTGTGCTCCATCGTGGCGGGTCGCCGTCATCGCTCGGCGACGCGGCCCGCGACCGGTTGACCCGTCTCGACCACACCCTCGCGAGTGGTGACTCTTGAGCACGGCGTTCGCGGATGTCTCGATGTGGACATCGCCGATGCACATGGTGAAGGCCACCAGGACGAGCGCACCTTTGTGTCGTGTCGATGATTGGCAGACCGCGACTGCTGTCTGATTTCAATACGTAGATGTGCGTATTCGAGGGACTGGAGCGAGAACGCACTCCGTGTGGATATTCCGCTGATCGAGTGTGTCTACTTCTATCGATCTTGCTCATGCGTCATCATATTGAGGGGAGATGTCGCCGCCAGCCGACCATGCCCGGACTCGAGGGCGCGAGCGATTGGAATTACTGCTGATCGCAGACGCGGGCAATGAATGTTCCGGTCGTTCATTCAATAATCGGAGGATGCGGCAGGACAGGCAGTCGATGGTTCGAATCGAACGTGGGGTGAGGGGACGACACGGAAGGGCTCCAGAGATTCTCCGCACCGGTCTGAACGGCCTGGGTGCAGGTACTGCCTGTGATCGGCGGCATCCGGCTCTGATCCCGGGTGTCGCCCCACTTCGCATCAATGACCGCGGTCCCCACGACGTTTCGGGCAGCCGCGAATGGAGGCAGGTCGATGGAAACTCCAGGGCAGGTCCGACCGAGTCCGATCGAGGGAGAACGTGGTCCTGGAGCTCGGCCGAGCTTCCGGCCGCGCGTGGTCGTGAAACTGCACGACTGGGTCGACGTACCGTACGAGGACGGTGTTGAGCGGTATCTCCTCGACGAGTTCGGCCCCGGCCCGCTCGGGGACGCCGGCGAGGACCTCGTGTTCACGCGGCTGTACACATCGGTCAGTCCGGGGGAACTCGCCCGACTCGTCGAGACCGCGGTCGAACGAGACTCGTCGTACCGCCCACCTCGGTTCACGGCATGGTTCACCGTCGAGGCGCCGCGGGGCATGCGGTCCGAGGAGCTGGCCAGGCGGCTTCTCGAGTGGGACGTCGTGGAGAGCGCCCGCCCGGACGCGCCTGCGGTGGATCCCCTGGTGAACGCCGCCGATGATCCACTCTCGGTGAACCAGGGCTACCTCGATCCCGCGCCCGCAGGTATCGACGCGGAATTCGCCTGGGCCGTCGCCGGCGGAGCCGGCGCTGGTCAGCGAGTCGTCGACCTGGAGCAGGGATGGACTCTCGATCACGAGGACCTCGCGGTCCACGGCGGTACCTTGCTCTTCGGAACGTTGCAGAACGGGTCTCGCCCCCACGGAACATCCGTGCTCGGCGAGATCTGCGCAGTTGACAACACCGTCGGTTGCGTGGGAATCGTTCCCGAGATCGACTCGATCGACGTGACCTCCCACTCGGGTTCTCTGAGCAACGTGCCCGACGCATTGGTGGGAGCGTTGCCGTCCCTCGGTTTCGGTGACGTTCTCCTCCTCGAGGTCCAGACGGTCACACCTGCGGCGCCGGTCTTCGGTGCCCCTGTCGAGTTGATCGACGACTGCTTCGAGGCGATCCGGTTGGCCACTGCCCTCGGAGTGATTGTTGTGGAGGCCGGGGGAAATGGCTCGAACAATCTCGACAGCATCACCAACTTCGCCGGCCTGCAGGTGCTCGATCCGGCAAGCCCCGACTTCCGCGATTCGGGAGCGATCATCGTCGGCGCCGCCACATCGGGGACGCCCCATGTCCCCATGAGCTTCACGTCGTTCGGTAACCGGGTGGATTGTTATGCGTGGGGCGAGAACGTCCAGACGTGTACGTCCGACATCTTGGGTTCCACCTCGATCTACACCTCGGTGTTCAGCGGGACGTCGTCGGCGTCCCCGATCGTCACCGGCGCCGCTCTCGCGGTGCAGGGTGTCGTCCAGGCCGCCGGGGGACGACGGCTCAGCCCTGCTCAGATGCGCCGTTTGCTCTCGGCCCCGGCGACGGGAACCGCGTCGAACAGTCCTGCGACGGACCTGATCGGTGTCATGCCCGATCTGCGCGCCATCATCGAAGGGCCTCTCGACATCGGGCTCGCGGATGTCTACCTCCGCGACAACGCCGCAGACCTCGGCGCACCGCACAACGGGTCGGTCTCGAGCAGCCCGGACGTGATCCTGCGTCCCGAGACCGTCCCCGATCCCCAGACGGCGTATGGCGAAGGCAGTGGTACGGAGAACAGCAGCACTCTGGGTCATGAGGCTGTCGCGGGCCAGGACAACGTCATCTACACCCGGGTCCGGAACCGCGGGGCGGCGATCGCCGGGCCGACCACGGTGACGGTGTTCTGGTCCGAGGTCGGCACGCTGGTCACTCCGGACATGTGGAACCTGGTGGGCGCGGCGCCGCTCGCATCTGTGCCGACCGGCGACGTGCTGACTGTCGCCGACGCCATCGTCTGGGCGGCGGGGGACATCCCCGCCGTCGGTCACTACTGCTTCGTGGCGATCGTCGAAACCGCCGATGATCCTGCCCCGACGTTGGCGAGCCTCGTCGACTTCGACAACTTCCTGGCCTTCATTCGCAACAACAACAACGTCACATGGCGCAATTTCAACGTTGTTCCGTCCTCGGGTCCAGCGGCTCCGGAGATCGTCATGCCGTTCATGGTGGCAGGCGCCCTGGACCGGGATTTGCTGATGGACCTCGAGGTGGTCGCCCGATTGCCAGAAGGCGCGCGACTCGAACTCGAGGCACCGGACTTCTTCCTGGAACGAGGAGGTCTCGGCAAAGTGCAAGGACACCGCGACGGCGATCTGGTGCGAGTCCCGCTTCGACCCCACGGTCGGCAGCTGGTCGCCCGCTTCCCGTTCCCCGAGAAGTTCAAACTCCGCTTGCGGATGTTCGCCGAGTTACCCGAGGAAGTCTGGAACCGCAGCGGCTACCAGGTGACGGTGCGGCAGTTCCTCGAGGATCCGGAGCGGGAACTGGGCCGCGTCACGTGGTACTTCGCCGCCCCGGAGTTCTACAAGCGGCGGTCCAGGTTCGAGGACTGCCTGTTCGGGGAGCGTTGAGCGCCGTGCACGTCGTGGTGAGGTCCTCCACACCAGGTCGCCGACGATGGGCGCCGCCCGTGATCAGCAGGGCCGCTGTCCGAGGGCTGCGTCGAGCGCCTGCTCGGGGGTGAGGGTGCGAGCTGCCGGGTCCTTGGCCAGGTCGTCCCACCGCCGGACCCGCATCGCATTGCCCGCCCGGGGATGGCGCAGGAATCGCGCCAGCTCCGCGTCGGCCGCCGGGCCGCCCTGCTCGGCGAGCGTCCGGACGGACGTGGGGGACAGCGTGGCGCGGTAGCCGGGGTCGGTCGCCACGAGTGCCCGCTTCGCCATGACGTGGGCCCCGACCAGCCAGCCCGCCTCCGCGCCGACATGGCGCGTCACGTACACCGCGCCGGCCCGTTCGTGCGGGGCGCCGGGCAGCGCGGCGGCGACGTGGGCGAGTCGCCCGACGTCGTGCAGCAACGCGGCGGCGACCAGCACCGGTCCGGCGCCGTCGGCGACGGCCAGGGTCGCGGCCTGCAGCGCGTGGGCGAGCTGGTCGACCGGCTCCCCGTCGTCCGGAAGGTCGGCCAGGGCGAGCAGGTCGCGGTGCAGGACGTCCCGGATCTCCGCGGTGGGCACGGAAGTGGTGGGCATGCCACCAGTGCACCGCCGTCCGGTGGCCGGCAGTCGAACGTCAGGTGCGGTCCGGCCGGACCCGTGATGAACGCCGCCGCGACGTGTCCGGTCGCCGGACAGGCGGTGGGCGGATGCGCCGGGCGTTCATCCGCCCGCCATCCAGGGCCCGCCGGTGGGACACACCGACGGGTTCTGCTGGTCCGATGGCGACGGTGATCGTGGTTGGTGCGGGGATCCTCGGGGCGCAGCACGCGTGGTGGGCGCATCGTGGGGGGCACGAGGTGGTCCACATCGAACGGGACGGCGCCGCGCGTTCGGCGTCGGTGCGCAACTTCGGTCTGGTCTGGGTCTCCGGGCGCGCACCGGGTCCCGAGCTCGACGCGGCTCTGCTGGCACGTGCCCTGTGGGGCGAGGTCGGTGCCGCGGTACCGGCGGTGGGCCTGCGCGCGTCCGGCTCGCTGACCCTGCTGCGGAACGAGGCGGAGGTCGCGGTCGCGGAGCAGGTGCTGGCCCGGCCGGACGCACCGGCGCGGCGGATGACGCTGCTGGACCCCGCGGGGGCGCGGGAGGCCGATCCCGCGGTCCGCGGCGAGGTACTCGCCGGCCTGCACTGCGCGGCCGACGCGGTGGTGGAGCCCCGCTCCGCGGCGCACGCCATCGTGGCGGCGCTGCGAGGCTCACCGCGGTACGCGCTGCACACCGGGACCGAGATCGTCGAGATCGGACAGCGGTGGGTGCGCGCCGCCGACGGTCGCCGGTTCGCCGGCGACGTGGTCGTCTGCTGTCCCGGTGCCGCGCACGGCGGCGCGCTGCACCCGTTCCTGGGCGACGCGCCGGTGCGGCGGGTCCGCTTGCAGATGCTCGAGACCGCCCCGGCGTCGCCCCGGCTCCGCTGCGCGCTGGCCGACGGCGACTCGTTGCGCTACTACCCGGCCTTCGACGTGCCGGCGGCCGCCGCGCTGCCCCCGCAGGCCCCGGTGGCCGCGGCCCATCGGGCGCAGTTGCTGCTCGTGCAGCGCCTCGACGGCGGGCTGACGATCGGCGACACGCACACCTACGACGACGGTGACGACGGCTGGCCGTTCGATCTCGCCGAGGACGTCTCGGAGCACCTGCTGCGAACCGCGGAGGCCTTGCTGGGGTGGCCGCTGCCTCGGGTCGCGCGCCGCTGGGCGCCACGTCGCCGACACCATGGGGCAGTCGAAGATCGCGGTGTTCCGCCACCTCCTCGACGGGGACGAGGGCCTCGCCCGGCAGGCGAACGCGGCCTTCGAGCAGACCTACTCCGACCTCGTGCGCCGGGGGAGGGCGACACCGATCCCCGGTGCGGCGGAGCTGCTGGCCCGGCTGCGCGAGTCAGGTGTCCGGGTGGCCCTGACCACGGGGTTCGCCCCGCCGACCCGCGACGCGCTGCTCGACGCCCTCGGCTGGCGCGACGCGGTCGATCTGGCGCTGTCCCCGGCCGACGCCGGCGGGCGGGGCCGGCCCGACCCGGCGATGCTGCTCACCGCCGTGCTCCGCCTCGAGGTGGACGACCTGCGGGCCGTCGTGGTGGCCGGGGACACCCGTTCCGACGTCGAGGCGGGCCTGCGGGCGGGAGCGGGGCTGGTCGTCGGGGTCCTGACCGGCGCCCACGACGCCGCGACCCTCACCGCCGCCGGCGCGCACCGGGTGCTCGACTCGGTCGTGGACCTGCCGATCATCGGATGAGCGGTCCCGGGCGGTCCGCAACGGATCGCCCGGAACCGCCGGGTCAGAGCCGGCTGCGCACCCAGACAGCCACCAGTTCGACCAGCAGGACCGTCGCGAACACCATGATCAGGATCGTGGTGACGACCCCGAACTCGAGCACTCGCGAGGCGTTGAGCAGGTAGAACCCGATCCCGCCCGCACCCACGATGCCGAGTAGCGTCGCGGACCGGATGTTCACGTCCAGCAGATACAGAACGTGCGCGACCAGCGCCTTGGCTCCGGCCGGGACGGTCGCGGCGAAGAACACCTGCCAGCGGGAGCCGCCGGTCGCCTCGACCGCGTGCCGTGGTCCGGGGTCGGCCTCCTCCAGCGAGTCGGCGACGAGCTTGCCCAGCAGGCCCACCGCGCCGACGCCCAGCGCGACCGCGCCCGCCACCTCGCCCAGACCGGTGATCACCACGAACACGATGGCGAGGATGAGCTCGGGGATGCCGCGGATCACCAGGACGACCAGCCGGAACGTCCGGGCGACGCCGGGGGTGGGGGCCACGTTGCGGGCGGCGAGTGCCCCGATCGGCAGCGAGAGGACCACTCCGATCAGCGTGGCGGCGAGCGCGATCTCGATCGTCACCAGCAGTTGGGCGAACAGCTCGGGCAGCAGGCCGCCGGTCTCGGGGGGGAAGAACAGGCCCACGCTCTGCGCGACCCGCGGGAGCGCCGTGACCAGCTCCGCGGGTGACGCCCCGGAGCCGGCGAGCGAGGCCGCGATCACCAGCGCGGTGACCAGTGCGTACACCGCGCGGGTGGTCCGGCGCCGGTCCCACGGCGGGGTCGTCCGGCCCTCGACGAGCGCGGCGGCCGAGCGCAGCCGCGAGTCCCGGGTGAGATCGGTGTCGACACCGAGCGCGGCGTCGGGGTCGCGGTCCGTGGCACGGCGCACCAGCCTGCTGAGCGAACCGGTGATCCCGCGGCGCGGCTCCGCCCGGCCGAGCAGCGCGGTCCGGATCGCGCCCGAGATCAGCTCGACCATGATGCACAGCCCCAGCACGACCAGCGCCAGCGCGATGCCCCGCTGGTAGTCCATGACCCGTAGGGACTCCGCGATCGCGAACCCGATGCCCTGCACGCCCACGAAACCGAGGACGACGGAGATCCGCAGGTTGATGTCGAGCCGGTGCAGGCCGACCGCGACGAACGCCGGCAGCACCGGGGGCAGCACGCCCCCGGTGATCTGCTGCAACCGGGTGGCGCCGGCCGCCTTCAGCGCGGTCGCCGGACCGGCGTCGATCTGCTCGACGGCGTCGGCGTACATCTTCCCGATCATGCCGACCGAGTGCAGGCCCATCGCGAGCACGCCGGTGAGCGCCCCGATGCCGAAGATCCGCACGAACACGATGGCCAGGACCACGTCCGGGACCGCCCGCGCCACCACAACGGCCGCGCGCGCCCCCAGCCGGGCCGTGGCGTTCGGTGACGTCGTCGACGCGGCGAGCAGGGCCAGCGGCACCGACAGCACCGTGGACAGCAGCGTCGCGGACACGACGATGGCCAGTGTCTGCCCGCACAACGTGAGGATCTCGCCGAGCGACGGGAAGTCCAGCGGCAGTGTGCGCCGGGCGAACGCCGCCGCGCGCCCGGCCCCGTCGACGAACGTGGCGACGTTGATCTGCAGATCCACCACCGCCCACACCCCGGCGGCCAGCAGGACCAGCAGCGTCACCGTGGCCGCGGTCGAGCCCGGCCGGGGGCGGGGCAGCAGCCGGGGCGCCGGGGGCGCCGGCCCGGTGGGTGCCCCGGCCGGGGCGGTCGTCGTCATCCCGGCGGTCACCGGGCGGCGGCCAGCAGGTCGCCGGCGGCCTCGACCCGGGAGTAGACGGCCATCGCCTGGTCGCGGTCGAGCTCGGCGGCCGGCAGGTCGAGCACGGTCCGGCCGGCTCGCAGGCCGACGATCCGGTCGCCCCAGCCCAGCGCGAGGTCCACCTGGTGCAGGCTGCACAGCACCGTCAGCGCGTTCTCCCGGCTGATGGTCCGGATCAGCTCCATGACCTGCGCCGAGGACTCCGGATCGAGCGAGGCGACCGGCTCGTCGGCCAGCAGCACCTCCGGGCGCTGCATCAGCGCCCGCGCCACCGCGACCCGCTGCTGTTGCCCGCCGGAGAGGGTGTCGGCGCGCTGGAACGCGCGGTCGGCTAGCCCCACCCGGTCGAGGTGCTCCAGCGCCTCACGGCGCAGGGCGCGGGGATAGCTGGGCAGGCCCAGCCGCGGGCCGCGGATCCGGCCGAGCGCCCCGGTGCACACGTTCTCCAGCACCGTGCGGCTGCCGACCAGGTCGAACTGCTGGAACACGAACCCGATCCGCCGGCGCAGGGCTCGTAGCTCGCGCCCGGAGGCGCGGCCGACGTCCACGCCGAGGGTCCGCACCGCGCCCGAGGTGGGGCGCTGCAGACCGTCGACGTGCCGGAGCAGGGTGGACTTGCCCGAGCCGGACAGCCCGAGCAGCACCACCACCTCACCCGCGTGCACGTCGAGGGTGACCTCGTCGAGGGCGACGACGTCGGCGCCGAACCGCGTCGTGACGCGGTCCAGCGCGACGACGGGAGTGTTCTGTCCTGTCATCACGCTCACGCCTTCGTGCAGTTCTCGTTCCCGGTGGTCTCGCAGACCTTCCGGATCGGGTCATAGAAGGCGTCGTCGACCGTCGCGTACCCCCAGGCGCCCTCGTCGCCGACGCGGCACTCGCCCTGGCAGAAGCCGTCGGCGCGCAGGTGGTCCGCATTCGCCTTCTGCTGGAACGCGGTGGTCAGCCGGGTGCGCAGCTCGGGCGAGAGCGCGTTGCTGATCGCGACCGGGGAGCCCGGGATGACGTCGGACTTCCAGATGGTGGTGACCTCACCCGGCGCGAGCTGGCCCTTCGCGATGAGCTGCCCGTCGACCATCGTGTCGTAGGCGAAGCCGGCGTCACACCGGCCGTCCTTCACCTCCAGCACCGACGAGTCGTGGCCGCCGGCGAAGACGGGCTGGAGCCCGCTCGTCGCGTCGACGCCGGCGTCGATCAGCCCGGCGCTGGGGTAGAGGTAGCCCGACGTCGAGTTCGGGTCGACGAAGCACACCTTCTTGCCCGCCATCTGGGCGAGCGAGGTGATCGGGGACCCGGCCTCGACGATGCCGTAGGACCGGTAGCCGGGCTGGCCACCCTTCTCGGCGACCTGGGCGCCGACAGCGGTGATCTCGGCGCCCTTGGTCTTGGCGAGCACGTAGGACAGTGGCCCGTACTGGGCGATCTGGATCTGGCCGGACAGCTGGCCCTCGATCACGGCCGCGTAGTCGGTGGCCTGCCGGAACTCGATCTTCTTTCCGGTCTCCCTGGCGAGCATGTCCAGGATCGGCTCGTAGTCCTGCTGCAGGCTCGCGGACTCCTCGCTCGGCACGGCGGCGAAGACGAGCGTGTCGGGGTCGGCGGACCCGGCGCTCTCACCGCAGCCGGCCAGGGTCAGCGTGAGCGCCGCGGCGGCCACCACGGGCAGCAGGCGGCGAAGGGGGCGGATCATGTGGGATCTCCTCGTCCGCCCGCGTCGGGGCGGCTCGACGGCACGTCGCGACGAGCGTGGGTGGCGCGGGTGCAGGCGGGCCGTCCTGCGGGTTACCGGTCTCCGAACGGGTCGCGACGCTTGGTCGCCGTTGCCCGCTCAACGTGCCCGGATCGGGTGGGCGACAAGCGGCACACGGGTTCATCTGGTGCCCGCCGTCCGTTACCGGACGTGAAGTTGTGCGGACAAGTCCGCCCGGCACCGTCTCCACTCGTGAACGCGATCCGCTACCTCGACATCGCCGAGGAGCTCGCCGCCGAGCTGCACGGCCGCCAGCCCGGAGCGCGGGTGCCGGGGGAGCACGACATCACCCGCCGCTTCGGGGTCGGGAGGGCCGCGGCCCGGGCCGCGCTGCAGGAGCTGGAGCGCCGGCTGCTGGTGCGTCGCGTGCAGGGCGCCGGGACGTTCGTCAACCGGCGGATCGACTACGTGATCTCCCAGCATCGCAGGCCCTCGTGGCACCGCACGGTCACCGCGGCCGGGGCCCGTCCCCGGTCGGTGGTCCGCGGGGTGGACCGCGCGGAGCTGCCGGCCGACCGCGCCGAGCTGCTCGGAATGCCGCCCGGTTCCCCGGCCCACCTGCTGGTCCGCCAGTCCTACATCGACGACCTGCTGGCCAGCTGGTCGAACGAATGGGTGCCGGTGGACCTGGTGCCCGAGCTGCGGCCCGCGCTGCACGCCGTCGACTCCCTGGACGTCGTGCTGCGCCAGATGGCCCGCGTGTGCCCGGTCCGCTCGTGGAGCCGGGTCAGCCTCGACGTGCCGCCCGCCGACGTGCTCGCCGGCCTGCAGATGGAGGCCACCCAGCCGGTGTGGCTGGTGGAGAGCGTCAGCCGGGACGCGGAGACGGGCCGCCCCCTCATGTGCAGCAGTTCCTGGATGCGCGCCGACGCGCTCCGGGTCGTCGTCGAACTCGGGTCCCGGACGGACCCGCCACCCACCAGCGGGCAACGCCCCGCGTCCCAGGAGGAGTACCCGTGAGGAGAGAACGCCGCGCCGAGCTGCTCGCGCTCGCCGACCCGGAGGAGCTGCTCGCGCTCGCCGACCGCTGCCTGGCCGATGGCGTGCGGCCGACCGTGCTCGTCGCGCCCGAGGTCGGCTGCATCGCCACCGAGGTCGTCGACCCGGTCGCCGCCGACCGTTTCCTGCTCGGCGACGTGCTCGCCTGCCGCGCGGAGGTCGAGCTGGCGGGCACCCGGGGCTGGGCGATGCGGCTGGGTGACGACCGCGCCGCCGTCCTGGCCGCCGCCGTCTGCGACGCCGAGGCCGCCGCGGGCGGCTCCGCGACCCCGGAGGTCGATGCGCTGTGCATCCGGGTCGCGGAACGGGAGGCCGCCCGGTCCGCCGCCGAGTGGGAGGCCCTGGCCCCCACCGTCGTCGCGTTCGAGGAGCTGACGTGAGCCCGGTCGCCGCACCCGGGACCCGGCTCGATCCCGCGGCGGCCCAGCAGGTCTTCCGCGCGGTGCTCGACGCGCTGGCCCGGCCCGGCACCCCGGCCCGGCTGCCGGAGGCGGGCCTCGCGCTCGCCCCGGCGGCGCTGCTGCCGGCGCTCGCGCTGGCCGACCTCGGCACCGGGGTCTGCGTGCTCGACGGGGCGGGCGATGACCGGTGGGCCGGCCTGCTGACGACGGCCACGTCCGCACCGGCGGTCCCGCTGACCGATGCCCGGCTGGTGGTCGCGCTGCGTCCCGTGGTCCTCGGCGAGCTGCGCGCCCTGCGCCCCGGCTCGCCGACGGCACCGGAGAACGCCGCAGTGGCCACGCTTGCCGTGCCGTCTCTCGACAGCGGCCCGGAGCTGCTGCTCGCCGGCCCGGGGACACGGCCGGGCACCCGGATCGCCCCCGGCGGTCTCCCGGCGGGCTGGCGGGACGCGCGGGCCGCTACCGCCTTCCCCGCGGGGGCGGACCTGCTGCTCGTCGAGCCGGACGGACGGCTGGTGGGGCTGCCGCGCAGTACCCGTGTCGTCGGCGTGATCGAGCAGCGAGGCCACTGACCATGGGCTACTCAGGAGCACGCGGCGGGCTGGAGGCCATCCTGGCCGCCGAGGACCTGGTCCGCCGGGCCCGCGACCACGCACCCGCACCATGGGCGTCCACCACGCAGATCACCGCCCGGTTCCGGCTGGCGGTGGACCGGGTGATGGGGGAGGCCGGGCTCTACGACGAGGCGGTCGCCGCGGACGCGTTCCGGCAGGCCGAGGGCGACACGCTGGAGGCGGCGCACCTCGTCCGAGCCCACCGGTCGACGCTGCCGCGGCTGGCCCGCAGCGAACCGGTCGATCCCGACGAGATGGTGGTGCTGCGCCGGATCGTGCCGGCGCACCGCACCCCCGACGGCCCGCAACTGCTGGGCCGGACCACCGACTACACCGGACGGCTCCTCGAGCGCCCCGCCGGGCCACCCGCTGCGGCGGCGGGGACGAACGGCCACGCCCCCGCGGCGCCCCGCACCGACACCGAGCGCACGCCGCGCCGGTTCTCCGCGCTGCTCCGCGAGCTCGACCTGCTGGTCGACCACCGCGGCGAGAGCGCAGACGCCGAGCCGTTCGACCTCACGCGGCGGGCTCCACGGCCACCCGCGCCGCGTTCGGCGGTGCTGGCGAGTATGGCCCGCGCCGAGACCGGCGCGCTGGTCGGGCTCTGGTACCGCTCGATCCTCGGACCCGACGGCGACATCCACGAGGTCACGCTCGGGGAGGTCCGGCACGGCCGGTTGCCGCTGCGGGTACGGCACCCGCACACGGGCGGGACGGTCCGGGTCGGCACGTTCCGGGTGACCGAGACCGAGGCGATCGAGGACCTCGACGGCCCCGACGAGGACCGCAGCCGGTTCGACCTCGGATACGGCCTGTGCTTCGGGCACAACGAGCGCAAGTCCATCGCGATGGCGAACCTCGACATCGCCTGCCGCCGCTTCGGCCGGGACGGACCGCTGGAGCAACTGCTGCTGCTCACCGTCGACGGACTGGACTCCGGCGGCTTCCTGGAGCACCTGAAGCTCCCGCACTACGTGACGTTCCGGTCGATGGTCGACCGCAAACAGGCGGTACGTGCCGCCGGACCGGGCGCGGCACGGGCCGTGGACACGAGGGAGAAGGACTGCCGATGAGCACTCTTCAGGAGACGACGCCCCGGCTCGCGGATCTGCTCGCCGACCTCGACGCCACGGCGCCGGCGACCGGACTGCTCGACGAGAGCGCGAAACGCGAGGTGCGCCGCGCCGTGCTGACCGCCGTCTGCGTGCCCGGCTACCAGGTCCCGTTCGGCTCGCGGGAGATGCCGGTGGCCCGCGGCTGGGGTTCCGGCGGGCTGCAGGTGACCCTCGCGGTGATCGGCGAGCGGGACACCGTCAAGGTCATCGACCAGGGCGACGACGCCGGCGTCAACGCCACCAACCTGCGCCGGATGATCGCCGCGACCGAACGCTGCGCCGACACCACCGACAGCCGGGACGCCACCGTCGTGCAGACGCGGCACCGCGTCCCCGAACAGCCGCTCAGCGACGACCAGGTGCTCGTGCTGCAGGTGCCGGTGCCCGAGCCGCTGCGCGGGGTGCAGCGCTCGACCGCCGAGTGCGACCGGATGCACGCCGAGGGCGACTACGCCGCGATCTGGGTCAGCCTCTACGAGGACCTCGTCCGCAACGGTGTCATCACCCGCTCCACCGGCTACCCAGTGCTGGTCGGCGGGCGGTACGTGATGGCGACGACGCCCATCCCGCGCTGGGACGTGCCGCGGCTGCACCACAGCCCGCAGCTCAACCTGTTCGGCGCCGGCCGGGAGAAGCGGATCTACGCCGTGCCGCCGTACACCGACGTCGAGCCGTTGACCTTCGACGACGTTCCCTTCGAGGTCGAGGGCGCACCGGATACGAGGTGCGCGCACTGCGGCGCCGGCGACACGTTCCTCGTCGAGGCCGGCGCGGGCCGGATGATCTGCAGCGACACCGAGTGGTGCGCCCGGGTGACCGAGGGCGACGTCGACGCGGCCGCCCACACCGCCGTCGCGCCGCTGCACCTGCTGCCCGATCCGGCCGCCCGGGTGCGGACGGCGACCGCCGCACCACGCCCGGCCCGTGCCGCGCCTTCGCCGCCGGCGCGCACCGGTCCGGAGTGGACGCTGCGCGCGTCCGGTCTGGGCAAGGTGCACGGTCCCGGCGGGGCCGATGCCGCCGCCGGGACCGGCCCCGAGCACGGGACCGCGGTCAGCCCGTCGACCGGGGCGATCGTCGCCGCCTGGAACGTCGGGTTCGACGTGGCCCCCGGCGAGGCGCTGGGTCTGATCGGCGAGTCGGGCTCGGGCAAGTCCACGGTGCTGCGCTGCGTGGTCGGGGAGGAACGTCCCACCACCGGCAGCGTGCACCTGGCCGCCGTCGACGGCGGTGCCACCGACCTGCTGACCCTCGACGCGGCCACTCGAAGGCGGCTGCGCATCGACGTGCTCGGGTTCGTCCACCAGGACCCGTCCGCGGGGCTCGCGCTGGGGGTGTCCGCCGGCGGCAACATCGCCGAGCGGCTCACCGCGGCGGGCTGGCGCAGCTACCACGCGATCCGTGCCCGGGCCGCGGAGCTGCTCGACCGTGTCGAGGTCCCGCTGTCCCGGATGGACGATCCCGTCGGGACGTTCTCCGGCGGGATGCGCCAGCGGGTGCAGATCGCGAAGGCGCTGGCCACCGACCCCGCGGTGCTGCTGCTCGACGAGCCGACGACGGGCCTCGACGCCTCCGTGGCCGCGGGCGTGCTCGACCTGCTGCGTGGCCTGCTCGCCGAGCGCGACGTCGCCGCCGTGGTCGTCAGCCACGACTTCGCGGTGATCGAGGCGCTCACCGAGCGCGCCCTGGTGATGCAGCTCGGCCGGGTCGTCGAGCAGGGCCTCACCGACCAGCTCTTCGCCGACCCCCACCATCCCTACACCCAGCGGCTCGTGGCCGCCGCCCGGAGGTGAACCCCGTGACCCCGCCCGTGTTGCGCGTCCGCGGACTGCGCAAGACCTTCACGCTGCACACCGTCGACGGCCGGACGGTCGTCTCCCTCGACGGCGTCGACCTCGACGTCGCCGCGGGCGAGCACGTCGCTCTCGCCGGACCGAGCGGTGCAGGCAAGTCGAGCCTGCTGCGCTGCGTGTACCGCAGCTACCTGCCCGACGCCGGGTCCGTCGAGCTCGCCACGGCGGACGGGTCGGTCGAGCTGACCGCCCTGCCCGACCGGGCGCTGGCCCGGCTGCGCGGGCGCGACCTCGGCTATGTCTCCCAGTTCCTGTCCGCGCCGCCGCGCACCGGCCCGCTGCAGGTGGTGGCGGCCGCGGCGCGCCGCCGCGGGCTGGGCCGAGCCGAGGCCCTGGATGCGGCGGCAACCGCACTGCGCCGACTCGCGCTGGAGGAGGCCCTCTGGGACGTCGACTGCGGCGTCCTGTCCGGTGGTGAGCGGCAGCGGATCAACCTCGCCGCCGGCACCGTGCGCCCCCCGCGGCTGCTGCTGCTCGACGAGCCGGTCTCCGCGCTCGACCCGGCGAACCGGGAGCGGGCTCTGGCCCTGGTCGAGTCGCTGACCGCCGCCGGGGTCGCGGTGCTCGCGGTGTTCCACGACGCCGAGGCCATGCACCGGCTCGCCGACCGGGTCGCGGAGTTGGACGGCGGCCGGATCCGGTGCGAGGGCAGCGCCGCCGAGGTCCTCGGGGTGGCGGCGTGACCGGGTCCGCGGTGCAGTCGGCCGCTCCCGGCACCGCAACGGCCGCAGACCGGGCCTGGTCGCTCGGGGCGCCGCCGGCGGACTTCACCCTCGGCCACGTCCGCGCCGTGCTCCCGGACCGCATCCTCGAGGACGCCCGGGTGGCGATCCGCCACGGCCGGATCGCCGAGGTCGCGCCGCACCCGGCCGGCCGCGCGGCCGACATCGACGGGGCGGGGCTGTTGTGCCTGCCCGGCGTCGTCGACGTGCACTCCGACGGGTTGGAACGCGAGGTGCTGCCCCGCCCCGGGGCCCGGCTGCCGTGGGAGTTCGCGCTGGTGTCGTTCGAGGGCAAGCTGCGCGCGGCCGGGGTGACCACGGTGTTCCACGGCGCCGCGTTCGAGGAGGGCAGCTCACCGAGCGCGCCGCGGTCGGTGGCCGCGACCCGGGAGCTCTGCGCGGCCGTCGCCGCGCGCGGGGCGGGCCCGGTCGAGCACCGGCTGCTGCACCGGCTCGATGTCCGCTGCGCGCACGGACTCGCGGCGCTGCAGGGACACCTCGCCACGTTCCCGGGCCCGGCGCTCGTCTCGCACGAGGACCACACCCCCGGCCAGGGCCAGTACGCCGACCGCACCTACTACGAGCGCTATCTCGCCGGCACCCGCGGCCTGTCCGAGGACGAGGCTCGCACGCACGTGGACGAACTCGTCGTGCGCCGCGACGGGCTGCTCGACATCCGCGACTCCGCACTCGGCTGGCTGGGGGAGCGGGCCCGGGCCGGGGTGATCCGGCTTGCCGGGCACGACCCCGCCGATGCGGAGGAGATCGACGCGCTCGTGGCTCGCGGCGGGGCCGTCGCGGAGTTCCCGACCACGCTCGAGGCGGCACGGGCCGCGCGCGAGCACGGTCTGCCGGTGGTCGCCGGCGCGCCGAACGTGCTGCGCGGCGGCTCGCACGCCGGGAACGTCTCCGGCGCCGAGCTCGCCGCGCACGGCCTGCTGACCGCGTTGGCGTCGGACTACCTTCCCTCGGGCCTGATCGCCGCGGCGTTCCTGCTGGCCGGGCGAGGGATCCTGCCGCTTCCGGCGGCCATCGGCCTGGTCACCGCCGGTGCGGCGGACGCCGCGGGGCTCGGCGACCGGGGGCGACTGGCCCCCGGCGCCCGCGCGGATCTGGTGCTGGTCGACGCTGCGGGTGACTGGCCGGTGGTCCGCACGGCCATGCGGGCTGAGTCGTCAGCGCAGCTCGGGTAGCACCTTGTCCGCCCAGGCGTTGAAGAACGCCTCCCGGTTGTGGCCGATCTGCTGCATGTAGATGTAGTCGCCCACGCCGCGGCCACGCTCTCGATGCGCGCTCCGCCTGCGCTGCGCGGGGTGGGCTCGAGGTCATGGGGCGTCAGCGTGCCGTCCCGTGGCCAGAGCCGGGCGTCAGTTCGCCAAATGCCGAAGTGTCGGCCGTGAAGTCTTGATTGATCGCCCATGTGTGAAGGATCCATGCTCGGTCCGTCGCCACGAGCAACAGGATGGAGCGGCCGGTGTCGGATCGGTGGAGCGCAGGTGTCATCCCCTACGCGGAGATGGGTTACTGGCAGCCGGACTATGTACCGCGGGAGACCGACGTGCTCTGCGCGTTCCGGGTCACCCCGCAGGACGGGGTGCCGCCGGAGGAGGCGGGCGCGGCGGTGGCGGGGGAGTCGAGCACCGCCACCTGGACCTTGGTCTGGACCGACCGGCTCACCGCGCACGAGCATTACCAGGCCAAGTGCTACCGGGTGGAGGCCGTCCCCGGCACGCCCGGGCAGTACATCGCGTGGATCGCCTACGACCTCGACCTGTTCGAGGAGGGCTCGATCGCCAACCTCACGAGCTCGATCATCGGCAACGTGTTCGGCTTCAAGGCCTTGCGCGCGTTGCGGCTGGAGGACATGCGGATCCCGACGCACTACGTCAAGACCTATCCCGGTCCGGCGCACGGCATCGTGATGGAGCGCGAGTACCTGGGCAAGTACGGCCGCCCGCTGCTCGGGGCGACGACCAAGCCCAAGCTCGGGTTGTCGGCCCGCAACTACGGCCGGGTCGTCTACGAGGCGCTGCGCGGCGGCCTGGACTTCACCAAGGACGACGAGAACATCAACTCCCAGCCGTTCATGCGCTGGCGCGACCGTTACCTGTTCTGCATGGAGGCGGTCAACCGGGCGCAGGCCGAGACCGGCGAGATCAAGGGCCACTACCTCAACGTCACCGCCGCGACGATGGAGCAGATGTACGAACGCGCGGACTTCGCCCGCGAGCTCGGCAGCGTCATCGTGATGATCGACCTCACGATCGGCTACACGGCGATCCAGTCGATGAGCAACTGGGCGCGGCGCAACGGCGTGCTCCTGCACCTGCACCGCGCGGGGCACGGCACGTACACCCGGCAGAAGACGCACGGCGTGAGCTTCCGGGTGATCGCCAAGTGGATGCGGCTCGCCGGGGTCGACCACATCCACGCCGGCACCGTCGTCGGCAAGCTGGAGGGCGACCCCCACGTGGTCGCCGGGTTCTACGACACGCTGCGCCTGGACCACGTATCCGCCGACCCGGTCAAGGGCCTGTACTTCGACCAGGACTGGGCGTCGCTGCCCGGGGTCATGCCGGTGGCGTCCGGCGGGATCCACGCAGGCCAGATGCACCAGTTGCTGCACCACCTCGGCGAGGACGTCGTCCTGCAGTTCGGCGGCGGCACCATCGGGCACCCGATGGGCATCGCCGCGGGGGCGACCGCCAACCGGGTCGCCGTCGAGGCGATGATCAAGGCCCGCAACGAGGGACGCGACGTCATCGCCGAGGGCGAGGCGATCCTGAAGACGGCGGCCCAGCGCAGCCGCGAACTCGACGTCGCGCTGGCCACCTGGGGCGACATCACGTTCGACTACGCCTCGACCGACACCCCGGACGTGGTCGCCACGCCCACCGGGGTCTGAGGAGTCCTGCCCGATGCGGATCACGCCATGAGAATCACCCAGGGAACCTTCTCCCACCTGCCCGACCTGACCGACGACGAGATCACCGCGCAGATCCGGTACTGCCTGGACAACGGCTGGCCGCTGTCGGTGGAGTTCACCGACGACCCGCACCCGCGCAACACCTACTGGGAGATGTGGGGGCTGCCGATGTTCGACCTGGCCGACCCCGCGGGCGTCATGCTGGAGGTCGACGCGTGCCGCACCGCCCATCCCGACTGCTACGTCAGGCTCAACGCCTACGACGCCCGCCTCGGCCGGCAGACCACGGCACTGTCGTTCATCGTGCAGCGCCCGACACCCGAGCCCGGGTTCCGGCTGGAGCGGCACGAGGGTGCCGACCGGCGCATCTCCTACGCCACGACCTCCTACGCGACGGCCCGCCCGGCCGGTGAGCGGTACCGCTCCTCGCCGGGGGAGGAGTGAGCGGGGACGGCGCCGGCGGTGCCCCGGAGGCGAAGGGCGGGCGAGCATCGAGGTGAGCGGCGCCGAGCGAGGAGCGCAGCCGGCCCGGGAGCCGACCAGCGGCAGCGCTGCCCGACGCGGGTTCGCGATGCCCGGGACCCGGTCCGGGCCGGCGGCGGATCCCCTCCCCCGGGGGCCGGCGGCGGACCCCGGCGGGGCCGGCGCACCTCGGCTGCCACCCGACGCCGTGGTCGACCTCGCGGCCGAGCGCGGCGCCGCCGGGGTCGACGAGGTGCTGGCCGCGCTCGACGCCGAGCTGGTCGGACTGGCGCCGGTCAAGGCGCGGATCGCCGAGATCGCCGCGCTGCTGCTGGTCGACCGGACCCGGGCCCGGTTCGGCATCACGACCGCACCGCCCAACCTGCACATGTGCTTCACCGGCGGGCCGGGCACCGGCAAGACGACGGTCGCGCTGCGCATGGCGGGCCTGCTGCACCGTCTCGGCTACCTGCGCCGCGGGCACCTGATCACCGTCACCCGCGACGACCTGGTCGGGCAGTACGTCGGGCACACCGCCCCCAAGACGCGGGAGGTGCTCAAGCGCGCGATGGGCGGCGTGCTGTTCATCGACGAGGCCTATTACCTGCACAAGGCGGAGAACGAGCGGGACTACGGGAGCGAGTCGATCGAGATCCTGCTGCAGGTGATGGAGAACCACCGGGACGACCTGGTCGTCATCCTCGCCGGGTATGCCGCCGAGATGGACGTGTTCTTCCGCAGCAACCCCGGGATGAGCTCGCGGATCGCCCACCACATCACGTTCCCCGACTACACGGCCGACGAGCTGGAACAGATCGCCGACCGGATCGCCGACCAACTGGGTTACGCCTTCGCCCCCCAGGCCAGGCTGGCCCTGCGCGACTACCTGGAACGCCGGATGGCCCGCCCCCGCTTCGCCAACGCGCGCAGCGTCCGCAACGCCGTGGAACGCGCCCGGCTGCGCCAGGCACGCCGGCTGGTCGACGGGGCCGACCCGCACGTGGACCGCGGTGCGCTGACCACGATCGAGGCGGCCGACCTGCTGAGCAGCCGGGTGTTCGGCCCCGATCCGGGAGCCGACGGCGCGGAGCCGGGCGAACGGGGTACCGCGGACGCATACGGGTCCGGGACCATGCCGGGGTGACCACCAACGCCCGGCTGCGGGCCCTCGTCGAGCTCGCCGACACCGGCTCGGTGCGGGGCGCCGCGCAGCGCCTGGTGGTCACCGAGTCGTCGGTGTCCGCGGCGATCAGCGCGCTGGCCGCGGACGTCGGGGTGCCGCTCGTGCGCCGCAACGGCCGCGGGGTGCTGCTGACCCCGGCCGGGGAGCGCTACGCCGGATACGCCCGGCGCATCCTGGGACTGCACGACGAGGCGATGGCCGCGGCGCGCGGCGAGGCCGACCCGGAGTGGGGGCTGCTCCGGTTGGCCGCGGTGACGACGGCGGGGGAGCGCGTCGTCCCTGCACTGCTGGCCTCGTTCCGGGCCCGGCACCCGAACGTCACGCTGCGGCTGGAGGTGGCACCCCGGGACCGGGTGTGGCCGTTGCTCATCCACCACGACGTCGACCTGGTGCTCGCCGGGCGGCCGCCCGACGAGCTGGCCGACGGGGTTCGCGCCGTCAGCCCCAACACCTTGCTGGTCGTCGGCCCGCCCGGGCTGGCCGCGGACTTCGCGCCGGCCCGGTCGACCTGGCTGATGCGCGAGCCCGGCTCGGGGACCCGCGACACCTGTCACGCCCTGCTCGCCGCTCTCGAGGCCGACCCGCCGCAGCTCACCCTCGGCTCGCAGGGGGCGGTCGTCGCGGCGGCCGCGGCCGGGCTCGGGGTGACGCTCGCGTCCCGGCAGGCCGTCGCCCGGCAACTCGCGGACGGCTGCCTGGTGGAGCTGCCGATGCCGGGGACCCCGCTGCACCGGCCCTGGCACGCCGTCAGTCACGCGCACGCCACGGCGGTCACCGACCTGTTCGTCGCACACCTGCTGGCGCGCCCCGAGCTGGGCTGGTCCGCCCCGCCCCGCCCCTGAGGTCTGGCCGTCAGGGCCGGAGCATCGATCCTGAGATCTGCTCGGACTCCGATCAGCCGCTCGGCACGGTCACGGTCACCGTGGTTCCCGACCCGGGCCGGGACCGGACGGCGAGCGTGCCGCCGACCAGTTCGGCCCGCTCGGCCATGCTGCGCATCCCGTATCCCGAGCGGTCCGCGACGGGCAGTTCGCCCGCCCCGATGTCGAACCCGCAGCCGTCGTCGCCGACCTCCAGCCGGGCCGCGCCCGCCCGCACCGCGAACCGCATCCGCACGGTGGTCGCGCCCGCGTGCTTCTGCACGTTCTGCAGCGCCTCCTGGGCGATGCGGTACAGCGCGATCTCGACGTGCTCGGGCAGCCGCTCCTCGCCGAGGGTCAGCTCGCAGCGCAGGTCGGGCACCGTCCGGCACAGGCTGGCCAGGCCACCGGCGAGCCCGAGGTCGTCCAGGATGGGGGGCCGCAGGCCGCCGATCGCGGCGCGTGCCTCGTCCACCGTGATGTCGGCCAGCTCGCGGGCCAGCGCCAGTTGTTGCGCGGCGTACCCGGGGTCGCTCCGCATCGTGCCGGCGGCGGCGTCCAGGTGGTAGCCGAGGCTGACCAGGCGCTGGGAGATGCCGTCGTGGATGTCGCCGGCCAGCCGCCTGCGCTCGGCCTCCTGGGCGGCGATCACCTGCTCGGTGAACTGCTCGTGGGCGCGCTCGCGGGCGACCAGCCGGCGGTGCAACCGCGCCGAGTGCAGAGCTCCTGCGACCAGCCGGCCGATCGTGGTGAGCAAGCGGATGTCGTGCGCGGTGAACTCCCGGCGGGCCACCGTGTGCACGTTGAGCACGCCGACCAGGCCGGCCGGGTCGCTGGTCATCGGGACCGAGGCCATCGAGGTGAAGTCGGTGCCGCGCAGCGCCGGGATCGGCAGGTACCGGGCGTCGGCGTGCTTGTCGTCGACGATCACGGCGGGCTGCCCGCGCTCGGCGACCCACCCGGTGACCCCGGTCCCGATCGGCAACCGCACCGTGCCGACCTCGCCGTCGAACGGTGGGGTCGCCCCGACCAGCGTGAGCGAATGCCCCGCGTCGTCGAGCACGTGCACGAAGCAGACGTCGGTGGCGGTGGCCGCGACGATCAGCCGGGCGACCGCGGCGGCCAGCGGCTCGACGTCCGGTCCGGACGAGGTGGCCTCCACGATGGCCAGCAGCAGCGCGTTCTCCCGCTCGAGATCTGCGAGCCCGCTCAGCGCCGGGCGCCGGGAGCTCACTGGAAGATGCCCTCGCGCAGCGCGGCCGCCACTGCACCGGCCCGGTCGTTGACCGCGAGCTTGCGGTAGACCGAGCGCAGGTGGCTCTTGACGGTCTCGTCCCCGACGACCAGCCGGGCGGCGATCGCACGGTTGGACAGGCCACTGACCATCAGTGAGAGCACCTCGCTCTCCCGGTGGGTGAGCCCGTGCCGGGCGCCCGGCCAGAACTCCCCGCTGTGCAGCCGGGCCGCCGACGCGACCGCGCGTCCGGCCATGCCCGGGTCGATGACGGTCTCCCCGGCGTGCACCAACTCGAGGTGGCGGACCAGGTCGTCGCCGGTGATGCGCTTGATGAGGTAGCCGGCCGCGCCGGCCCGCATCGCCTGGAACAGGTACTGCTCGTCGTCGTAGACGCTGAGCAGCACGACGCGACGCCCGGACCCGCCCCCGCAGAGCCGTCGGCACAGGTCCAGCCCGCTCCCGTTGTGCAGCCGGACGTCGGACAGCACGATGTCGGGGTCCAGGCCGTCGACCAGCGGGAGCGCGTCGTCCACGCCCTCCGCCTCGCCGACCACCCGGATCCGGTTCCGGAACGGCGCCAGCATCGCCTTCAGCCCGTGGCGCACCATCTCGTGGTCGTCGACGAGAACGATGCGCAGCGGGCCGGGCATCCGTCGACGATACGGGCTGGGGCATCCAGCCGAACACCTCTGCGCGGTCGCATCCCCCGTCCGACCCCCGGAGCGGGGGACTCCGCGCTGCGTCGATCCGCTTACCGTCGGTGCGAGCGGCGGTACCGGTCGCAGGCACGGCGGCGCAGAGGCGGTGGGGTGATGGCGGACAAGGCGGTCCGGATGGTGCGGGCGGGCGGCGGCCCGCGGCCGGTGATGATCGCGATCGCGGGGGACAGCGCGGCCGGGAAGACCACCCTGACCCGCGGTCTGGTGGAGGCGCTGGGCCCGGACCGGTGCGTCTCGATCTGCGTGGACGACTACCACCGCTTCGACCGGGTCGAGCGGCGCGACCTGCCCTTCACCGCGTTGCACCCGGAGTGCAACCACCTCGACATCATGGAGCAGCACCTGCAGCTGCTCGCCACCGGACAGCCCATCCTCAAGCCGGTCTACGACCACGCGACCGGCCTGCTCGCCCGCCCCGAACGCGTCGAGCCCCACCGGTTCGTCATCGTCGAGGGGCTGTTCCCGCTGCACAGCAAGCTCGCCCGGGCCTGCTTCGACGTCACGGTGTTCCTCGACCCACCCGAGGACATCCGTCGCGGCTGGAAGCTGGCCCGCGACACCGCGAAGCGGGGCTACTCGCCGGAGCAGGTCCTCGCCGAGCTCGACCGGCGTGCCGCTGAGTCGGAGGCCTTCATCCGCCCGCAGCGCAGCCACGCCGACATCGTCGTCCGGTTCGCCCCGATCGCGGTCCGGCACGACCCGCCGGGCACCCCGTTGTCGGCCGAACTCGTCCTGCGGCCGACGATCCGCCATCCCGACCTCAGCGGGGTGCTCGGCGGCCATCGCACGATGCACGTGAAGCTGTGCCGTGACACCGACGGCCGGCCCGTCGACACCCTGCACGTGCACGGATACGTCCCCACCGAGGACAGTCGCACGCTGCAGAAGGCGATCTGGGAACTGCTCGATCAGCCGGGAGCGGTGCCCGACGGTCTGGGGGTGCTCGGCACGGGGGCCCGCAGCGAGCCGCTGGCGATCACCCAGCTCCTGCTGCTCTACCACCTGCTGGACGCCATCTGATCCTGGCCGAGCACGGTGCTCGGGGTTCTGCCCGGGAGCCCTCGCGAAGACCGTCTGCTTCGCTGAGGTCGGTGCGCACCGGTCCGACCCTGTTCACGGCCGCGCCGATGGAGCAGCGCCGACCCAAAGGCTCCAAGCGGAAGTGGCATCCTCTCGATGGTCGGAGTGGGATCGGCGAGCGTGCTGGGAGCGATCTCGCCCAGCTTCTGGATGCTCCCGATCGCCCGTGTGCTGCAAGGGGTGACCGCCGGGTTGAGCGTGGCCGCCCACATACCCGTCGTCATCACGATCATGACACTCGGCGGCACGGTGGGTGTCCCGCTGGGCGGGCCGGTGGCGGGGGCGTTCGTTGCCGAATACACCGTCAAGGATCACACCAGCCGGCGGGGCTACGAGGGCGCGGTACCCTGACCAGGTCAGGTTGGGCGGGCATCGATTCCCAGTGGACGGCTTTCGCCGTGCAGGGTGCCGCCTGGCGTTCGCGCCGCACGATTCCGGGTCGGTTGCATCACGCCTCGCGAACGCTGTGGCCGGCCAGAGGAGAACTGCATGAGCTGGACCCGACACGGACACGACAACGACGACAAGGGCCGCTGGTCCGAGGCCCAGGCCGCCTATCAGCTCAGTTGTGAGATCCAGAGCAGGCAGGCCGCGCGGGTCGTCGCCGGTCAGGCCACCGATCTCGACGACTGCGCCGAACTGCTGGCCATGCTCGGGCTCGACGCACGGGCGGCCCGCTCGGCCTGATGGCCGCGGTGGTGTCCCGGCGGCGTCCGCGGCACCACCGCTCCAGGTCGGCTCAACCCTCCGGAACGGTCGCTCGTACCGCGAGCACGCCATCGACCACCTGCCATGCCTCCGCGGTCACCGAGAACCACCTCCCACCGATCCCTCCGCAGGTCACGGCTCTTCGAGCAGGTGGAATGTCGAGCGAGAAACCTGGACATCACCAGTGGGCGGTGCGACGTTCGCCAGATGTCGGGCAAACGACCTCAGGATCTGCGTAGCCACCGCTGGTACGGCGCGACGGACATGCGCTCCTTCGGCCACCGCTCCCGCACGGCGCAGATGGGATACGACGCCGCCGACTACCGAGGTAAGCCGGTCATCGGCATCATCAACACCTGGAGCGACATCAACCCCTGCCACACGCACTTCAAGCAGCGCGTGGAGGAGGTCAAGCGGGGCGTCTGGTCCGCGGGCGGTTTCCCGGTGGAACTCCCCGCGATGTCGTTGTCGGAGCCGTTCCAGAAGCCGACCACGATGCTCTACCGCAACCTCCTCGCCATGGAGGCCGAGGAGCTGCTGCGCTCCTACCCGGCCGACGGCGCCGTGCTCATGGGCGGATGTGACAAGACGACGCCGGGGCTGCTCATGGGCGCCGCCGCGATGGACCTCCCCACCCTGTTCATGCCGGCCGGCCCCATGCTCCGGGGCAACTGGGGCGGCACGACGCTCGGTTCGGGATCGGACACCTGGAAGTACTGGGCCGACCTGCGGGCCGGCCTGATCACGCAGCAGGACTGGCAGGAGATCGAGAACGGCATCGCGCGCTCACCCGGGCACTGCATGACGATGGGGACGGCGTCCACGATGACCAGCGCCGCGGAGGCGCTGGGGGTCACGCTGCCGGGTGCGGCGTCGATCCCGGCGCCCGACTCGCGACATTCGGTGATGGCGGCCCACACCGGACGGCGGATCGTCGAGATGGTGTGGGACGACGTCAAGCTCTCCGACATCCTCACCGACGCGGCGTTCCGCAATGCGATCACCACCGTGCTCGCGATCGGCGGCTCGACGAACGCGATCATCCACCTGATCGCGATGGCCCGCCGCGTCGGCCTGCGGCTCGGGCTCGACGACTTCGAGGAGCTCGCGCGCCGCACCCCGATGCTGGCGAACATCCGCCCGTCGGGGAAGTACCTGATGGAGGACTTCTTCTACGCCGGCGGGCTGCCCGCGCTGCTGCACAACCTCGGCGATCTCCTCGACACCACGGCGGTCACGGCGAACGGCCGGAGGCTGGGGGAGAACATCGAGCACGCCAGGGTGTTCGACGACGACGTGATCCGGACGCGGGAGAACCCGCTCGTCGCCTCGGACACGCTCGCGGTGCTCCGCGGCAACCTCGCCCCCGACGGTGCCGTGATCAAGCCGCCCGCCGCCGAGCCGCGCCTGCACAGGCACTCGGGGCGCGCCGTTGTGTTCGAGAACTACGACGACATGGCCGCGCGCATCGACGACCCCGACCTCCCAGTGGACGAGAACTCCGTGCTCGTGCTGAAGAGCGCCGGACCGCAGGGCGCGCCGGGCATGCCCGAGTGGGGACAGCTGCCGATCCCGAAGAAGCTGCTCGAGCAGGGCGTGCGCGACATGCTGCGCATCTCCGACGCGCGCATGAGCGGCACGAGCTACGGCGCGTGCGTGCTGCACGTCGCGCCCGAGTCGTACGTCGGGGGCCCGCTCGCGTTCGTGCAAAACGGTGACGTCATCGAGCTCGACGTGGCTGCCCGCCGGCTCACGCTCGAGATCAGCGACGACGAACTGGCCAAGCGCAAGGCGGATTGGCAGCAGCCGCCACCGAAGTACGCCCGCGGCTACGGCGCGCTGTACCTGCAGCACATCATGCAGGCCAACGACGGCTGTGACTTCGACTTCCTGGAGGCCGGCCCGCCCACACCCGAGCCGGAGATCCACTGAGCGCGGCCGGCTGCGGCATGTGCTTCGACGGGGACGACCACGACCACCAGGAGGACTGACCAGTGAAGCTCGGTGCCTACACCGCCGTCCTGCACGACAAGCCCGTCGCCGAGGCGGTGGCGATCCTCGCCGATCTTGGTCTGGACAGCGCGGAGATCAACTCCGGCGGCTTCCTGCCGGCGCCGCACCTGCCCATCGCCGACATCCGCGCGAGCCAGGGAGCCCGGGAGGACTACCTCGGGCTGTTCGCGTCGAACGGGGTGACCCTCACCGCGCTCAACTGCAACGGCAACCCGCTGCATCCCGATCCGGAGGTGCGCGAGAAGCACGGGCAGGACGTCCGCGACGCGATCGAGATCGGCGCGCTGCTGGGCGTGAAGCGCGTCGTGACCATGTCGGGGCTGCCCGGGACCGACGCGGGTGCCCGGCTGCCGGCGTGGTCGGTGCTGCCCTGGGACAGCGCCTACCTCGATGCGCGGGACTACCAGTGGAACGAGGTGGCGATCCCGTACTGGCGCGACATCCAGGCCCGCGCCGCCGACTCCGACGTCAAGGTGTGCATCGAGATGCACCCGCACAACGTGGTCTACAACCCCGCCACCATGGAGCGGCTCACCACGGAGATCAACGCCACCCACGTGGGCGCCGAGATGGACCCGAGCCATCTGTTCTGGCAGGGCATCGACCCGGTCGCAGCGGTGAACTCCCTGGGCGACCTCGTCTACAACGCAGCCGCCAAGGACACCCGGATCAACGAGGCGGCGAAGGTGAACGGTGTGCTCGACGACCGGCACGGCCGGGTGCGCCCCGACGAGCCGGGTGCCATCTCGCTCGGTGGCCGCTACACCCTCAGCCGCTGGCCGGAGAACGCCTCCTGGGACTTCGTCGCGGTCGGCCGCGGCCACGACGTGGCGTTCTGGACCGAGTTCCTGCAGGCGCTGGAGAAGATCGACCCCGACATGGCAGTGAACATCGAGCACGAGGACGCCGAGCTCGACCAGCTCGAAGGCCTGCGCTACGCCGCCCGGACCCTGATGGAGGCGTCGGGTCGCCGCCCCCACACGACCTAGCCTCGTGACAGTCTTCGTCGACCTCACTCGGTTCGCCGCGACGGCGAGCCGGGTGCAGATGCGGGACATGGTGGCGCGACTGGAGGACGCGGGCGCAACCGGCGTGACCGTTTCCGACCACCTGTTCCACACCCGCGACGGCGTCCCCCGCCGCGACGGCGTCGATCCTGGCCCTGACCCCCTCACGACGCTGGCCGCCGTCGCGGTGCTCTCCGACCGGCTCGAGCTCCAGACCGGCGTCGTGAACGCGGCGTGGATCCACCCGGCGCTGCTGCTCCGGCAGTTCACCCAGCTCGCTGTCCTCGCCGGAGGTGTGCGGGTGACCGCCGGTCTCGGTGCCGGCTGGAGCACCGAGGAGTTCGCGGCGCTGGGCCTGTAGATGCCGCGCTTCGCCGCGCGGATGGACCGGCTGGAAGAGGTGCTCCGGCTCGCGCGCGAGCTCTACGACACCGGCCTGGGCAACCTCGAGGGCCGGCACGTCGTCGCTCGCGACCTACCGCTCTCCCCGGTTCCGGACCGGGCGCCGCGGCTGCTCGTGGGCGGCGGCTCGGACCGCGTCCTGCGGATGGCCGGCCGCTACGCCGACGTGCTGGAACTGCACGGGGACCCCAGGCACGGGAAGGTCGCCGGAGCCACGATGGCCGACGTGCGGCACGGCGACGTGGCGCGGCGCGCCCTCACGACCGTCGAGGACCTGGCCGACCGGATCGAGCTCGTCCGGGCTGCGGCCGTCGAGGCCGGACGGCCGCCGGACGCGGTGAGCGTGTCCACCCAGATCTGGTACACCGCCTACGGCTCGTCGCAGGAGGTGCGCGCCGCGGAGGAGGAGCTCTGCGCGCAGTGGGCCCGGATACCGACCCAGCGCCTCGACCGCAGCCCGTACCTGCTCTTCGGCAGTCCCGCCCAGATGGCGGAGGCACTGTGCGAGCGCCGGGAGCGATACGGGCTCGAGCGGATCGCCCTGACGGGGGAGGGCGGGATCCGGAGCGCGCCCGCCGACCCGCTGCGCTTCTGCCGCGAGGTCCTTCCCCTCCTCGGGACCGTCGATCTCCCGGTGTAGCTGTGGGCCCTGGTCCTGGGCCGCTGCGCCGGGCTTCGTCGCGCCGCGCCGTTCTCGCCAGGCGGGAAGTTCCCCGGTCCGGACCGGTCTGCCGCGCCGTCGGTGCCATGGTCGGAACCCGAACCGCCCGTGCGGATGTCCTGCCCACCGGCCACCGGGGGGAGCGACCCCGGTCGTCGCTGACACCGACCAATGAGGAGGTCTGAGGATGGGCACCGTCCGTCTCACCGTCGCCCAGGCGTTGGTCCGGTTCCTGGCCAACCAGTACAGCGAGCGCGACGGTGTGGAGCAGCGGCTGATCCCCGGCTGCTTCGGGATCTTCGGGCACGGCAACGTCGCCGGCGTCGCCCAGGCCCTCCTGGAGGCCCACACCACCGGCAGCGCCG
>NZ_JAHDTG010000175.1 GCF_018531475.1 Pseudonocardia mahuensis
CCACCCGACCTCCGCTCCCGGCCCGACTCGATGTTGACCCCGAGAGTGCGATCAACAGCAGCCCAGCCGTGGGACCCCGCCCAGCGTGTCGCCAAACCGGTGAACCTTCTTGGTCACCGCACTAGCGCTGATCGGACACGCCACGCTGGTGGCCTCCCAGCGGGTGATCGCGCCGATCGTCGCGGCCCTGCTGGTGGTCGGCGTGCTCGTCGAGCTGCCCGACTTCGATCCCGCCTATGCGGGCGGGGAGTACGTGCTCGGCGGCTTCTGGCCGACCTGGGTGCTGTCGATGGTCACCTCGGCCTCGCTCGCGCTGTCCTACGGTCCGTTCGCCAACGACTACGCTCGGTACCTCCCAGCCTGGGCCGCCCGCCGGGGGGCCTTATGGGGCAGCGCCGGCATCTTCCTCGGCTGCTGGTTCGCCCTGCTCTTCGCCGCGTTCTTCACGTCCATGATGGCCCCGGGGACGAGCGATTTCGTCGTCGGCCTGGTCGAGGTCTCGCCCACCTGGTACGCCGTGCCCCTCGTCGTCATCGGGCTGCTCGGCGGGTTTGGCCAGGGCTCACTGGCCTCTACGGCACCGGCCTGGACACCTCGTCGCTCGTCCCTCGGCTGAGCCGGGTCAACGCCACCGTGGTCGTCAGCGTCATCGGGGTGGGGCTGGTGTACCTGGGCGCCCTCGTCTGGGACGCGCTGAGCCTGGTGTCGACCTTCACCGCCCTGCTCACGGTCATCGCGGCACCGTGGCTGGTCATCACCGTGATGGGGCACCTGGCCCTGCGCGGGCGTTACGTGCCCGAGGACCTGCAGGTGTTCAACGTCGGCACGATCGGGGGGGGGCTACTGGTTCCGCCGCGGCGTCAATTGGTACGCCATGGCGGCCTGGCTGCCGTCGGTCGTCCTCGGGCTGCTGTTCGCCAACACCCCGCCGTTGATGGAGGGGCCGTGGCGCAACGCCGCCGGCGGCATCGACCTCAGCTTCCTGTCGGCCGCGCTGGTCGCCTTCCTGATCTACGGGGCGTTCCTGTGGCTCGTCCCGGAAGGGGCGTTGCCGGCCACCTCGGGAACCCCGACGGTCGACCTCGCCACCGCGGCCGGCGGGGCGCCCGCGGACCGCGCCGAGCCGCTCTCCGCCCCTGGCGCCACCGCCCCGCTCGGTGCCGAAGGGGTCATGAGCGCCTGACCCGCTCCACCCGTCCCGCATCCGTCCCGCACGGGGCGGGCCGTCCGACCCGGCCGGGGCCCTCGGCACCCCTCGCCCGGTGCACCTGCACCGGGGGAGTCCACCACCCGATTCCAAGGAGGAGACGGCCATGCTCGCCGTTCGTCTGGAGCAGCACGGGCGCATCCCCGTCGTCGCCGAAGTGCCCGAACCGGTCCTGCAGAGCGACGACGTCATCGTAGCGGTCGAGGGCGCCGGCGTGTGTCGGACCGACCTGCATGCCATCCACGGGGAGCTCGCCGACGTTTTCCCGACCCCGATGCCGTTCACGCTGGGACACGAGGTCGCCGGCATCGTGGTGCAGAAGGGCAGCGCGGCGCGCGGCGTCGACCTCGGCACCAAGGTCGTCCTGCACCCGTTGATGACCTGCGGGCTCTGCCGGGCCTGCCGCAGAGGCGAGGACCAGCACTGCGCCGAGGGCCAGTTCGTCGGCCTCGCCGTGGACGGCGGGATGGCCCAGTTCGTGCGGACGAACGCGCGGGCGCTCGTCCCGCTCGCGTCGACCACGGACACCCGCGAGGTCGCCCCGCTCGCCGACGCCGGCATCACCGCCTACCACGCGCTCCGGCGGGAGGTCCCGCAGCTCAGCGCGGAGAGCGTCGCGGTCATCCTGTGCTGCGGCGGCCTCGGCCACCTGGGGATCCAGATGCTGCGGGCGATGAGCGACTGCATCATCGTCGCCGTCGACCCGAAGGAGGCGGCCCGGGACCTGGCGAAGTCCGTCGGCGCCGACCACGTGGCCGGCGACGACGTCGCCGAGGTCGTGGCGGAGGCGTCCCGGGGCGCGGGCGCCGCGGCCGTCTTCGACTTCGTGGGTGAGGGCGACGCCCCGGCGCTCAGCGTGAGCCTTCTTGGGGCCAAGGGCCTGTACTCGGCCGTGGGTTACGGCGGCATCAGCAGTATCCCGACGATGGAGCTGGTGCTCAAGGAGTTGCGGGTGCAGGGCAACATGGTCGGCACCTACCAGGATCTGGCGGAGCTGATCGCGTTGTACGAGCGGGGCCTGCTGCAGTCCCACGTCGTGTCCTACCCGCTCGCCGAGGCCCACCGGGCGTTCGACGACCTGGAGAAGGGCCTCGTCCGGGGGCGTGCGGTCCTCGTGCCGTGACCAGCGGGAAGCCATGCCGTTGATCACCGGGTCCGGGTGCGCGCGCTGCGCACCCGGATCATGCGCTTGTCCCCGTCCCCGCTCCCGGAGGTCTCCCGTGGCCTGGGTGTTCGTCATCCTCGGCGGCTTCTTCGAGACCGCCTTCGCCGTGTCGCTGAAGTACTCCGAGGGGTTGCGGCGGCTGTGGCCCACTGTGTCCTTCGTGGTCTGTGCGGTGATCAGCTTCGCGTTCCTGACGGCCGGCCTGCGCGATCTGCCGGTGGGGACCGCCTACGCCGCCTGGACCGGTATCGGAGCGGTGGGGACCGCGCTGGTGGGGATGATCTGGTTCGGCGACCCGGCCGAGTTCGTGCGGGTCGCCTCCGTCCTGTTGATCGTCGCTGGGGTCGTCGGACTCAACCTGGCCGGTTCAAGTGCGCACTGAGCCCGCTCATGAATCGCCATCGCAAGGGGCGCGGGAGCCCCCGGTAGCGGGCCTGGGGTGGGAACGCCAGGAGCAAGTACGCTCCCCGCCCTGTGGCATCGTTGTGCCGCAAGCACCTCTGAGGACGGCGGGTGTGTGAACCGCTCCGAGCCCGTCGAGGTCGCCCGGCACTACGAGCTGAGCATCCGGCCTGGGTCGCCGCGACCGCCGACGGGCCCGGACACCGCTGGCTGCTGATCCGGCGCCACCCCGGCCACGGCGAGCTGGCCTACTACCGCTGCTACTCCCCGGATCTGGTGCCGCTACGCGAGCTGGTCCGCGTCGTCGGCTCCCGCTGAGGATCGAGGAGTCCTTCCAGGCCAGCAAGACCCTGACCGGCCTCGACGAGCACCAGGTCCGCCGCTGGACCTCCTGGCGGCGCTGGACCCTGGTCGCGATGCTCGCCCACGCCCTGCTCGCGGTGACGCCATCACCGGCACCCCCCTGGACACCGCCCCAGCTCATATGACCTGAATGGTTACTCCGCGACGCCGGACTGCTCGCCTCGATGGGAACTGTCGGTGATTGTTACGACTGTGAGACTGGTTTCGTCGCTCGGGCCGGTGTGACCCCTGCTACGACTGGCCCTGCGGGTGCCCTGGCGTTGATCTGTCCGCCGGCTCGAGCGACGCGTCCGAGGTGGCGCCCCGGACGGGCAGTGAACCGCCCCGGGTTCGGTAGAGACTCCTCGCTGGGGTCAAGCGACCAAGCTGATCAGGTCGCCCAACTCGTACAGGGCCTCGTACTCGACCGGTGGCCTACCTCCGCAGGCTCCGTGAAGCCGC
>NZ_JAHDTG010000176.1 GCF_018531475.1 Pseudonocardia mahuensis
CGCGCGTTCCTCGACCGCGTCCGCAGCCGGACGCGCGATCAGCAACCTCGGCACGACCGTTCTCCGCTCGACCCGACAGCCTCCACAACCGATAACCTACGCTCTACTTAACGAACGCAGCACTAGGAGCGGCTCGCGCTCCGGGGAGCCAGCGCCGGCCCCGCCCAGACCGACCGTCGGGCCCCGGTCCGGTGCGGCCGAGGGCCATACCTAGGGCGTTGCCCGGCGCCAAGGACCCCGTCAGGGTGCGACGCTCGAGGAGGGAGTGAGGCCGTGCAGTTGAGTCGTGCCGAGGAGATCGCCGCGGTGGAACCGAGGAAGTACGGGCCCCATGGGCGGGAGCGCCGATCCCATGGCTGAGCCGGGGATCATCGCGGAGCTGGCCGACCGGCTGTGGCAGGCGGAGGTTCAGCGCGCACCGATCCCACCGCTCACCGACGACCTCGGGGACCTGACGGTCGAGGACGCGTACGCGATCCAGGGGCGCAACGTCGAGCGCCAGGTCGCGGCGGGCCGAGTGGTGCGCGGTCGGAAGGTCGGACTGACCTCGCGCGCGATGCAGGACCTGCTCGGGGTGGACGAGCCGGACTTCGGGGCGCTGCTCGACGCCATGTTCG
This sequence comes from Pseudonocardia mahuensis, assembly GCF_018531475.1. Classification (GTDB taxonomy): domain Bacteria; phylum Actinomycetota; class Actinomycetes; order Mycobacteriales; family Pseudonocardiaceae; genus Pseudonocardia. The sequence continues at coordinate 618 of NZ_JAHDTG010000176.1, forward strand.
TCGACGACGGCGACGAGGTCGCCTTGGCGACGATGCTCCAGCCGCGGGTCGAGGCCGAGATGGCCTTCGTCCTCGGCCGGGACCTCGCCGGCCCCGGCGTGACGACCGCCGACGCCCTCACCGCGATCGCCGGTGTGCTGCCGGCGATCGAGATCGTGGACAGCCGGGTCGTCGCCTGGCGGATCAGGTTGGCCGACACCATCGCCGACAACGCGTCATCCGGCCGGGTCGTCCTCGGCGGCAACCTCACCCCCGTCACCGCGCTCGACCTCCGGCTGACCGGGATGCTGTTCTACCGCAACGGCGTGGCGATCGACAGCGGCGCCGGCGCGGCTGCCCTGGGCAACCCTGCTCGTTGCGTGGCGTGGCTGGCGAACAAGCTCGGCGGGCTGGGCTCGGGTCTGCGCCGCGACGACGTGGTCCTCCCGGGTGCGCTGCACCGCATGGTGCCCGTCCGACCTGGCGACGTCTTCCGGGCGGACTTCGCCCACCTGGGTTCGGTGACCACCCGGTTCAGCGCTGCGGGTGAGGCTGCGTGACCGACCCACAGACCATGGCCGATGCGTTGATCGAGGCCGAGCGAGCCCGGACCCCGGTGGTCCCGTTCACCCGGGCTCACCCGTTCCTGGACGCGGAGACGGCGTACAAGGCACAGCGGCTGGTCGTCGAGCACCGGCTGCAGGACGGCGAGGGTTTGATCGGCTGGAAGCTGGGGATGACCAGCCGCGTCAAGCGCGATGCGCTGGGCATCCACGAGCCCGTGTACGGCCGGCTGACCTCGGGGATGCTCGTCCCCGCTGCGGAGCCGCTGCCGCTCGGCCAGCTCATCCACCCCCGTGCCGAGCCGGAGATCGCGTTCCTGATCGGTGAGCGGATCGAGGGTCCGGTGACGGCCGCCGGCGTGATCGCGGCGACCGAGGCGGTGGTCGCCGCGGTCGAGGTGATGGACTCGCGGTACTCCGACCGCTTCCGGCTGCCGGACTCCATCGCCGACAACGCCGCAGCGGCCCGGATCGTCCTCGGCTCCCGGCCGTGCAGGCCCTCGGATCTGGTGGACCTGCGGTTGGTCGGCTGCGTCTTCCGGTCGCGCGGCGAGGTGGTCGACACGGCGGCGGGCGGCGCGGTCATGGGTGACCCGGCCGCGGCGGTGGCGTGGCTCGCCAACACCCTCGCCGCGAAGGGCGAGCACCTGCCGGCCGGCAGCATCGTGCTCTCCGGCGGCCTGACCGCCTCGGTGCCGCTCATCGGAGGCGACAACGTGACGGCGGAGTTCGACGGGCTCGGCTCGGTCGAGGTTCACAGCTGAGAGGAGTGCCCGGATGGGCGGAGAGCTGAGTAGGAACCGGATCGGTCGGGGTCGTCCGTGCCGGACCTGATCATCAACGGCTACGACGTCACCCTGCTGGTGCGGGATGGCGAGACGATGCTCTCCGCCATCGTGCGCTCGGGTCACACGTACCGGTACGGCTGCCGGCGCGGCGGCTGCGGCGTCTGCAAGATCCACCTCGTCCTGGGCGAGATCGAGTACGAGCGCCCCATCGATCCGGGGGTGCTCACGGACGACGAGCGCGTGCTCGGCATCTGCCTGAGCTGCCGAGCCGTTCCGGTGACGAACGTCGTGATCGAACTCCAGGAGGGCGACCGGCTGCGGACGGCGTTGTCCTCGTACGCGGCCGCCGCGGGCAACTCGAGGGTGCCCGGCCACACGTCTCCAGATTCCGAGAAGGTAGTCGAGAGGAAAGCGACATGAGCGTCATGAGGCTCGGGTACGTCCACATCCGGGTGACGGATCTCGAGGAAGCGCGGAACCACTACTCCAACACGCTCGGTATGAAGGTCGTGCACGAGGAGCCGGGCAAGCTGCACCTGAAGTGCTGGGACGAGTACGACCACCACTCCCTGGTGCTGGAGGAGGGCGGGGTCGGGCTGGTCAAGCTCGGCTACAAGTGCCAGGACGAGGAAGACCTGGTCCGGTACGAGAAGCGGGCGCAGCAGTTCGGTGCGACCACCGGGCGCGTCAGCGCAGGCGAGAACCTGACCGTCGGCGACGGCGTCGCGCTCACCCTGCCGTCGGAGCAGAGGATCGAGCTCTTCACCGACATCGAATACGTCGGCACGGACACCGGCGCCCTGAACCCGGACCCCTGGCCGCGCGACGGCCGCGGCATCGCCGCGCACTGGATCGACCACGCGCTGATCGGCGCGGACAACCCCGGCCTGGTGGAGAAGTTCTTCATGGAGGTCCTGGACTTCCACGTCGCCGAGCGGGCCATCACCAACCCGAGCCACCCGGAGGTGCTCGGCTCGTGGATGGCGTGCGGCGAGTCCCCGCACGACATCGCGGTGATCAAGGGTCCGGACGCGAAGCTGCACCACTTTGCATTCCACCTCGAGGATTGGAACGCCATCCTGCGGGCCGGGGACATCATGAGCATGGACGACGTCTCCGTCGACATCGGCCCGACCCGGCACGGCATCACCCGGGGCACGACGATCTACTTCTTCGATCCCTCCGGCAACCGGAACGAGGTGTTCGCTGGGCTGGGCTACCGCACGTTCCCGGACTTCCCCACCGTCCAGTGGACGGAGGACCAGCTGGCCAAGGGCATCGTCTACATCGCCCGGGAGCTCAAAGAGACCTTCACGACCGTCTTCACGTGACCGGGCGACCATGGCTCCGACCGCACAGTCGGAGCCATGGTCGGTCCGCTCGGCCCGCGCCGAGGACCGTCGACCTTGGAGCGTTCCCGATTTTATTGACACCGATTTGGGCTGCCAGGTCGGTGAGTTTCCTGAAACCTAGCTCGTATTCGAGCGGTGTCGAGTAGTTACTAAGGAGATCGTAAGTAAGTCGACTTCGGGTGCTATGCGCTGATGTAGCGCAGGTGTGGATCGCGGAAGAAGCCGCGGACGAGGGCGGGCAGTTTCTGCAGGCGTCGGAGCGCGGAGATGA
>NZ_JAHDTG010000177.1 GCF_018531475.1 Pseudonocardia mahuensis
CGACACCCTCGAAACCGAGCCGCTCGGCGGTGTCGACGATCGTCAGCATGTCCTGCAGCAGCTCGCCCCACGGGCGATCCATGTCCGAGTAGAAGAAGGGCGCCGTCACCCAGAACTTCAATGCCATAACTCACTCCATTATCGAGAATCGTGTGTGACGAGGAAGGAACGGACGAGGCCGAATCCGACGCTCCGCAGACCAGCTGCGACAACGTGGGGCGAGGCTGGGTTCTCGCCACCCACCCGAGGTCGGAATGCGGCGTTGTGTGGCCGAGTAAGGCCCACTCAGCGACGGACTGCTTGGAGGTGCGCTCGTTCGGGAACGGCCGGGTAGCAGGGTGCGCTCGGGCGTCGAGGTCGGTCTTGCGTGGGTGTGGTCATCTGGCCTGTGTCGACTCCTTCAGGGAGTTGACCCAGAAGGGGTTGGTGAGCAGGAGCCGTCCGATCGCGACGAGGTCGCAGTCGCTGCCGGCAAGCGCGGCTTCGGCTGCTTCTGCGCTGCTGATGCCGCCGGCGACGATGGTCGGCACACCAGTGCGTTCGCGGACCTGTGCGGCGAGGTTGCGGAAGTCGACCGGGATCTCGAACGATGACGCGCCCTCGACTGCGCCGCCGGCCGCGGCGTCGATGGCATCGCAGCCGGCCCGGCTGAGCTGGTTGATGACCGGGATGGCGTCGTCAGCATGCCAGCCGCCGTCGGCGAGGTCGTCGATCGCCAGCCGGACGAACAGCGGCATTCCCGGCCCGCAGGCTGCGCGCACCCGTTCCACGATGTCGAGCAGGAAGCGACTGTTGGCCTCGGGGTCGCCGCCGTACGGGCCTGAGCGGTGGTTGGTCAGCGGCGAGAGGAACTCGTGAATGAGGTACCCGTGCGAGGCGTGGATCTCGATCACGTCGACGCCGACCTGCCTCGCCCTGGCTGCGGCCTGCCCGAACGCAGCGACCAGGTCGCCGATCTCCTCGTCGGTCAGCGCGTGGGGCTGGTGGCTCGAGGCGTTGAAGGGTGCCCCGGTAGCACCCACGACCTGGTTGAGTGCGTCGCTGTCGGCGAAGGCCTTCCGCCCGGTGTGCCCGAGCTGCACACCGACCTTGGCCCCCTGCTCGTGGCAGAACTCCACGATGGGCGCCAGCGCCGCGGCCTGCTCGTCGGTGTAGAGGCCGAGAGCGCCGCCGTGGCCGCGGCCCTCGGGCGAGACCGCCGAGTCCTCGATCATCACGAGCCCGACACCACCGACCGCACGCGAGCCGTAGTGCACCAGATGCCAACTATTCGCGCACCCGGTCTCGTCAGCGGAGCGCTGCGACATCGGCGCCATGACGACCCGATTCGGCAGCTCCAGGTCCCGAATCTTGAGGGGGTCGAGCAGCATGAGCGTCTCCTTAAACCGCAGGCGGTCGGCCATCCGACCGGTCAGAAGATGTGGTTGGAACCGTCGAACACCGCGCTGACCGAGTCACCCCCCTCGATCTGAGCGATCGACCGAGCAAGATGCTCGGCACACGACAACTGCTGCACCAGACCGCTCACCGAAGGTGGGGCGAACACAACCATTCCTTACATCGCGACTGTGTCGAATTTCTGGTGCCCCATGCGATTCTCCTTCGCTCTGAGGTACCGCACGTTGTGTGGGTTTTCCGCGTAGGGGACTGTGACTTGTGCGACCACGGACAGCCCCTGCTCGCGCAAAGCGGCGCTCTTTGCCGGGTTGTTGCTGATGAGGCGAACGTTGTGGACACCGAGATCGGCCAGGATGCCCGCAGCGTGCCCGTAGTCGCGGGCATCGACCGGCAGGCCCTGGACGACGTTGGCATCGACGGTGTCGAGGCCGTCGTCCTGGAGGCTGTATGCGGCGATCTTGTTGGCCAGTCCGATTCCGCGGCCTTCGTGTCCTCGCAGGTAGACGACGGCGCCACAGCCTTCGCGGGTGATCGCGGCGAGCGCGTGCTCGAGCTGGGCGCCGCAGTCGCAGCGCAGCGAGCCGATGATGTCTCCGGTGAGACATTCGCTGTGTACCCGGACCAGGACACCGTCTTCGGATGCCCCCTGTGCAGCGACGTCGCCGAGCACGATCGCCAGGTGCTCGGCGCCGTCGCTGGTGCGGTAGGCCGCGGCCTGAAAGTCGCCGAACACCGTGGGCAGCGCCGCCGTTGCGACTCGTCGCACCTCGGCACGCTCCGCGTCGCGGACCTTGATCAGGTCCGCGATCGTCAGGAAGGGCAGCCCGTGCTCCGCGGCGAACCGCTTGAGCGTGTCTCCGCGCGCCATATCACCGTCCTCGTCGAGGATCTCGCTGATCACCGCGACTGGCGGGAGGTCGGTTCGGTGCAGGAGGTCGACAGCGGCCTCGGTGTGCCCGGGACGGGTAAGCACTCCGCCCTCGCGGGCCTTCAGCGGGAAGATGTGACCGGGCCGGGTGAACTCCGCTGCAACAGCCGCCGGGTCGGCCAGGGCCCGCAGAGTCAGGGCTCGATCCTGTGCCGACACGCCCGTTCCGCAGCTGCCGTGGTCGACGGTGATCGTGAACGCGGTGCCGTGGGGGTCCGTGCTTTCCGGGACCATGTCCGCAAGCCCCAGCTCCCGAGCGCGGGCGGCAGGCATGGGGGCACACAGGATGCCGGTCGTGTGCCGCACCATGAAGGCCACCGTGTCCGCGGTTATCAGAGCGCCCGCCGCGATCAGATCGCCCTCGTTCTCGCGTTCATGGTCATCGGCAACTACGACCAGCCCACCGGAGGCAAGCGCCTCGACGGCCGAACGCACTGCCTGAGCGGCACGCTCCAGCTCTCTGGTCTTGCGGACCACCTGAGGATCCCACCCTTCGTGATGAATCGACCTGCCCACGGCGACCGCCTCGGCCTCCGTCACAGGGGGTCGAGCTTCCTGACGAACTCGCCGCCCTGCGTCGACCCGATCTTCCGGGCTACTTTGAACAAACGTTCAACATGGCGCCTGAGTTTGGCCTCCGCTCCTCGGCTTGTCAACGGCCAATTGATGGGTACCCGCGATCACCCGCGGTGACGAAGCACCCGGCCGGCCGCTGGAGCTGCGCTGGGCCCCCGAGGGGTTACCGGCCCGCCTGCCCGGCAGGCCCGCACACCATCCGGTAGCGGTTGCGGTAGGGGCCGGCCACCCAGCCGAGTCTCCCGACGGGCCGCCCGGTCGGTGAGCCCCGGGCCGCGCTCCAGAGGCGCCTCGTTCAGCCGCTCGACCCCCGTTACCGGGTGGAAACGTTCCTACCCCTTGTCAGTTCTCGCGGACCTGGCTACTTTCAGCCCGGCAGAAGCCGCACACCGGCGGCTGTATGCCATGAGCAGAAACGTTTATCACGAGAGGAGGGGCAGGTGCCCGACACCCTGAGCACGCCCCCGCTGCGCGTCCTGGTCGCAGGTGAGTCCTGGATCAAGCACACGATCCACATGAAGGGTTTCGACCAGTTCCACAACACCGAGTACG
>NZ_JAHDTG010000178.1 GCF_018531475.1 Pseudonocardia mahuensis
CGGTCAGTGCTTGTGGTGAGAACTGCCTACCTGGGGACCCAACGTCCATCGTGGACTGTCCCGATCATCCGAATTGTGCGTGTCGCAGCAACCGCCGCGCCCCTTCTCGTTGAGATCACCTCACTGGCATGCTGTTGTCCCCTTCACCTTTCGGATCCAGGTAAGCCACCAGACCCAGGAACCTCCTTCCAAGTTCCTCCCAACTCGGTTGGGAATATGACGAGGCGCCTCGTGGCGCACCGGCGGCGGTGTTCGAGCCGGCGTTGCCCGGGCGCAGCAGCGCGGCGAGAGGTTCACCGGTGCCATCCGGTCCGTGGTCGACGAACGCCCACAACGGGTGGTGGCCGTAGCTCTTCTTGAACGTCGCGGCCGCACCTTCTTTCTCCGAGTGCGCGGTGACCAGGGTGGCGTCCACGTCGATGATCAAGGGGTGGGCGGCGTCGGTGTCGTGGCCGGGAGCCTGGTCACCGGCGAGCTCCCATGCCCGCGCTCGAGCCGCTGCGCGGGCGGTGTCGATCGCCGCCAACACCGCGGTCGCGTCGCGGGCGAGGCGGTCGATCGTGCGCGACACCGTCGGATCAGAGGCGACCAACCCGAACACGCCGGGTTCGGCGCGCAGCAGCGCGATGTCGGCCAGGCAGTCCCCGCCGACCGCGAGACCGAGAGCGAGGTCCAGCAGCACCTTCGCTGGGTCGTGCACGGCGAGCCGGGGCCGCCACTTCTCCAACGCCTGCGACAGGGCCCGGTCGAGCCCGACTCGGCCGATGATCTCGGTCAACAGCAGCGTCCCGGCGTGGGACACCACCGCCGTTCCGGCCGTGTCGACGTCCGGGCACGGGTAGAACCCGATAGCCTTCTTCACCTGGAGGGTGCTCCTGAACTCGTGACGATAAGGACTTCAGCAATCCCCATCCTCGCTGGTCAGCGGCACCCTCCAGCTCATCAACACGCCCCAAGCGGCGAACCCCGATGAAAGCCCCGGGTTAGCGCGGGCGAGCCTGCCTCAAAGCAAGGCGTGAGGGCCTCGAGCGCCGTGAACTGCCGCTTCGAGCGCGATCCTCAGACTCCGTGATGTGAAGAGGTCGCGCAGATAGGCCGTTGGGTTATGGACGTCGCGGGGGTCGTGTGTCCCAGCGGTGGGTAGTCCAGGCCCGGCGGATCAGGCTACGGACGGTGATGATCGTGTCGGCGATGTCGAAGAACGCCTCGACCACGACGTGGCGTCATTCGTAGCAGCGTTGCAGCCGGTTGAAGCTGTTGTGCCAGGCGTTGGTGCGTTCCACGTGCCAGCGTTGCCCGGCCTGGATCGGTGCCTTCTCGCCCTTACGCGCGATCTTGCCGTGGAGCCGGCGCGCGGTCAGGGTGTCGCGGGTCTTGCCCTCGAGACCCGTCGAATCGGCGCCTGTATTCCATTCATCAGAAGGGGCTCGGGCTGACCAGCCGAACGACGTTGCTCCGAAAGGGCCATCTCCCCGGGCGAGTAGTGCGCGCGGACGCGAAGACAATGAGGAGATCGGAAACTGGGAATACCTGATCTTCGCAGGTGGTATGCCGTCCGCGCAGCGACGCTGTGCCCGCATCCGTACCTCACCAGATGGAGGGATGGGCATGACCACCGAACCGACCCGAGATTCGAGGGAGACCACTGGATCCGCCGACCGCGCCGGATCAGGCAATCCCGCGCGGTCCGCCATGCAGCGCGCCGGAAGTGCCGTTCTGGGCCCGGCGGCCAACAAGGCACGCTCAGGGGCCCACGGCGTCGCGAACAGGCTCGACCGGGTCGCGACCAGCAGCACCGCGTCCGGTGCCGCGGGCGGCCTGGCGACGACCGCCGGCACCGCAACCGACACCGCGAAGGGCGCCGTCAAGACGACCGCTGGCACCGCAACCGACACCGCGAAGGGCGCCGTCAAGACGACCGCTGGCACCGCAACTGACACCGCGAAGGGCGCCGTCACGACGGTCACTGACACAGTGGCGAAGCCGCTACTGGGTGTACTGCGTGGGGTCGGGGCGGCGTTCGCTCTCGCTCTCGTCGTCCGCAAGATCATGCTGTTCCTCCGGTTCCTGCGTCAGCTGGCGCTCCAGCTGCTGGAGACACTCAGGCAGCTGGCACTCCGCCTGCGGGAAGCAGCGGCCAGGCGCCGCGGTGGCGAGCAGGAGACCATCGAGGACGAGGCCGTCGACGAGGAGGCCGTGGAGGACGAGGAGGCCGCCGAGGACCGGGTTGATCGTCGCGAACCCGCGACGCGGCCGGCCCCGCGCCCCCAGTCGGAGGGCCAGCGGCCGCAGCGACCGGCTCGGCCGCGTCGGGACGTGAACGCACCGCAACCTGATGCGACAGCTCCGGCTGTCCGGCGCGCGCCCGTGTCCCGCCGTCCCACGCGGCTCGGCCGCCGCGGGCCGGGAGCGGGCGGACGCGGTGAGTGACGCCCTCGTCGCTCCTGCCCGAACGGGCAGAGCCGGTCTAGCCCGCGACTCCCGCACTGCTCCGCCTCCGACGGACCAGTTGAGAGCTGCTCTGCGGGAGCTCCTCGCAGCTGTGCTCGAGCGGACGTTCGGGATGGCGCTCGACAAAGTCGAGCAGCTGGCCCGGACGCTCGACGAAATCGCGGCTCGACGGGGCGTCAAGATCGGCGCACTGTTGGGCGGAGTCCGCGCTGCCCTCGCGGGTAAGAGCCCTGTGTGGGGCGCCATCACGGGCGCCTTCTCCGCATTGGGTCCGGGCGCGAAGGCCGCGATCATTATCGTCCTGGTCCTGGCGCTCCTGCTGCTGCCGGTGACGGTCGTAGTGCTCCTGCTGCTGCTCATCGCCGTCACCATCGTGGCGATCGTGCGGACGCGTTCCGCCAGCTCCTGAACCGAACGGACGCAGCCTCACGCCTCGATCCCGGCGTGAGGCTGCGCGATGTATTACTCGGCAACGGCCTCCGCGCCGACGGCGGCGGCCCTTCCGGCGCCGTCAGCCTGCTCGGTGCCCGGATCGGCGGCCTGCTCGATCTCCTGGGCGGCACCGGGTGCAGCCGCTCCAACCCCCGACTCCAATGGGAAATCGATGGCCTGACCTACACCCAGATCCCGAGGCTCGCCCTCAAACGAACCGGGAGGCCTGGCTGGAGCTGCTGGGCGGTGGCACCCTCAGGTATGCGGCGCAGCCGTACCAGCAGCTCGCCGCCGCCTACCGGGCCGAGGGCCACGACAGCGACGTCCGGGCGATCCTGATCGCGCAGAGCGCCGCGACCAGATCGCCCGCGGCGGGCTTAGAACGTCCGGCAAATGAGGATCAGCGGAGTCGGCGGGTGGTCGGCCTGGTGGGCCAGCGGTAGAGACTGCGGGCCCGGTTGATCAGACGGCGGATCACGGTGAGCGTGGCGGCGAGGTTGAGGTAG
>NZ_JAHDTG010000179.1 GCF_018531475.1 Pseudonocardia mahuensis
GGTGGCCGGGGTGATCGGCAGGGTGTCGATGCTGATGCCCAGGGCGTCGCCGAGCGCGCCGGCGAGCACCGCGTTGGGGCCGAGGGTGCCGCCCTCGCCGACGCCGCGGACACCGAGCGGGTTCGCCGCGGGATGCGCGACGTGGCCGATGGTCAGCTCCGGGATCTCGGCGCTGGTCGGCATCAGGTAGTCCAGCAGCGTGCCGGTGATCAGGTTGCCGTCCTCGTCGTAGACCAGGTGCTCATACAGCGCCCCGCCGATACCCTGCGCGATCGACCCGGCGATCTGCCCGTCCACGATCTGCGGGTGCATCGCCCGCCCGGCGTCCTCCACACAGACATACTTGAGGATCCGCAGCTCCCCGGTGGCCCGGTCGACCTCGACCGCCGCCGCCTGCGCCCCGGCGGCGAACGCGCCACGGACCGGATCGTAGAACCGGGTGGCCTCCAGCCCCGGCTCGATCCCGGCGGGCAACCGGTCGGACTCCAGGTAGGCCACCCGCGCCACCTCGGCCACCGAGATCCGCGGCCCCGGCTCGCCGACCACGCCGATCTGCCCGGCCCCGATCCGCAGATCACCGACGGCGGCCTCCAGCAGCCCGGCGGCCAGCGCCAGGACCTTGTCCTTCACCGCCTCAGCGGTGCGGTGCGCGGCCCCGCCGCCGATCACCGCCTGCCGCGAGGAGAACGCCCCGAACCCCCACACCGAGGTATCGGTGTCACCGAGACGGACCTCGACATCGTCGAAGGCCACCCCGATCCCGTCGGCCACGATCTGCGCCACCGTCGTCTCCAGGCCCTGCCCCTGCGAGGTCACCCCGGAAAACACGGTGACTTTGCCGTCCGGATTGACCCGCACCGTGCAGGCGTCGTGCCCGGTCCGAAACGGCATCCGCGGCCCCGCCGACGCCGCCCGGCCCAGCCCGGTCAGCTCGTTGTAGACCGCGAACCCGATCCCGATCGGCGCCCCCCCGGTCTCCCGGCGCCGCGCCTGCTCGGCCAGGAACTCCTCGTAGCCCAGCGCCTCGAGGGCCTTGTCCAGACACTCGCCGTAATGCCCGGAATCATCCACCAGCCGCGAGGGCATCCTGTACGGGATGTCCCGCGGCCGGATCACGTTCCGGCGCCGGATCTGCACCCCGGTCATGCCCAACTCCCGGGCGGCCGCATCCAGCACCGTCTCCATCGCGAACACACTCGCCGGGCGGGCCACCCCCCGATACGGCCCCGACGGCGCGGTGTTGGTCGCCACCCCCCGCACCGTGCACCGGTAGTTGTCCAACCGATACGGCCCCGACAACAGCCCGCCGGCCATCAGCGGCTCGATCCCGGCCGTCCACGGATACACCGAATACGCACCCACGTTGCACGACACATCGGCCCGCACCCCCAACAAGGTGCCGTCCGCGGCGAACCCCGCGCAGATCAGATACCGGTGATCGCGGGCGTGCGTCGCGGCCGCGAGGTGCTCCACCCGGTCCTCCACCCACTTCACCGGCACCCCCGGCATGGCCCGGGCGATCAGGCACAGCGCCACATCCTCCGGATACAACACCGCCTTCACCCCGAACCCGCCACCCACATCCGGCGCGATCACCCGCACGTTGCCCTCCGGCAGCCCCAGCAACTCGGCGAGCATGTTCCGCACGATGTGCGGCACCTGCGTCCCGGACCAGAACGTCAACTTGCGATCGGCCGGCTCCCACAACGCCACCCCGGCCCGACACTCCATCGGGTTGCCCGCGTGCCGGTTGGTGACCAGCTCCCGCTCCACCACCACCGCCGCCCCGGCGAACGCCTCCTCCACCGACCCGGCCTCGAACGTGCGCTCCAACAACACGTTGTCCGGCGCCGCCGCGTGCACCGGCACCACCGGCGCGGCCCACGCACACACCGTGGCCGGCAGCGGATCGTAATCCACCTCGACCAACTCGAGCGCGTCCTCGGCCCGATACCGGTCCCCGGCCACCACCGCGGCCACCGGCTCCCCGGCGAACCGCACCTTCTCGTGCGCCAACACCGGCTGATCGGTCTCCACATACGACGGCAACGCCGAGCGCGCCCGCAGCACCACCCCGGCGAAATCCGCCCCGGTGAACACCCGGTGCCCCGCCGCCTCCGCCCGGGACACGCCCACCCCGGTGATCCGGGCGTGCCCCATCGGGCTGCGCAGGAACGCCACGTGCCGCATCCGCGGCAACTGCAGATCCGAGACATACCGGCCACACCCGGTGACCAGCCGCCGGTCCTCCTTGCGCCGCACACTCCGCCCGAGGCTGCCGGCGCCGGCCGTGTCCTCAGCGTCGTCAGCGTCGTCAGCGTCGTCAGCGTCGTCAGCGTCGCTCATCGTCCTTCTCCCCGCTCAAGGCCGGCGTCGGTCACCGCCCCGCTCACGGCATCGCGTAGCCGCCGTTGACCGAGACCACCTGACCGGTGGTCCACGACGACAACGGAGAGGCCAGCAGCAGCACCATCGGCGTGATGTCCTCCGGGCGCCCGAGCCGGCGCAACGGGTACTGCGCGATGATCTTGCGCATCCGCTCGTCCTCGGACCCCCCCGCGTGCGCATCGAAGTTGTCGGTGCGCACCAACGCCAACGACACCGCGTTCGCCCGGATCCCGAACCGCGCCAACTCCTTGGCCAGCGACCGGGTCAACCCCACCGTCGTCGACCGCGCCGTCGCCGTCACCAGCAGCCCCGACTCCCCCACCCGACCCGAATCACCCATCAGGTTCACGATCGACCCGGCCTTGCGCCCGGCCATCCGCTTCGCCACCGCATGCGTGACCTGCAGCGTCCCGGTCACCGTGACGTCGATCTGCGGCCCCCAGTCCTGCGGGGTGGAGTCCAGGAACCGCTGCACCTTCGTCGCCGCGGCATTGTTCACCAGGGTGTCGATCGGACCCAGCTCGGTCTCCACCCGCTCCACCAGCGCCGCCACCGCGGCCGCGTCGCGCAGGTCACCACCCACCGCGATCGCCTCGACACCCAGTTCAGCAGCCTCCACGGCCGCCTCCCGCGCGCCCTCGCCCGAGGAGTTGTAGTGAAACGCCACGTGCGCCCCCTCACGGGCGAAACCCAGACCGAGCGCCCGACCCAGCCCCTGCCCCGCCCCGGT
>NZ_JAHDTG010000180.1 GCF_018531475.1 Pseudonocardia mahuensis
CGGCCGCCCCGGCCACCCTGGCCCGATCTCCGGCCGCGCACGCGGCGTCGCACCGGCCGGCCCCCCGGGCCCGGCGCTGCGCGGTGAGCGTCGCCGCGCACGACCTGGCCGGGCGCCCCTCCCCGGCCCGCGACGAGCAGGTCAAGACCGTCCTGTCCGGAATCCGGCGCCGCCACGGCACCCGCCCGGCCCGGATGCAACCCGCCGTCTCGATGCGCTGCGGGCCATCCTGGACACCCTCGACCCCCAGCGGCCGACCGACGTCCGGGACCGGGTGCTGCTGATCGGGTTCACCGGGGCGCTGCGCCGCTCCGAACGGGCGGCCCTGGACCTGGTCGACCTGGTCGAGGACACCGACGGGCTGCGGCTGTTCCTCGCCCGGTCCAGGACCGACCCGGAGGCCACCGGCGGCTCCCGCGGCCTGTCCTACGCCCGCGCACCCGCAGTCCGGCCCGGTCCGCGCCTGGTGGGCCTGGCTCCGGCGCCGGGCAGCGGCCGCCCACCCGGCCGCCCTCGCCCCCACCGGCCCCGCCGGCGGTCCCGCGGAACCCGCCGGATCCGCGCCGCGGTCCGCCGGAGCCGCGTTCGTGGCGGTGGCTCGGCACGACCGGCTCGGCGAGAGACGGCTCTCCGACCGGACCATCGCACAGATCATCGCCCGGCGGGTAGCCGCCGCCGGGCTGCCCGGGCACTGGGCCGGCCCTTCGCTGCGCCGCGGATTCGCCACCACCGGCTACGCCAACGGGGCCAGAGAGCTGGCCTTCATGTGGCCCGGCCGGTCGCGATCGGCGGCGCGATGCGCGGCTACATCGAGGAAGGGTCGGTGTGGACCGACAACCCCACCACCCGCCTCGGTCTCGGGCAAACCCACATATGTGTCCACATATGTAACGCCTGCTGACTACTCCGCGGTGTCGACGTCGGCGACCGATGCAGTGGTCGCCACGGTGTCATCAGCGTCGATATCGTCATCACTCTCAGCGGCGTCCGCGTCGGTGACACCTGGGGTGTGATCAGCGGTGTTTCCCTACGAGGCTTCCGCTGATGGCAGCGACGTCGCATCACATGCGTCCACTGCGTCGGCCCCGTATGTCCACAGGGCGGTGGTCACCGCTGTGACAACAGCCGTGTCGCCGTCCGTGGACTCTGCTGCTGCCCCACGCCCGGTCTTAGCTGCGTCCGCAGCCGTGTCCACCTCGATGGCATCTGATGTGCACTCCTCGGTGGCAGCAGCGCCATCGCCATCATCATCACCGTCTTTGTCCTCGGCAGTGGTCATAGTGGATGTCAAACGTGGTGCCCGCGATGTGGCCCTATCCGCGCAGCGCGACGAGCCCACAGCGGTGACCGAAGCGGTGGCATCTGCGATGGTCACCGCCGATGCCACCGATGCTTCACCGTCCGATACCACCGCCGTGACCGCCGACGTGTCCACCGCGGTGCCCACAGCTGCTGTCACCGACCTCGCCACCGCCATGGCCTCCGCAACCGACACCGACGGCTCCGCCGATGCGACCACAGGGGAGAGCGCAGCAGTGGACAGCGACGTTCCCTTCGAGGTGATCGCAGCGGAGAGCGCAGCAGCAGCCGACGACGCGGCCACCGACGTGATCGCAGGGGAGGACACAGCCGCGGCCGACGACGCGGCCGCGGCAGATGTGACACGCGTGACCACAGGCGTGTCGCCGTCGGCGGCCGCAGCCGCGTCGCTACGCTGCGTTGCGGCTGTGGTCACCGCGACCGCCACCGCGGGTGCCGCAGCCGCGGCACCCGCGGAGACCGCGGCCACGGCCACCGCCGGGCCCGCGGCGGTGGGCACCGCGGACACACCAGCAGAAACGGCAGACGGCGCGACCGCCCGGCGCGCAGAAGGTGGGGGCGATGAATCCCGAGACGCTGACGCAGCCGACGGCGCTGCAGCGGGTGGTGCTGGTGGCCAACCAGAAGGGCGGGGTGGGCAAGACCTCGATCGTCACCGCGCTGGCCGGGCTGATCGCCCGCCCGGACCGCCGGGTGCTGGTGGTCGACGCCGACCCGCAGGGCAACGCCACCGCCAGCGACCTCGGCGTCGAGGGCGACCGCGGCCGCAGCCTGATGCTGTCGCTGCAGTACGGCGAACCGCTGCAGGTGCAGACCGACGTGCGCCCCGGCCTCGACCTGGTCGCCGGCGGCCCGCTGCTCGCCCAGGTCGGCGCGCTGACCACCACCGCGGCGCAGACCGGCCTCGATGTGGTGGCCAACCTGCGCACCGCGCTGGCCGAGGTCTGCGCCCGCGGCAACTACACCGTCGTGCTGATCGACTCCGGGCCGGGGGACGCCCCGCTGCTCGACGCGCTGCTGCGCACCACCCGGTACCTGGTGGTGCCCACCAAGGACGACGACGCCTCGCTCAGCGGCATGGAACTGCTCGCGCTGCGCTACCTGCGGGCCCGCCAGGAAGGCGCCTCGGTGGAGCTGCTCGGGGTGGTGCTGTTCGACGCCAACCCGCGGGCCACCGCCCGCAACGCCCAGGTGCTGTCCGACATCGACGACGTCCTGGCCGGCTCCGGTGCCACCAGCTTCCCCACCATGATCCGCAGCGACCGGGCCGCCGCGCTGGACCTGCGGGCCGCGCACCTGACCCCGGCCGAGCTCGTCGCGGCCAGCGCCGCGCAGAACAAGTCCCGGCTGGCCCGGCTGCGCGGCGGCAAGCACCGCGCCGACCGCAAGCCCGAATCCACCGACAACGGGGAGCCGCGGCTGTGGTCCCGCGACCCCTCCGCACTGGCCAGCGACTACCAGGCGCTCGCCCGCGAACTGCTGACCCGCATCGCCACCGCCGAATCCGGGGCCCGGGCATGAGCCGCCGCCCCGCCTTCGACCCCAGTCGCCTCGACGACCTCGACGACCTCCTGCCCGCCCCGGCCGCGTCACTGCCGGCCCCCGCGCCGACCCGGGCCCCGGCACCCGCCCCCGCGCCCACCCCGGCACCCGCGGACCCGGACCCGGGGCGGGAGAGCGGAGCCCCGGCGCCGGCGGCCCCTCCGGCGAGCCGGCG
>NZ_JAHDTG010000181.1 GCF_018531475.1 Pseudonocardia mahuensis
GCGCGCCACCGGCGGCCGCCCCGGCGACCGCATCGGCGGTCGACCTGTCATTGCCGCAGCCCAACCCGGCTCTCGCCCCATTCCACACCTCCGACCCGAGGTGTTGCGACGACCGGTTGAGTTCTGCTTGGCAGCCGCGATCACTGTGGAAGATCACTCCGGAGGGTGGCCGGCGGGTCACGAGGGCGGCGACGAGGGCCTCGATGATCAGACTGGTACGCAGGTGATCGGCCACGGCGTAGCCCACGACCATGCGGGAGTGCAGGTCGATCACGGTGGCGATGTAGGCCCAGCCGTCCACGGTCGCGACGTAGGAGATGTCGCCGCACCAGCGGGTGTCGGGGGCCTCGGCGGTGAAGTCGCGCCCGATCAGGTCAGGGGCGTCGATGGGCCGCCGACCTGCGACGGTCGTGCGCTTCCAGGCGCGGGGATGGCGACCCTGCAGGCCGACCGCGCGCATCAGACGCCAGACTCGCTTGCGGGCGACCCGCACACCGCGAACGACCAGTTCGGCCCAGACCCGGCGCACGCCGGGACGGCCGTCGAGCTCGCGGTGAATCTCTCGGATGGTGTCGGTGAGCTCGGCGTCGGTGCGCGCGCGCTCGCTCGGCCCGGCGGCGCGCCACCGGTAGTAGCCCTGGCGGGCCACGCCGAGCTGGGCACACATGAACGTGACGGTGAACTCGCCTTCGGGGGCCCAGTCCGCGATCGCCGCGTACTTCACGGCTGTTCTTTCGCGAACCAGGTCGCTACTTTTTTTGCGAAGTCCCGCTCCATCCGCAGGGTCGCGTTCTCCTTACGGAGTCGCTCCAGCTCGGCCCGTTCCGGCTCGGACAGATCCGAATCCGGCACCCGACCGGCGTCTCGTGCCTTCTTCACCCACTTGCCCAACGTCATCTCGTGCACGCCGATACTCTTCGCCACCTCGGCGATGGATCGGCCCGAATCGAGGACGAGGCTAACGGCCTGTTCCTTGTACTCCTGGGTGAAATGTCGGCGTGTCGCCACGCGAGGCCCTCCGCTGCGATCAGCGGCAGTCTACGACCGGGTGTCTACAAGATCGGGAACGGTCCAACTCCTGTACGAGAACCAGCGCCCGCTTGGCGGTGGAAAGCGAGACGCCGTGCTCGGCCGCCAGGTCAGTGGCGGTGGGGACGTTGTCGTCCGGCCCGAGCGCACCCTCCTCGATCTGCCGTGCGAGCTCCGCCGCGACCACCTCGTAGGGGTAGCGCGGCATGGCGCGGCGTTGGGCCTCGGGGTCGAGCGCAACAGGTCGGTGCGGCATCGTCGCGCCGATGCCGGGGGCGGCCCGTTGATCTGCCTCGGAGACCCACGCCGTGTACGTCTTGAGGGTCGTCGTCCCGCCACCACCGTGCCCGAGTCGACCGGCGACCGTGCGGGGGTCGACCCCGTTGGATACGAGCTCTGTGGCTGAGTAGTGACGCAGCTTGTGCAGCGTGCTGTCGATGCCCAGCCGGCCCACCATCCGGTCGTAGCGCTGCGTGACGCTGTCGGGCGTGAGGAACGTGGACCCATCGGGCGAGCCGGAGAACAGGAACGCCTCGGGTGGCAGCTCGAATCCGAGGGCGCTCGCCCGTGTCCGTGCTCGGGCGATGTGCTCGCGCAGAACGGTGACCGTCTCGGCGTCGAGCGCGATACGTCGCTGCTGGTGAGTCTTGAGGTCGCCCTCGGTCCACCCGGCATCGGGGTCCCGGCGGATCGCCTTCCGCAGCCACACGGTCTCCCGGCCCTCGGCGAGGTCGACCTACGACACGCGGATCGCACACAGCTCGCCCCTACGGACGCCAGTCGTCATGGCCGTCCAGACGAGCGCGCCCCAGTCGGGGTCGCGCCACGCCTCGTTGACGATCCAGGCCGCCTGCTCTGCCGTCGGCGGCTGAGGGTTGGGCTTCGGCGCCGCTGGCGGTTCCGCCAGCGCAGTCGGATTCACGCTCACCCACCGCCAGCGAACAGCCCGCTTGTAGGCGCCGGACAGGATGAAGTGGATGTGCCGGATCGTCGTGGCGGCGAGCGGGCGGCACTGGTGCGCACGGCACCGGTCGTCGCACTCGTGCTTCCCCAGAACCCGGTGCTCGATCAGGCGCCGGCCCGTACAGCGGCTCCGGCAGCGGCGCAGCTCGCCGTAGAACGAATCGAGCGTCTCGGCATCGAGCTGGCCGACCTTCAGGTGGCCCAGACACGGCGAGATGTGGTTGCGGACGTGTCCGCGGTACAGCTCCAGCGTGTTCGGCGAACCGCCGAACTGCTCGAGGTACCGCTGCAGGAGCTGGTCGACCGTTGCGCTCGTTCGCGGGTTGCGCTTCTCGGCGACCTCGCGCAGCAGCCGCTCGCGCACGACCTCCGCCTCGCGCCACGCCTTCGGACCGGCAGGAACGACCTCGATCAGGTTGTGGCGCTTCTTGTCACCGGGTCGACGCAAGGGACGATAGCGCGGCTCGTGCCACATCCGGTGCCACACAGGTAACCCTGACGATCTTGCCGCCAGCATCGCTGCTGGTCAGCGGTGGAGCGGGCGACGGGAATCGAACCCGCGTAGCCAGTTTGGAAGACTGGGGCTCTACCATTGAGCTACGCCCGCACGCCCCCGGCGAGCCGGGAACGCGATCAGCTTAGCGGATGCACTTCCTCCCCTCCGCGCCACCGCGGCCGGCGGTCCGGTGAACGCGGTCCCGACCGCTCGCGTACGTACCCGTAGGTGTCGCTCTACGCGGGAGATCGCCATGCGGGGCCAGCCGATGCGGCGGCTCGCCCGGCATGGCGATCGTGGCCGGCGGGGAGCCGTGGCCGGCGGGGAGCCGCCGCAGAGCCGACGACCCAGGGCTGGGTCTGAGCCGGTACGGCTGCGCGACACCACGTCTTAGAACGTCCGGCAAATGAGGATCAGCGGAGTCGGCGGGTGGTCGGCCTGGTGGGCCAGCGGTAGAGACTGCGGGCCCGGTTGATCAGACGGCGGATCACGGTGAGCGTGGCGGCGAGGTTGAGG
>NZ_JAHDTG010000182.1 GCF_018531475.1 Pseudonocardia mahuensis
CGAGAGGAGGGGCAGGTGCCCGACACCCTGAGCACGCCCCCGCTGCGCGTCCTGGTCGCAGGTGAGTCCTGGATCAAGCACACGATCCACATGAAGGGTTTCGACCAGTTCCACAACACCGAGTACGAGGAGGGCGCGGGGGTCTTCCTGGACTGCGTGCGGGCGGCGGGTCACGAGCTGACCTACGTGCGCGGTCATGAGATCTCCTCGTTGTTCCCCAGGACGGCGGAGGCGCTGGATGCGTTCGACGTCGTGGTCATCTCCGACATCGGGTCGAACTCGTTCCTGTTGCCGGATGAGACGTTCCTGCGTTCGGAGAAGTCGCCGAACAAGCTCGGTCTGGTCGCGGACTACGTGGGCCGTGGCGGTGGGCTGGTGATGATCGGGGGGTACCTGTCGTTCACCGGGATCGACGGCAAGGCGCGCTACGGGATGAGCCCGCTGGCCGACGTGCTGCCGGTGGAGCTGATGCCCACCGACGACCGGGTCGAGATCTCCGACGGGCTGAAGGTCGACGTGTGCGACCCGGCCCACCCGGTGCTGGGCGGCACGCCGGCCGAGTGGCCGATGCTGCTGGGCTACAACCGGACCTTCCCCAAGCAGGGCTCCACCGTGGTCGCGCGCAGCGGTGACGACCCGCTGCTGGTGGTGGGGGAGTACGGCCGGGGCCGCTCGGTGGCCTTCACCTCCGACCTCGCCCCGCACTGGGCCCCGCCGGAGTTCGTGGAGTGGGAGCACTACGCGGCACTGTGGATGTCGATCCTGTCCTGGGCCGCAGGCGCTCCCCGAGGTCAGTGATCTGCATGAACGACCTGATGGCGATCGGGGCGATGGAGCACTGCCGCGAGGTGGGGCTCCGGGTGCCGGAGGACGTGAGCGTCGTCGGCTTCGGCGAGCTCCGGGCCACCGTCCGGGTGCGGGACTGCGTGTGTCCGGCGTTGGTGGTGGCATGAGGCCGCGGGTGGTGGTGGTCGGCGCGGTCAACGTCGACCTGGTGGTGCAGACCGACCGGCTGCCGGGGCCGGGGGAGACCGTGGTCGGTCCCGGCGTCGAGCGGCACGGAGGCGGGAAGGGCGCGAACGCGGCGGTCGCCGCGGCCCGGGCCGGCGCCGAGGTCCGCTACTGCGGCGCCGTCGGCGCCGACGACACCGGGACCGGTGCGCTGGCGGAGCTGCGCGCGGAGGGGATCGACGTCACCGACGTGGCGGTGCTCGAGGGCGTGGCCACCGGCGCCGCCCTGATCGTCGTGGACGGGCAGGGGGAGAACCAGATCGCCGTGGGGGCCGGGGCGAACGCCGCCGTGGACCCGGCGGCGGTGCGCACGGCCGTGGCGCGCTCGGCGGACTGGGCCGGCTGCGTGCTGGTCAGCACCGAGATCCCGGCGGACGCGGTGGCCGCCGCGGTGCAGACCGCGCTGGCCCACGGGCTGGCGTGCGTGCTCAACCCGGCCCCGGTCGCCCCCGGGCTGGTGGACCTGCTCGGGCTCGGCCCGGTCGTCACCCCCAACCGCTCCGAGCTGCGCGACCTGTACGCACTGCTCGACCCCGGCACGAACGATCCGGGCGAGAACACCGCCGCATCGGTACCGGAGATGGCGGCCGCGGTGGCCGACCGCACGGGCGCCCCCGTCGTGGTGACCCTCGGCGGCGACGGCGTGCTGGTCATCGACCCCGCGCAGGGGCCGACGCCGCTGCCCGCCCCGCCCGCGGACGTCCGCGACACCACCGGCGCCGGCGACACCTTCAACGGGGTGCTCGCCGCCGCGCTGGCCGCCGCCGCCACCGTGCCCGACGCCGCGGCCCGCGGCGTGGCCGCAGCCTCGCTGTCGGTCGGCACGGTCGGGGCACGCGCCGGCATGCCCCACGCCCGAGCAATCGACGACGCGATCACCCAGGGCGCGCCCACGGGCTGATCACCCGCGGTTCTTCCACTACCTCCACGAAAGGGAGGATCCATGACGGCGTCGCTCCAGCGGGGCTACGACAAGCGGCTGATGCTGTTCTCCGGCCGGGCGAATCCCGTGCTGGCCCAGGAGATCGCCCACCAGCTCGGAGTCGACCTCGGCCCGATCACGCTCAAGACCTTCTCCAACGACGAGGTCTACTGCCGGTTCGACGAGTCCATCCGCGGCGCGGACGTCTTCCTCGTCCAACCCATGTGCGCCAACCCCGAGACCGGGATCAACGCCAACGACGCACTGCTCGAGCTACTGGTCATGGTCGACGCGGCGGTCGGCGCCAGCGCCCACCGGGTGATCGCGGTGACCCCCTGGTACGGCTACTCCCGACAGGACAAGAAATCCGCCCCCCGCGAGCCGATCTCGGCCCGGATGGTCGCCCGCACCCTCGAAGCGGTCGGCGTGGACCGAGTGCTGACCATGGACCTGCACGCAGGCCAGCTGCAAGGGTTCTTCGGAATCCCGGTCGACCACATGACCGCACTGATGATGCTCGCCGACCACTTCGCCGGCCTCGACGACGACCTGGTCGTCGTCGCCCCGGACGCCGGCCGGGTCAAACTGAACAAACAGTTCGCCACCCGCATGGGCGCCGGACTGGCCATCCTGGACAAGGAACGACCCGCCCAACAGGTCGCCGAGATCAACCAGGTGATCGGCGACGTCCGCGGCAAAACCGCGATCATCGTCGACGACATCATCGACACCGCGGGCACGCTACGCGCCGCCGGCGAAGCAGTCGCCCGGGCCGGAGCCCGGCGCGTGTTCGCCGCCGCCACCCACCCCGTGTTCAGCGGCCGGGCCTACGACAACCTCGCAGCCTCCCCGTTCGAACGCATCGTCGTCACCGACACCATCCCACTGCGCCCCGGCGCCCCACCCACCATCGACGTCGTATCCTGCGCCCCACTACTCGCCGACTCCATCCACCGAATCTTCACCGACGACTCCGTCAGCGAAGTCTTCGGCGGCAAGAACCACCTCTTCT
>NZ_JAHDTG010000183.1 GCF_018531475.1 Pseudonocardia mahuensis
ACACCTGGTCGCCCTCGTCCGCGCCGGCGCCACCTTCGAGGCCGGCAAGCTCGTCGAACGACCCGAGCAGCACCCTCAAACAGAAGCCGCCTAAAAGATCTTCATCCACAGGTCTTGACGATTGCTCCCGAGCGGGGGCGCCGATCGCCCGGAACCGGGAGCCCGGTCTGTCGGGCACAACCTCGGGAGGTAGTGATGATCGATCTGCGTGAATCAGGGCCGGGCCGTCGCGCGGGGGGCGCTACCGATGACGCCGGGCACGAGCCGGCCTCGTATACCCCGGCGCAGCTGCTGGAGATGGCACGCGCCGCCGGAGCTCCGGCCGATGTCCTCGACGCGCTGAGCACTGTGCTGCCGGAGGGCCGCTATCGGTACCTCGCTGAGCTGTGGCTGCAGGATGCGCCTGCCCAGCGCGAGCCGCGGCGGCCCGATCACGGTCGCACTGCAGAGACCGGTACCCGATGACCGAGAGTCAACTCCTGATCGACCGCGCGCGTGGCGCGCTTCTGGGCGCCGCCTGCGGCGATGCGCTCGGTGCGCCGTTCGAGGGCTCTCGAGACGTGCGGCCGGACGAGCTCGCCGAGTGGGTGGGGTCCGACCGCCTCCTGCGGTACACCGACGACACCGCGATGCTCTTGGCGCTCGGGGAGTACCTCGTCGCACTGCCGCCCGGCCGGCCCGTTGACGAGCAGCAGCTCGTCGAGGTCTTCGCGCGCGCCTGGCAGCGGGAACCGTGGCGCGGGTACGGGGCGGGCCCGCCGCGGATCTTCACGCTGGTCCTGGACGGGATGAGCTGGTCCGAGGCCGCCGGCGCCTCGTTCTCCGGTCGCGGATCCTTCGGCAACGGCGGTGCGATGCGTGTCGCCCCGGTCGCGGTGGCTGAGAGCGATCTCGGGCAGGTCGCGGCCCAGGCGCGCGCCAGCGCCCGCACCACGCACGGTCATCTCCTCGGGCAGGAGGGGGCGGTCCTGCAGGCCGGCGCGGTGGCGCTCGCCCTGGCCAGCCCGCCGGGCGAGCCGCTGGCCGTCCACGGTGTCCTCGACCGGCTCGGTGAGCTGGTCGCCGCCGCCGAGTACCAGGACAAGCTGGAGATCGTGCGTCGACTCGTGGATCACGGGACGCCCGAGGAGGCCGCGGACGAACTCGGTAACGACGTCACCGCTGTCGCGTCGGTACCGACGGCGCTGCTGGCCTTCCTCCGTCACCCCGACAGTTGTGTCGACGCGATCGGGTTCGCCATCCGAGCCGGTGGTGACACCGACACCATCGCGGCCATGGCCGGAGCGATCGCGGGTGCGCGCAACGGCGCGACGTCGATCCCGCTCGACTGGTTCGCCCGGCTCGAGGAACTCCACTGGCTACGCCGGCTGGCCGACGATCTGACCTTCCGCAGAACCCTCGCGCCGCAATGAGCCGCGGCGCGGTCATCGTCGTCACGTATGAGAGGAGAGCGAATGGGACGGCGCAGCCCTGAGGGTCGCTCCGCCGCCGAGGACTGCTTGCGCGCGGCTGTCCGTCTGCGGTGGCGGGCAGGAGGAGTCGGCAGGCCGGTGAGTGAGGCGACCGTGCACGCCACGAGCGAGCTGCTCCACGCCGTGAGTGTCGCGCTCGCCGCGGATCCCGACTCGGTCCCCGCATCGTACGCCGAGCTGCGACACGAGTCGCCCTTGGTCTCACCGAGGAGCCGATCATCGTCGCAGGCCAACGGCGACACCCAGCCCCGACGCCGTCCCCCGAACACGACCGTCTGCGCCTGCCCGGAGCGGGTCGCGGCTGAGGATGGATGCGTGACGGGACCGGTCAGGCCAGCGTGACGAGGTCGAGGTGGTCGCTGGAGAAGTGGTCCTCCGTGCCGTCGGGCAGCAGGATGACCCGCTCAGGGGCGAGGGCCTCGACCGCGCCGGGGTCGTGGGTGACCAGGACGACGGCGCCCTCGTAGCGGCGCAGCGCGTCGAGGACCGTGTGGCCGCCGATCCTGATCGCGAAGTGGACGCATTCGACGGGATCGTCCGGCGAACGCAGGAACGCGAGCAGTGCCGCCGGTACTGCTTCGACTGCCCCGCCGCCGCCCGTGCCGAGAACCTCGGCGGCGGCGGCCGGGGTCGCATCGTGCGCGAGCTGGCGGACCAGTTCGAGCGGATGGACGAAGGCCGGCCGGGCGATCTCGCCGAGCCGGGCCAGCACCTGGCCGACATTGACCGGGCGATGGGAGTCGCCGCCCAGGGTTACCACCATCGCGTCCATGGCCGGAGCCCTGGTCGGCGCCCGCCTCGGCGAATCCGCCCTCCCGCCGCACTGGGTCGACCGCATCGAGCGGCGCGACCGCCTGGAGGAGCTGGCCGATCAGATCACCGCCCGCCACCAGGCCCAACTGACCTGACCGTCACCCGGAGGCCGCGATACGGCCGCCGGGCGGTCCCCCGCAGAGGAGGGACGGCAATGGTGATCGCGCTCAACCGCCCTGCTGTCACGGCGAGCAGACGCTCGCTGCTGACGCGACTCGCCGACGCCGCCGCGGCGGCGAGGGGAACGGGCGGTGACGTTGTCGTCGTTCGAGGTCTCGGACGTCGCCGGATCGAGCAGGCCACGACGCTGCGCAGCAGGCTGCGACACCACGGCCTGCACGTCATCGAGATTGACGCGTCGGATGCGATCAACGCTGCCCGCTGCTGCCCGCCGGACATCTGCGCCGTGATCGACCTCGGCCCGGCCGGCCGGCGAGAAGCGCGACTCCTGGCCGTCCACCTCAACGTTGCGCTCATCGCGGTGGTCGAGTCCCCCGGAACACAGCTGAGCAATCGTCAAGACCTGTGGATGAAGATCTTTTAGGCGGCTTCTGTTTGAGGGTGCTGCTCGGGTCGTTCGACGAGCTTGCCGGCCTCGAAGGTGGCGCCGGCGCGGACGAGGGCGACCAGGTGT
>NZ_JAHDTG010000184.1 GCF_018531475.1 Pseudonocardia mahuensis
CGCGGGCCGGGGGTCGGGCCGCCGCCGGTGGGCCGGGACTGGCCGGACCCGGCGGACGGGCCGGGGGCCGGGGCGGCCGACGGGCCACCACCGGGACGTGGCCGGTTGCCCCCACCCGGACCGCCGCGGCGCGCCCCGTTGCCGGAGTCGCCGCCGCCCGCCATCGCCTCACGCAGCTTGCGCGCGACGGGGGCCTCGACGGTGGACGAGGGGGACTTCACGTACTCACCCAGATCCTGCAGTTTGCTGAGGACCTGCTTACTGCTGACGCCGAGCTCCTTCGCGAGCTCGTGCACGCGGGCCTTGCCTGCCACTGCTCTCCTTGTTTCTCGGAGGCCGGCGGCATGTCCCGCTCGACCTCGAACCTAGTGTCGAAGCACGTTCATGGTGCGATCTTCACGACTGGCTCATGACGGGTCGACCTTGCTTCCGTGAATGACGGACCCGGGTGTCTCCCAGGTCCCGATCTCGGTCCCACTCGTGCTGCAGCCGGGCTGCAGGTGGGACCGTACCGCAGCGACCTCCAGCGGCCCCGGGACGCGGAGCGCCCGCGGGAACGCCGAGCGTCGCTCGGCACGGCCGAGGCACTCCAGGTCGGGATGCAGCCAGGCACCTCGGCCGGGGAGCCGCCGCCGCGGGTCCGGGGTGAGAACCCCGTCCACCACGACGACACGCAACAGACCGCTGGCCGCCGCCCTGGTGCGGCACCCGACACACGTCCGAACCGGGTCGGAACCGGCGTGAGCGCCGGGTCCGGTGGACGGACTTTCGGGAGCCGAGCCCTGGCGACGGGCCGGTATCGAGTGTAGCGCGTCGCGAGTCAGCCGACCGACTCCGTACCGGACGCTCCCGCGATCTCCGACGCGGCGCCGCCACCTTCCCCGGCGGCGTTGCGCGGGTCGGCATCGCTGCGGATGTCGATGCGCCAGCCGGTCAACCGGGCCGCCAACCGGGCGTTCTGCCCTTCCTTGCCGATGGCGAGGGAGAGCTGGAAGTCCGGTACCACCACGCGGGCGGTCTTGACCTTGGCATCGAGCACCGTGACCGACACCACCTTCGACGGGGACAACGCGTTGCCCACGAACGTGGCGGGATCGTCGGACCAGTCGATGATGTCGATCTTCTCCCCGGCCAGCTCGCTCATGACGTTGCGCACCCGGGCCCCGACCGGGCCGATGCAGGCACCCTTCGGGTTGACCCCCGGCACCGTCGAGCGGACGGCGATCTTGGAGCGGTGCCCTGCCTCCCGGGCCACGGCGACGATCTGCACCGAGCCGTCGACGATCTCCGGAACCTCGAGCGCGAACAGCTTGCGCACGAGATTGGGGTGCGTACGCGACAACGTGATCTGGGTGCCGCGCATTCCCCGGGTCACCCCGACCACGTAGCAGCGGATCCGATCGCCGTGCTGGTAGCGCTCACCGGGCACCTGCTCGGCCTGCGGCAGCACTCCCTCGGTCTGGCCCCCGTTCAACGCGACGATCACCACGCCGCGGGCGTTGGCGCGCGCGTCGCGCTGCACCTCGCCGGTGACGATCTCGCCCTCCTTCGCGGAGAATTCGCCGAAGGTGCGCTCGTGCTCGGCGTCGCGCAGCCGCTGGACGATCACCTGGCGGGCGGTGGTGGCCGCGATCCGGCCGAAGCCCTCGGGGGTGTCGTCCCACTCGGTGGCGACGGAACCGTCGTCGGCGAGCTCCTGGACCATCACCCGGACCAGACCGGTCTTGCGGTCGATGTCGATGCGGGCATGGGGCTGGTGGCCCTCGGTGTGCTTGTAGGCGGTGAGCAGCGCCGTCTCGATGGCCTCGATCACCATCTCGAAGGGGATCTCCTTGTCGCGCTCGATGGCGCGCAGGGCGGCGATGTCGACGTTCATCTCTGCTCCCCAGAGGACGGCGGGGACGGCGTGGGGTTCTCCGTCTGTGCATGGTCGGGCGACAACAGGTTCACCTCGGCATCGGGCGGCGGCCGGAACTCGACCTGCACCGTCGCGTGCGCGACGTCGGCGTAGCGCACCTCGCGCAGCGCGCCGTCCACCAGCATCGTGACGGCCTCCTCGCCGGCGGGCCCGACCCGGCCCTGGAAGGTCGTGCCGTCGGGCCGGCGCACCTCGACGAGCCGCAGGTGCGCCCGCCGCCAGTGGCGGGGCCCGGTCAGCGGGCGATCGACGCCCGGCGAGGTGACCTCGAGGGTGTACGAGCCACCGATGAGGTGCTCATGCTGGTCGAGCTCGGCGGAGGCCGAGCGACTCAAGCGGGCGATGTCGTCCAGCCCGACACCGGTGTCGGAATCCACCACCACCTTGACGGTGTGCCGGCGGCCGGCCACCCGCACGTCGAGCTCGTCGAGCTCGAAGCCGGCGGCGGTGACGATCGGTTCCAGCACGCCGTGCAGCTGCCCGGTGAGCTGCTCGGGGCCTGGGCTGGGCATCGGGTCGCTCCTTGAAGGGGTCGATGGATCGGTGGGGGACCTGAGGTCGGCCACCCGACGGCCGGAGACCGGAGGGGGTCGGCAGACAGCCGGGTGGGGTCGCCCAGGGTATCGCGCCCGGCGTGGGCGGCGGCCTGGCAGGATGGGGCGCCGTGAGCGCCCGGAGCCTGGTATCGGACGGCGGTGCACCGTCCCCGGAACCGGCGGCGGGCCGATCCGGTGGGCGTGCGGGCGGATCGCTGTCGCGACGCCGCCTGCTCGGCCTCGCACTGCTCGCCCCGGCCGGGGCCGCCCTGGGGGGCACGGCACTGTCCGCATGCTCCACGACCGCGGCAGGCGACGCGGGCCCCGACCCGCTGATCGCGCTGGTCGACCAGGCCCGCGCCGACGCCGCGCTGGCCGCCGCCGCGATCGCCGCGAGGCCGGC
>NZ_JAHDTG010000018.1 GCF_018531475.1 Pseudonocardia mahuensis
GGCTCCGCATCCGCAGCTACATCTCCACCGTGCGCAAACACGGTGACAACGTCCTCGACGCGCTCCGCGACGCCATCACCGGGAGCCCCTGGAAACCGCCGCTGACCTGCTGACCTGAATGGTTACGAGATCACCTCAGTGACCGATGCGCATGCGCGACTACGGGCCGGACTTCTACCGGACGAGGTTCTACCGTGACTCATCGACAGGGAGAACTATCGCGAACGCGTCACGCTCGTGCTCCGCTTCGGTGGGCGGGGCGCGTCACCGGGCTGACGACCATGAGCGCGCACGGAGCTCTCCGCTGCATGCTCGGCGGCGCCACCCCCGTCCGTTTCCATCCGGCGGGAACCGGGCCGTCGCGCACCCCGCGGAACGCGGGGGATGCGCATCCTGGACGCCTCCCCGGACTGTGGAGGCGGAGTGGACCAGATCGGATACGTGCTGGCCGACGCGGCGGAGAACCTGTTCCCGGCCCGGATGCAGATGGCGCTGTCGCTGGGCTGGCACATCATCTTCGCCTGCTTCGGCGTGGCGTTCCCGGCGATCGTGGTGTTCACCGAATGGCGGGCACACCGGCGCGCTGATCCGGATCTGCGCGAGCTTGCGCACACATGGGCGAAGGCGATGGGCGTGCTGTTCGCCGCCGGTGCTGTCTCCGGGACGTTGCTGTCGTTCGAGATGGGGATCCTGTGGCCGGGACTGATGGAGCCCTTCGGCGAGGTGTTCGGCTTCCCGTTCGTGCTGGAGGGATTCGCCTTCTTCATCGAGGCGATCTTCGTGGGCATCTACCTGTTCGGCTGGGACCGGATGTCGCCGCGGGCGCACATGCTCAGTGCGCTGCCGATGGTGGTCTCCGGGATGGCGGGTGCGTTCTTCGTCATCGCGGCCAACGCGTGGATGAACAACCCGACCGGGTTCGACCTCGTCGACGGCCGGGTGATGAACGCCGACCCGGTGGGGGCGATGTTCGGCCCGTCGACCTGGCCGCAGTTCGTGCACATGCTCCTGGCGGCGTACATGGTCACCGGGTTCACCGTCGCCTCGGTCTACGCCGTCGGGATGCTCCGCGGGCGCCGCGACCGCTACCACCGCTTCGGCCTGATCATCCCGCTGTCGGTGGCCGCGATCATCACACCGGTCCAGATCGGGGTCGGTGACTGGATCGCCAACGTCGTGGCCGACAACCAGCCGATCAAGCTGGCCGCGATGGAGGGGCACTACCGGACGGGGACGGCCGTGCCGCTGTCGTTGGGCGGTGTCTACGTCGACGACGAGTTGCGCGGCGCCCTGGAGATCCCGTGGGGGCTGTCGCTGCTGGTGACCCACGACCCGGACGGTCTGGTGGTGGGCCTGGACAGCGTGCCCCCCGACCTGCGCCCGCCGGTGAACATCGTTCACCTGTCCTACAACGTGATGGTGGGGATCGGCAGCGCGCTGCTGGTCCTGGCCGCGTGGCTGGGCTGGGCCTGGTGGCGGCGCCGGCGGATCCCGGCCACGCCGTGGTTCCTGCGGGCGGTCGCCGTCTCGGGGGTCGCCGCGATCGTCGCGATGGAGGCCGGGTGGGTCACGACCGAGGTGGGCCGGCAACCCTGGATCGTCTACGACGTGCTGCGCACCGCTGACGCCGTGAGCCCCGCCCCCGGCCTCTACCTGGGGTTCTACGCCGTGGTGGCGATCTACGTGGTGCTCACCGGGCTGACGGTGTATGTGCTGCGCCGGCTGGCGACCCGGCACGACACCCCCGCCCCGCAGGAGGCCGTACCCCCTGGCCCGGCCGAGGGGGTCGGGGTCCGGTGACGCTGCCCGAGGTCGTGCTCGGCGTCATGTTCGTCGGGCTCATCGCCTACGGGCTGTTCGGCGGCGCCGACTTCGGCGCAGGTGTCTGGGACCTGCTCGCCGGCGGTACCCGGCGCGGTGCCGCCCAGCGCACCCTGATCGAGCACTCGCTCGGCCCGGTGTGGGAGGCCAACCACGTCTGGCTGATCTTCGTGCTGGTCGTGCTGTGGACCGCGTTCCCCACCGGCTTCGCCGCGCTGGCGTCCACGCTCTACATCCCGCTGACCCTGGCGGCGTTCGGCATGATCGCCCGCGGGGCGGCCTTCGCCTTCCGCAAGAGCGTCACCGGGCTGGGTATGCGACGGTTCCTGGGGGCCTCCTTCGCCGTCTCCTCGCTCGTCACGCCCTACTTCCTGGGCGCGATTGTCGGCGGGGTCGCGTCCGGCCGGGTGCCGCCCGGGATCGCGGCCGGCGACGTGGTCGACAGCTGGGTCAACCCCACCTCGGCGCTCGGCGGGGCGCTCGCGATCCTGGTCTGCGCCTACCTCGCCGCGGTGTTCCTGTGCGGCGACGCCCGCCGCGAGGGCACCGACGAGCTCGCCGAGCAGTTCCGGGTGCGTGCCCTGGTGACGGCCGCGGTGGTCGGCGCGGGGGCGCTCGGCGGGTTCTTCGTACTGCAGACCGACGCCCCGCTGCTCTACGCCGGGCTGGTCGGGCGTGGTCTGCCCGTGATCGCGCTGTCCGTCCTCGCCGGGTTGGCCTCGATCGGGCTGCTCGCCGTCCGGCGCTACGTCCTCGCCCGGCTCACCTCGGCGCTGGCGGTCGTGACGGTCCTCGTCGGATGGGCGGTCGCGCAGTACCCGTACCTGCTGCCCCCGACGCTCACCATCTCCGAGGCGGCGGCGGGCCGGGCCACTCTCGTCGCGATGCTGGTGGCCCTCCTCCTCGGCTCGCTGCTCCTCGTCCCCGCGCTGATCTACCTCTACGTCCTGTTCCAGCGCAGCACCGCCACAGCGCAGCATCCGGACGTCCCCGCGGCGGCCGCGGAGTCAGGAGCCCCGCGTCCCTGACCGTCGTCCGCGCGACCACCCCGGGCCGCCCCGCAGGACGGGGCGTCATACCGCCCGGCTCCGGGCGAGCGCCACTTCCGCGGAGCGGGAACCCTGCGCAGCCGGGGGCCGCGGCACGGATGATGGCACCCGTGACCGGAGGCAGCGACGGTGGACGACTGGAGGAGCAGCCGCGCCAGGGGAGCGGCGACCCCGCGGTGCAGTTCGCCGCCCAGCTCTCCGAGCTCGCCGAGCGGCTGCGCACCGGCGGCGTCCCGGGCTGGCCCACGGGTGGCGGGCCGGGCTCCACCCGCCCGGCGCCACCGCTCACCCCGCCGTGGACCCTGTCGGCCACCCAGCTGCAGGCGCTGCTCGACGACATCGCCGCCCGTCGTGCGCAGCTGCAGGCGCTGCGCGCCCAGCTCGGCGCGTTCGACGAACAGCTCGGTGCCCTCGAGGCGAGCCTCGCGCCCCTGCGCGACTGGAGCCGGACATGGGCCGACCTCGAGAGCGCGGCGATCGACGTGTGGCGGCCCGGGCGCCGGGACCGCTGAGCGCCCGTCGAAGCGGGATCGGGAGGTGGCGCGATGATGGCACGCGAGCCTCACCGGGTGGTGGTGATCGGCGGGGGCTTCGGCGGGCTGAACGCGACCCGCTCGCTCGCGCCCGCCGACGTCGACGTGACCGTCGTCGACCGGACCAACCACCACCTGTTCCAACCGCTGCTCTACCAGGTGGCGGCGGGGATCCTGCCGCCCGGCCTGATCGCGCCGTCGCTGCGCAGCGTGATCAAGAAGCAGCGCAACGCCCGTGCGCTGCTCGCCGACGTCAGCGACATCGATCTCGAGCAACGCCGCGTGCACGCGGTAGGCCCTGACGACCGCCCGCTGGACCTGCCCTACGACACCCTGGTCGTGGCCGGCGGAGCCACCCACGCCTATTTCGGGCACGACGAGTGGGCGGAGTACGCCCCCGGCATGAAGACCATCGAGGACGCGCGGCATCTGCGCAGCCACATCCTCACCGCGTTCGAGATGGCCGAGCTGGCCACCGACCCGAAGGAACGTGCGGAGTGGTTGACGTTCGTGATCATCGGGGCCGGCCCGACGGGCGTCGAGCTCGTCGGGCAGGTCGCGGAGCTGGCCCATCTGGTGCTGCCGAAGGAGTACCGGTCGGTCGACACGACCGAGGCGCGGATCCTGCTCGTGGAGGGGGCCGGTGCCGTGCTCGGCCCGTTCGACCCGAAGCTGCAGCGCTACACGCAGCACCGGCTGGAGAAGATGGGCGTCGAGATCCGGCTCAACGCGCTCGCCGTCGGCATGGACGACGAGAGCATCACGATCAAGGGTGGGGGCCCGGATCCGGCGGCTACGGAGACCATCCGCACCCGCACCCGGATCTGGGCGGCCGGAGTGCAGGCCTCACCGCTGGCAGCGATGCTCGCCGCCAGGACCGGGGCGGAGACCGACCGGGCCGGGCGGGTCCTGGTGAACCCGGACTGCACGCTGCCCGGGCACCCGGAGGTCTTCGCGATCGGGGACATGGTGTCGCTGAACAAGCTCCCCGGCGTCGCGCAGCCGGCGATCCAGGAGGGCCGCTACGTCGGCAAGGTGATCACGTCCCGGCTTGCGGGTGACGGGCAGCCGAGACCGTTCGAGTACGCCGACAAGGGCAGCATGGCCACCGTCGGTCACCGGCACGCCGTCGCCGACGCGTTCGGCATGAAGGTCACCGGGTGGATCGGCTACACGATGTGGGGTGCGGTCCACGTGCTGTACCTGATCGGCTGGGGCAACCGGCTGGGCACGATCTACACGTGGGCGCGGGGGCTCACGTTCTCGCGCAACCGCGGCCACCGCCTCATCACCTTCGAACAGGCGAACAGCGAGGCCACCGGCCCGGTGGCACCCCGGTCAGCACCGCCCGCCGCCGGCGTCGCACCTCCGGTCCAGGAGCAGCCCCCCGCCTGACCGGTGCCCCCTGCGGGCTACCACCAGCCCTTGCGCCGCGCCCACACGAGCAGGGTGATCGACAGGGCCGCCATCCCGGCCAGCAGTACGGTGAGCACACCGACCTTCGTGGTGTCGGTAATGATCACGTTCATGCCCATCACCGACGAGATCGCGGTGACGGGCAGCGTCACGGCGGCGATGACGGCCAGCCGCTCCGCCGCGACGGTCATCTTCGTGTTGGTCCTGGTCTGGTAGAACTCGATCACGCCCTGCAGGTACTCACGCTGCCCGTCGGCCATGGTGCCCAGGCGCCGGAACTGGTCCTCGATGTCGGCCAGCAGCCCGTGGCCCGCTCCGTCGCCGAACACGCCGAGGGTGGCCATCCGGCCGTAGACCTCGCGGCTCAGGGCCGCCATCGTACGCACGGTGAGCAGCCCGTGGCGGACCCGGAACATCTCCTCCAGGAACTGCTCCGCATCGCCGAGGTGCCCGCCGGTGACCGCCCGCTCGAGCGTCCAGACCTCCTCGGTCAGGGCGGTCAGGTAGTCCCGCAACCGCCCGCTCAGCGCGCTCACCAGCGCGAAGGACAACTGGTAGGAGGAGGTCACGTGCAGCCGGCCGGCCTCCAGCCGCCGCTGCACCATGCGGGTCTCGATCAGTGCGACATCCGGTGCCACCGCCGGGTTCAGCGGGCCGTGCACGGTGATGAGGTGGTGCGGGCCGATGAACTGGTCGAACTCGACGTAGTGCACATGGCCGCGCGCGCCGCGTTCGGGCGCGTGCAGCACGACGAACACCTGGTCGGGATAGACGTGCACCTTGGGCACCGGGTTGCGCTGCGCGCAGGCGTCCACCGCCCGTGGGTGCAGGCCGAAGTGCTCGGCCAGCAGGTCGGCGGCAGCGCCGTCCCACTCCGGGACGTCCACCCACAGCACACCCGCATCGGGGTCCTTGAGCAGCGCCGCCAACTCGTCGGGGCGATGGCGTTCGACCCCGTCCGGGGTCACCAGCAGCACGTCCATCGTGCTCATCCGGCCCCCCGCCCGCCGTGACTTCACGGTCGGTAGGCAGTCTGGCCCTGTTCGGGCCGGTGGGCCCGGCGGTGTTCCGGCCAGCGGGAGTGTGCGCACGGCCGGCCGCCAGACCGTCAGGATGGTCGCATGGCCCAGGAGCTACCCGAGACGCCTCGGGATGTCGGCGAGCGTGCAGCGAACGTGCTGGGTCCGGAATCCGGACTGGTGGAGGATCTGGACGCGGCCGGTTTCGGCGAGGCCGTGACCCAGGCGTTGCGGGCGTCGCTGACCAGCCCGGCGGCGCCGACGCGCGCCGCGGTTCAACTCGCCGGTGACCTGGCCCGGATCCCGCTGGTGGCGACGAGCCGGTGGCTGGGTCAGAAGGCCGAGCCGCCGTTCCCGGTCGACCCCCGCGACCGCCGCTTCGCCGACCCGGCCTGGGACACGAACCCGCTCTTCTATGCGATGCGCCTGGCCTACCTCGCCGGGTGTCGCTTCTCCCGCGACGTGGTCGGGTCGGCAGCGCTCGAGCCGGAGGTCGCCCGCAAGGCCGCCATGGCGGTGGACCTGCTGCTCGACACGCTCGCCCCCACCAACTTCCCGGTCAGCAATCCGGCCGTGCTCAAGCGCGCCTTCGAGACCGGGGGCGGGAGCCTGGCCCGCGGTGCCCGGCACTTCGTCGACGACCTGCTGCACAACGGTGGCCGGCCCCGCCAGGTGGACGCCAGCGGCTTCGAGGTCGGCCGGAATCTGGCGGCGACGCCGTCGAAGGTCGTGTACCGCAACGAGCTCATGGAACTGCTGCAGTACGAGGCGCAGACCCCGCAGGTGCACGCGACCCCGCTGCTGTGCAGCCCACCGTGGATCAACAAGTACTACGTGATGGACCTGGCCCCGGGACGCAGCTTCATCGAGTGGGCCGTCCAGCACGGTCGCACCGTGTTCGCGATCAGCTACCGCAACCCGTCCCGCGAGATGTCGGGCACCACGATGGACGACTACCTGGTGCACGGCCCGCACACCGCGCTCGACGTCGTCGAGGAGATCACCGGCGCCGAGACGATCGACATCGTCGGGCTCTGTCTCGGTGGGGCGCTCACCGCGATCACCGCCGCGTACCTGACCCAGGCCGGCGACCGCCGGGTCGGGGCCCTGACCCTGCTCAACACCATGCTCGACTACGCCGAGCCCGGTGCCCTCGGGACCTTCACCGACGAGCGGACCGTCGCCCGCCTGGAGAAGAAGATGCAGCGGGAGGGGACGCTGGAGGGCAAGTCGATGGCCGGCACGTTCGACGTGCTGCGCGCCAACGACCTGATCTTCAACTATGTCGTGTCCAACTGGATGATGGGCCAGGACCCGCCGGCGTTCGACATCCTCGCCTGGAACGCCGACAGCACCCGGATGCCCGCCGCGATGCACGCGTTCTACCTGCGGAACTTCTACATCGAGAACAAGCTCGCCGCGGGGACGCTGGAGATCGCGGGCAGGGTGATCGACCTCAGCGCCGTCAAGTCGCCGTCCTACGTGGTCAGCGCGATCAACGACCACATCGTGCCCTGGGAGTCGGCGTACAAGACCACGGGGCTGGTCAGCGGCCCCGTCCGCTTCGTGCTCAGCAGCGGCGGACACATCGCGGGGATCGTCAACCCGCCCGGTCCCAAGGTCTGGCACATGGTGGCGGAGTCCCTGCCGCCGGCCGCGGCCGACTGGCGCGACTGCGCGCAGCGGCAGAGCGGGTCGTGGTGGGAGGACTGGGCGGGCTGGTCGGACGAGCACTCCGGTCGGATGGTCGATCCGCCGGCCATGGGCAGCCGGCGGTACCCGGTCCGGGGCGACGGCCCCGGCGAGTACGTCCACACCTGACGGGCGGGCCGGACGGAGGGGCCGGGACCGCGCCATGATCGTTCCGAACGGGGCGTGCGGGCTGCGTCGACAGCCCTGGTACCCCGCTCGCAATGATCACCATCCTTCCGTGCGTACCCGTCCACGGGTACGCACGGACGGGCCTCGGTGGCTGCCTCAGGACCCGGCCGTCGCGAGCGTGCGGCCGGCCGACCGCAGGTCCTCGCAGGCCGCGGTCACCCGGGCCGCCATCGACTGCTCCGCGGCCTTGAGGTAGGTCCGCGGGTCGTAGGCCTTCTTGTCGCCCACACCCCCGTCGATCTTGAACACGCCGTCGTAGTGCGTGAACATGTGGCCCGCGATCGGCCGGGTGAAGGCGTACTGCATGTCGGTGTCGACGTTCATCTTCACCACCCCGTAGGACAGGGCCTCCCGGATCTCCTCGAGCAGCGAGCCGGACCCGCCGTGGAAGACCAGGTCGAGTGGGTGCGAGTCCTCGGAGCGCCCGAGCTTGAGCGCGGCCACCTCCTGACCCATCTTGAGGACCTCGGGGCGGAGCCGGACGTTACCCGGCTTGTACACCCCGTGCACGTTGCCGAACGTCGCCGCGAGCAGGTACCGGCCGCGCTCGCCCGCGCCGAGGACCTCGACGGTCCGCTCGAAGTCCTCCGCCGTGGTGTACAGCTTCTCGTTGATCTCATGGGCGACGCCCTCCTCCTCGCCGCCGACCACGCCGATCTCGACCTCGAGCACCAGGCGGGCCTTGGCGCACTGCTCCAGCAGTTCGGCCGCGATGCCCAGGTTCTCCCCGAGCGGCACGGCGGAGCCGTCCCACATGTGCGACTGGAACAGCGGCTCTTCGCCGCGATCCACCCGCTGCTGGCTGATCGCGATGAGCGGCCGGACGAACGAGCCGAGCTTCTCCTTCTGGCAGTGGTCGGTGTGCAGCGCAACGTTGATCGGGTACTCGGCCGCGACCACGTGCGCGAACTCGGCGAGCGCCACCGCCCCGGTCACCATCTTCTTCACCGCGCTCCCGGACAGGAACTCGGCCCCGCCGGTCGAGACCTGCAGGATCCCGTCGCTCCCGGCGTCGGCGAGTCCCCGCAGCGCCGCGTTCAACGACGCCGACGAGGTGATGTTGATGGCCGGGTAGGCGTACCCGCCGGCCTTGGCACTGTCCAGCATCTGGTTGTAGATCTCAGGTGTCGCAATGGGCACGGCTGCCTCCTCGATGTCAGTGGGTGATCTCGGCGTACAGCTCGGCGGTCTGGGCGGCGATCGCGGCCCAGTCGAAGTCGGCGATCGCGCGTTCGCGTCCGGCGCGGCCCATGGCGGCCGCCAGTCCCGGATCACGCCCCAGCGTGTTGAGGGCCTCGGTGAGCGCGGCGGGATCGTCCGGCTTCACCAGCAGCCCGGTCTGCCGGTCGGCGACGACCTCGGGGATGCCGCCGACGTCGGAGGCCACGACCGCGGTGCCGCAGGCCATCGCCTCCAGGTTGACGATGCCGAGGGGTTCGTAGAGCGACGGGCACACGAACGCGGTCGCGTGGCTGAGCAGCTGGACGACCTCGCGCCGGTCGAGCATGCCGTCGAGCCAGACCACCCCGTGCCGGCCCGCCCGCAGGTCGTGGACCAGCGAGCTCACCTCCGCGCCCAGCTCCGGGGTGTCCGGCTGGCCCGCGCACAGCACGAGCTGGGTGTCCAGGTCCAGGTGCGCCGCCGCCCGGAGCAGGACCGGGACGCCCTTCTGCCGGGTGATGCGGCCGACGAAGACGATCGCGGGCCGGTCCGGGTCGACGCCGTACCGCTCGAGCACGTCGGTCGCCGGGTCGGGGGCGTACTGCGTGGCGTCGATGCCGTTGTGGATCACCCGGACCCGTTCGGGGTCGACGGCGGGGTAGGCCTCGAGAAGGTCGGCGCGCATGCCCTGCGAGACGGCGACCACCGCGGCGGCCGACTCCACCGCGTCGCGCTCGCACCACGACGACAGCGCGTACCCGCCGCCGAGCTGCTCGGCCTTCCAGGGGCGCAGCGGTTCCAGCGAGTGCATGGTGACCACGTGCGGCACCCGGTAGAGCAGCGACGCCAGGTGCCCGGCCATGTTGGCGTACCAGGTGTGGGAGTGCACCAGATCGGCCGACGACAGCGCGGCCGCCATCGACAGCCCTGTGGAGATCGTCTGCAGCGCCTGGTTCGACGCGTCCAGGTGGTCCCACGGCCGGTGGGCCACCGCCGTGGGACGGTCGGCGCCCTGGCAGTGCACGGTGAGGTCGACGTGCGTGGCGAGCTCGCGGGCCAGATACTCGACGTGCACCCCCGCTCCGCCGTACACCTCGGGCGGGTACTCCCGGGTCAGCAGGGCCACCCGCAGCGCGCCCGTCCCGTCCCCGGCGCTCATCTGGTCACCGCCTGAGCCTTGCCGACGACGGTGACACCGCGGTCGGAGACGGTGAACCCGCGGGCCCGGTCGTGGTCTTTGTCCACGCCCACCTCGGCCCCCTCGGGCACGACGACGTTCTTGTCGAGGATCGCGTCGCGGACCACGGCGTGCCGCCCGATCCGGGTCCCGTCCATCACGACCGAGCGCCCGACCCGCGCCCAGCTGTCCACCCGGACACCCGGCGACAGCACCGAGTCGCGGACCAGCGCGCCGGACACGACGACGCCGTTGCTCACCACGCTGTTGATCGCGCGCCCGACCCGGTCACCGTCGTCGTGCACGAACTTCGCCGGCGGATGGGACGGGACGTGGGTGAGGATCGGCCAGCGGTCGTTGTAGAGGTTGAACACCGGCGCCACGGCGCACAGGTCCATGTGCGCGTCGAAGTAGGAGTCCAGGGTGCCGACGTCGCGCCAGTAACCGGCGTCGCCGGGAGCGGCGCCGGGCACGTCGTTGGTCTGGAAGTCGTAGACATGGGCGCTGCCCGACTTCACGAGCATCGGGATGATGTCGCCGCCCATGTCGTGGCGGCTGTCCTCGGCTGCGGCGTCCGCGCGCAGCGCCTCCACCAGGACATCGGTCGAGAAGACGTAGTTGCCCATCGAGGCATAGGTCTCGTCGGGCCGCCCGGGCAGTGCCGGCGGATCGGCCGGCTTCTCCAGGAACGCCTCGATCCGACGACCGTCCGCGGCGGTCTGGATCACGCCGAACGCGGTGGCCTCCTCGCGGGGAACCGGGATCGCGGCGACCGTGACGCCGGCACCGCCCGCGAGGTGCTCGGCCCACATCTGGCGCGGGTCCATCCGGTAGACGTGGTCGGCGCCGAACACCACGACCAGGTCCGGTCGCTCGTCGTGGATCAGGTTGAGGGACTGGTAGATGGCGTCCGCCGAGCCGGTGTACCAGTGCGGTCCGAGCCGCTGCTGCGCCGGTACCGGGGTCACGTAGTTGCCCAGCAGGCTGCTCAGCCGCCACGTCGTGCTGATGTGCCGATCCAGGCTGTGGCTCTTGTACTGGGTCAGCACGCAGATCCGCAGACAGCCGGCGTTGACCAGGTTGGACAGCGCGAAGTCGACGAGCCGGTAGAGGCCGCCGAACGGGACGGCGGGCTTGGCCCGGTCCACCGTCAGCGGTGCGAGCCGTTTCCCCTCACCGCCGGCCAGCACGATGCCGAGCACACGTGGTTCGGTCACGTCATACCTCCCTCTTCGCGCCGCGCGCCACTGCGCGGACGGATCGGGGCTACACGGGTTGGGCCAGCTCGACGGTGGCCAACTCGGCGGCCGTCGGTGAATCCGCGCCGCGGCGGGTGCAGGTCACGGCCGCGACCAGCGCCGCCTCGTCGAGCAGGTCGGCCAGCGCCAGCGCCGGCAACGTGGCCAGTGCCCTCCGCCGGCCTCCGCCGAGCAGACCGCGCCGGTGCAGCCCGGCCAGCAACCCGGCCGAGAACGCGTCCCCCGCACCGGTCGTGTCCACCACCGTCACCGGAACCGCGGGGCGCGACACCGGCGCGCCGCCGGCCGAGGTGCCGACGAGCATGCCGCGGGCGCCGAGGGTGACCACGGCCAGGACGGGCCCCCGGTGCAGCCAGTCGGCCAGCACCTCCGCCGGCGTGCGGCCGGGGCTGAGCCACGCGAGGTCCTTGGCGCTGACCTTGACGATGTCGCTGACCGCGAGTACCTCGTGCACCCGCGCCAGCACCGCTTCGGGGGCGTCCACCAACTCCGGACGGCAGCCGGGGTCGTAGGAGATGGTGGCCCCGCCCCGCGCCCGCGCGAGCAGCCGCCGCAGCGGGCGCGCCCCGGGCGGGGTCACCATCGCGACCGAGCCGGCGTGCACCGCCACGACCTCCCGGTCCACTGCACCGGCCAGTTCGAAGTCGCTCCACTGCCAGTCCGCGGCGCCGGCGACCCGGAAGTCGTGGACCGTGTCCCCGTCAGGGCGGGGGTCCACGATCGCCAGCGAGGTCGGCTCCGCCGCGGTCACCACCCGGGACAGGTCGACGCCGTTGCCCTGAAGATGCGCCCGCAGCCGCCGGCCGAGCAGGTCGTCGGCGATCCGGGCCAGCATCCGGACCGGGACCTCCAGCCGGGCCAGCCCGACGGCCACGTTCACCGAGTTCCCGCCCGGGGTCACCCGCAGCACGCCGTCGGTCTCCGCGGGAACCAGGTCGGCGCGGGCCTCCCCGGCCACGGCGATCACGCCGCCCGGCTGCTCACCGGTCACTGCGTGAGCGGACATCACACCCTCCTCCCGGAGTTCCGCGTCCGTGCTCAGGTGGTGGCACAGGTGGTCCCGGGCCGCTCGTCGTCACACCCCCGTGGTGGCGGGCAGGACGCCGCGTCCGATGGCGGTCACCAGCGCGTGGTGGTCGCGTTCGGTCTGGTCGGCGTAGCTGCCGGCGAACCGGCACAGCGCCCGGTCGACCTTGTCGCTACCGCCGAGGTATCCGGCGATCATGGACGCCCCGCTGGTGCGGGCGTGCCCCTTGGCGAGCAGCAGCCCGCACACCCCCGCGTAGTCGGCGAGCGCGGGGGCGTCGATCCCGTCCAGGACCACTGCCCCCTTCATGTCCCGGAACTGGCGCACGTAGTACTGCCGGGTGCCCACGGTCGTCCAGCCGAGCAGCGGGTCGCTGACGGTCTGCAGCGCCTGCTGGTACTCCACGACGCGGTGCCCCTGGTGCGCGTGCCGGGCCGACTCGCCGTGGACGAACCGGGCGACGACGGAGCGGCGCGCCTGCTTGAGCTGCAGGAAGACGACGTCGTCCGGGCTGCTGCCCTCGCACAGCGCGATGTAGGCACGCAGCCCGACCGAGCCGACCCCGACGACCTTGTGCGCGACGTCGACGAGGCGGTAACCGCCCAAGATGCGCGCCCACTGCGGGGGCAACGTGTACAGGTACTCGTCGAGCGCCACGGCGAGCCGCTCGGCCTGCGCGGCGTCGGGGCGGGTGATCAGCGGAGGTTCGGAGATGATGCGGCGCGTCCCGTCGAGCTCGCGGGTGAAGCGGGGCAGCGCCCGG
The DNA here is from genome assembly GCF_018531475.1 of Pseudonocardia mahuensis. Lineage (GTDB taxonomy): Bacteria > Actinomycetota > Actinomycetes > Mycobacteriales > Pseudonocardiaceae > Pseudonocardia. Next base: position 13,107 of record NZ_JAHDTG010000018.1, read on the forward strand.
TCGCTCGTGCGCCGCCGGGCCCGCCGGGCCGCCTGCTCGATCTCCCGGCTCATCGCGTCGTGGGTGGCGGTCCGGCGTAGCCGGTCGAGATCGACCCGTTCGTAGGAGCGCGCGAGGAGTGGCTGGTCGGCCAGGTAGCCCAGGTGCCGGCGGTAGGCGGCCACGCAGCGCATGACGGCTTCCCGGCAGTCCTGTTCGGACGTCCCGTTCTGCCGGCCGGCGACCCAGACGCTGGCGACGAGGCGGCGCAGGTCCCACTCCCAGGCGCCGGGGTGGGCCTCGTCGAAGTCGTTCAGGTCGAAGACCAGGTCGCGCTCGGGGGAGGCGTAGAAGCCGAAGTTGCCCAGGTGCGCGTCCCCGCAGATGACGGGCGTGATCCCGGTGGCGGGAAGCCGCCCGAAATCCTCGGCCATGATCGCCGCTGTGCCGCGCAGGAACGCGTACGGCGACGCGGCCATCCGGCCGACGCGCACCGGGACGAGCCGCTCCACGCGGCCCTCGTGGCTCGCGATGATCTGCTCGACCGGATCGGGCCGGTCCGCCGGAGCGACCCACCGGCCCAGCGCCGACCGGGGTGCCCGCTCGCGCAGGCTCCGCCCGAGCGCGTATCGCTCACGGCGCGGGACGGCGGGCTGTCGCAACGAGCCGAAACCCCGGCTGTCGGCCGACGCGAGGATCGCGTGCCGGGCGGCGCCGGTGTCCCCGGCGGCCGGGAGCGTGCGCGCCGGCCGTCCGTTGCCAGCGGCGCCGGGCTCGGCCGGCGCCAGCGCCGGGTCCTGCGCCACGACCATCGCCCCCTCGTTGCCGACGCGGGGCCGCTCGACACCCATGGCGGGGGCCGACGGCAGCGCCGAGGATGGCAGATCGGCGCGGTCTCGCGGGAGGTCCGCTTCCGCTCACCGGTGGTGCCCGGCCGGTCGGAGGTCTCCGCGAACCGGAGCGCCCGGCCAGCGGAAGTTGATGTTCCCGAGGTCCGGCGCTTCTGGTGCACTGGCTGGCCGACGCGCCCGGGCCGGCAGGCCCGGACGTGGCTCCGCCAGGTGGCGCGCCTGCCGTGGCACATGGGGCCGAGCATCGGATGAGGAGGGATCGACGTGGCGAGCATCCCGGATCTGGACGGCAGCTACACGCTCCTGGGCGAGTCCCGGGGGCCGGTGGAGGGGCAGACGCTGGAGGTCATCTCCCCGGTGGACGGCTCGGTGGTCGGCCGGGTACACGAGTTCACCCCGGAGGAGATCGAGACCGCGCTGACCGCAGCGGCCGAGCAGCAGCCGGTCTGGGCCGAGCAGCCGCTCGACGCCCGGGCCCGCATCCTGGCCAGGGCGGCCGACGTGCTGGAGTCGCGCGCCGATGAACTCGCCGAGCTGCTGGTCATGGAGGTGGCCAAGGCCCGCAAGGACTCCCGCGACGAGGTGCTGCGGTCGGCGGACTTCATCCGCTTCACCGCCGAGGAGGGCAAGCGGATCGTCGGCGACGCCCAGTTCTCCGACGCCTTCCCCCGGCAGAGCCGCAACAAGCTGTCGATCTCCTACCGGGCGCCGCTCGGCGTGGTGCTCGCGATCCCGCCGTACAACTACCCGATCAACCTGGCGGTGTCGAAGATCGTGCCCGCGTTGGTGGCCGGCAACGCGATCGTGGTCAAGCCGCCGACCCAGGGCTCGCTCGCCGGAACGAAGCTGGTCGACGCGTTCCGGGAGGCGGGCGTGCCCCCGGCGGTCGTCCAGGCCATCACCGGCCGCGGTTCCCGCATCGGGGACCTGCTCGTCCTGCACCCCCGGGTGGACATGGTCTCGTTCACCGGATCGACCGAGACCGGTCAGAGCCTCGCCAAGAAGGCCGCCATGATCCCGCTGCAGCTCGAGCTCGGCGGCAAGGACGCGGCCATCGTCCTGTCCGACGCCGACCTGGAGGCCACGGCGGACGACATCGTGTCCGGCGCGTTCGCCTACTCCGGCCAGCGGTGCACCGCGGTCAAGCGGGTCCTGGCCGTGGGCGACGTCGCCGATGAGCTGGTCGCGCTGCTCGCGGAGCGGATCGGGACCCTGACTGTCGGCGACCCGCGCGACGACGTCGCGATCACCCCGCTGGTCGACGCCGCCTCCGCGCAGGGCGCGGTGCAGATGACCGAGGCCGCGGTGGCGAAGGGCGCACGGCTGGTGCTCGGCGGCACCCGCGAGGGCAACCTGGTCGCCCCGACGCTGCTGGATCACGTCACGCCGGACATGGACATCGCGTGGGTGGAACCGTTCGCGCCGGTGCTCCCGATCATCCGGGTCGCCAACGCGGCAGAAGCCGTGCGGCTGGCGAACCAGTCCGAGTACGGCCTGCAGGCGGCGATCTTCTCCCGCGACGTCGACGTCGCGATGCACGTGGCCCTCGCCCTCGACGTCGGCACCGTGCAGATCAACGGCAAGACCGCACGGGGCCCGGACCACTTCCCGTTCATCGGGACCAAGTCCTCCGGGATGGGCACACAGGGCGTGCGCTACTCGATCGAGGCCATGACCCGGGTGAAGGGGATGGTCTTCAACATGCGCCCGCTGGACCTGGAGACGGTGAGCTGAGCAGGAGGAAGACATGACCATTCGGGTGGGCGTCAACGGTTTCGGCCGGATCGGGCGCAACTTCTGGCGGGCGGCCGACGCCCAGCGGGCGGCGGGCACCGCCGACATCGAGATCGTCGCGGTCAACGACATCACCGACCCTGCGACGCTGGCGCATCTGCTGCGCTACGACAGCATCCTGGGCCGGCTGCCACACGAGGTCAGCGCGACCGACGACGCCATCGTCATCGACGGCACGCCGATCAAGGTGCTGGCCGTGCGTGACCCCGCGGAGCTGCCCTGGAAGGACCTCGGCGTCGACGTCGTCGTCGAGTCCACCGGGCTGTTCACCAAGCGGGACGCCGCGGCGAAGCACCTCGACGCCGGGGCGAGCAAGGTGGTGATCTCCGCACCGGCCACCGGGGAGGACATCACCGTCGTGATGGGGGTGAACGACTCTGCCTACGACGGCTCGCAGTCGGTCATCTCCAACGCCTCGTGCACCACCAACTGCCTGGCTCCGATGGCCAAGGTCCTCGACGACACGTTCGGCATCGTGCGCGGCCTGATGACCACGATCCACGCCTACACCCAGGACCAGAACCTGCAGGACGGCCCGCACCGCGACCTGCGCCGGGCCCGGGCGGCGGCGATCAACATCGTGCCGACGTCGACCGGCGCGGCCAAGGCGATCGGCCTGGTGCTGCCGCAGTTGCAGGGCAGGCTCGACGGCTACGCGCTGCGGGTGCCGATCCCGGTGGGCAGCGCCACCGACCTGACCGCGACGGTGAGCCGGGAGACCTCGACGGACGAGGTGAACGCCGCGTTCCGGGACGCGGCCGAGGGGCCGATGGCCGGCATCCTCTACTACACCGAGGACCCGATCGTGTCGTCGGACATCGTGACCGACCCGCACTCGTGCATCCTCGACGCGGGCCTGACCAAGGTCATCGGGGAGCAGGTGAAGATCGTCGGCTGGTACGACAACGAGTGGGGCTACTCCAACCGGCTCGTCGACATCACCGGTCTGGTCGGTTCGAGGCTGTGACCACCATGAAGACCCTCGACGACCTGCTGGCCGAGGGGGTGTCCGGGCGCAGGGTGCTGATGCGCGCCGACCTCAACGTCCCGCTGGAGGACGGTCGCATCACCGACGACGGGCGGATCCGGGCCGCTGTCCCGACCCTGCGCCGGCTGGCGGATGCCGGGGCCCGGGTCGTGGTCACCGCGCACCTCGGCCGGCCCGAGGGCGGCCCCGACCCGGCGTTCTCCCTGGCCCCGGTGGCCGAGCGGCTCGGTGAGCTGCTCGGCACCGGTGTCGGGCTGGTCGAGCTCGGGGACAAGGCCCCGGCCACCGTCGACGCGCTGCCCGACGGCGGGGTCGCGTTGCTGGAGAACATCCGCTTCGACCCGCGGGAGACCTCGAAGGACGACGCCGAGCGCGCCGCGCTGGCCCGGGAGCTCGCCGCGCTGGTGGGCCCGGCCGGTGCGTTCGTGTCCGACGGATTCGGCGTGGTGCACCGCAAGCAGGCGTCGGTCTACGACGTGGCGCGGGAGCTGCCGGCCTACGCCGGCGGGCTGGTGCTCGCCGAGGTCGAGGTCCTGCGCACGCTGGCCGGTAGTCCGCAACGGCCCTACGCGGTCGTGCTGGGCGGATCCAAGGTCTCCGACAAGCTCGGCGTGATCTCCGCGCTGCTGCCGAAGGTCGACGCGGTGCTGGTCGGTGGCGGGATGTGCTTCACCTTCCTGGCCGCCCAGGGCATGGGCGTCGGCGGTTCGCTGCTCGAAGCGGACCAGATCGACGCGTGCCGCGGGTTCCTGCGGACCGGCAAGATCGTGCTCCCGCCCGACGTGGTGGTGGCCGACCGGTTCGCCGCCGACTCCGCCCACGAGGTGGTGCGCGCCGACGAGATCCCGGACAACTGGATAGGCCTGGACATCGGCCCGGCCGGTGTCGCGCGCTTCGCCGAGGTCCTCGCAAACGCCCGCACGATCTTCTGGAACGGGCCGATGGGGGTCTTCGAGCTGGCCCCGTTCGCCGTGGGCACGCGTGGGGTCGCGGAGTCGATCGCCGAGGCCACCGACCGCGGCGCGACGACCGTGGTGGGTGGCGGCGACTCGGCGGCCGCCATCCGGGCGCTGGAGCTGGACGAGGCCGGCTTCACCCACATCTCCACCGGGGGCGGGGCGTCCCTGGAGTACCTCGAGGGCAAGCAGCTACCCGGACTCGCCGTACTGGAGCTCTCATGACCCGCAGGCCGCTGGTCGCCGGCAACTGGAAGATGAACCTGACTCACCTCGAGGGCGTCGACCTCGTGCAGAAGCTCGCGGCCGCGGTGCCGGACGAGGTCCACGACGCCGTCGACGTGGCGGTGCTGCCGCCGTTCACCCACATCCCGAGCGTGCGCACCGTGATCGACCACGGACGGTTGCGCGTGCTGTGGGGCGCGCAGGACCTCGCACCGGAGGACCGGGGCGCCTTCACCGGTGACGTGTCCGGGCCGATGCTGGCGGCCCTCGGGTGCCGTTTCGTGGTCGTCGGGCACTCCGAACGCCGCGAGCACCACCGCGAGGACGACGCGATGGTGGGCGCCAAGGTCCGGGCCGCGCTGCGCAACGCCCTCACGCCGATCCTGTGCGTCGGCGAGGGGTGGCAGGTGCGGGAGGAGGGCCGGCATCTCGCCCACTGCCGCGAACAGCTGGACGCGGACGTGGCGGACGTGACGGCCGAGCAGATCGCCGGCTCGGTCATCGCCTACGAACCGGTCTGGGCGATCGGTACCGGGCGGGTGGCCACCGCGGACGACGCCCAGCAGGTGTGCGGCGCGCTGCGCAGCCGGATCGCCGAGCGCTACGGCGTCGCCACCGCCGACGCCGTGCGGATCCTCTACGGCGGCTCGGTGAAGGCGAGCAACGTGGGCGAGCTGGCGGGCCGGCCGGACATCGACGGTGCGCTGGTCGGCGGGGCGAGCCTGGACGTCGACGAGTTCGCGGCGCTGTGCGCGATCGCGGCGCAGCGAGCACCGAGGGAGTAGAGATGAACGCAGCGATGATTCGTGGACCGGTCGTCGTCGGGATCGACGGCTCCGAACCGAGCATGGGTGCTCTCGCATGGGCCCGGGACGAGGCGCGCCGGCGAGGCCGGCCGCTGACCGTCGTCCACGCCTACGGTGGCGACCGCGGCGCCGCGCAGAAGGTCCTGGACGGCGCGGTCGCGCAGGCCCGGGAGGGAGCCGACAGCATCGAGATCCGGTCGCTGCTCGAGCCGGGGTCCCCCGCGTCCGTCCTCCTCAAGGAGGCGGTGCGCGCCGAGATGATCGTCCTCGGGTTCCGGGGCCACGGCGGCTTCACCGGCATGTTGCTGGGCTCGACGCCGCTGCAGGTGGCCCACCACGCCGGATGCCCCGTGGTGGTGATCCGGGAGGGGGCCCGCGACGTCGCGCCGGGGCCGTCGGCCGGCCGGGTCGTCCTGGGTCTGGACGGGTCGCCGCAGTCGGAGCGGGCGGCCGCCCTGGCCTTCGAGGAGGCCCGGTACCGAGGCGTCGGGCTGACCGCGGTCCGCGCCTGGCTGGTCCCCGACATCGACACCTCGGCCTCGCCGGCACACGAGTGGGAGCAGGCCGAGTCCGACGAGCAGCGCAAGCTCGCCGAGAGCCTCGCGGGCTGGCAGGACGTCTTCCCCGGGGTGGACGTCATCGCCAAGACCGTCGGCGGTGATCCCGCGCCCATCCTGATCGACGAGTCCGCGGGCGCCGAGCTGCTCGTCGCGGGCAGCCACGGACGCGGCGGGTTCGGTGGTCTGATGCTCGGCTCGGTGAGCCATGCGCTCCTGCACCACGCCCACTGCCCGGTGGCCGTGGCACGGGCCTGACCGCGCCGAACCCCGCGCCGAACCCGACGGCCCCTGGACCAGGTCGGACCCGGGGGCCGTGCGCGTCAGTCCCGCGCGCCGTAGCGCGGGAAGGCCAGGTCGCCGGCGTAGCGTGCCGCGTCGCCGAGCGCCTCCTCGATGCGCAGCAGCTGGTTGTACTTCGCCACCCGCTCGGAGCGCGCCGGCGCGCCGGTCTTGATCTGCCCGGAGGTGGTGGCGACCGCCAGATCGGCGATCGTGGTGTCCTCGGTCTCGCCCGAACGGTGGCTCATCATGCAGCGGTAGCCGCTGGTCTGGGCCAGGGTCACCGCGTCGAGGGTCTCCGACAGCGTGCCGATCTGGTTGACCTTCACCAGCAGGGCGTTCGCCGCGCCGCGGGTGATGCCCTCCTCGAGCCGCTCGGGATTGGTGACGAACAGGTCGTCGCCGACGAGCTGCACCCGGTCGCCGATGGCCTTGGTCAGCTCGACCCAGCCGTCCCAGTCGTCCTCGGCGAGCGGGTCCTCGATGGACACGAGCGGGTAGGAGTCGAGCAGGTCGGCGTAGATCTTCTGCATCTCCGACGCCGACCGCCCGCCGCCTTCGAACCGGTAGGCGCCGCCGGAGTAGAACTCCGTCGCGGCGACGTCCAGGGCCAGCACGACGTCGCGACCAGCCTGGAACCCGGCCTGGCCGATCGCCTCCACGATCAGGTCCAGTGCCACGCGGGTGCCGGGCAGGTCGGGGGCGAACCCGCCCTCGTCACCGAGGCCGGTGGCCAGCCCCTTGCCCTTGAGTACCGACTTCAGCGCGTGGTAGACCTCCACGCCGCTGCGCAGCGCCTCTCCGAACGTGCGGGCGCCGACCGGGGCGATCATGAACTCCTGCACATCGACCGAGCTGTCCGCGTGTGCGCCGCCGTTGATGATGTTCATCATCGGCACCGGCAGCACGTGGGCGTTCGGGCCCCCGACGTAACGGAACAGCTCGAGCCCGCAGGACTCCGCGGCCGCGCGGGTCACCGCGAGGGAGACCCCGAGCAGCGCGTTGGCCCCGAGCCGCGACTTGTCCGGGGTGCCGTCGAGATCGAGCAGCTTCTGGTCGACGAGCCGCTGGTCCGTCGCCTCCATGCCGATCAGCTCCGGGCCGATGATCTCGAGCACGCCGGCGACGGCACGCAGCACGCCCTTCCCGCCGTAGCGCGCGTCGCCGTCGCGCAGCTCCACCGCCTCGTGCTCTCCGGTCGAGGCTCCCGACGGGACGGCCGCCCGGGCCAGCGTCCCGTCGTCGAGGGCGACCTCCACCTCGACGGTCGGGTTGCCTCGCGAGTCGAGGATCTCCCGTGCGCCGACCTGCTCGATCTCCGCCATGTCTGCCCCCTGCGCCTGTCCGGCACCGGTGCGCCCACGCCCCGGCACGGTTCGTGGTGTTGCTCTGCCAACAACGGCGACGGGACGGAGCATAGCCGCAGCCCACACGGCTCCCGGAGAGTTCAACGGGTCATCCCGTCCAATGAAAGTGAAGCGGGACAGGGTCGAATGCCGCTGGCAAGCTCTTCTGGCATGGGAACGTTGGTGTTGCTCAGGCACGGTCAGAGCGAGTGGAACGCCAAGGACCTGTTCACCGGATGGGTTGACGTGCCGTTGTCGGCACAGGGCGAGGAGGAGGCACGCCAGGGTGGCGACCTGATGGCCGCCGCCGGGTTGCTGCCCGACATCGTGCACACCTCGGTGCTGCGCCGGGCGATCGACACCGCGAACATCGCGCTCGACGCGTGCGACCGCCACTGGATCCCGGTGCGCCGGGACTGGCGGCTCAACGAACGGCACTACGGCGCGTTGCAGGGCAAGGACAAGAGGCAGATCCGCCAGGAGTTCGGCGACGACCAGTTCATGCTGTGGCGCCGGTCCTACGACACCCCGCCGCCGCCCATCGATCCCGGCAGCGAGTACTCCCAGGAGGGCGACCCGCGCTACGCCGCGCTGGGCGACCGGATGCCGCGCACGGAGTGCCTGGCCGACGTTGTCGCCCGGATGCTGCCGTACTGGGAGGAGGCGATCGTGCCGGACGTGCGCGCCGGCGGGGTCGTCCTGCTCGCCGCGCACGGCAACTCGCTGCGCGCCCTGGTCAAGCACCTCGACGGGGTTTCCGACGCCGACATCGCGGGCCTGAACATCCCGACCGGTATCCCGCTGCGCTACGACCTCGACGAGGACCTGCGCCCCGTGAACCCCGGCGGCACCTACCTGGATCCCGAGGCCGCCGCCGAGGCGATCCAAGCCGTCGCCGCGCAAGGCAGATAGTCCATCCGGCAGTTCAGCAAGCCATGCCGAGCAGGACGGGCTCCGACCCGTCCGGGGAGCCGAGGTCACCGTGTCACTGCTGACCGGCATCGGAGTGTGTCCCGGGGTTGCGGTGGGTCCGCTCGTCCGGATGGCGGAACCCGTGCCCGAACCCACGGCCGGCCCCCCGGAGGTGGCGGACCGGGACGCCGAGCGTGCCACGATCCGGCCCGCGATGGAGGGCGTCGCGACCGAGCTGCGCTCGCGCGCCGAGAAGGCCGAGGCGGAGACGAAGGCGGTGCTCGAGGCCACGTCCTACATGGCGGAGGACCCGGGCCTGCTCGACCTGGCGGAGACCGGTGTCACCGACCGCGGGCTCACCGCGGCCCGCGCGGTCTACGAGGCGGCGAACACCTTCCGCGACATGCTCGCCGCCGCCGGCGGGTACATCGGGGCCCGCGTCGCCGACGTCGAGGACGTCCGGGACCGGATCGTCGCGGCCGTGCTCGGGATCCCGATGCCCGGCATCCCGGACCCGGGCCACCCGTTCATCCTCGCCGCGCACGATCTGGCCCCGGCCGACACCGCGACCGTGGACCCCGACAAGGTTCTCGGCTTCGTCACCACCGAGGGCGGCCCGACCAGCCACACCGCGATCCTCGCCCGCACGCTCGGGATCCCCGCCGTGGTGGCCTGCCCTGGTGCGTTGAGCCTGGCCGAGGGCACGACGGTCGTCCTCGACGGCGGAGCGGGCACGCTCGATCCGGCCCCGAACGACGCGGCGACCCTGGACGCCGAGAAGCGGATGGCCGCTCGCCGGGGGGCCCAGCACGTGTGGCGCGGCGAGGGCGCGACCGCGGACGGCCGCCGGGTGCTGCTGCTGGCCAACGTGGGGGACACGGTCAGCGCCCGGGCGGCGGCGGATGCCGGTGCCGAGGGGGTCGGGCTGTTCCGCACCGAGTTCCTGTTCCTGGACGCGGCGACCGAGCCGACGGTGAAGGAGCAGGAGGAGTCCTACGCGGAGGTCTTCGGTGCCTTCCCGCGCCGCAAGGTCGTGCTGCGCACCCTCGACGCCGGTGCGGACAAGCCGCTGGCGTTCCTCGACCAGGGCGAGGAACCGAACCCCGCGCTCGGCGTGCGCGGCCTGCGGGTGGCCTTCGACCGGCCCGACATCCTCGACCGCCAGCTCGTCGCCGTCGCCAATGCGGCCGAGCGCACGTCGGCGGAGGTCTGGGTGATGGCGCCGATGGTCGCGCTGGCCTCCGAGGCGGCGTGGTTCGCCGACCGGGTCCGGGCGCAGGGGCTGCGCACCGCCGGGGTCATGGTGGAGGTTCCCGCTGCGGCGCTGTGCGCCCGGCAGATCCTCGGCGTCGCCGACTTCGCCAGCATCGGAACCAACGACCTCGCGCAGTACACCCTCGCGGCCGATCGCATGGCGGGTCCGCTGGCCGAACTCAACGATCCCTGGCAGCCGGCGCTGCTGCGCCTCATCCAGCTCACCGGACAGGCGGGCGCCGAGACGGGCAAGTCCGTCGGCGTCTGCGGTGAGGCGGCGTCGGATCCCGTGCTCGCCGTCGTGCTGGTTGGGCTCGGGGTGGTGAGCCTGTCGATGTCCGCCAGAGTCATCAGCGAGGTCGGGGAACTGCTGAAGACCGTGACCTTCGACGAATGCACCCGCCTGGCCGGACTGGCCCTCGACGCGGCGGATGCGCAGGGAGCGAAGGCGCGCGTGCGCACGGAATTGCCACAGCTCGCAGAACTCGGCCTCTAAATTGCTCGGCATCGCTCGACCAATTCCCCGGCGGGGCGCGATCCATTTCGGCGAGGTGGCTCATGATTGTGACGCTCACTCCGAATCCCAGTCTGGACCGGACTGTGGAGATCGATGAACTGCGCCGGGGCGAGGTGATCCGGGCCCTCGGCGGCCGGGTGGATCCCGGGGGCAAGGGTGTCAACGTCTCGCGCGCACTGGCCGCGGGTGACGTCGCGACGGTCGCGGTCCTCCCGTCCGGCGGCGCCGAGGGAAGCCAGCTCAGCGCGCTACTCGCCCCGCTCGGCGTCCAGGTCGCCCAGGTCCCGATCGCCGGCGCGCTGCGCAGCAACATCACCATCGTCGAGCCGGACGGGACCACGACCAAGCTCAACGAGTCGGGCCCGGAGCTGCGCCGCGACGAGATCGAGGCGATCGAACGCCGGGTCGTCGAGGTCGCCGAGCACGCGGCGTGGGTGGTCGCGGCCGGCAGCCTGCCGCGCGGTGTGGACAGCGGCTTCTACGCCGAGCTCGTCGCCGCACTGCGCGGCGCCGGCAACAGCAGGGCCCAGGTCTGCATCGACGCCAGCGGTGCGCCGTTCGACGCGGCGGTCGACGCGGGCCCCGACCTCGTCAAACCGAACACCGAGGAGCTGGCCGAACTGGTCGGGCGCCCGCTGCGCCGCATCGGCGACGTCGTCGACGCCGCGGCCGAGGTGCGCAAGCGCGGTGTGGGTACCGTGCTGGTCAGCCTGGGGGCCGATGGTGCGCTGCTCGTCGGCCCCGACGAGGTGCTACACGGCTGGGCACCCCCGGTACGGGTGCGCAGCACCGTCGGGGCGGGGGACGCGACGCTGGCCGGCTTCCTCGCCGGCGGTGGGCGCGGCCGCCCCGCCCTGGTCACGGCGCTCGCGTACGGCACGGCTGCGGTATCGCTGCCCGGCAGCGTCATGCCCCGGCCCACGGACCTCGACGCGGGCGCCGTCACGGTCACCGACAACCTGGATCTGGATCGTCCCCTGGGAGGCACCCCGTCATGACCGATGTCATCACCGCCGAGTTCGTCGACCTGACGCTCGACGCCGGCGACCGGCAGGCCGCCGCACGTTCCCTGGCACAGCGACTGGTCGGCGCGCAGCGGGTCACCGACCTGGACGGATTCCTGGCCGACATCGCCACCCGGGAATCCCAGATGCCGACGGGGATCGAGGGCGGCATCGGGATCCCGCACTGCCGCTCCACCCACGTCACCGAGCCGAGCCTGGCGTTCGGGCGTTCGGCCGCCGGCATCGACTTCGGTGCTCCGGACGGCCCGGCCGATCTGATCTTCCTGATCGCGGCGCCCGAGGGGGGCGACGCATCCCACATGAAGATCCTCGCCTCGCTCGCGCGCAAGCTCGTCCGCCAGGACTTCAAGGACACGCTGCGGTCGATCGGCGACCCCGGAGAGGCCGCCACGTTCATCCAGAAAGAGGTGGCGCCATCATGAAGTTCGTCGCTGTGACCTCCTGCCCGACGGGGATCGCGCACACCTACATGGCGGCGGAGGCGCTGGAGCAGGCGGCCGTCGACTCCGGTGACGAGATGGCCGTCGAGACGCAGGGTTCGGCGGGGTCGGACCCGCTGCCGCCCGAGACCATCGCGGCCGCCGACGCGGTGATCTTCGCCGCCGACGTCGAGGTGCGTGACCGCGAGCGGTTCGCCGGCAAGCCGCTGGTGCAGAGCGGTGTCAAGCGGGCCATCAGCGGCGCCAAGGAGATGCTCGAGGAGGCCAAGGAGGCCGTCCGCACGGGCGTGCCGGCGGGCGCCGCGGCCGGCGCGGCCGGCGCTGCCGCGAACGGGGGCGGGGGTTCGCCTCCCGCTCCGCAGACCAGGGTGGCCGAGGGCGCCGGTTTCGGCTCGAAGCTCCGGCAGTGGCTCATGACGGGTGTGAGCTACGTGATCCCGTTCGTGGCGGCGGGCGGGCTGCTCATCGCGCTGGGATTCGCCCTCGGCGGCTACCAGGTCACCGACGCACCGAGCGTCACCGAGCAGTTCGACTGGGGCAGCCTGCAGTCCTGGGCCGCGCTGATGTTCCAGATCGGCGCAGCGGCCTTCGGCTTCCTGGTCCCGATCCTGGCCGGATTCATCGCCTTCGCGATGGCCGACCGGCCCGCGCTGGTGCCCGGCATCGTCGGTGGCTACATCGCCACCCAGGTCCCGTCCCCGGACGCGCCGGCCGGGTTCCTGGGCGGTCTGGCGGCCGGTCTGCTGGCCGGCGGGGTCGTGATGCTGATCAAGCGGTGGAAGGTGCCGCGGGCGGTCGCCGGGATCATGCCGGTGGTCGTCATCCCGCTGGTCTCGACGGCGATCGTCGGGTTCCTCATGTTCATCGTGCTCGGCCCACCGCTGGGCGCGCTCACCTCGATCCTGACCGACTGGCTCAACGGCCTGTCCGGTGCCAACCGGGTTCTGCTCGGCATCCTGCTCGGCCTGATGATGGCCTTCGACATGGGCGGCCCGATCAACAAGACCGCCTACGCGTTCGCCGTCGCCGGGTTGAGCACCGGGACGGAAACGAGCCTGCAGATCATGGCCGCGGTGATGGCCGCAGGCATGACGCCGCCACTCGGGATGGCGCTGGCGACCGTCGTACGCAAGCGGTTGTTCACCCACGTGGAGCAGGAGAACGGCAAGGCCGCGTGGGTCCTCGGGGCGTCGTTCATCACGGAGGGGGCGATCCCCTTCGCGGCGGGTGATCCGCTCCGGGTGATCCCGTCGCTGATGCTCGGCTCGGCCACGGCCGGCGCGCTGAGCATGGCGTTCGGCTCCACCCTGCGGGCGCCTCACGGCGGCATCTTCGTGGTGCCGCTGATCGGCAATCCGCTCCTCTACCTCCTCGCCATCGCCATCGGGACGGTGGTGACGGCGGTCTCGGTCATCGCGCTCAAGAGCTTCCACCGCCAGCGGTCCGAGCAGGTGGAGACCCCGGCCACCGCGGCCGCCACCGCCTGAGCAGCATCACCCGTCGTGGGCGGGCCCGCGGGCCCGCGGGCCCGCCCACCAGCTGGAAGGACACCCATGCCTGAACGCAAAGTCGCCGTAGCCTCCTCCGTCGGTCTGCACGCCCGCCCGGCCACGCTGTTCGTCCAGGCCGCGGCGAAGCAGCCGGTGAAGGTCACCATCGCCAAGGTCGGCGGTGACGCGGTCGACGCACGGAGCGTGCTGTTCGTCCTCGGTCTCGACGTCCGCAGCGGTGAGGAGGTCGTCCTCTCCGCCGAGGGGGAGGGGGCCGACGCCGCCCTCGACGACCTCACCGCCCTGCTGTCCACCGACCTCGACAAGGTCTGAGGCCGGCGGGCCCTGCTTGCCGAGACCTGCCGGTCGGAGTCCCTGCCTGGGGTGCCGCGGAGCCCTTTCCGTGGGCCTACCTGTTCGACGCCTACCGGTTCGGCACCGTGGTGCCTGTCGCGCTCCTTTGCAATGCGCACCCAGACGCACCCGGCTGCGGCGGTGTCGCGCACCGGGGCCGCGGGGTGGGTGTCGGGCACCGGCCGCGGGTGGGTGTGGCGCACCGAGCCGCGCCGTGTGGCGCACCGGGCCGCGGTGGTGTCACACACAGGCACCGGGGGTGGGGTGTGTCCCGATCCGGGCCATGATCGCCATCCGGGCAGCGGGCCCGGTCAGGATCGCCGCGTTTGCTGCCGCGACGACGATCATGAGCGGCTACGGGGCCGCCCGGCGCACCGGTGCGTATCGGTGCGCACTGCCAAGCGACGCCGAAGTGGTGGTCTGGTGGGGCGGCTGCGGCCCGGCCCCGGGTACGGCGACGGTGCGGTGTGACGGCTGCGGCCCGGGTACGACGTCGGAGCGGTGTGACGCCGCGGCCCGGGCACCCCGGCGGGTTGGTGCGGGCGGTGCGGGCGGAGCTCGCATCGGTTGCGGCGGGGTCAGCTTGACCTCGGCGAACGTGCGGGAGCCGTGCCGCCTCGTCGCGCCCCCGCGGCGGCGCCGGCCACCGGCGCCCGCCGAGTGCGGGCCGCCCCGCCGCGTGCGGACCCCGCCCGCTCGCCTAGCCCATTCCGGACAACGCCCGCGGGACGAGGTTCGAGGTGCTGATCCGGTGGCGGGTCTCGATGAGCCGGACCGCGCCGGACAGCGAGCGCATCGACAGCGAGTGGGTGATCGCGGTGTCGGGGGAGTAGCGCACCCCACGCAGCAGTTCGCCGTCGGTGATGCCCGTCGCGGCGACGAACACGTTGTCGCTGCGGACCATGTCGTCGAGGGTGAGCACCGTGTCCAGGTCGTACCCGCGGTCGCGGGCGAGGTTGCGCTCGGTGTCGGAGCGCGGGTAGAGACGCCCGAAGAAGGCACCACCGAGGCACTTCAGCGCGCAGGCGGCGAGCACCCCTTCGGGCGTGCCGCCGATGCCCACGAGCAGGTCCACACCGGTCCCCGGCTGGGCCGCCATGATCGCCCCGGCGACGTCGCCGTCGAGCAGGAACTTGATCCGGGCACCCGCCTCCCGGACCCGTTTGACCAGCTCCTCCTCATGGCGGGGGCGGTCGAGGATGCACACGGTCAGATCGGGCACCGTGACGCCCCGGGCGGTCGCGATGCGGTCGAGATTGGTCTCGATCGGTGCTTCGAAGTCGACCACCCCGGCCAGGTCGGCACCGACGGCCAGCTTCTCCATGTACACGCACGGCCCCGGGTCGAACATGGTGTTGCGCTCGGCGACCGCGACGATCGCCAGCGCGTTCGGGAGGCTCTTCGCGGTGAGCGTGGTGCCGTCGACCGGGTCGACCGCGAGATCCACCTCGGGACCGGTCCCGTCACCCACCAGCTCGCCGTTGTAGAGCATCGGCGCCTCGTCCTTCTCGCCCTCCCCGATGACGACGGTGCCCCGCATCGAGATGGTGGCCAGCACCGGCCGCATCGCGTCGACCGCTGCCTGGTCGACCTTCTCCTTGTCCCCGCGCCCCAGATGGCGTGACGCGGCGATCGCCGCCGCCTCGGTGGCGCGTACGAGATCCAGCGCGAGATTGCGGTCGAGCCCCACGAACACCAGGTCCGGCGTGTCGGTCATGATCGGCCACTTCCTCTCACGGCCTCGTCCATGGGACGAAGACTGCGGACGTTCCCGCCCGGCAGGCGAACGCGGTGGACACCCGGCTCGCGCGGACGCATGCCCTGCGCCGCGGACAACTCTCGGGTCAGGCTCCGGCCGGCGATGATGAGGACGGGCCGGATCGTCGGCAGCTCGGCAGCCGGGTCCTCCACCCGGACCTCGAGCGCGGCGGCCACCAGCCCACCGGGACCGAACACCGGCACCGCCATGCCGCTGTGGTCCAGCCGCAGCTCCCAGCGGGACACCGCGAGCCGGCTCAGCCGCGTCATCGCCAGCGCCCGCCGGAACCGGTCCGGTGCGGTCAGCGTGTACCGCGTGTAGGACGTCAGCCCGCGCTTGAGGACCATCTCCACGTACTCCGGAGGGGAGAACGCGAGCAACGCCTTCCCCATCGCCGTCGCGTGCGCCGGGAGGACCGCGCCGTTGGAGAACGCCGACACGGGCCGGCGGCCGGGCAGCTTCTCGATGTAGGCGACCGCGCGGTCGCGCAGGACGCCGAGCCGGACCTCGGCACCCGTCGCGTAGGACAGGTCCTGCAGGATCAGCGGTGCGCGCTCCTCGATGGTGGAGCCGGCACCGCCGACCGCTCCGATCAGGCGCAGCGGCAGGCCCACCCGGTAGTCCCCGTCCTCGGTGCGGTCCAGGATCCGCCAGGCGACGAGCTCCCGGGCCAGCCGGTGTGCGGTGGACAGCGGCAGTCCGGTCGCGGCCGCGATCTCGGTCAGGGTGTGCACGTAGCCGTCGTCGAGGAAGGTCATCAGGATCGCCGCCGCCTTGCTGATGACCGTCCGGCCCGAGGCTGCTGACTCTTCGGTCATGTGTCGCTTCCTTCTCTCCGCGCTCTCCCGGATGCCGGAGGGCGGGACCTGGTCGGGCATCGGTGACGGACGGCCGGCCGGCGCCGGGCGGGGCAGGCCCCGCCCGGCGCCGGTGCTCACATGTACTGGCCGCCGTTGACGGAGTAGATCTGGCCGGTGATGAAGGCCGAGTCCGGGTCGGCGAGGAACTCGACGACGCGGGCGACCTCGTCGGCCTCCCCGAGCCGGCCGACGGGGATCTTGGCCACGACCTTGTCCAGCGCCTCCTTCGGGACCGCGGCGACCATCTCGGTGGCGATGTAGCCGGGGGCGACGGAGTTGACCGTGATCCCCTTACGGGCGGTCTCCTGGGCAAGACTCATGGTGAGACCGAACAGACCGGACTTGGCCGCGGCGTAGTTGGCCTGGCCGATGTTGCCGGACTCGCCGATGATCGAGGAGATGTTGACGATCCGCCCGGAGCCGCGGTCGAGCATGTGCTGCAGCACCGCCCGGATGAGGTAGAACGCCCCAGAGAGGTTGACCTGCACGACCCGGTCCCAGTCGTCCGGGGTCATCTTGCGCACGGTCTTGTCCGCGGTGATGCCGGCGTTGTTCACCAGGATGTCGAGACGCCCGTGCTGGTCGAGAACCTCGCGGATGACCCGCTCGCAGTCCTCGTTCGACCCGATGTTGCCCTGGTGCACGCTGGAGCCGGGGTGCGCTTCGTGGAAGCGGTCCGCGGCCTCCTTGTCACGCGAGTAGCCGACGGCGACCGTGACCCCGCGATCGGCCAGCCGCTCGGTGATGCCCGCGCCGATGCCGCGGATCCCGCCGGTGACCAGCGCGACCTGGCCCGTCATGTCTGCCATGATCGATCTCCTTCTGCTCAGGCCGGGACGTGCATGATGAGCGCTTCGCCCTGGCCGCCGCCGCCGCACAGTCCGGCCGCGCCGAGGCCGCCGCCGCGCCGGCCGAGCTCGAGGGCGAGGTGCAGGGCGATCCGGGCACCCGACGCTCCGACGGGATGGCCCATGGAGATTGCGCCGCCGTTCACGTTGACCACCGCCGGGCCGATGTCGAGGTCGCGCATCGACTGGATGGCGACCGAGGCGAACGCCTCGTTGATCTCGAACAGGTCCACGTCGCCCGGCGTGCGGCCCTCCCGGCGCAGGGCCTTGGCGATCGCGTTGGACGGCTGGGACAGCAGCGACGGGTCCGGGCCGGCCACGACGCCGTGCGCCCCGATCTCGGCCAGCACCGGTGCGCCGAGCTCCTCGGCCTTGGCCCGGCTCATCACGACGACGGCCGCGGCGCCGTCGGAGATCTGGGAGGCCGAGCCGGCGGTGACGGTGCCGTCGGTGGCGAAGGCCGGGCGCAGCTTGGCCAGGCTCTCCGCGGTGGTGCCCGGCCGCACCCCCTCGTCCTCGGTGACCAGCAGGGGGTCGCCCCGGCGTTGCGGTACCGCGACGGGCAGGACCTCGTCGTCGAACAGCCCGTTCTTGCGCGCGGTGGTGGCCCGGTCGTGCGAGGCCGCGGAGTACTCGTCCTGTTCGGACCGGCTGATGTTGCGCGACTTGTTGTAGTAGTCGGTCGAGGCGCCCATCCCGCGCAGGTCGAACGCGCAGTACAGGGCGTCGTGCGAGGTGGAGTCGATGATCGAGGAGTCGCCGTAGCGCAGCCCCGCCCGCGCGCCGGGCAGCAGGTACGGCCCGTTGGTCATGGACTCCATGCCGCCGGCCACCACCACGTCGAACTCGCCGTAGCCGATCAGCTGGTCGGCCATCGCGATCGCGTTCAACCCGGACAGGCAGACCTTGTTCACGGTCAGGGCGGGCACGTCCATCGGGATCCCACCCTTGACGGCCGCCTGCCGGGCGGTGATCTGCCCGGCGCCGGCCTGGATGACGTGGCCCATGATCACATAGTCGACCTGGTCGCCGGAGATCCCGGCCTTGTCCAGCGCCGCCGTGATGGCGAGGCCGCCCAGGTCGACGGCAGAGAAGTCCTTCAGCGAGCCGCTGAGCTTTCCGATCGGTGTCCGTGCACCGCCGACGATCACAGATCCTGGCATGGGAGTGCTCCCTTGCAGTTTTGCTGACTGTGGCTTACGTCTTCTTCTTGGGCATGTAGAGGTCGGTGAGTGTGCCCTCGAAGGCCTCGGCGGCCATGCCGATGGTCTCCGACAGCGTGGGATGCGGGTGGACGGTGAGGCCGATGTCGGCCGCGTCGGCGCCCATCTCGATCGCCAGCGCCGCCTCGGCGATCAGGTCGCCCGCGTTGGGGCCGACGATGCCGCAGCCGATGATCCGTTCCGTGGTCTCGTCGAACAGGATCTTCGTGATGCCCTCGTCGCGACCCAGCGACAGGGACCGGCCGCTGGCCGCCCAGGGAAACACGCCCTTGCCGTACCTCACGCCGGCGGCCTTGGCCTCGTTCTCGGTGATGCCGGCCCAGGCGACCTCCGGATCGGTGTAGGCCACCGACGGGATGACCTTCGCGTCGAAGTAGCTGTTGCGGCCCGCGGCGACCTCGGCGGCGACCTTCCCCTCGTGCACCGCCTTGTGCGCGAGCATCGGCTGACCGATAACGTCGCCGATGGCGAAGATGTGCGGCACGTTGGTGCGCTGCTGCTTGTCGACCCGGATGAAGCCGTGGTCGTCGACCAGGACGCCGGCGTTCTCCGCCCCGATCTCGCCGCCGTTGGGACGCCGGCCGACCGCGACCAGCAGCCGGTCGAACACGTCGGTCGGTGGCGCCTTCGAGGCTCCGTCGAAGGTGACGACCAGCCCCTCCGGGCGCGCCTCGACGCCGGTGACCTTCGTCTTGAGGTAGATGTTCTCGTACCGCTTGGTGATCCGTTTGGTGAGCGGCGCGACGATGTCCTTGTCAGCCCCGGGAATCAGCTGGTCCATCAGCTCGACGACGGTGACCGCCGAGCCGAGCTCGGAGTACACCGTGGCCATCTCCAGGCCGATGATCCCGCCGCCGAGCACGAGCAGCCGCTCCGGGATGCCGTCGAGGGCGAGTGCGCCGGTGGAGTCGACGACCCGCGGGTCGTCGTGCGGGACGAAGGGCAGCGTGATGGGCTCCGAACCGGTGGCGATGATCGCCTGGTCGAAGCTGACGACCGTCGTGCCGCCGTCGTCGGCGGTGACCTCGAGCCGGTTCATCGACCCGAACCGACCGGCGCCCCGCAGGGTCGTGACCTTGCGCTGGCGGGCCAGACCGGCCAGCCCCCCGGTCAACCGCGAGACGACGCCGTCCTTCCAGCCGCGGAGCCGGTCGACGTCGATGGCCGGACCGGTGAACGACAGGCCGCACTCGGCCATCTCGGTGGTCTCGGCGATGACCCTGGCCGCGTGCAGCAACGCCTTGGAGGGGATGCACCCGACGTTGAGGCACACCCCGCCCAGAGTGGGCCACCGGTCGACCAGCACGACCGACTTCCCGAGGTCGGCGGCGCGGAACGCGGCGGTGTACCCGCCCGGCCCGGCCCCGAGCACGAGCACCTCGGCATGCACGTCGCTGCGTTCGACGGACGGCGGCTTCGGCGCCGGCGCCGCGGCCGCGGTGGTCGCCGTGGCCGGCTGCGCGGCCGCCGCCGGCGCGCCGTCCTGGGTCTGCAGGTGCGCGATGACGTGCCCCTGCGACACCGTGTCGCCGACGGCGACCGTCACAGCTTCGACGGTGCCGGCCGCCGGGGACGGCACGTCCATCGTCGCCTTGTCCGACTCCAGGGTGATCAGCGGATCCTCGGCCGCCACCCGGTCGCCGGGCGCCACGTGCACCTCGATCACGGGCACGTCGGCGAAGCCGCCGATGTCGGGGACGTCGACCTCGATGCGCTCGTACACCCCGCTGGGCGAGCCGTAGTCCGCGGGCCCGGTGGCGGCGGGGGCGGCGTCCTCCCGGACCCGCTCCTTGGGTGGGGTGCCCGGCGCTCCGGCGGCGTCCACCACCGCGATCACGCTGCCCTGGGACACGGTGTCACCGACGCCGACCCGCAGCTCGGTGACCGTGCCGGCGACCGGGGCGGGCACGTCCAGGGTGGCCTTGTCCGACTCCAGGGTCAGCAGCGGGTCCTCGGCGGCCACCGTGTCGCCGGGGTTGACGTGGATCTCGATGATCGGCACGTCGGAGAAGTCGCCGATGTCGGGAACCTGGATCTCATGCGCACTCATCGATGAGCTCCCGGTGTCAGAGGAGGAGGCGTCGGTCGTCTTCGAGCAGGTGGCACAGGTGCCGGGCGAAGCGGGCAGCGAGCGCACCGTCGATGACGCGGTGGTCGTAGGACAGCGAGAGCGGCAGCATCAGCCGCGGCGCGAACTCCGATCCGTTCCACACCGGCGCGGTCCGCGACCGGACGACGCCGAGGATCGCGACCTCGGGCGCGTTGACGATCGGGGTGAAGCCCGTGCCGCCGATACCGCCCAGGCTCGAGATGGTGAACGTGCCCCCGGACATGTCGGCCGGGGAGAGCTTGCCGTCGCGGGCCTTCGCCGAGATCGCCCCGAACTCCCGGGACAGGTCGACGATCCCCTTGCGGTCGGCGTCGGAGACCACCGGGACGACCAGCCCGTCCGGGGTGTCCACCGCGATGCCGATGTTGTAGTAGTCCTTCAGGATCAGCGCGTCCTTGTCCGGGGACAGTGAGCTGTTGAACTCCGGGAACGCCTTCAGCGCCGACACCGCGGCCTTGACCAGGAACGCCAGCAACGTGACCCGGTAGGGGTCCTTGGCGGTCTTGGCCTCGGTGTCGAGCTCCTTGCGGTAGCGGTCGAGCTCGGTGATGTCGGCCTCGTCGTTGTGCGTCACGTGCGGGACGTTCAGCCAGGAGCGGTGCAGGAACGGCCCGGACAGCTTCTTGATCCGCGACAGCGGCCGGGCCGTGACGGCACCGAACTTGGCGAAGTCCTGCGCCGGGATCTCGGGGATCCCCGCCCCCGCCGGGATGGTGGCGGCGGGAGCCGGGGGCGTGGCGGGGCCGCGCACGTAGCTCAGCAGATCGCCCTTGGTGATCCGGCCCTTCTGTCCGGTGCCGGTCACCGCACCGAGGTCGATGTCGAACTCCCGGGCCATCCGGCGCACGCTCGGCCCGGCGTGGGTGCCGAGCGTGCCGGCGACGACGCCGGCGGCGGCGGGTGCCGGGACCGGGCCGGGTGCCGGAGCGGCCACCGTCGGCGCGGGTGCCGTCGCGGCGGGCGCCGGTTCCTGTTGCTCGACCAGGGACGGGGGCGCGACCAGCGCACCGTCGCCCGGTGTGAGCAGCAGGATCGGCGCGCCCTCGCTCACCTGGTCGCCGACCTTGACCAGCACGTCGACCACCGACCCGGCAGCGGGGGCGGGTACGTCCATGGTGGCCTTGTCCGACTCCAGGGTGACCAGCGGATCCTCGGCGTTGACCTGGTCGCCGGGGTTGACGTGCACCTCGATGATCGGGACCTCGCTGAAGCCGCCGATGTCGGGGACCTTGACCTCGGTCGCGTCTGACATGTGCTCTTCCCCTCTTGCCCCAGGGACCCTGCTGGTCGTCGCCTCCGCCACGGGCCGGTCGCGCCGGCAGGGCGGGTGGTCGATCGTGGACGCGCGGCTCAGGCGCGAGCGGGTTCGGGCTTGCCGGGATCGATCCCGTAGCGCCCGATCGCGTCGGCCACCGTGCTCGCCGGGACCGCACCGTCGCGCGCGAGCGCGGACAGCGCGGCCACGGCGACGAAGTGCCGGTCGACCTCGAAGTGTTCGCGAAGGGCACGCCGGTAGTCCGAACGCCCGAAGCCGTCGGTGCCCAGGACGGCGAAGCGGCGGGGCACGTAGGGCCGGATCTGCTCGGCGTAGGCGCGCATGTAGTCGGTCGCGGCGATCACCGGGCCCTCCGGGCGGTCGGCCAGGCACCGCTCGACGTGGCTGCGCCGGCGTTCCTCGCCGGGGTGCAGCATGTTCCACCGCTCGACGGACATCCCGTCGCGGCCCAACTCGGTGAAGCTCGGCGCGCTCCAGACGTCCGCCGCGACGCCGAAATCCTGCTCCAGCAGGTCGGCGGCCGCGATCACCTCGCGCAGGATGGTGCCGCTGCCCATCAGCTGCACCCGCGGTGCGGCTTTCCGGCCCTTCTTGGCCGCTTGCCCCTCACGGAACAGGTACAGGCCCTTGACGATGCCCTCCCGGACGTCCTCGCCCTCCGGAATCGGCGGGTGCCGATAGTTCTCGTTCATGACGGTGAGGTAGTAGAAGACGTCCTCCTGCTCGGTGTACATCCGTCGCAGCCCGTCCTGCACGAGCACCGCCACCTCGTAGGCGAAGGCCGGGTCGTAGGAGACGCAGTTCGGAATGGTCGCCGCGAGCAGGTGGCTGTGTCCGTCCTCGTGCTGCAGGCCCTCGCCGTTGAGCGTGGTGCGTCCGGCGGTGCCGCCGACGAGGAACCCGCGGGCGCGCATGTCCCCGGCCGCCCAGGCCAGGTCGCCGATCCGCTGGAAGCCGAACATCGAGTAGTAGATGTAGAACGGGATCATCGGGGTGTCGCTGGTGCTGTACGACGTGGCCGCGGCGATCCAGGACGACATCGCGCCGGCCTCGTTGATGCCCTCCTGCAGCAGCTGGCCGTTGCGGTCCTCCTTGTAGTACATGAGCTGGTTGGCGTCCTCGGGCTGGTAGAGCTGCCCGACCTGGGAGAAGATCCCGAACTGGCGGAACAGGCCCTCCATGCCGAACGTGCGGGACTCGTCGGGCACGATCGGCACGACGCGCTTGCCGATCTGCTTGTCCCGCAACAGCGTCGTCAGGATCCGGACGAACGCCATCGTCGTGGAGATCTCCCGCTCTCCGGTGCCCTTGAGCTGGGCGTCGAAGGCCTGCAGCTCCGGCACGGCCAGCGCCTCCGACGAGCGTCTCCGGCGGGCCGGCAGGTAGCCGCCCAGCGCGGCGCGGCGCCCCCGCAGGTAGGCGAGCTCCTTGCTGTCCTCGGGCAGTCGCAGGAACGGCACCTCGGCAACCCGCTCGTCCGGAATGTCGAGGCCGAAGCGGTCCCGGAAGGCGCGCAGGACGTCCTCACCCATCTTCTTCTGCTGGTGGGTGATGTTCTGGCCCTCACCGGCCTCGCCCATGCCGTAGCCCTTGACCGTCTTGGCCAGGATGACGGTGGGCTGGTCGGTGTGCGCGACGGCCGCGGCGTAGGCGGCGTAGACCTTCTGCGGGTCGTGGCCGCCGCGGGCGAGCGCCCAGATGTCGTCGTCGGACATGTCCGCGACGAGGTCCAGCAGTTCGGGGTAGCGGCCGAAGAAGTGCTGGCGGACGTAGGCACCGTTCTTGGACTTGAAGTCCTGGTACTCCCCGTCGACGCACTCCTCCATCCGCTTGAGCAGCAGCCCGGACTTGTCCGCGGCGATCAGCGGGTCCCACCCGGACCCCCAGATCACCTTGATCACGTTCCAGCCCGCGCCCCGGAACACGCCCTCCAGCTCCTGGATGATCTTGCCGTTGCCGCGGACCGGGCCGTCGAGACGCTGCAGGTTGCAGTTCACCACGAAGATCAGGTTGTCGAGCTTCTCCCGGCCGGCCAGCGAGATCGCGCCGAGCGACTCCGGCTCGTCCATCTCCCCGTCGCCGAGGAAGGCCCACACGTGGCGCGGGGCGGTGTCGGCCAGCCCGCGGGCGTGCAGGTACTTCAGGAATCGCGCTTGGTAGATCGCCATCAACGGGCCCAGGCCCATCGACACCGTGGGGAACTGCCAGAACTCCGGCATCAGCCACGGGTGCGGGTAGGACGACAACCCCGTACCGCCGACCTCCTGCCGGAAGTTCAGCAGCTGCTCCTCGGTGATCCGGCCCTCCAGGAACGCCCGCGCGTAGATCCCCGGCGAGCAGTGCCCCTGCACCAACACCAGGTCCCCGCCGTGGTTCTCGCCCGGCGCGTGCCAGAAGTGTTCGAAGCCCACGTCGTAGAGCGTCGCCGCGGACTGGAAGCTGGCGATGTGCCCGCCGAGCTCCGAGGATTCCTTGTTCGCCCGCAGCACCGTCGCCACCGCGTTCCACCGGATCATCGACCGGATCCGGTGCTCGATCTCCCGATCACCGGGCTGCGGCGGCTCGCGCCCCGGCGGGATCGTGTTGAGGTAGGGCGTCGAGGCCGAGTAGGGGACCGGCGCGCCGACCCGGCGGGCCTCGCGCATCAGCTCCTCGAGCAGGTACGACGCCCGTTCGGTTCCGTCGAACTCCACGACGGAGTCGAGGGAGTCAAGCCATTCGCGGGTCTCCAGCGGGTCCAGGTCTTCGAGCATCGGCGCTCCTAGGACGTCCCGTGGGACCAGCCCCGCGGAGTGCTAACACGTTTTAGCGTCGCTCCTGGAGCCAGCTCGCGCGGTGATGCGAATCAATGGGAGCGAGCAGAGTCACCCGGTCGTCCCGGAGACCTCGATGGTGAAGCCTCGCTGCTGGACAGGGGCTTGACTGTTCGCCGAATTGCAGGCTGCCAGACCTGCAGGTGGCGGGCAAGGGCGTAGGTGACTCTCCGTCAGGACTTCGGCGGGCTTGCGCCCACCGGGCCCCTGACCTG
The DNA here is from genome assembly GCF_018531475.1 of Pseudonocardia mahuensis. GTDB lineage: Bacteria > Actinomycetota > Actinomycetes > Mycobacteriales > Pseudonocardiaceae > Pseudonocardia. Next base: position 37,987 of record NZ_JAHDTG010000018.1, read on the forward strand.
CGCCATTCGCCGGGCGACGAGCGCATCCGGGCCGGACTGGTTCCACTCAGCGGGAAGGTGGGCCGACCGACGCGCGCTGCCGCAGCGGCATCGGTACCCACACCACGTCGTCGACCCCCGCATCGGCCGCCGCATCGACCAGGCCATCGCCCTCGTCGCTGCGCTCCGACAGCAGAAGCTCGACCGCGATCCGGCCCATGTCGTAGTGCGGCAGGGCGACGCTGGTGAGCTTGGGTCGCAACCATGACGCGAGGTCGGAGTCGTCGAACGAGACGACCGAGGTGTCGCCGGGGATGTCGAGGCCGGCCTCCTGCAACGCCTGGTAGGCGCCCAGCGCGATGCGGTCGTTGTAGCAGATGAGCGCGCCGGGACGCCGCCCCGTTCGGAGGAACCGGCTCACGACCTCGTAGCCGGCCTCCGGCCACCATTTGCACGCGAGGGAACCCGCCAGGGCCGCACTCCGTGCGTGCAGGACCTCGTTGATCCCCTCGAGGCGCTCCCGTGCGGCGAAGACGGCGGGGATCTGTTCGCCGACGAGGTAGATGCCCTCCCGGTGACCGGCGTCGAGCAGCGCGCCAGCGGCGGAGCGCCCGGCGGCGCGTTCGTCGGGCAGGACGCGCGGCACCGCGAGGTCCTCGGCGGTGCAGTTCAGCAGCACCAGCGGGTGCTCCCGGATCCGCGTCGGGACCCGAGCGGGGCGGGTGTACATCGCGGCGTAGACGAAGCCGTCGACCTGGCGGTCGAGGAAGTGCTCGATGAGCCGCGCCTCGACCTCCGGGTCGTCCTCCGTCTCGCCCACGTACAGCAGATGTTCCTGCGCCAGGGCGGCCGCCAGGCTGCCGTGCACGATCTCACCGGCGTACGGCTCCGTCGCGATGGTGTCGGAGACGAGCGCCACGGTGTGAGTGATCTTGGTGCGCAGGCCGCGGGACACGAGGTTCGGCCGGTAACCCAACTCGTGGGCGGCCCGCACCACCCGCTGCCGGGCGTCCTCGGAGATGCGCATGTCGAGCCGACCGTTCAGGACGAACGACGCGGTGGTCGGTGACACCTCGGCCCGTCGCGCCACCTCGGTCAACGTCACTCGGGGCACCGGGCAAGACTGCCACGACCTCCACCACGCGGACCCTCGGCCTCCGGATCAGATCGACCCGGTCACCGGCACCGGCCGGCGCCGGGTGCGGGCCCGGCGTGGAACGCCTGCGGTGGGGCGAAGCCGTGACCGGTGAAGGCACCGGCGACGGCCGCGGCGACGCTGCCGGCATCGGGGGCGTCGACGAGGGCGACGATGCAACCGCCGAAGCCGCCGCCGGTCATGCGTGCGCCGTGGGCGCCGGCGGCCAGCGTCGCGTCCACGGCGACGTCGAGATGCGGGACGGTGACCTCGAAGTCGACGCGCAGCGACGTGTGCGAGGCGGTCAGCACGGGCCCGATGGCGCGCGGATCGGTGCCGGCCCGCAGCGTGGCCACGACGTGCAGGACGCGGGCGTTCTCGGTGACGACGTGGCGGGCGCGGCGGCGCCGGCGGGGGTCGGGGATGCGGTCGAGGTCGGCGGGCGCGGCGTCGCGCAGGGCGGGGACGCCGAGATCGCCGGCGGCGGCGGTGCAGTCGGCGCGCCGGGCCGCGTACTGCCCGTCGACGAGGGTGTGCGGGGCGCGGGTGTCGACGACCAGTAGCGCCAGGCCGTGGTCGGCGGGGTCGAACGGGACGTGCTCCACGGCCATGGTGCGGGTGTCCAGAAAGACCAGCGCCCCTGCGCGGCCGTGCAGCGCGGCCATCTGGTCCATGACGCCGGTGGGGGCGCCGACGAACCCGTTCTCGGCCCGTTGGGCGAGCCGGGCGATCGCGGTGCGGTCGAGTTCTGCCGTCATCGGAGTCCCCGTCAACTCGGCCAGCGCGACCGCGACGGCGCACTCGACGGCCGCCGACGAGGACAGCCCGGCACCGATGGGGACGTCGCTGTCGAGGAGCAGGTCGAGCTCGGGAACCGGGTGCCCGCCGGTGCGTAGGGCCCACACGACACCGGCGACGTAGGCGCCCCAGCCGCTGACGTCCCCGGGGGAGACGGTCGCGGCGCTGAACCGGACGGGCGGTGGCCCCTGCTGCAGGGAGTGCACGGTGGATCCGCCTCCGGCGGCGGGCGCGGCGGCGACCAGGGCGCGGCGGTCCAGCGCGAAGGGGAGGACGTAGCCGTCGTTGTAGTCGGTGTGCTCGCCGATGAGGTTGACCCGCCCGGGCGCGGCCCACACCCCGGCCGGCTCGCGGCCGACGGTACAGATGAACGCCGCGGCGCAGCGTTCGGCGCCGTCCGGCCCGAGCCCGGTGGTCGCCGGTCCGGCGCCGGGAACCGCGGGGGCCGCGGCTTCCGGCGCCGAATCGTCGATCTTCCGCGCGTCGCCGGTCACGGTGCGGACCCCGATCCGTCGCCGGCCGCCGCCGGGCCGATCTCCCGCAGCCGCGCGGCGACCTGCTCGGGCAGGGTGTCGTTGATGAACACGCCCATCCCGGACTCGGATCCGGCGAGGTGCTTGAGGCGTCCGGGGGCCCTGCGGGTGGAGAAGACCTCCAGGTGCAGCCGGGCCAGGTCGCGGTCGGTGCGGACGGGAGCCTGGTGCCAGCACGCCACGTAGGGCAGCGGGCCGGCCTCGTCGCCGTGCAGGGCGTCGAGGCGCGTGAGCACGTCGATGTACAGCGTGACGAGGTCGTCGCGTTCGTCGGCGGTGAGGGCGGGTAGGTCGGGCACACCCCGGTGCGGGTAGAGGTGCACCTCCACGGGCCAGCGTGCGGCGGTGGGCACGAACGCGGTCCAGTGCGCGGTCTCCGCGACGACCCGGACCCCGGCGTCGCGTTCGGCGGCCAGCACGTCGGTGAACAGGTTGCGGCCGGTGCGGTCGCGGTGGCGCCGGGCGGAGTCGAGTTGGCGCCGGGTGCGCGGGGTGAGGAAGGGGTAGCCGTAGATCTGGCCGTGCGGGTGGGCCAGCGTCACCCCGATCTCCTCGCCGCGGTTCTCGAAGCAGAACACCTGCTCGACGCCCGCGTGGGTGACGAGCGCGACCGTGCGGTCGGCCCACACGTCGACGATGAGCCGGACCCGTGCGGGGGACAGGCGGCGCAGCGACGTGGTGTGGTCGCTGGAGAAGCACACCACCTCGCACCGGCCGAGCTCACCGCTGAAGGCGGGGAAGCGGTTCTCGAACGCGACCACGTCGTAGTCGGGTGCGGGGATCTCGGTTGCCCGTCCGGGCCCGGACGGGCACAGCGGACACCGGTCGGCCGGGGGGAGGAAGGTGCGGGCCTGCCGGTTCCCGGCCAGCGCGACCCACTCGTCGAGCAGCGGGTCATGGCGGATCTCCGAGTGGCCCGTCGCGGGTGGCAGGTGCCGGATGTCCTCGAGCACCCGCCGCCGGCCCGGGCGCTCGTCGTAGAAGACGATCTCCCGGCCGTCGGCCAGCCGCGCGGAGGCGGACGGGGGCGGGGCGACCGCCATCGTCATCGCCGTCACCGCCGTCACGGCTTCTGTCATCGTGCCTCCGGGGGCGAGGAGTCGAGCGGTTCGTGGGAATCGGTGTCCGGTTCCCGGTGGGAACAGAGTGCGACGAGACGTCGACCTACGGCAACCACGGCCGCGATCCGGTCTCATGGAGCTCGTCCGCCCGCCCACCGCACGGAACGGGAGTTTCCGCGCACAACCCGGTGGAGCGCTGCCCGGGCGGCGACCGGTGCGAGGTACTGTCGCCCGCTAGGACACGAGCATGGCCCTCGCGATCGCGCAGGAGCAGAGCGATCGGCACAACCTGTTCTGGAGGATCGACTGGTGGGTGAGCGGACCTTCCTCCCCGAGGTCGAACGCTCGATGAGCGCGACAGGCCACGGATGGGCCCGGCAGGACCCCACGGACAGCGGCCGCTCGGCCGCCGTGATCCCGCGGCCGCAGTATGACGGCGAGGACCCGCTGGTCAGCGTGGCGAGACGGTTGCAGAGCCAGCTCGAGCAGCACGTGCGGCTGCTCGGTCAGATGCACGCCGACGAGCAGCGTGCCGAGTTCGCGGCCGGCCTGTCCGACCTGCTCGACGCGACCCGGCGGATGCGCCGCAACAGCGAGAGCCTGCTGATGCTGTGCGGGGCGGACCCGGGCTCCCGCGGGGGAGCCCCGCGAGGTCTCGCGGACGTGCTGCACGACGCCGTGTCCGTGACCGATGATCCGCGCCGCATCGTGGTGCTGCCTGCCCCGTCGGTCTCGCTGGCGCCCCGTGCGGCCGTCGAGCTGCTGCACCTGCTCGTCGAGATGCTGGATCACGCGACGGCGGCGTCCCGGCCGGGTTCCCGGATCGACGTCGTGACCCGGGTGGAGGTCGACGGCGGGCTGGCCGTCGAGGTTCTCGCCGACGGATCCGGCGCGCCGCGGCGGCACCGGCCGCACCCGGGATCGGTGATCGCCGATCGCCTCGCTCAGCGCTCCGGCACCGCGATCCGGCTGCGACGCCCGCATCCCGGAGCGGAGTCGGGTTCGGTCGCGATCCTGTACTGCCCCCCGGCTGTGCTCAGCGGCGCCGAGCGCGAGCCCGCCCTGTCGCCGCTCGGGGTGGGGGACCTGCCGTCCGGCGTTCCGGGCCTCGGCCGTCGCCACGACGCGCCCGGCCCGGGGCTCGGCGAGCCGACGGGGATGCGCGACCCGATCGACGGGCGCGGGTCGGCGGCGGCGTCCTCGGGGGCCGACGAGCTGTTCGGGCCGTTGCTGGATCAACGCCGCGAGCCGGCGGAGGATCTCATGTCCACACCGATCTTCGAGGCCGTCGCCTCGGCCTGGTTCCGGCAGGAGCCGTCCGACGGGAGCGGTCCGTCGGAGCAGAGGGTCGGGCCGGGGGAGCCGGTCGACTGGGACTCGCCCAGCGACGCGGAGTGGCGGGCCGCGCAAGCCCGTGCCGCCCGACCGGACCCCGCGATGACGACGTCGAGCGGTCTGCCGCGCCGCCGCCCGGGGGGTCAGCTCGTCGCGCCGCCGCTCGCGACGGCCGATCCCGCCCCGCCCGGCCCGGGCGAGCGGGTGCCCGACCGCGTGCGTGACCGGCTGGCGACCTACCAGCGGGGCCTGCGGCAGGGACGGCACCGCGCCGCGGACCCCGAACCGCCGCAGCCGGCCGCGACCGAGCCCGACCCGTGGTGGTCCGGGTCCGGCATCTGATCGGGCGCCTGTACCTCCGAACACCTCCGGCTGTCGCTGACGTCTCCCCGGCGTGGGTGGCAATGCGCCCGAGCGTGTTCCCCTACGAGCCGCTTCCGACCGCCGACCGCCGACCGCCGACCGCGCCCGAGCTCGACGAGCACAGCGATGAGCTGCGTAGGTGGCTCACCACCACCGCGGAGGCCCGACGCGGCGTCTGAGCCCGCCCGCAGGTGATCGCTGCGAGCGCGGGCCTGGTCGGGGCGCGCGCCGGCTGGCGGCGCGTTCGCGCCAGGAACATCGCCTCTAGCGTGGGCAAGGTTTGACGTCAAGGTCTCGATTCGGTCGGACTTCTCGAATACTGTCCAGTCAGTCTACCGACGGCGACCGTCAATCCGTCGAGGTCATGGAGGTCCGGGTGTCGCTTGCGCACGTGGCCGGGGGCGGATCCGTCCCGCTGCTCGACGAGACCATCGGGAAGAACCTCGCGCGGACCGCCGCCCGGCACCCGCATGCGGAGGCGGTCGTCGACGTCGCGCGGGGGATACGGCTGGACTACCCCGCGTTCCTGTCCGAGGTGGACGGGCTCGCGCGGGCCCTGCTCACCACGGGCGTCGGACACGGTGACCGGGTCGCGGTCTGGACGGCGAACCGTGCGGAGTCGGTCGTCGCCCAGTACGCGACGGCGACGATCGGTGCAGTCCTCGTCGGGGTCAACCCGGCGTACCAGCAGGCCGAGCTGGACTACGTCCTGCGCCACGCCGCCGTCAGCGTCGTGCTGGCCGCCCAGAGCCATCGCGACAGCGACTACGGCCGGATGCTCGCGCAGGCGGGCCGGGCGGGCTGGCGGGGGAGTGCGGTCCTGTTCGACACCGGCCGGTGGGCCGAGTTCCTCGAGGCCGGGTGCCGGGTCGGCGAGTCCCGGCTGGCCGCCGCGAAGGCGGCGGTGGCGCCGGACGACGTGTTCTGCCTGCAGTACACGAGTGGCACCACCGGGGCGCCGAAGGGTGCGGTGATCACGCACCGGTCCGCGCTCAACAACGGCCTGTCGGCGGGCCGGGGGCTGCGGCTCACCGAGCGCGACCGGCTGTGCGTGTGCCTGCCGTTCTTCCACGCCTTCGGCATCGTCGCGAGCAATCTGGCCTGTACGACGCACGGGGCCGCGATCGTCATCAGCGCGCCCGGCTTCGACGCGGCGGCGGTGCTGGCCACGGTCGAGCGGGAGCGGTGCACGGCCCTGCACGGCGTGCCCACGATGTTCATCGCCGAGCTCGCCCACCCGGACTTCGACTCCTTCGACCTGTCCAGCCTGCGCACCGGGATCATGGGCGGGTCGCCGTGCCCGAAGGACGTGGTGCAGGCGGTGACCCACCGGATGGGGATGTCCGAGCTCACGGTCGGCTTCGGGATGAGCGAGCTGACGTCGCTGACGACGCAGACGCGCGTCGACGACCCGCTCGAGCGGCGCTACGGGACCGTCGGGCGGCCCCTTCCCCATCTCGAGGCCCGGGTGGTGGCCGCCGACGGGCGGACGGTGCGTTGCAACGAGGTGGGCGAGCTCGTGGTCCGGGGTTACAGCCGGATGGCCGGCTACTGGGACGACGCCGAGCAGACGGCGACGGCGATCGACACCGACGGCTGGCTGCACACCGGCGACCTGGCGACCATCGATGCCGGGGGATACGTCCAGATCGTCGGTCGGCTCAAGGACATGGTGTGCCGGGGCGGGGAGAACGTCTATCCCCGGGAGATCGAGGACGTGCTGCACCGGTTGCGCGACGTCGTCGAGGCTCAGGTCGTCGGTGTGCCCGACCCGAAGTACGGCGAGGAGGTGCTGGCGGCCGTGCACCTGCGGCCCGGCAGCGACCTCGACGAGGATGCCGTCCGAACCCACTGCCGCGAGCACCTGGCCTACTACAAGGTGCCCCGCTACGTCGTCTTCACCCAGGACTTCCCGAGAACGGCCAGCGGCAAGGTGAAGAAGCGGGAGTTGCGCGATGCGCTCGCCGCGCGTCTGGGCGCCGCTGTGCCCGGATAGTCCGTAGAGTCCTCCAACGGCTTCTTGACCCCTTCTCCCAGTCGGTATACTGTCCGGTCAGTTGCAAGACTCGAATTCATTTCCCTCAGCGACGAGGAGCCCGTGTGAACGTCGTCGGCGAAACCCTTTTTCCCGGCCCGGAGAATGCGCGGTGCAAGCGATTCGGGTCGATCGGATGACGGGCACCGAGACGTCGCCGCGGATCGACGGCGACATGCCCGCCGACTCCCTGCCGGCGCTGCTGGACATCAGCGGACTGTCCGCCGGCTACGGCAAGCACGTGGTCCTCGACGGGGTGTCGCTGCGCGTGGGCCAGGGCGAGTTCGTGGCCCTGCTCGGGCACAACGGCGCGGGCAAGACCACCCTCCTGCGCTCGATCGTCGGGTTGGTCGCGCCGCGTTCGGGGTGGGTGCTGTTCGGCGGTGCCGACCTGACCGGCCGGCCGGCCGCGGCGATCATCGCCTCGGGGATCGCGCTGGTCCCCCAGGGTCATGGGGTGTTCCCGTCGCTGAGCATCGCGGAGAACCTGGCCCTGGCCGGCTCGGTGGGCTCCCACGGCCGGTCCTCGGTCGGCGAGGTCCGCGACTTCGTGCTCGGGTTGTTCCCGCTGCTCGCCGAGCGCCCCCGGGCCCGGGCCGGATCGCTGAGCGGCGGGCAGCGCCAGATGCTGGCCATCGCCATGGCGCTCATGGCCAGGCCGCGGCTGGTGCTCCTCGACGAGCCGTCGACGGGGCTGGCTCCGCTGCTCGTGGACGAGGTGCTCGCCGCCGTGAAGCAGATCAACCGTGAACTGGGGACGAGCGTGCTGCTGGTCGAGCAGGACATTCGGCGCACCTTGGTGCACGCAGATCGGGTGTACGTGATCAAGCTCGGCGCTCCCGCATTCGACGGTACGCCCGAGGAAATGCACGAGCAGGACTGGTCGGGGCTTTTCTGAATCTGCAGTAATTGTCCGAATAATTCGTCGGCAGGTCAGATCTCTGACCTTTCAGCAAGGAGAAGACGGGTGAAGTCTGCTCTACGCAAGCACAGACTGGCCGGCATCGGCGTCGCGCTCTGCCTCGCGCTCACCGCATGCGGCGGGTCCGGGGGCGGTACGGGCGAGGTCGACGGCGTCACCACCTACAAGCTCGGTGCCGCGATGGCACTCTCGGGCGGGCAGGGGGCGCTGGGCAACGACTTCGTGCAGTACATGCAGTACGGCGTCGAGGCGGCGAACCAGCAGTACGCCGCCGATGGCATCCGGATCGAGCTCGTCGCCGAGGACACCCAGGCGACCGCCGAGATCGGCGTCGCCGCGCTCAACAAGCTGGCCTCCGTCGAGAACGCGCCCATGGTCGTCACGGCCTGGAGCGCGGTGGTCAAGGCGATGGCGCCCATGGCCGAGGACCTCGGCGTCGCGGTGGTGAACACCGGCGCGAACAGCCCGGAGCTCGAGGGGGCCAGCGACGCGCTCGCCAACTTCTTCCCGCTCGCCTCGCTCGACGTCGAGGCGCTGGGCACCCACATGGCGGAGAAGGAGGGCAAGCGCCGGGCCGCGGTCATCTACATCGACAACGCGACCGGCCAGGGCGCGAAGGACATCTACCGGCAGGCCTTCGAGGCATCCGGCGGCCAGGTCGTCGCCGTCGAGAGCGTCGCCCCCGACGCCGTCGACGCCTCGTCGCAGGTGGCGAAGATCGCCGCCGCCAACCCCGACACCGTGCACGTGCACACCCTGTCCAACGAGGGACCGGTCGTGCTGCGGGCGCTGCGCGACCAGGGCATCACGGCCCAGGTGACCACCTACGCGGGGGTGGCCGAGGACGCCGCGGCTCGGCAGGCCAGCGGCCAGGCGGCCAACGGGATCATCTACACGAGCGTGGCCTCCGTGGGCTCGTCCGACCCCAACGTGGCCGCGATGGTCGAGCGGTTCAAGCAGGACAAGGGCCGCGAGGCGCCCGGACTGTCCTACGGCATCTACATGCACGACAGCGTCTTCCTCTACGCCGAGGCGATCAAGCGGCTGCGCGCCTCCGGGCGCGAGGTGACCGGGGAGAACATCATCCAGGTCTTCCGCGAGGGCACGCCGCTGCCGGTGCGGCTGCAGGGTGAGGCGGTCTTCACCGACACCCTCACCATCCGCAAGCCGATCGACCTCAAGCGGATTGTGAACGCCGCCCAGCCGGTCGTCGAGGACGAGAAGTTCGTGACGCTGCAGCCCTGACGTCCACCACCCGGGCCGGCGCGGCCCCGCACGCGCCACGCCGTCCCGGGGCACGTCCACAATCGAGGATCAAGCATGGATCTGGACCTGCTCCTGCAGCTCGTCAAGAACGGCGTCGTGCTGGGCCTGCTCTACGGGTTGTTCGCCTACGGGCTCAGCCTGATCATGGCGGCCACCGGTATCTTCCACCTTGCCCACGGGTTGGCCCTGGTCGCGACGGCCTACAGCTTCTGGTGGCTGTTCGCGGTCGCCGGGCTCGGCGCCGTGGTCGCGACAGTGCTCAGCCTGGCCGTCGGCGGCGTGGTCGGCGTCGGTGTCGAACTGCTCGTCTACCGCCCGCTGCGCCGAGCGGGCGCTGGCCACATGGCCCAGCTGGTCGCCTCGCTGTCGGTGCTCACGCTCGGGCAGAGCCTGCTGGAGCTCGGCTTCGGCTCCGACGCGAAGGCGGTCCCGCCGACGGCGTTCCTGGACTGGACCGTCGCGGTCGGACCGCTCGTGATCCGCAGCTGGGACCTGCTGGTGCTGGCGGCCAGCGTGGTCGTGTTCGTGGCCCTGTACGTCCTGCAGACCCGGACGCCAGTCGGGCTGTCCTTCCGGGCGGTGGGCGACAACGCGGTGCGGGCCGAGACGCTCGGCATCCGCATCCAGCGGACCTACCTCTGGGTGTTCCTCGTCGGCTCGGTGGTCGCGGCCATGCCAGGGGTGCTGCTGGCCGTGCAGACGCCCACGCGGCCCTCGATGGGCTTCGAGCTGCTCGTGATGGCGGTGATCGCCCTGGTCATCGGCGGTGTCGGGAGCATGCCGGGCGCGCTGCTGGGCGGCATCGTGATCGGTCTCGTCGAGAGCGTGGCGGCCTTCCGGCTGCCCACCGAGTGGGCACACCTGGTCCTGTTCGCGCTGCTGTTCGTCTTCCTCGTCGCCCGGCCGCACGGCCTGACCAGGGCGACGGTGCGGCATGCCTGACCCGACCGCCACCGCCGGACCGTCACCGACCGGGAAGGGAGCCGGAGTCCGATGAGCTTCTACCTCAACAACCTGTTCTCCCTGCTCGCGATCTTCGTCATCCTCGGGTTGTCGTTCAACCTGCTGATGGGGTACGCGGGGCTGTTCTCCATCGCCCACGGCGCCTACTTCGGTGTCGGCGCGTACACCACCGCGGTCCTCATGCGCGACGGCGAGTGGAGCTTCCTGCCGGCGCTGGTCGTCGCGTTCGCCCTGTGCGGGCTGCTCAGCCTGGTGCTCGGCGTGGCGGCCCGCCGCGTCACCGACATCTACCTGGTCCTGCTCACGTTGGCGTTCCAGGTCGCCGCCGTCCGGTTGTTCTCGATCCTGGAGGTCACCGGCGGCGCCGGTGGGCTCGTCGGAATCCCGCGCCCGGACCTGTTCGGCCTCACGCTCTCGGCCCCGCAGGTGATCATCGTGGCCTGGGTGCTGTGCGCGATCGTCACGGTGGGCCTGCGGGCGCTCGTGCGTTCGCCGTTCGGCCGGACGCTGGAGAGCCTGCGCGAGGACGAACTGGCGGCCCGTTCCCTGGGCAAGGCGACCGCGACCGCGAAGGTCAAGGTGTTCGCACTGTCCTCCGCGATCGCCGGCGCGGCCGGTGGGCTGCTGGCGGTGCACCTGCGCTTCATCAGCCCCGCGGAGTTCGGGCTGGACCGGTCGATCGAGATCCTGTCGCTCACGATCATCGGCGGGCTCGCGGCGTTCTGGGGGCCGTACCTGGGGGCGGCGGTCATCGTCCTCATCCCACAGGCGCTGAGCTTCCTGGCCCTGCCGACCTCGCTGGTCGGCGCGGTGAACGGGCTCGCGTTCTCCGTGCTGGTGCTGCTGTTCCTGCGGTTCCGGCCGCAGGGTCTGGTGGGCGGGCGGCGGCGCCGGGAGCCGGAGATGCCCGAAGCCCCGGCGGACGTCGCCCCGGCGCCCCGCAGCGAGGTGGACCCGCCCGCCTCGCCGCTCGCGCGGGCCGCCGCCGGGGCGGCCGCCGGCGCGCTGCGGTGCGAGAACGTGTCCATCGCGTTCGGCGGACTGAAGGCCGTCGACGACGTCTCGCTGACGCTGCAGCCGGGCGTCATCACCGGCCTGGCCGGTCCCAACGGTGCCGGGAAGACGACGCTGTTCAACCTGCTCAGCGGGTTGCTGACGCCGCAGACCGGCCGGGTCTACCTGGGCGACCGCGACATCACCCGGGTGTCGCTGGACGCCCGGGCGCGCGCCGGCATCGTGCGGTCCTTCCAGGACATGCGGCTGTTCGCCGGGATGTCCTGCCGGGACAACCTGCTCGTCTCGCTGACCCCGCTGGCCGACGAGCGCATCATGCGCCTGCCCGGTCGTGGTGCCGAGGCCGACCGGCGCCGGCGGGCCGACGAACTGCTCGCGTACCTGGGCCTGGCCCGGCACGGGGAGACGCTTGCGGGCAACCTGTCCTACGCCGAGCAGAAGCTGCTGATGATCGGGCGGCTGCTGGCCACGGACGCGCACTGCTACCTGCTCGACGAGCCCATGTCCGGACTGGACGCCGACGGGCGCGAGCGCATCCTCGCGCTGCTGCGCGAGACCGTGGCGAACGGCGCCACCATCTGCCTGGTCGAGCACAGCATCGACGTGATGACGCAGGTGTGCACCCGGATCGCCTTCCTCGCCGACGGCCGGCTCGTCCGCGAGGGCCCGACCAACGAGATCGTCTCCGACCGCGAACTCGCAGCCACCTACTTCGGGAGCTGAGCCGGTGGTCGAGGCAGTGATCGTGGCGGCCACCCGGTCCGCCGTGGGGCGGGCGCACAAGGGCGCCCTGGCGGCGATGCGGGCGGACGACCTCGCCGCGACCGTGGCCCACGCCGCGCTGGACCAGGTGCCGGCCCTCGGTGCGGAAGCCCTGGACGACCTCTACCTGGGGGTCTCCAACCAGACCGGGGAGCAGGCCCAGAACCTCGGGCGGCGGGTCGCCGTCCTGCTGGGGGCGGACACCCTGCCCGCGGCCACCGTGAGCCGGGCCTGCTCCTCGTCGGTCCAGACTGCGCGGATGGCGTTCCACGCCATCAAGGCCGGTGAGGGCGACGCCTTCCTCTCCGTCGGCGTCGAGTGCGTGTCGCGGTACACCCAGATGCCCACGCCCGCGACGGACAACCCGCTGTTCGCCGTGGCGCGGGAGCGGTCGGCGGTTCGGGCGGCCGGCGGTGGCGACGAGGCCTGGATCGACCCGCGCCGGGCCGGCGGGCTCCCCGACTTCTATCTGGCGATGGGCCAGAGCGCCGAGAACGTCGCGGCGCTGTGCGGCGTCAGCCGCCGTGAGCAGGACGAGTTCGCGTTGGGCTCACAGGACCGCTATGCCGCGGCGCTGGCCGCCGGCGTCCCCGACCGGGAGATCACGCCGGTCACGCTGCCGGACGGCACGGTGTTCGCCGCGGACGAGTCGCCGCGCCCGGCCACCACGGCCGAGGGGCTGGCCGGCCTGGCCCCGGTCTTCCGGCCGAACGGGACGGTGACCGCCGGCAACTGCTGCCCGCTCAACGACGGCGCGGCCGCCGTGGTGATCACCAGCGACGTCCGGGCGGCGGAGCTGGGGCTACGGCCGCGGGCCCGCATCGTCGCCACCGGCGTCTCGGGGCTCTCGCCGGAGATCATGGGCCTGGGGCCGGTGGAGGCGAGCCGCCGCGCTCTGGCCCGGGCCGGGATGTCCATCTCGGACGTCGACCTCGTCGAGATCAACGAGGCGTTCGCGGCCCAGGTGATCCCCTGCTACCGCGAGCTCGGCGTCGACCCGGAACGGCTGAACGTGCACGGCGGCGCGATCGCCCTCGGGCACCCGTTCGGGATGACGGGTGCGCGGATCATGACGACGCTGCTCACCGCGCTCGAGGAGCGCGACGCCGAGGTGGGGCTCGTGACCATGTGTGTCGGCAGCGGCCAGGGCATGGCACTCGTGCTCGAGCGGCTCGGCTGAGCGCCCGTAGGCCGACCGACCCCGACGAGAGGGACGAAGCGATGGACTTCCTGCTCACCGAGGACCAGCAGGCCTTGCAGAAGGCCGTGCGGGAACTCACCGCGAACTTCGACGACGACTACTGGGCGGCCCGCGACGAACGGCACGAGTTCCCCACGGAGTTCTACGACGCGTTCGCGAAGGCGGGCTGGGTCGGGATCGCCGTCCCGGAGGAGTACGGCGGAGCGGGCCAGGGCGTGGCCGAGGCGGCCCTGATGCTCGAGGAGATCGCCGCCTCCGGGGCCGGCATGAACGGGTGCAGCTCGATGCACCTGACGATCTTCGGCCTGAACACCGTGGTCAAGCACGGCACCGAGGCGTTGCGGCAGGAGGTGCTGCCGGCCGCCGCGGACGGCAGCCTGCACGTCTGCTTCGGGGTCACCGAGCCCGACGCGGGCACGGACACGACCCGGATCTCGACCTTCGCCCGGCGCGACGGCGACTCCTACGTCATCCGCGGCCGCAAGGTGTGGATCACCAAGGCGGGCCTGTCGAGCAAGATGATCCTGATCGCCCGGACGACCCCCCGCGACCGGGTCCGCAAGCCCACCGAGGGCATGTCGTTGTTCCTCGTCGACATCGACCCGGCGGCCGTGCACGTCTCGCCGATCCCGAAGATGGGCCGCAACGCCGTGGCCTCCTACGAGGTGGTCATCGACGATCTGCGGGTGCCGGTGGAGGCGCGCATCGGCGAGGAGGGCGAGGGGTTCCGTTACCTGCTCGACGGCCTCAATCCGGAGCGGATCCTGCTCGCGCACGAGGCGCTGGGCCTGGGCCGGGTGGGCGTACGCCGGGCGGTGCAGTACGCGCGGGAGCGGATCGTCTTCGACCGGCCCATCGGATCGAACCAGGGGGTTGCGTTCCCCCTCGCCGAGGCGACCATGCGCCTGGACGCCGCGGAGCTCGTCGCGCGCAAGGCGGCCTGGCTCTACGACCGGGGCATGCCGTGCGGCCGCGAGGCGAACACGGCCAAGTTCCTGTGCGCCGACGCCGCGTTCACCGCGACCGACCAGGCCCTGCAGACCCACGGCGGCATGGGCTACGCCCGCGAGTACCACGTGGAGCGCTACTTCCGGGAGGCGCGGCTCATGCGGCTGGCCCCGGTGAGCCAGGAGATGGTCCTCAACTACGTCAGCCGCCACGTGCTCGACCTGCCGCGCTCCTACTGACGCGCCCGCACCCACCACCATCGAACGGAGATCCCCATGGCCTCCAGCCCGTCTCCCACGAGCATCGCGTCCGGTGTCGCGCTGACCGCCGGTGTCCACCTGCCGCAGGCGGGACCCGCCGCGTCCGGGGACAATCTCGCCCGGGCCGCGGTGCACGCCGAGGATCTCGGGTTCGCCGGCGCGTGGCTGTCCGACCACCTCGTGGTCCAGCAGGGCGCGGACTACCCGCCGTCGGCCTACCAGTACGAGGCCCTGGTGTCGATGACCTGGGTCGCGGCCGCCACCCGCCGCATCGAGCTCGGGCTGTCGGTCATCGTGCTGCCGATGCGGCCCCCGGTCGTCACGGCGAAGATGCTGAGCTCGATCGACCTGCTCAGCGGTGGGCGCACGATCGTCGGGGTCGCCGGCGGGTACCTGGAGGCGGAGTTCGACACCCTCGGCGTCCCGTTCGCCGAGCGCGGCCCCCGGACCGACGAGGCGCTGCAGATGATGCGGACACTGTGGACCGAGGACCCGGTGACCGGCGAGTTCCCGGTGCACGGCGTGCGGTTCGCGAACATGCGCATGAAGCCGCAGCCCTCGCGGCACATCCCGATCTGGGTCGGCGGGCACGCCCCGCCCGCACTGCGCCGCGCGATCCGCTCCGGCGACGGCTGGCACGGGATCCTGCGCGGCACTTCCGGCCTGCCCGCCGATCTGGTGGAGCAGCTGGAGAAGCTGCGCGCCGAACGGCCCGAACGTGATTTCGTGCTGTCCGTGCGGGCGATGTGGGACGGTCTGGAGGACGACCACGACGGGATCCTGCGCTGCATCGAGCACCTGCAGGCACTCGGTGTGACGCACATCGTCGGCGAGCCCCGGCAGCGCACCCTGGACGACTACTTGCGCTCCGCAGAGCAGCTCGCGGCGCTGTTCCGCCGGGCCGGCGCGACGATGACGGCCTGAGGCGAGCCGAACCGTGGAACCCCTCCGAGACCTGAGCGCCGGCGCGCCCGCACCGTCCCTGGACGCCTACATCGCCGAGGCGTTCGCGCCGGGGTACTTCCCGGCGACGCTCGGCGTCGGGCTCGTGGCATGCGGCGACGGCCGGGCGCGGCTGCGGCTGCCGTTCCGCCCGGCGCACCGGCAGAACGCCGGGGTGCTGCAGGGCGGCGTCACCGCGACGTTGATCGACATGGCCATGGCCTGGGCCGTGACCTCGGCGGTCCACCCGCGCGGCACCGCGACGGTCAACCTCGACGTGAACTATGTCCGCCCTGTGGTGGACGCGGATCTGGAGTGCGAGGCGGTCGTCGTGCGGGCCGGCCGCACGGTCGCCACCGTGCGGGCGGAGGTCATGACCGACGACGGGAGCGTGGTCGCGACCGGCTCCGGCAACTTCCTGCTCCGCCCGCCGCAGCCCGCCGGGGTGCGGCCATGACGGCGGCGACGCCGGGTCGGGCGCAGGTGCTGGCGGCGCTGCCCGGGGTCCTGGCCCACCACGCACCGGAGCTCGACGCCGCGATCGTCACGGAGCGCGGGTACCCGGTCGCGTCGGTCCGGCGCGACCGGGAGGGCCTGCTCGCCGACGCCGCGCGGGCCGCGTCCGTCCCCGACCCGGCGGCCGGCCGGGCACCGCTGACCGGCAGAGACGGCGGGGACGGCGGGGACCGGTACCTGCTCTGCATCCTGTCCTACAACATCGGGTACTGGGCTCTCGTCCCGGTGCTCAACTGCGTGCTGCCCGGCAACCACGTCCGGCTGCGGTTCCCGCGCGGCGCCGACCGGATCGCCGCGGTCATGCTCGCCGTGCTCCACGACCTCGTGGGGCCGGATCGGGTCGTCGTCGACGACCGTCCCGGGCGGGAGCTCGCCCACGCGGCCGCCGAGGACCCCGGCTGCACCGGGGTGTGCCTCTACGGCTCGGACCGGGCCGGGTGGGGTTTCCGCGGCGCCGCCGAGGCCGGCGCGGTCGTGGTGGTCGAGGGCCCGGGAAACGACCCCGCGCTCGTCCTGCCCGACGCCGCGCCGGACGTCGCCGCCCGGCTGACGGCCATGAAGTACGCCTACGGATCGGGGCAGGCGTGCGTCGCGCCCGAACGGATCCTGGTGGCCCGCAGCCGCTACGCCGAGGTCGTCGACGGGCTCGCGGCCGCCGCCGCGGAGCTCGTGGTGGGCGATCCCGCGGACCCGCGGGTGGACGTCGGGCCGATCCTGCACACCGCGGTGCTCGCCCGGCTGCGCGAGCAGCTGGACGACGCGGTGGCCCACGGCGCGCAGGTCGTGACCGGTGAGCTCGGTGCGGACGGCTCCGCCCGGCCCACCGTCGTGGCCGGCCTGACCCCGGCGATGCGGGCCATGACCGAGGAGGTTTTCGGGCCGGTCGTCTACGTCGCCCCCGTCGAGGACGACGACGAGGCGGTCGACCTGGCCGCCGCGTCGCCCATGGGGCTGAGCGCGTCGGTGTGGGGCCGCCGGGACGCCGAGGCGGTGGCCGCCCGGCTGCGCGGCGCGCCCGCCCTCGAGCAGGTCGACGCTCCGGTGACCGGCCGGTTCGGTCTGGTCTCGGTGAACCGGCCCGGCACGGCGAACTCGCTGCACGTCCCGTTTGGCGGCTACGGACGTTCGGGCTGGGTCTGGCGCCCGGAACCGGGCGGACCGCCCACCTTCTGGCAGGGCCCCAAGCACCTCGGCCGGGTGTTCTCGCGATGACACCCGCCGGCACCCCGGGCGGACCCACCGTCCCCATCGGACAAGGAGTCGTCATGTCGAAGCTCGACGGTCAGGTCGCGGTGGTCACCGGAGGCGGGCAGGGGATCGGCGCGGCCACCGTGCGCCGCCTGGCCGACGACGGTGCGCACGTCGTGGCCCTGGACCTGGACCTGGACAACGCCGAGAAGGCCGTGGCCGGGCTGCCCCGACCCGGCCTCGCACTGGCCTGCGACGTGACCGACCGGGCCCAGGTCCGCGACGCCGTCGGCCGGACCGTCGAGCGCTTCGGCCGCATCGACGTCCTGGTCAACAACGCGGGCGTCACCCGGGACGCGCTGGTGCACAAGATGACCGACGCGGAGTGGGACCTCGTACTCGCCACCCACCTGACCGGCGGTTTCTACGTGACCCAAGCCGTGCAGGAGCACATGGTCGCCAACCGCTACGGCCGCATCGTGTTCCTGTCCTCGCGCGCGGCGCTGGGCAACCGCGGCCAGCTCAACTACTCCGCGGCGAAGGCCGGTCTGCAGGGCATGGCCCGCACCCTCGCGATCGAGCTGGGCCGGTTCGGGATCACCGTGAACACGGTGGCGCCCGGCTTCATCGAGACGGCGATGACCCGGGCCATCATCGAGAAGACCGGCGACTCCTGGGAGAACCTCGTGGCCGCCATGACCGAGCGGGCCGCCGTCAAGCGCACCGGCAAGCCCGAGGACATCGCGGCGGTCATCTCCTTCCTGTCCTCGCCCGACTCCGGCTTCGTCACCGGCCAGACCATCTACGCCACCGGCAGCCCCGCCGTCTGAGCCCCGAGCGAGCCTGGAGGAACCGTGGAACGCAGCACGATCGGCGACGTCATCCGCCGGGGCGCCCAGCTGTTCGGCGGCCGCACCGCCCTGGTGTCCGACGGGCGCCGCCACTCCTACGCGGAGCTGGACGAGACCTCGACGCGGTTGGCCGACGCGTTGCTGACGGCGGGTGCCGCGCCGGGCGACCGGGTCGCCACGCTGTTGTTCAACGACGCCGCCCACGTCGTCGTGTTCCTCGCCGCCGCCAAGGCGGGGCTGGTGATCGTGCCGGTCAACCGGCGCCTCACCGCGCCCGAGGTGGCCTCGGTCCTCGCGAGCGCCCGGCCGGCCGTGCTGATCCACGACGCGGCGCTGGAGTCGCTGGCCCGGGCCGGCACGGCGGACTCGACGGCGCGACTGGTGCGGGTGGGCGGCGATCCGGCGGAGGAGTGCTCGTTCGAGGCGCTGGTCGGGAAGGGGGCCACCACGCCGCCGTCGGTGCCGGTGTCCGGGGCCGACACCCAAGCGATCTACTACACCTCCGGGACCACCGGCACGCCGAAGGGCGTGGTGCGCAGCCACCAGAGCAACGTGTACATGGCCTGGGGCTATCTCGCGATGATGCCGGTGCGACCGGACGATTCGGTGTTCTACGCCTTCCCCCTCACCAGCGCCGCGTTCTACGGCCTGACCGTCCCGGCCTGGATGCAGGGGGCGAAGGTCGTCATGCACCGCGAGTTCGACGCGGCCCGGCTGATCCACGACCTGCGCGCGGAGCGGGTCACTCACACCGCGCTGGCCCCGACGATGTGGGAGATGCTGATGGCCGAACCCGCGCACCGCGACCACCCGCCGACGAGCCTGCGGTACGCGCTGTGGGGCGGCAGCCCGATCCGGGCCGGCACGCTGGCGCGGCTGGCGGAGTGGCTGCCGGTCCCGGCCGGCGGCGTCTACGGCCTCACCGAGGCCACCTGCGTCACGGCCTGCGTGGGCGAGGACCTGGTGGCGGCGCCGTCGTCCTGCGGCCGCCCGACGGCGGGCTCGATGGTCCGGGTGGTGGGCTCCGGCCGCCGCCCGGTGCCCGCGGGGGAGCTGGGCGAGGTGGAGATCTGCTCGCTCGTCTGCGCCGACGGCTACTACGGGAACCCGGACCTGACCGCCGAGGTCTTCGTGGACGGCTGGTTCCGCACCGGGGACGTCGGGTGCCTCGACGCCGACGGCCGGTTGTTCATCGTGGACCGAGTCAAGGACCTGATCATCAGCGGCGGGGAGAACATCTACCCCGGGGAGATCGAGAACGCGGTGACGGGCCTGCCCGGGGTCCAGGAGGTCTGCGCCCTCGGAGTGCCGGACGAGAAGTGGGGCGAGACCGTGTGCGTGTTCATCGCGCCCCGGCCCGGCGCGGAGGTCACGGTCGACGCGGTGCTCGACGCCTGCCGGGAGCGCCTGGCCGGCTACAAGCGCCCGCGCTACGTCGAGTTCCTGCCCACGCTGCCCAAGAACTCCATGGGCAAGTTCGTCAAGGCGAGCCTGCTCGACGAGTGGCGTAGCCGGTTGCGGGGGGCAGCCCGCTGAACGGACAGCACGCAGTCCCGGGCGTCGGGGGCAGCCCGGGCCCGGCGTTCCCTGTTGCCGGCGCGGTGCCGGCGGTCGTTAGGCTGGGTTCTCCCGCGGGAGGGGCGCGGTCGCCCGCGTCGCAGCCATTCCCTTCCGAGGTGCGGCGTGCTCCGCGCCTCGGTTCGTCGAAGGAGCACACGTGGTGAGGCCGGCTTCGGCGCGGGGCGGGGCGGAGGCCTCCGCCCGCGGACTCGAAGCGGAGGAGGAGCGCCGCCGGCGCATCCTCGACGCCGCGACGGAGCTGTTCGACGCCCGGGGCTTCGAGGGCACGACGACGGACGACATCGCCGCGGCGGCCGGCATCACGAAGCGGACGCTGTACCGCTACATGGGCAGCAAGGAGCACCTGCTCTTCGAGATCCACGACAGGTGGATGCGCGATCTGCTGCCGGAGGTGAGCACCCACTCCGGAAGCCCGGAGCGGCGGATCCGGGCCATGGTCGCGTCCCAGATGCGGATGATCGCCGATCACCTGCAGGAGGTGAAGGTCTTCTTCGAGGAGGTCAAGCACCTCAGCCCGGGCAAGCGTGCGGACGTGGTCGCCCGCCGTGAGGCCTACGAGCAGGTCCTCGACGGGATCCTGACCGACGGGGTGGCGGCCGGGGACTTTACGGTGCCGGACCTGCGCCTGACGACCCTGGGGATCCTGGGCGCGATCAACGAGACCTATCGCTGGTACCGGACCGACGGGCGGCACGGCCCCGATGAGCTGGCGGAACTCATCGCGGACCTCTTCCTCCACGGGTTGGCGCCGCGGGGGCCTGGCGCAGCACCGGCATCGCTCGACCCCGGCCTGCCGTCGAGAGTCCCGCCCGTGGCCCCGGGTCCCGACCGGGCGCAGCCGATGGGGCGCATCGTCGGTGCCGCCGGGCGGTTGTTCCGGGAGAAGGGCTACCACGGGACGAACACCCGGGAGCTCGCCGACGCCGCGGGCCTGACCAAGGGTGCGCTGTTCTACCACGTCGGGCACAAGGAGGAGGTGCTCGTCCGGATCCACGAGACGGTGGTGGGCCGAGGGGTGGCCGCCCTGTCCGGGGCCGACCGGGACGCCGGCCCGGCGGCGGAGACGATCGCCCGCATGATCGTCGCGCACTTCCGCGTGATCGCCGCCGATCGCGACGCCGTCGCCGTGGCGAGCGAGGAGATGAAGTACCTCCCGGCCCAGGCGCGGCAGCGTGTTCTGACGCGTCGCGACGAGTTCGAGCGCATCCTGGAGGCCGCCGTGGTGCGGGGTCGGGACCGCGGGGAGCTCGCAGTCTCCGATCCCCGCGTCGCGGCCCTGACGATCATCGGCCTGCTGAACTCCACCTATCGCTGGTACCGGCCGGGAGGCCGGCTCTCTCCGGACGACCTGGGTATGGCGTTGGCGCGGCTGGTGCTGAACGGGGTGTCCGCCCGCGCCTGAGCGGGGCCGGCCGTGTCCTGAAGTGCTACGAGGTGACCTCCTCGGCGCCTGGTAGAAGGTATACTGTCTGGACGGTATCTCACCTCCGGACCTGATGTCGCGCCAGGAGGCCCGCATGCAGTTCGGTCTAGCCCTCGCCGGCCAGTTCCTGCCGGGAGACGATCCCCGCACCCGGGTCGCGGAGACGCTCGAGCAGGTGCGGGCCGCGCGCGAGGCGGGTTTCGCCTCGGTCTGGGCCTTCCAGCACTTCCTGGCCGACTTCCAGTTCCTGCAGCCCGTCCCGCTGCTCGCCCGGTTGCTGTCCGAGGCAGGGGACATGCACGTCGGCACGTCGGTCCTGCTGGCGCCGTTCTATCCGCCGGTCCTGCTCGCCGAGGAGCTGGCGACGCTCGACGTGCTGGCCGACGGCCGGCTCATCGTCGGGATGGGCGCGGTCTACCGCGACGAGGAGTTCCGGGCCTTCGGTGTTCCCCGCGCCGAGCGGCTGGACCGGCTGGCTGAGACGGTGCAGGTGCTGCGGGACCTCTGGAGCGGTGCTCCGGTCACCCACCGCACATCCCGGTTCGTGCTCGAGAACGCGCGGCTGCGGCTCCGCCCGATCCAGGGGGAACGGGTGTCCGTCTGGATCGGCGCGACCGGACCGCGCGGGCTGCGCCAGGCCGCGCAGATCGGCGACGAGTGGCTCGCCTCGCCCGAGCTGTCGCTGCCCGCGGTGGCCCAGCGGCAGAAGGCCTACCGCGATGCGCTGCCCGACGGCGTCCGGCCCGAGGCCAAGGCGTTCCCGCTGCTCCGGGAGGCCTACGTCGCGGGCAGCCGGGAGGCGGCCATCCGCACCGCCCGCCCGGCGCTGACCACCAAGTACGAGGCGTACGCGCGATGGGGTCACGCGGTCGGCGACTTCGACGAGCTGACCCGGGACTCGTTCGTGTTCGGCAGCGTCTGCGACTGCGTCGAGCAGGTGCAGCGCTACGCCGCCGAGCTCGCGACGTCCCACCTCATCGTGCGGATGCAGTGGCCCGGGCTCGAGCAGCGACAGGTGCTGGACAGCATCGCCGCCTTCGCCGAGGTCATCGCGCGGTTCCCGCGGTGAGGCCCGCCACGACCGACCGCCCCCGTCCTGCGGCGACCCCGCCGCGACCCGCCGTCACGACTGGAGGCCCCGTGCCGATCGCAGTTGACCAGTGCACCCCGACGGATGCCGAGCGGCTGCGCTCGGCCGTCGCCGCGGCGAACCTGCCGACGCTGCTGATGGTGCTCTACCAGCTCACCGGCGAGCGGCGGTGGCTCACCGACCCGTTCCGGCCGACCCGCACCAAGGGCATGAGCGACCACGACCTCGGCGGCTTCGACGACGACGTGCAGCACCGGATCCGGGAGGCGGCGGTGGAGGCCGTCCTGACCTGGAACGCAGGGACCCCGGCCGCCGTCCCGGCCCCCAGCGGGGACCTGCTGCTGGAGATGATGAGGACCTGCGTGGGTGAGCCCGTCCCGGCCGAGTACGAGCCGATGATGGCCCGTGAGATGGGCTTCGCCCAGGGGCCGGCGCGCCGGCCGCAGGGGGGCGGTGCCGCCGCCGACTTCTCCGTCGTCGTCATCGGGGCCGGGGTCTCCGGTCTCACCGCGGCGAGGGCCCTGCGCGACGCCGGGATCTCCCACGTCGTCCTGGAGAAGAACCAGCAGGTGGGCGGGACGTGGCTGGAGAATCGGTACCCGGGCTGCGGTGTCGACACCCCGAGCTACCTGTACTCGTTCTCCTTCTTCCCCCGGCAATGGTCCACCCACTTCGGCAAGCGCGACGAGGTCGTCGGCTACGTCCAGGAGATGGCCCGGCAGCTCGACCTGCTGGGATCGATCCGGTTCGGCACCGAGGTGGTCGCCGCGTCCTACGACGAGGGCAGCCGGCAATGGACCGTCGCGGCCCGCGACGAGCACGGCCGCGAGCACACCTACGTCGCCAATGCGGTCATCACCGCGGTCGGCCAACTCAACCGGCCGAAGATGCCGAACCTGCCGGGGCAGGAGAGCTTCCGCGGCCCGCTGTTCCACTCCGCCCGCTGGCCCGAGGGTCTCGACGTGCGGGGCAAGCGGATCGCGGTCATCGGCACCGGGGCCAGCGCGATGCAGATCGTGCCGGCGATCGCCGATGAGGTCGCCCACCTCACGGTCGTCCAGCGCTCGCCGCAGTGGGCCGCCCCGAACGCGAACTACTTCCGCCCGGTCGGCGACGACGTGCACTGGCTGATGGAGAACGTCCCGTACTACCACGAGTGGTACCGGTTCCGGCTGGCTTGGACCTTCACCGACAAGGTCCACCCGTCGCTGCAGATCGATCCCGAGTGGCCGCACCCCGAGCGGGCGGTCAACGCGGTCAACGACGTCCACCGCGAGTTCTTCACCCGCTACCTGCGCCAGCAGCTCGAGGGCCGCGAGGACCTCCAGGCCAAGGCGCTGCCCCAGTACCCCCCGTTCGGCAAGCGGATGCTGATCGACAACGGCTGGTTCGCCACGCTGCGCCGCCCGAACGTGCACCTGGTCACCGACGGCGTCACCGAGGTGACCGAGACCGGGTTCCGCACTGCCGCAGGCGAGGAGTACGAGGCCGACGTCATCGTGTTCGCGACGGGTTTCGAGGCCCAGCGCCTACTGCACCCGCTGGACCTGCGTGGCCGCTCCGGCCGGTCGATCCGCGAGACGTGGGGGGAGGACGACGCACAGGCCCATCTCGGCATCACCACACCGGGCTTCCCCAACCTGTTCTTCCTCTACGGGCCCAACACCAACCTCGGCCACGGCGGCAGCTACATCTGGATCGCCGAGTGCCAGGTGCGCTACGTCATCGACCTGATCTGCACGATGATCGAGCGGCGGATCGGCGCCGTCGAGTGCCGGCCGGAGGTGAACGAGGCCTACAACCGGCGCGTCGACGAGGCTCACGACGCGATGATCTGGAGCCATCCCGGGATGGAGACGTGGTATCGCAACCCGCAGGGCCGGGTCGTCACGAACGCGCCCTGGCGCGTCGTGGACTACTCGCGCATGACGGAGGCGGCGGACCTGTCCGACTTCATCGTCGAACCCTGCGACGACACCGACGACACCGCCTCCACCGCCGACCCGCTCGGTGTCCGGGTGTTCGGCTCGGCCGCCGAGGTCGTGGCCGCGAAGGGGGACTTCCTCGGCCGCAGCGACTGGGTGGTCGTCGACGAGGATCGGATCCGGCAGTTCGCGGACGCGACCGGCGACCACCACTGGCTGCACCTGGACCACGCGCGAGCCGCCGAAGGCCCGTTCGGCGCCACGATCGCCCACGGGTTCCTGACCCTCGCGCTCATCGCGGAGTTCGCCCCGCAGGTCGTCCGCTTCGAGGGCTCGGACATGGGCGTCAACTACGGGCTCAACCGGGTGCGGTTCCCGGCGCCGGTGCCCGCCGGCGGCCGGATCAGGGCGGCGGCCGAGCTGGTCGACGCCGTGGAGATCGACGGAGGGGTGCAGGTGGTCATGCGCTACACGGTGGAACTGCAGGGCAGCGACAAGCCGGTCTGCGTGGCCGAGCACGTCAACCGGCGCTACTTCGGCGCATGAGCGGCCGGGACGAGGGTGCCCCGGTGGCGGCGCCGGGGCCGGCGTCGGTGCCGATGGAGCAGTGGGGCCGGCGGCTCAGCGACGCCGTGCGCGCCGCGCTGGACGCCGGTGACGTCGCAGCCGCGCTGCGGCTCGTCCGCGAGGGGGACGGGCAGACCCGCTCGCTGGCCAAGGAGTACTCGTTGATGTACCGTGGGCTGGGGATCACCGTGCGCGTGATCCTCGACGAGTTGCGGATGAGCGAGGACAGCGCTGCAGGTTCGGGTGCCGCCGCTGGTGCCGCCGTTGCGGTGCACCGTTTCCGGTCGGATTTCGTCCGCATCATGGGGCAGGTGTGGGGGGACGCGCCGCCCCCGCCGGGGCCGGTGGGCAGCCCGGCCGACGAGGCGCGCGAGTGCGTCGCGCTGCTGGAGTTCGGCGAGCAGCGGTTCGACACCGAGCAGCGGAGGCTGGCCGAGCAGGTGGCCGCCGCGCTGGAGGGCGGGGAGGTGGAGCGGGCCCGGGAACTGCTCGACCGCAAGGAGGCGGGCCAGTTCGTACCGCTGCACGACCGGCTGATCCGGGTGATGGCCGAGTCGTTCGCGCATGTGCTCGCCGAACGCGGACCCGACGGGCTGCTGCAGTTCCACCTCGACGTCGCGCAGGGCCAGCGCGCGGGCATCGACAAGTGGGAGGCGTTGCCGGCCCGCGACCTGGCGCACGCCTTCACCTTCCTGCTCAAGCAGCACATGGGCACTGTCGAGGCCCGCGAGGAACCGGACCGGTTCGTGCTGGAGCAGGCGCTCTGCGGCAGCGGGGGCCGGCTCGTCGCCGGTGGGTCCTATGCGGGTCCGGACGCGCTGCCGCAGGTGCGCGACGGCGGGGTGCTCACCGCGGGGCGGGACACGCTGCCGGTGTACTGCACGCACTGCCCGGGGTGGAACACCCTCGCCCCGCAGACGTGGTACGGCCACCCCCACGTCGTCCTCGCCGATCCGGCCCGGCCGGACGGGGCGTGCACGCTGCACATCCTGAAGCGGTCCGGTTCGACGTGACGCGCCCCGCTGCCCGGGGTACCTGACACGGTCGCGGATGGGAGGGCGGACGAGATGGTGACCCCGGAACATCTGAGCGAGTTCGAACGGGCCCGCAACCGGGCGTACGAGCTGTTGGGCGAGGCCGCCGAGGAGCTGAGGCGAGACGGCCTGCCCGGTAGTCCGCCGCCCGGCTCGCTCGCCGCGGCGGCGCTAGCCGAGGCGTTGCGCAGCATCTCGGCAGCCGAGGACGCGCTCGACCGGATGTCGGGCTGAGCGCGGTCCCGATCGCCGCCGGCTACGACGGCCGTGGTGACCGCTCGAACAGGAAGATCCCGTACTGCCACACCGCGTCGATCCACTGGGCGGTGGGGACGAACCCGTGGGCGGTCACGTCGGCCACGAACCGCGGCCGGTGGAACTTGTAGGAGAAGCCGACGTTGATCGAGTCGCCCGTGGCGAGGTCGAGCCGTAGATCGAGCCCGGGCAGCACGACCGACTGGTCCTCGGTCGCGTAGAGGTGCCCCTCGACGGCGCCGCCGTCCGGGTCGTAGTGCGCGCGCGGGTAGAAGTACTCGAGGGCGAAGTCGGCGCCGAACCGCCGGTTGAGATGGGTGAGGTGGTTGAGCCGGAAGCGGGCGAACGCCGACCGGTCGCCGCGGTCGTTGTAGCAGGCCTCGAGCACCGGTCCGGGCTTACGGAGGTCGACCGAGACCAGCAGGCCGTCGCCCGGCCGCAGCGTGCCGGCGATCTCGGTGAGCAGCGCCGTGCGCTCCGCCGGGGTCGTGTTGCCGAGGTTGCTGCCGAGGAAGGCCACGGTCACCGGCTCCGCTTCGCCGTCGCGCAGGTGGGCGAGCCCGGCCTCGTAGCGGCCCCACAACGCCTCGACGCGCAGATCGGGCAGTTGCGCGGTGAGTGCGCTGCTGCTGACTTCGAGCATCTCGCGGCTGACGTCGATCGGTAGGTAGGTCGTCGGGCGGCGCTGCGTGCACGCCGCGAGGAGCAGCGTCGTCTTCTTGGCGCTGCCGCTGCCGAGCTCGGCGATGCGGCCGTGTCCGATCCGGTCGGCGATCTCCTCCCGGTGGCGCTCCAGCAGGCCGTACTCGACGCGGGTGAGGTAGTAGTCGGGGAGCTCGGTGATCTGTTCGAACAGCTCGGATCCCGCCGCGTCGTACCCGAAGCGTGGTGGCACCCGGGGCGGGCTCTCCCGCAGGCAGGCCAGCAGATCGGAACCGTCGTCCCAGAACGCGGCCTCGTCGTCCACCGGCACGATCTCGACCCGGTCGTGTTGCATGCGGCGGCCCCTCCCCGGCGGTCTCGTCATGATCGAGGAGAACACAGGCCGGTCGGCCGGGCAAAGGGTGCGAATCCCCGCGGCGAGAGGCAGCGGAGCGATCCGCACTCTGCGCCGGGAGCGGCGCGCAGCGCCGCGCCCCGATCGCCCGGTACCGGCGCGGGCCGGGTATCCGGTCGACGGCGCGAGCACTCCGCCCGGCGCCGTGCACATGGCGTCCGTCGAGGGCGTGGTCTCGGATGAGGAGCTCTCCCCGGTGCAGCAGGGTTTCCGGGCCTGTCACGAGCTGCAGTGCGGCTGCAGCCCACCCGGGGCGGTCATGTCCGCGTCCGGTCCCCGACCAGCACATCCTGGCCAACCTCCGGACTACTACATCGCGCAGCGCGTCGACAGAGGCCAACTGCCCTGGACCGCTCGCCCGCCGCGCCGCAGACTCTTGCCGAGGGGGTTCGACCGCAGGGGAGGACCAGTGGCCGAGCTCGGCATCGACCTCGGGACCGCGAACACCGTGGTGTGCGACGTCACGCAGGGCATCGTGCTGGACGAGCCGACCGTCATGCTGCTGCGCACCGGCGCCGTGCGTCGGCCGCGGGTCCTGGCGGTCGGACGCAACGCGTCGGACATGGTGGGCCGGGCGCCCGTGGGCATCGCCGCGGTTCGGCCCCTGCACGACGGTGTCATCACCGACCTGGAGACGGCCCGGGTGTACCTGCGGGCGCTGCTGCGCCGGATCGCGCCGCGACCGTGGCACCGCAGCCGGATCCGGGCGGTCATCGGCGTGCCCGTGGGGGCCACCGCCCTCGAGCGGCGGGCCCTGCTCGAGGCCGCCGACGAGGCGGGGATCAGCCGGGCGACGTCGCTCGACGAGTCGATCGCGGGCGCCGTCGGTTGCGGGATCGACCCCCTGGAGCGGCGGGTCCACATGGTCGTCGACGTCGGCGGCGGAACGGCCGAGGTGACCGCCTTCTGCTTCGGCGGCATCATCGCCCACCGGTCCTGCCGGGTCGCCGGGGACGAGATGACCCTGGCCGTCTACCACCACCTGCGGGAGCACCACCAACTCCTCACCGGCGAGTTGGACGCCGAGGCGGTCAAGGTCCGCGCCGGGGTCGAGGAGGAACCGTCGGTCGTCGTGCAGGGCCGCGACGCCGCCACCGGCCGGCCGCGGCTGGCGACCGTCCCGGTCGCCGAGATCACCGAGGTCCTCCGGCCGGTCACCGAGGCGATCATCCAGACGCTGGCCGCCTGCTTGGACGACCTGCCCCCGCAGGCCGTCGGCGACGTCCTGGCCGACGGGGTGCTGGTCTTCGGCGGTGGCTCGCTGGCCCGCGGTTTCGATCAGGGCCTGGAACGGGCCTTCGGGTTCCCGATCAAGCTTGCCGAGCAGCCGCTCACCTGCGTCGCCGAGGGGGCGGCGGGTTCCCTGCGCAACCCCGTCCTGCTCGACGCCTACGGCCGGGCGTAGCCGGGCGGCTACGAGGACCCCTGCAGCGGGCCGGTCGCGAGGATCTCGGCCTGGTGGTCGAGGTAGAAGCGCATCGCGTCGTGCACCACGATCCCCGCGTTGTTCGAGCCCAGACCGGGGCCCTGGACCATCGCCGTCATCACGATGGTCGGGTCGTTCATCGGCGCGGCTGCCGTCATCCAGTTGTCGTAGTGGTCGGCCGCCAGGGCACCGTCCTGCGCGGTGCCGGTCTTCGCGCCCACCGGGACCCCGAGGTCGGAGAGCCGCCGGGCCGTCCCACCGGTGACCGCGGCGAGCATGCCGTCGCGGACCGGGCCCAGCGAGCCGGCGAACGGCAAGGGCGTGGCCGCCGAGGGCGGTAGCCCGGTGAAGGCCGACTGATCGGTTCCGGTGGCGAGGCCCAGCCGCGGGGTCACCAGGTTGCCGGTCGCGATGGCACCGGTGAGCCGGGCGTTCTGCAACGGCGTGAGGTGCAGGTAGCCCTGGCCGATGCCGAGAATGACCGTCGACCCGCCGTACCAGGTGGCCCCGATGTCTCCGACGGTGTCGGGGGTGCCGAGGTAGCCGGGGGACTCGGCCGGCAGGTCGATGCCGGTCGGCCGGCCCACCCCGAGCTCCCGCGCCGTCTCGATCATCGGATCCGGACCCATGGTGGTAGCCAGCTTGTAGAAGTACACGTCGTTGGACCAGGCGATCGACTGGACCAGGTCCATCGGCCCCATCGGCTTCCAGTTGCCGAAGGTGTGACCGCCCAGGGTGAAGCCGGCTCCGGTGGGCAGCACCTGGTTGGGCGGGAACGTCGGGTGCACCATGTTCGCCGCGGCCACCACGAGCTTGAACGTCGACCCGGGCGGCACGCTTGCCTGGGTCACGTGTTCGAGCATCGGGTTGCCCGGCGCCGACGCGGCGTCCTGCAGCGCGCGTGCGTCGACCGGTGGACCGTAGAGGTTGTTGTCGAACGAGGGCAGGCTCGCGATCGCGAGGATCTGGCCGTCGCGCGGGTCCATCGCGACGGCCGCGCCGAGCGCCGACCGCTTCTGGCCCCGCAGTGCGCCCGCGAGACCCGCGGTGAGCCGCTGCTGCAGCCCGAGATCGAGGGACAGCCGCACGGTGGCGCCCGGCACGGGCTCGGTCCGCGCGCCCATCGCCACCGGCACCCCACTCGGGTCCACGAACACGCACTGCTGCCCGTTGAGACCGCGCAGCACCGAGTCGTACTGCTGTTCGAGCCCGGCGCGGCCGACGATCTCACCGGGCGGCAGGTCCGGCCAGCGCTTCACGTCGGCCGGGGTGGCGACCCCGGCGAAGCCGAGAGCGGGGGCGAGCAGGGGCCCGGTGGGGTAGAGCCGCCGCAGCTCCGGGACGACGAGCACCCCGGTGATCTCGGCGGCGCCGACCTCGGCACCGGTGGCGGCGGGTACCTCGGCCACCTTCACCGCGAGGGTGGTCGCCGGGACGCCGTCCAGGGCGGACTGCACGGCCTCGACCGGTTGGCCGGTCAGCGCGGCCAGGCGGGCGACGTCGTCGGGGGCGGCACGGAGCAGCGCCGGCACCGCGACGACCTGCGCGAGACCGGAATCGGCGCCGCCGGCGTTGATCGCCAGCGCGGCGCCGTGCCGGTCGGTGATCATGCCGCGCTCGGCGGGGAGCCGGATGCACCGGGTCATCTGATTCTCCGCGGCGATCAGCAGCGCCTCCCCGTGGTCGGCCTGTAGCCGCCATCCGTAGAGCCCGAACGCGACCAGCAGCGCGCTGAGCCCGAGCGCGACCGCGCGGACCATCCGGGGCCGGCGGTTGCGCCAGCGCGGCACCGCCCACAGTCTCCGACGCGCGCCGTCGCGACGGACCCCGAGCACGACCCCGAGCGCGGCCAGATGTACCACCAGCGCCGTGCCGCCGTAGCTGAGCAGCGGGAACGGCACCCCGGCCAGCGGCAGCAGGCCCAGGTTCCCGCCGAACGACACGACGGTCTCCACCCCGAACAGGATCGCCAGCCCGCTGCCGACCAGGGCGCCGTGCGGGGTCCGGGGCGCACGGCTGGCCAGCGCGAGGCGCCACACCAGGACGATCGCGGCCACGACGACGGCGGCGCCCGCGAGGAGCCCGAACTGCCCGACCAGACTGGCCAGCGCCAGATCGGTCTCCCGCTCGGGCAGGTACTGGGCGCGCAGCACGTTGACAGGGTCTCCGGGTTGCCCGAACGCCGCCCCCGATCCGACCGCGATCCGCGCCTGCTGCACCGCCCAGCCCGACCCGGAGGGGGACTCGTGGGAGCCGGTGAGGAACGTGCCCAGCCGCTCGACCTGGTAGGGCCGCAGCAGGCCGATGACCAGCGGCGCCAGCACCGCGGCCGCGGCGAACAGCGGGAGCAGGAACCGGGCCGGGATGCGGCCGACGACCAGCATCCCGACCGAGAGCACGACCAGCAGCGTCGTGGTGCTCAGGTCCGGTTGCAGCACGGTGAGCACGATCGGCACCAGCGCGAGCACCACCGCCAGGGCGAAGCGCTGCCACGCCGGGCGGTCCGAGCCGAGCACCGCGGCGAGGACGAGCAGCAGGCCCAGCTTGGCCAGTTCGGAGGGCTGGAACGTGAACGAACCGATGCCGATCCAGCGGGTGGCACCGTTCGCGGACAACCCGACCACCAGCACGGCCCCGAGCAGCAGCACCGCGCTGCCATAACAGACCCAGCCGAGCACGGTCAGCAACCGGACCCGGAACCGCCACAGCAGCGCGAGGAGGAGGACCCCCACCCCGGCGATGACCGCCTGCCGGACCGCCATGGCCATACCGTCGACGGCCCAGAGGTTGGCCAACCCCAACCCGACCATGACCAACGCGGCGACGACCGCCAGCAGGTCGAATGCGCCGCCGAGCCGCTGCCTGCGCCGTTGCCGGCTCGATCCGCGTTCGCGTCCCGGTACCGCGTCCGTCCTGCCGCGCTCCAAGCTCAGCACGACCTGGTCTCCCTTCGGGCTGTCATCGCACCGCCACCGGAGCCGTCATCCACGGTGTCATCGGACCCGCTACCCAGGTCCGGGGGACGGGCCCGCTTCGCAGTACCCGGGCGCCGGGACGAGCAGGGGCGGGCTCGCCGCGGTCCCCGGCCGGCCCGTCAGCGCGAACACGGCCAGCGCTCGGCTCGCCGGCAACGACACGGTGTCGACGGCCGAGACATCGGCGCCGTCCGGCAGCACCGAGAGCACGCCGCCGGGCGCGTTCACCTCAGCGCCGGTGCAGCGGTCCAGGACCCGGAACGTCCAGTCGACGGTCTGCGGCTCCGCCTGCGGCTGCAGCCGGACCAGCAGCCGGACCTCGCACACCTCGCCGGGGGTGCACGGACCCAGGGCCCGCAGGTCCACGGCATCGACGGGGCCCGCAGCCGTGGGGGCGGGTGCCGGCACCGTCGGTGCGAGCGGCATCGTCGGTGCCGCCGCGGTCGGCTCCGTCCGACCGGTGTTCAGCAGCACCTCGATATCGCGGGTGATGTGGTCTCCCAGCAGTGCGAACTCGAGCGCGATGATCGCGGCCAGGATCGCCAGCGAGAGCATCCACTTCCAGGTCCGCTTCGCGAGGGTCGACCCGACGCCTCGTACGCCGCTGCGCCACGGGGCGCGGCGGGTCTCGGGCGGCCGGCGGGGCACCGGGCGCGGGAGAGCCGCCCCGCGTGCCGGACACGGACGGCCGATCGCGGCGGCGACCAGACCCGCGAGCTCGGCCCGGGCCGCGGGGACGGTACCGGACATGGCGTCGGCACACCGGAGCATCGCGGCCACGGCCGCGACCTGCTCGTCGGACATCGCAGCCTGCTCGTCGGGCATCGCGACCTGGCCGTCGGATATCGCAGCCTGCCCTTCCGGTATCTTGACCGGCCCGTCGGATGGCGTGGCCTGGCCGTCAGGCATCGCGACCGGCCCGTCGGGTGCCGCGGCCTGGCCACCGGGTGCCGCGGCCGCCGCCCGGTCGAGCGCGGCGACGACGGTCTGCGCCCGCTGGTCTGTAGGGCGGGACGACTGCCGCGCTGCGCGCACCAGCGCAGCCAGCAGTGATCCCGCGCCCGCCAGGTCGGATTCTTGCAGCTCCGGCGTGGGCCCGGACCCGGCGAGCGGGCGGCTGAGCCGGGTCCGGCCGTCGATCCCCACCCGGACGGCGGCGAGGCCGAACCCGCCGTACGCCTGCCCGGCACCGTGCCGGGCTTCCACTGCGGACAGCACGTCGAGCGCGATGCCGAGGGCCTGGCCGGGGGTGATCCGGGAGAGCTCGAGCAGCCGGGGCAGGCCCACGTCCGCGTCCACCTCGGACGCCGGTGGCGGTCTGTCGTTCGCTGTCGCGTCGTCGAGGCTCTGCGCCGCGGCCGACGTCCCATCGAGGTGCCCGGCGACGATACCGAGCCCTTCGGACCGATCGATTTCCGCCGTCGACATCGCGCGCCACCCTCACCGGAGTACCCGACGTTCCTGCCGGCCACGGCACCGTGCGTGCACGGTCGGGCCGTCTGCTCGACCTCACAGTCGCGTGCCGGTCGACCGGCTCAGGTCGGCACCGGGTCGCACCCGGCGAGTGGGGTGATGACGGTGACCTTGCGCGGGACAGAAGGCCTGCCCCTGAACCCGCCCCACCTGACGTCGTCGAGACGGCCATTCCACTACGCCGTCCCGGCCCGCGATTGGGTCCAACGTCCTCACTTCGCGGTGCGAACAGCCAGAGCGAGCGAGCCCGGCCCGTGCCTGCTCGGGGGGCCGGCGGGGGAGGAGCTGACCGCGCAGACCGGCAGGCCCAAGGGGAGCAGCGTCGGCCGAATCACGCGCTCGTCCTGATGGGCCAGCACATGTTCATCCGTGCCGACCCGGACCGTCGACTCCGACATCGTGCCGAGCACCGAACCCGGCGCCGAAACCAGGGGCGCGGCGGGTTGACCCGCATCAGATCCGATGACGGGCGCCCGACAGCAGGAACCCCGATCCTCCGCTGTCGCGCAACGGAGGATCGGGGTTCGCGCTGAGATCGATCAGAAGAAGTGTTTCCGCCCGGCGACCGCCCGGCCTGTTCCTCCCAGGACGGCCAGGACCACCCCGACCACGAGGAGGATGAGCCCCAGGATCCATAGAATCTGGATGCCGAGGAAGAAGCCGAGTAGTAGCAGGATCAAACCGAGAATGATCATTTGGCCTCCGTAGGTCCACCATGGACGCGGAGCGGAATGATAGGACCGCGGATCGGGTTTCGCCGGGTCTGGCATGAATCGTTACCTACCGCCGGTTCCGGGCTCGATCCCAGCCGCCCGGCGTCGGCGATGTCGACGAGCCCGCGTTCGGCGGGGACGGCCCGGCTGGTGCGGGCCGCCCCCGACGTCCGGTACGGCACCCGGCCCCCGGGAGGGGGACCATCGGGGGTGCCACGCGGCCCGGTGGGACCGCGCGGGGCGGCGATCGGGGAGGTCGGCATGCCTGATGATCGGTTCGGTTCCGGGTTCGGACCGCTGGAGGACCTGGTCGGCAGGCTGGTCGGGAACCTGGAGTCGTCGCTGGGCGGGGCGATGCCCGGCACGCGGCCGGGCTCCCGGTCGGCCACGCCGCGGCTCGACCGCTTCGGCCACGACCTGACCGCCGCGGCCGAACGCGGCGCCCTGGACCCGGTGATCGGCCGGGAGGCCGAGATCGAGGACCTGCTCGAGGTGCTGGCTCGGCGGATGAAGAACAACCCGGTGCTGGTCGGCGACCCGGGCGTCGGGAAGACCGCGATCGTGGAGGGACTCGCCCAGCGGGTGGTGGACGGGCAGGTCCCCGACGTGCTGCGCGGGGTGCGGGTGGTCGCGGTGGACCTGGCCGGGATGGTGGCCGGCACCCGCTACCGAGGCGACTTCGAGGAGCGGCTCACCAGCGTGATCGACGAGGTGGTCGCGGCGGAGCGGTCCGTGGTCCTGTTCGTCGACGAGCTGCACACGGTGGTG
The DNA here is from genome assembly GCF_018531475.1 of Pseudonocardia mahuensis. Classification (GTDB taxonomy): domain Bacteria; phylum Actinomycetota; class Actinomycetes; order Mycobacteriales; family Pseudonocardiaceae; genus Pseudonocardia. The sequence continues at coordinate 72,346 of NZ_JAHDTG010000018.1, forward strand.
GGCGCCGGCGCGGCCGAGGGCGGCGCGATGGACGCCGGCACCATCCTGAAGCCTGCGCTGGCTCGCGGTGAGCTCCAGCTCATCGGGGCCACGACCGCCGAGGAGTACCGCCGGCACATCCGGTCCGACCCGGCGCTGGAGCGCCGCTTCGAGCCCGTCCGGGTCGTGGAGCCGTCCGTCGAGGAGACGATCGCCATCCTGCGCGGCTTGCGCGACCGCTACGAGCGTCACCACGGGGTCCGGATCACCGACGCGGCGACGGTCGCGGCGGCGCAGCTGTCCGACCGGTACCTCGGCGACCGCTTCCTGCCCGACAAGGCGATCGACCTGATCGACCGGGCCTGCGCGCGGGCCGGCATCCGCCCGCGAACCGCCGATCCCGCATCCGCGGCCCTGGCCCGGCAGGTGGAGCAACTGCGCCGGGCCCGCGACGTCGCGATCGACGCCGAGGACTACGAACGCGCCCAGATCCTCACCCGCGAGCTCGACCGCGCCGAGGCCGGGCTCGACGCGGCGCGCGACGCGCTCCGTGACGGTGTCGAGATCACCGCCGACGACGTGGCCGAGGTCGTCTCCCGCAGCACCGGGATCCCGGTCGCCCGGCTGACCGCCACGGAGCGGAACCGGCTCCTGCACCTGGAGGACGAGCTGCACCGCCGCGTCGTCGGCCAGGACGACGCCGTGGAGGCCGTGGCCGATGCGATCCGGGCGGGCCGGGCCGGGCTGGCCCACCCGGACCGCCCGGTCGGCTCGTTCCTGTTCCTCGGACCGACCGGGGTCGGCAAGACCGAGCTCGCCCGTGCCCTCGCCGAGGCCCTGTTCGGCTCGCCGGACCGGCTGCTCCGATTCGACATGAGCGAGTTCGGCGACCGCAGCAGCGCGCTGCGGCTGCTCGGCGCTCCGCCTGGCCACGTGGGATACGAGGACGCCGGACAGCTCACCGAGGCCGTCCGCCGCACGCCGTACGCGGTCCTGCTGCTCGACGAGATCGAGAAGGCGCACCCCGACGTGATCGGCACACTGTTGCAGCTGCTCGACGCCGGCCGGCTGACCGATGCCCACGGACGGACCGCCGACTTCACCCACACCGTGGTCATCATGACCAGCAACCTGGGGGCGGAGCAGCTGCTCGCAGCCACCGTTCCGGGCCGCTCGGTCTCCGAGGTCCGGGAGTCGCTGCTGGCCCAGGTGCGGCGGCACTTCCGGCCGGAGTTCGTCGGGCGCATCGACGAGGTCGTCCTGTTCCAGGGGCTCACCCGGGAGGAGCTGCGGCGGATCACCGGCCTGCTGCTCGAGCAGACCCGCGACCGGCTGCGGGCCCAGGGCGTCGACCTGGTCGTCGACGACGCGGTGGTCGACCGGCTCGCCGAGCGCGGGCATCAGCCCGAGTTCGGGGCCCGGCCGCTGCGGCGCACGATCCACCGGGAGCTGGATCGCAGGCTGTCGCGGATGCTGCTGGCCGGCGACGTCCGGTCCGGACAGCGGGTCGTCGTCACCGAGTCCGGGGGTGGGCTCGAGTTCGCGGTGCACTGAGCTGCACTGAGCTGCACTGAGCTGCACTGACCTGCACCGGGCCGGCCGTGCCGGGATCCGGAACGGAAAGCACCCGACCGGCCGCCGGGATGGCAGCATCTGCGCCGTCCGGTGATCACGGGCGGGGAGCGGCCTGTGATCTGCCCGCCGCATTCACTGGAGAATGAGGATCGATGTCGTCTCACCCGCGGTTCGAATTGGCCCATATGGCGCACGCCGAGCTCTTCACACCGGACATGGAGGGCAGCCTGTGGTTCTTCACGCAGCTCCTGGGGATGCGTGAGGTGGCCCGGGACAAGGAATCGGTGTACCTGCGTTGTTATGAAGACCCTTATCACCACAGCCTGAAGCTCACCGAGCGCGATCAGCCGGGACTGGGCAATCTCGGCTGGCGGACCACCTCGGCGGAGGCCCTGGAGCGGCGGGCCGCTGCGCTGGACGGAGCAGGTCTGGGCAAGGGCTGGACGAAGGGCGACCTCGGAGTCGGGCGCACCTTCGCGTTCGAGAGCCCGGACGGGCACCCGATGGAGCTGGTCTGGGAGGTCGAGAAGTTCCAGGCGCCACCGGACCAGCGCAGCCGGATCCTGACCCGGCGGTCCAAGCGACCGCTGCAGGGCCTGCCGCCGCGCCGGCTCGACCACGTCAACCTGATGGCCTCCGATGTGACGACGCAGAAGGAGCTGTTCGAGCAGACCCTCGGCTTCGGCACCCGGGAGCGGGTCGTCGACGGGGCGAACGGTGGCACCGAGATCGGCGCCTGGATGAGCGTCAACATCCTGGGTCACGAGATGGCGATCATGCTCGACCAGACCGGGTCACGGGGCCGGTTGCACCACCTGGCCTTCTGGTACGGCGTGCCGCAGCACAACACCGATGCGGCCGAGCTGTGCCGGGAGTACGGCATCCAGATCGAGGCCGGTCCGGACGTCCACGGGATCACCCAGGGCGCCTTCCTGTATGTCTTCGAGCCCGGCGGTAACCGGATCGAGCTGTTCGGCAACTCCGGGATCCTGGAGATGGAGCCGGACTTCGAGACCGTCACCTGGGATCTCTCCGACTTCGACACGGCACTCGCCATCGGTGGCGCGACGTTGCCCGCGGAGACCTACTTCGTCTACGGCACTCCCGCGAACCCCGGCCAGGACAAGCTGCTGACGCCGTGGAGCGGCCGGTAGCGGCGTCCGACGTCGGCGACGCGGGCGGCTCGGAGCTTCGCCTGTGAAGTCCCGCCGGGGCGATTCGCGATCGCAAAGAGTTTGAGGGCGTTCTGACCGTCATGCGGGGATCGGGCCGGAACTGTCAGGATTCGAACGTATGGTCGAATCGTGACGGTGAGCGGGCGGGCGACGACGGACTGGACGGACATAGCGCCTGGACCTGATCTCGGTGCGCGGCTGTCCGTGCTCGATCTGGCCACGGTGCCCAATGCCGAGCTGATCGGGGTGATGACGGCCTGGTGGCGGCAGATCGCGCATGCGCACGCGCAGTTCTATGCCGCGATGGCCGAGGTCGGCCGGGCGGTTCCGGTCGATGACGACGCCCCTGCGGCCGTGGCGAGCCGGCTGCTGGAGGCACGGGAGTGGTCCTCCTCGGAGATCGCGGCGGCGCTGACCTTCACGGGGCGGCGGGCGGATGCGGAGTTCGCGTTCTGTCAGGTGTTGGTCGGGCGGCTGCCGGTGGTGTGGGCGGCGCTACGCGACGGGACGCTCGATGTCCTCAAGGCGCGGGTGTTCGCCGACTACCTGGAGGACCTGACCGAAGCTCAGATCGCCGACCTGTGCGCGCGGTTCGTGGTGCGGGCGGCACGGTGGACCACGGGCCAGCTGGCGCAGCGGCTGGCCCGGGCGATCCAGCACATCGACGGCGACTTCTACCGCCGCAGGTACCAGAAGGGGATCCGCGAGCGCGGGGTCTCGGGCTGGATCGCCCCGGACGGGACCGCCACCGTCTCCGCGCACGGGCTGTCGCCGGTGGAGGCCGCGGCCGCGACCGAGCGGCTGGAGAGGTCGGCTGACGCGATCAAGAACGCCGGGCACCCTGCCACCGTTCACCAGCTCCGCGCCGATCTCATGATGCGCTTGCTCGACGGGCGGTTCGACGGGTTCACCCAGGGCCAGATGGTCGCCACGATGCTGGCCGATCCCACCACGTACCCCGACGACACGGCGGACCGGCGGAGTGCCGGGCCCGGGTCGGGTGCGAGGCGTCGGGCCGGGGGAAGCTCCGGTGGCGGCACCCGGCTCCGGACGGGAGGGGGCGTCGTCCGCAGACGGCGGACCGGTGCTGGTGTGCGGCCCGCGGGCCCCGCCCAAGGCGCATCCGCCCGGCCGTCGCCGTCGCCGGCCCCGAACCCGGGCCCGCCGCCCGAGCCGATGCGGATGGGCGGGCCTGACGTTACACCGAGACCTCGGCACCAGCCGACGGCTGCGCCCCACAGCCGGCCGGAGTTCGTGCCGGTGGGCGCGCGCTGTGGGGTGGAGGTGCGCATCGGCCTGGCCACCCTCCTCGGTCTCGACGACCGATCCGCCGAACTGCCTGGGTGGGGCCCGATCCTCGCCGAGGAAGCCCGCACCCTCGTCGCCGTGCAACACGCCGCGGAATGGCGATTCGCCGTCACCGATGCCGACGGGTATCTGATCCTCGGTGGGGCGACGACCGCGCGCCCCTACCCAGCCGGGAACACGTCGGCCGGTGGGGATTGCCGCGGTGGGGTGGTGGAGATCCACGTTCCCGCCACGCTGCTGGCCGACCTGGTCAGCGGTGCCACGGGCGCGGATGAGCAGGTGCTGGCGCGGTGGGGTCCGGTGATCGCCGGCATCGCCCGGTTCTACGCCGGCCGCGACGCCCATCTCCGCCGGCTCGATGCCCACCCGGACGACCGTTTCGCGAGGGCGGGGCTCCGCCGCCATGTCGAGATGCGGGACCGGACGTGTGTGTTCCCCGGGTGCCGGCGCCCGGCGCGCAAGGCCGAGCAGGACCACACCGTCGACCGCCGGCTCGGCGGGCCGACCGTGGCCGCGAATCTGGAGCCGTTGTGCGACCGGCACCATCTGCTCAAGCACGAGGGCGGGTGGACGCTGGAGCAACCCGAGCCCGGACTCTTCCGTTGGCGCAGCCCGCTCGGCCAGGTCTACTGGACCCGCGGCGACCCGATCGACCCGGACCTTCCCGACCCGGTTCCACGAGGGCCAGGCGAGGAACCCGACCTCGGTGGCTGCGGGCCGACCTACGACGGCCCGATCTTCGGGCGGCCCCCGAGGCCTGCCCAACCGGCGACGCCTTCACCGGTCATCGATCCTGATGACACCCCACCGTTCTAGCGGGCGCCTGCGGCACCGGTTCCCGGTGGTCATCAGGGCCACGGTCACGGCACTCCGAGCAACGCCCGACCGGATGCGGTGAGCCGCGCCGGTCCAGGACATCTCGCAACGGCCGGCGACGACTCGGAGGACGGCGAGGTCTCGGTGGCTCAGCGGGGTGGACATCGTCGGCACCGTGGTCGCTACCCGTCGCCGGCCCGCAGAACAATTGGTGGGGAACTGCGCTCACAGCTCCTGCCTTGCCACCGGAATTCGCGCGGTCGCGGCCGAGCTTTTCGATTCCCGACGACTTCATGACCATCAACGGGCCAGCCGGCGATATGGCCGTGGTCCACACGGCTGTCACTCCCGGCTGACCGAGTGAGCCTGCGAGGCGCCCGTCCGGCCTGGTGGACCGGACAGTGCCGCCGTCACGCGGCATCGCGGACCCAAGGTGGTCCAGCTCCAGCCACAATTGACGATCCAGCAGCAGGTCGATGTCGGCCCAGAGCTCCTGGACGAGTTCCGGGAGCCACGGGGCGGCGTGCTCGATCCGCTTGTCCAGCCTGACGATGTGGTGATCCACCGCAGACATGCTCGGGCACGGGTACGGAGTGCCGCTGCACCCGACAACAGCGGTGAGCGGATCGATGTCTGGGTACGATGTGCACAATCGGCTCATCTCACGACTCCTTCTTGCGACGATGACTGCGCCATGCGTAAAGGTTCCAGGAGCTGCAGGGCCACGCCGACTTCCAGGAACCGAATCCTCGCCAGCACTCCACCCCACCAGGTCAGCCCGACCTCCCGGCTCCGTCGGCCTCCCTGTACAAGACCCATCCAATCCTTTTGGCCGGCCAGGCTGAGAAGACCACCCAACCGGCTCCAGAACGGTCTGCTCGGCAGCAGCGCGTGGACCACGCCCACGCCCCCGGCGGACAGCGACGAAAGGCTGGCTGTCCACCAGCGACGCACTCGCTCGAACGGCCACAGGACGACGTCGCCCGGTTTCGCGGACACGCGGGGTGTGGTGATCAGGACGCGGTAGCGGCTGGGGCGTGCTTCTCGCCGGTCGCCGGCCTGCTCCGGCCGAGCCGGTTCGGGGCCCGGCTGGACGTCCGGTTCGACGCCCGCGATCACCGCGTCGATCCCGGTGGGCGCCAGCGCCCCGCGGCGTCCCGACGCCGGACGGCCAGCTCGAAACCGGGCCCCGGCGGCCCACACTCGCACGGCGGCGGCCATCAGCAGGTCGACACCGGCGCTCGCCAGCCGGCGCACGTCGCGCGGGTCGAGGCTCGTGTCCGTCCCCACCGAGCCGGGACGGCAGCGCATCGCCGACGGCCTGCGTTCCCGGGCGTCGTCCGGGACACCGGGCCGATCAGGCCGTCTCGTCGACGAGGGTGCGGAACTCGCTCGGAAGTTGGCCCATGGCTTCGGTGAACACCTGGCCCGGCACGGCGTCCCGCAGGGTGGTGAGCACCGCGCGGATGCCGTCGTGCACCTCCCGCTGGTTGAGCCCGATGCGCTCGCTCACCTGCTGCTCGACCTCGAGCAGCCCGTACCGCTTCTGGGGCCGGCTGCGGCCCGCCCGCACCGGCTCGGCCAGCCCGTCCGGCAGCGCGCGGGCGAGATCGCGGGCCTCGCCCGTGCTCATCCGGCCCGCTAGTACCTGGAGCGTCGCCCGGGTCAGGTCGGCCGCCTCCTCGCGGGACAGACCGGTACGCTGCGCGGCCGTCCGGTAGAACTCCCGCTCGTCCACGTCGCCTCCTCGTCGCCCGTCCGGGCGCTCCGGGCGCTGAGATACCCCGCGAGATCCAGCGGAAACGGCACCGGCCGGAGCGTTTTCCGCCGCACCGCTCACGCGCTCCGGTCGGGGTGTGCGAGGGCGGTCTCGTCGAGGTGCTGGTGCAGTTCGGTGAGCGAATCGTAGACGCGGCGCGCGCCCGCGTCGCGCAGCTCGTCGGGGGAGAACCCGCCCGTGCGGATGGCGTAGCCCGGGTAGCCCGCCCGGTTCGCGGCCTCGAAGTCCCAGACGGAGTCGCCGACCACGACCCCGGAGGTCCCGTGCACCTTGGCCACGGCGACCAGCAGCAGGTCGGGTGCCGGTTTGGTCCGTTCGACGTCGTCGGCGGTGGTCCAGGCCTGCGCGATGGATGCGCCGTCGATGAGGTCGAGATAGTGCTCCACGTGCGCCTTCTTCCCAGAACTGGCCAGGACCAGCGGGAACCCGCGCCGGCGCACCTCTTCGAGCAGCTCGCGCGCGCCCTCGAACGGCTGCACCTCGTCGAGCATGGGCTCGAACTCGCGAACCCACCGGTCCCGCAGGTCGTCGCCGAGGCGGGCCTCCACCTCCTCCCCGGCGACGGCCGCGACGAGCTGGTCACCGCCCATGCCGATGGCGCGGTGCAGCCGCCACACGGGCAGCGTGATGTCGTAGCTGCGGAAGGCGCGGTACCAGGCCAGCGCGTGGTGGTAGTTGGTGTCGATCAGCGTGCCGTCGACGTCGAACACGGCGGTGTCGGATCTCGCCCCGTGGGGCGTACCCGCGCCGCCGCCGCCGCACACCGGCCGGCGTGGCGCCGGCCGCTTCGACATGCCCGTTGCGGGTGTGCGCGTCGAGAATGCCGCCATGGCCCCGTCGCTGTTGTCCCTGCCGGCCGGTCCGGATGTCGAGGCCGGGTGCCCGAAGCAGATGGTCTACGGCCCCTGCGGTGGCGTCCACGACGACCTGACCTGCGAGATGGCGCCCATCTCGTGCCCGTTCGCCATGCGGGCCGGTGCGGTGCCGTGGGCCGATGCCGAACGGGCCTTGGAGCCGGATGCCGCTGCGGGCCACGGGATGCTCGCGACGGCCACGCAACGGCCGGTGGTGCTCACCGACCTGACGGTCCGCCCGTTCGACCGCGCGAGCGTCGAGCAGCTGGCGGGGGTGCTCGCCGAGGCGTCCGACGGGTTGCTGGTCGGTGAGCACCAGAACCGGCCGGATTTCTCGCCGGCGCTCATGTCCGCGCTGGTCCGGGAGGCCGGGGGGAACCCTGGCTCACGCTGACCTGCCGTGACCGCAACCGGGTCGTTCTGGAGCAGGAGCTCAGTGGCCTCGCACCGGCGGGGGCCGCGGGCGTGTTGTGCGTGGACGGGTGACGGTCGTGCCCGGGGGTACTTCCGGGCGTGACCCAGGTCTTCGATCTCGACGGCACCCGGCTGGCCGCGATGGCCGCGCGGGCCCGGGCGGCGGACGTGACGATCCCGCTGATCGCCGGTGTGGCCGTCTACACCGACGAGCGCTCGGTGGAGGTGCTGCAGAACTTCCTGAGCCCGCACCTGGACCGCGAGCAGGTCAAGCGGGTGCTCGCGGCCCCGGACCCGGTCGCCGCCGGGATCGCTGCTGCGGTCGCGGAGGCGCGGGCGTTGCTCGCCGTCGACGGCGTGGTCGGGGTGAACCTGTCCGGGCCGGCCTCGGACCGCGGCGAGGTGTTCGCCGCGCAGGTCGAGGCCGCGGTGGGCCGGGAGATCATCGGCGACGGCACCCGATGAGCGCGGAGACAGCCCCGGAGAGAAGCGAGACCGATGTAGCGCCGATGGAGGCCGAGTTCGACGTCGTCGCGGGATGGACGGAGGAGGTCGTCGCCGCGCTCGGGCCCGGCCACGCGATCCCGGCCGGATGCCGGGGCAGCGGCAGCCCATCGGCGCTGGACTGGCTGGCCGAGGCCCTCGATCTGGGCGCCGGCTCCCGGATCCTCGACGCCGGGGCGGGGGTGGGCGGGCCGGCGGCCTACGCGGCCCAGCGCTTCGGGGTCCGCCCGGTCCTGGTCGAGCCGATGACCCGGGCCTGCCGCGCCGCGGCCCGGATGTTCGGGCTCCCCGTCGTCGCAGGGTCCGGCGAGCACCTGCCGGTGGCAGGCGGAGCGTTCGACGCGGCGTGGTGTCTCGGTGTGCTGTGCACGACCAGCGCGAAGGCGGCCCTGCTCGCCGAGCTGCGCCGTGTCCTGACCCTGGGCGGACGACTCGGGATGCTGGTGTTCGTCCAGATCACCCCGGAACTCCCGGATGCCCCAGAGGGCAACGACTCCCCGACGGACGCAGAGCTGGCGGACCTGCTCCACGCGGCCGGGTTCGACCTCGTCCGGAAGGCCGATGCGGGCGGCTTCGCCGCGGCGCCGTCGTCGTGGCAGCGCCGGGTCGAGCGTGTCGAGCAGGCCCTGGCCGCGGCGCACGGTGCCGATCCGCGCCGGCTCCAGGCCCACGCCCAGGAGCAGCGGATGGGTCGGTTGCTCGACGGCGGGCACGTCGCCGGACGGCTGGTGTACGCGGTGGCGCGCTGACGGGCCGTGACGCCGGCGGTCAGTGCGTGTGATCAGCCGTGGCGGGGAGCCCGGCGGGCGGACCACTGCGCTGCGGCGGGGGACAGCCCACGCCGCGTCGCGTCCCAGGAACCGGTGTCGGGGTCCTCGTCGGGCGAGCGCAGTGGGGCGACATCGACGCACGCGGTGGTGTGCACGTAGGTGTGGATCCAGTCGATCGTGCCGTCGGGGCGGGCCTGGTCGAGGTGGGCCAGCCGGACGTAGTTCTCGTGGTCGCCGATCGGTGCGAAGCAGCGCTCGCAGAGCATGATCATCGGTTCTCTCCAGCCTGGGCGGCGTCATGGGCCGCAGTCGTTTCAGGGGAGGGTGCCGTGTCGCCGTCGACCTCGTTGTTCACCCGGTGACAGCGCCCCCCGCGGCAACGGGACCGGGCCGCACGCGGCCGGTGGCCCCGGGGCTGTCCGGCCCCCAGTGTCGCATTCCGGGCCGGTCGACGTGAACGTGGCGTTGCGCACGGTGGCGCGAACGTGCTGCTCAGCGGGACCGGGGGTCGTCGTCGGGCATCTCCTCGCGGCCGACGGTGTGGGCGGCGATCTCGGACGGCGCCGGGGCATGTCCGACATGGGCCTCGGTGCGCATCCGCTCGACCAGGCGCGGGTAGTGCAGCTCGAACGCCGGGCGCTCGGAACGGATCCGGGGCAGTGAGGTGAAGTTGTGCCGAGGCGGTGGGCAGGACGTGGCCCACTCCAGCGAGTTGCCGAAGCCCCACGGGTCGTCGACGGTCACGACGCGGCCGTAGCGGTAGCTCTTGAACACATTCCAGATGAACGGCAGCGTCGAGGCGCCCAGCAGGAACGCGCCGATCGAGGAGATCGCGTTGAGCGTGGTGAACCCGTCGGTCGGCAGGTAGTCCACGTACCGGCGCGGCATGCCCTCGTTACCCAGCCAGTGCTGGACCAGGAAGGTCATGTGGAACCCGATGAACATCGTCCAGAAGTGGATCTTGCCCATCGTCTCGTCGAGCATCCGGCCGGTCATCTTCGGGAACCAGAAGTAGATGCCGGCGAACACCGAGAACACGATGGTGCCGAACAGCACGTAGTGGAAGTGCGCGACGACGAAGTACGAATCGTTGAAGTGGAAGTCCAGCGGCGGCGAGGCGAGCATGACGCCGGTCAGCCCGCCGAGCAGGAACGTCGCCAGGAAGCCGACCGAGAACAGCATCGGGGTCTCGAAGGTCAGTTTGCCGCGCCACATGGTACCGATCCAGTTGACGAACTTGACGCCCGTCGGGACCGCGATGAGGAACGTGGTGAGGGAGAAGAAGGCCAGCATGACCGCGCCGGTCGCGAACATGTGGTGCGCCCATACCGCGGCGGACAGGAACCCGATCGCGATCGTCGCGAAGACCATGCCCTTGTAGCCGAACAGCGGTTTGCGGCTGAAGACCGGGATGATCTCGGTGGCGATGCCGAAGAACGGCAGCGCGACGATGTAGACCTCGGGGTGGCCGAAGAACCAGAACAGGTGCTGCCACAGGATGGCGCCGCCGTTGTCCGGGTCGAACACGTGGGCACCGAGGTGGCGGTCGGCGAGTTGGCCGAACAGCGCCGCGGTCAGTACCGGGAACGCGATGAGGATCAGCAGCGCCGTCACGAAGATGTTCCAGCAGAAGATCGGCATCCGGAACATGGTCATCCCGGGAGCGCGCAGGCAGACGATCGTCGTGATCATGTTGACCGCGCCCAGGATGGTGCCGAGCCCGGCCACGATGAGCCCGGCGAACCACAGATCGGCGCCCGGGCCGGGTGAGTAGTGCGGCCCGGAGAGCGGGGCGTAGGCGTACCAGCCGAAGTCCGGGGACCCGCCGGCGGTGAGGAACCCGCCCATCACCGTCAGCCCACCGAACAGGAACAACCAGTACGACAGGGAGTTCAGCCGGGGGAAGGCGACGTCGGGGGCGCCGATCTGCAACGGCAGGATGTAGTTGGCGAAGCCGAACAGGATCGGCGTCGCGTAGAGCAGCAGCATGATCGTGCCGTGCATGGTGAACAGCTGGTTGTACTGCTCGCCCGACAGGAACTGCTGGCCGGGTACCGCCAGCTCGGCGCGCATGAGCAGGGCCATCGCCCCGCCGGCCAGAAAGAAGCCGAACGAGGTGACCAGGTAGAGGATCCCGATCTCCTTGGGGTCCGTGGTCCCGATCATCTTGAGCAGCCGGGCGCCGCGCGGCTCCCGACGGACCGGGTAGGGGCGGGTCGGAGCGGGTGCGGGCCGCAGGGTGGTCATGGCTGCTCCTGCGCGGGCGGAGGGGTGGTCGGCAGCGGGCGTACCCCGCTGGGCCCGGCTCGAACGTGCCATGCCTGGAACGTGGCTGATGCGTCGGATGAGCGGATCGGCCCACTCTGCTCGCCTCGGCGCCGGCTGCCGCGCTGCCGGTGTTCGCCGGGCTGTGAGCCGCCGCGCGTGCGCTGAGGTGGTCCCCTACGCCATGCGAACGGCACCGCCGGGTCGGAGACCCTGCGGTGCCGTCGGGTCGAGCTCAGCGCCTCGCCTGCGTCACATGTTGCGCCGGTACTGTCCGCCCACCTCGAAGAACGCCTCGGTCAGCTGGCCCAGCGAGCAGACCCGCGCCGCGCTCATCAGCTCGGCGAACACGTTGCCGTCACCGGTCGCGGCGTCCTGCAGCCTCCGGATCGCCGACTGCGCCTCCTGGGCGTGCCGGCCCTGGAAGTCGGCCAGCCGGTCGAGCTGGGAGCGCTTCTCGTCCTCGGTCGCCCGGGCCAGCTCGACCTCGAACGGCTCCTTGTCGTCCGACTCGGGCTTGAGGAACGTGTTCACCCCGATGATCGGCAGCGTGCCGTCGTGCTTGCGGTGCTCGTAGAGCATCGACTCGTCCTGGATCTTGCCGCGCTGGTAACCGGTCTCCATCGCGCCCAGCACCCCGCCTCGTTCGGCGATCGCGTCGAACTCCTTGAGCACGGCTTCCTCGACCAGGTCGGTCAGCTCGTCGATGACGAACGAACCCTGCAGCGGGTTCTCGTTCATCGACAGGCCCCACTCCCGGTTGATGATGAGCTGGATCGCCATCGCCCGGCGCACCGACGACTCGGTCGGGGTGGTGATCGCCTCGTCGTAGGCGTTGGTGTGCAGCGAGTTCGCGTTGTCGTACAGCGCGCACAGCGCCTGCAGGGTGGTGCGGATGTCGTTGAAGTTCATCTCCTGCGCGTGCAGCGACCGGCCGGAGGTCTGCACATGGTACTTGAGCTTCTGCGAGCGCTCGTTCGCGCCGTAGCGCTCGCGCATCGCCACGGCCCAGATCCGCCGGGCGACCCGGCCGATCACCGAGTACTCGGCGTCCATGCCGTTGGAGAAGAAGAACGACAGGTTCGGCGCGAAGTCGTCGATGTCCATCCCACGCGCGAGGTAGCTCTCGACGTAGGTGAACCCATTGGCGAGGGTGAACGCGAGCTGGCTGATCGGGTTCGCCCCGGCCTCGGCGATGTGGTAGCCGGAGATCGAGACTGAGTAGAAGTTCCGCACCTTGTGGGCGATGAACCACTCCTGGATGTCGGCCATCATCCGCAGCGAGAACTCGGTGGAGAAGATGCAGGTGTTCTGGCCCTGGTCCTCCTTGAGGATGTCGGCCTGCACCGTGCCCCGGACGTTCGCCAGCGCGAACGCGGCGAGCTCCTCGCGCTCGACCGGGTCGGGCTCGCGGCCCCACTCCTCGCGGAACTTCTCGACCTGCTGATCGATCGCGGTGTTCAGGTAGAACGCCAGGATCGTCGGTGCCGGGCCGTTGATCGTCATCGACACCGAGGTGGTCGGTGAGGTCAGGTCGAACCCGCTGTAGAGCACCTTCATGTCCTCGAGCGTCGCGATCGAGACGCCGGAGGTGCCGACCTTGCCGTAGACGTCGGGGCGGGTGTCGGGGTCGCGGCCGTACAGCGTCACCGAGTCGAACGCGGTCGACAGCCGCTTGGCCTCGGAGTCCGCGGACAGCAGCTTGAACCGCTTGTTGGTGCGAAACGCGTCGCCCTCACCGGCGAACATGCGGGCCGGGTCCTCGCCCTCGCGCTTGAACGGGAACACCCCGGCGGTGAACGGGAACCTGCCGGGCAGGTTCTCCCGGCGCAGGAACCGCAGCAGCTCGGCGTCCTCGGTGTACTTCGGCAGCGACACCCGGCGGACCTGGTTGCCCGAGAGCGTCTCCCGGGTCAGCTTCGTGTGCAGTTCCTTGTCGCGGACCTTCACCACCAGCTCGTCGCCGGAGTAGTCCTCGACGACCTGCGGCCACTCGTCGAGGAGCGCGGCGGCCCGCGGGTCGAGCGCCTTCTCGGCGGATTCGAGCACCCGGTCGAGGTCGCTCGACGAGGCCCCGGCCTTCTCCAGGGCTGCGCGAGCGGTGCGCAGGTGCTGGCGCTCGCGGGCGGCGTCGGCCTGCTTCGCCGTGTCCTCGTGGTACGAGCGGACGGTCTCGGCGATCTCGGCGAGGTAGCGCACCTTCTGCGAGGGGATGACCGCGGCGTACTCGCTGGAGGTCTTGCGGCCGGTCCGGGGCAGCCTGCCCTCGCCGATGGTCAGGCCGTTCTCGGTGAGCAACTCGGCGAGGTGCTGGTAGAGCGCCGTGACACCGTCGTCGTTGAACGTCGCGGCGCTGGTGCCGAAGACCGGCATGTCCTCGGGCTTGGCGCCGAACGCCTCGCGGTTGCGGACGAGCTGGCGGCCGACGTCGCGGCGGGCGTCCTCGGCGCCGCGTCGCTCGAACTTGTTGATCGCGACGACGTCGGCGAAGTCGAGCATGTCGATCTTCTCGAGCTGCGACGCGGCGCCGAACTCGGGCGTCATCACGTACAGCGAGCGGTCGACGAACGGGACGATGCCCGCGTCGCCCTGGCCGATGCCCGGGGTCTCGACGATGACCAGGTCGAACCCGGCGGCCTTGAGCACGGCGATCGCGTCGCCGAGCTGCTCGGGCAGCTGCCCGTCGGCCCCGCGGGTGGCCAGCGAACGGAAGAAGACCTGCTCGCCGGTGAGGCTGTTCATCCGGATCCGGTCACCGAGCAGCGCGCCGCCCCCGCGGCGCCGGGTCGGGTCGACGGCGAGCACGGCGATGCGGAGCTTGTCCTCCTGGTCGAGCCGGAAGCGGCGGACCAGCTCATCGGTCAGCGATGACTTGCCGGAGCCGCCGGTGCCGGTGATGCCCAGGACGGGCACCGGGCGCTGCTCGGCGGCCTTCGCGATGCGCTCGCGGACCTCGCCGGGCAGCCGCCCGGCCTCGGCCAGGGTGAGGGCGCGGGCCAGCGTGCGGTGCTCGCCGGCGAACATGCCGTCGTAGGAGTCCGGTGCAGTGGCGGCCAGGTCGACGTCGCACTCCCGGATCATGATGTTGATCATTCCGGGCAGGCCGAGGCGCTGGCCGTCCTCGGGGGAGAAGATCCGCGAGACGCCACGCGAGTGCAGGAGTTCGATCTCGGCGGGCACGATCACGCCGCCACCGCCGCCGTAGACCTTCACGTGGCCGGCGCCGCGCTCGCGCAGCAGCTCGACCAGGTAGCTGAAGTACTCGACGTGGCCGCCCTGGTAGGAGCTGATGGCGACGCCCTGCACGTCCTCCTGGACGGCCGCGGCGACGACCTCGTCGACCGACCGGTTGTGCCCGAGGTGGATCACCTCGGCGCCCTGGCGCTGCAGGATCCGCCGCATGATGTTGATCGCGGCGTCGTGGCCGTCGAACAGGCTCGCGGCGGTGACGAACCGGACCGGATGGGTGGGTACGTGCAGCTCTGCCATTCTCCGCACCTCTTCTCGTCGCACCGAGTCATCGGCGTCGCCCCGGCCGGAGGTTCGGGTCGGTCCCGAAACCGTAGGACGTCCGAGTAAATATAGTCGGACGTCCTACTAAGTGCGCAAGCCCTGGGGGAGTGCCGTGGGGCACAGATCACGATCGCGCTGTGACGGGACACCCGGCCGGCGGGACTTGCGGACACCGCCGTGACGGGCGGCCGATGATGAGCACGCCCGAGTCCGGCTGGTCCGATCGCGCGGCCGTGGCCGACTACATGGTCGGGCAGCTCCCGCCACCTCGCGGGCCCCACTCGTTCGACGAGGCGGAGGTGCGCGAGCCCGTGGGGCGCATCTCGATCGCGCCGCCGACGTCGCGCCCGCCGCCCTCCTCCGGCACACCTCGCCCGGCTGAGACACCGCGACGTTGCTCACCGCGTGCTGCGACACGTCGCCGGGGGCGAGAAGGATGGGGCCGGTGACACGTGGCCCCGTGACGACCCTGTCGGTGCCGGCCCCGTCGGAGTGGCCCGTGCCCGGCGCCGGCTCCCGGTGACCGGCCCCCGCACGCGTACCCGCCCCCGATCCGGCCCGGCCGCCACCGCCCTGCTCGTCCTGGGCATCGTGCTGCTCGCGATCAACCTGCGCGGGCCGATCGTCGCGGTGTCGCCGGTGCTCGACGCGATCACCACCGACCTGCGGATCGGTGCCGGTACGGCCGGGCTGCTGACCAGCCTGCCGGTGCTGTGCTTCGGGCTGGCGACGCCGCTGGCGGCCTGGCTCCTCGCCCGGGCCGGGCTCGAGCGCGGGGTGCTGATCGCGCTGGTCGCCCTGCTCGCCGGCATCGTGGTGCGTTCCGTGGACGGGATACCGGCCGCGCTGGCCGGCACCCTGGTCATCGGCGTCGCGATCACCGTCGGCAACGTCGCCGTGCCGGTGGTGATCGGCCGCGACCTGTCGCATCGCGCAGGCCCCGTACTCGGTGCCTACACCGCGGCGCTCAACGTCGGCTCCATGCTCACCCTGTCGCTGACCGTGCCGATCTCGGCCGCGCTGGGCTGGCGGGCGGCGTTGGTGACCTGGGGTGTCCTGGTCGTGGCGGCCGCGGTCGTGTGGTGGGCCGCCACCCGGGGCCGGGCGGGCGGGGACCACACGCGGGTCGCGGGCGGTGCCGGCCCCGACGCGGACCGCCATCCCGTGTGGTGGCGCCGTCCGATCGTCTGGGGGCTGACCGCGGCGTTCGCGGGCCAGGCCTTCGCCTACTACGGGGTGACCGCCTGGCTGCCGCTGCTGCTGCGCGACGAGCGCGGGCTCAGTGACAGCGCCGCCGGGTTCAGCTCGTCGATCTTCCAGGTGGCGGCGATCGTGGGCGCGTTCGGCGTGCCGGCACTGCTGCGGCTGTGGTCGCCGCGCCCGGTCCTGCTGGTGGTGTGCGCGGCGTGGTCCGCGCTGCCGCTGGGGTTGCTCCTGGCGCCGCAGTGGTGGCCGCTGTGGTGCGGGCTCGGCGGAGCCGCGCAGGGCGGTGGCATCACCGTGATCTTCTCGATGATCGTGCTGCGGGCGCGCAGCCTGGCTGAGAACCGCAGCATGTCGGCGCTGGTCCAGGGCGGTGGCTACGTCGTGGCCGCCACCGGGCCCACCGTCGTCGGGACCGTGCACGAGGCCACCGGAGGCTGGACGGCCCCGCTGCTGGTGGTCCTCGGCTCGATCGCGTTGCTCACCGTGGCGGGCTCGCTGTCGGCGCGCCGGCCTCCCGCAGCAGCCGGCGGAGGATCTTCCCGCTCGGCGACTTCGGGATCTCCGCGATGAACTCCACGCTGCGCACCTTCTTGTAGGGCGCCACCCGCTCGGCCACCCAGTCCATCGGCGCGCCCGCGTCGAGCGGGCGCGCGGCCACCACGAACGCCTTGGGCGCCTCCCCGCCCGCGGTGTGCGGGACACCGTTCACCGCGGCATCGAGAACGTCGGGGTGGGTGAGCAGCACGGACTCCAGCTCGCCGGGGGCGACCTGGTAGCGCTTGTACTTGTCACCGGTCGCGCCCGGCTCGGCGTCGGTACCGGTCTCCGGGTCGACCAACCGGCCTCGGTGCCGGCCAGCAGCCGGCCGACCGAACCGGCGGGCGTGGTCGCGACGTCGGCGTCGGGGACCTGGTTCGTGCCGGGGGCGGCCTCGGTCATGCCGTAGCCCTGCCGGATCCGGCAGCCCAGCCGTGCCTCGGCCCGCTCGGTCACGTCGATGTCGAGCGGGGCGGCCCCGCTCAGCGCGACCCGCAGCGACGACAGGTCGTAGGACTCGACGTCCGGGGCGGTGGCGATGCCCAGCACCATCGGCGGCGCGAGGAACGCCCGGGTCACCCGGTGGTCCTGCACCATCCGCAGGTAGGCGCCGAGCTCGTAGCGGGGCAGCGTGACGACGGTGGCCCCGGCGAGCAGGCCCGAGTTCAGGATGATCGTGAACCCGTAGGTGTGGAAGAACGGCAGCGAGGCCGACAGCACGTCGTCCGGCGCGACCGGCCGACCCACCCGGTTCTGCTCGAGGTTCGCCACCAGGTTGCGGTGGGTCAGCATGACGCCCTTGGCCAGGCCGGTGGTGCCGCTGAGAAGGGCAGCGCGGCGACCGCGGTCCGCGGGTCGAGAACCGGGCGCGGGACGGGCTCGCCCGGACCGGTCAGCTCGGCGAAGGGACGGAACCCGGCGGCCTCGCCGATCACGAAGCGGTGGGCGATCCCGGCTGCGTCGGCGATCTCGGTCGTCTTGTCCGCCGCCGGCTGCGCGGTGACGATCACGGTGGGCCGGGCGGCGCAGAGCTGCTTCGCCAGCTCACCGGTGGTGAGCACCGGGTTCATCGGCGTGACGGTGGCCCCGGCGGCGAGTGCAGCGTGCAGCGACCGCGTAGCGCGGCTGGTCGTGGCTGAGCAGGGCGACGACGTCACCGGGCCCGACACCGCTGCGGGCGAGCCCCCGAACCCCGCGCTCCTCGACGAGCCTGCGGAAGGTGCGGGCCCCGGCCCGGCCCTTCGCAGGGTCGATGCTGGCGAACGGGATGAGCACGTCGGGATGCTCGGCGGCGGCGTCGGCGATCTCGGGGTGGGAGAGCGCGGCGTGCCCGGTCGCGCCCTCGATGTCGACGGTGAACACGACCGCGGCGGTGCGGCGCTGCCGGTAGTACGCCGCGATCTCGTCGATCGTCGGGCGCCGGTGGTCGGCCGCGAAGTACGCCGACGAGGCCTCGACGAAGTCGTCGGGCAGCGACAGGTGGCCGTGGGCGTCGATCTCCACATGCACGTGCACGCCGATCGCGTCCAGGTGCGGCGAGATCGAGCGGCTCATGCGGGCTGCTCCGGCAACCGCTCGCCGACGCTCTGCTCGGTGGGGGCGAAGATCGAGGGCCAGACCTCGGCGATCGCGTCGGCGTCCCAGCCGCCGTCCCGGTAGGTCGCGACGACCTGCTCGGGGTGTGACCACAGGGACAACCGGTCGCCGCCGACGCCGATGGCCTGCCCGGTGATCCCGGCGGCGGCGTCGGAGGCGAGGAAGGCGAGCGCGCGGTCGAACGGGGGCATCGGCTCCCCGCGGCGTATCGCCTCGACGTAACCGGTCAGCGCGGGGATGGTCTCGGTCATCGCGGTGGCGGCGACCGGGATGACCGCGTTGACGGTGACGCGGGCCCGGGCGAGCTCCATCGCCCAGGTCCGGGCGAAGCCGACGATGCCGGCCTCGGCCGCGGCGTAGTTGGTCTGGCCGACGTTGCCGCGCTGCCCGTCCGGGGAGCCGACGAGGATCAGCCGGCCGCAGCATCCTGTCGCGCAGCATCGGCTCCTCCTCGCGCGGCTGTCGGTGCTCGTTGTACTTCACAATCGTTGTGAGTATCAATGATTGGGGAGGACCGCCGACTGGCCGCCGGAGCCCGGACGGGCACGGCGGAGGAGGAGCGATCAGTCGAGTCGGTTCAGCGCGCGACGGCCGGGCGCCGGAGGTCGTCGAGGGGGTGGGCTTCCTGCTCGCCCGCGCCGGCGGGCGCGCCGTCAAGAACCTCAACCGCGCGCTGGCGACCTTTGGGTTGCGCAGCCGGCACTACACCGTGCTGGCGGTGTCCGCGGAGTCCGGGCGGTCCCAACGCGATCTCGGGGATCTGCTCGGGATCGACCCGAGCGCCGTGGTGTCCGTCGTCGACGACCTGGAACGGGCCGGGCTGGTGCGCCGGGAGCCGCACCCGGACGACCGGCGCACCCGGCTCGTCGTCGCGACCGAGGAGGGCCGCGCCCGGCTGGCGGAGGCCCGCGCGCTCGCCGAGGAGGTCGACGACGCGCTGATGGGCGGGCCTGGACGCGGCCGAGCGGGCCACCCTCGTCGGGTTGCTGGGGCGGATCGCGCAGGACTGATGGCGTCGGCCGGCGGCTGCGGCGACCGGCCCCGCTCGGGATCCGCAGGGCCGGTCCCATCCGCCACCAGTGCCCGACCCGCGTGCTGCGGGACCATCGACCCGAGGTGCCGGGCCCTCCGCCGCTGCCGTGCCGGGAACCGGGGCCGGAGGCTGCGGGGCAAGGAGACGCGATGCGAGCACATGAGGCCACGGCCGAGGTCCCGGTCGTCGAGACCTCCGGGAGCGGGGAACTGCCCGCCGGGGCCCTCGGGTACCTGCGACGCAAGATCGTTGCGTTGCTGCGGCTGGCCCCCGAGCCCGTGCCGGGTGTCCGGCTCCGGCTCACCCGGCTGCCCGACCCGGTCGTGACGCAGCCGGTGATCGCGCAGGCGAACGTCGACCTGGGTGGCCACATCCTGCGGGTGCAGGTCACCGCGGACACCGCGGGTGAGGCGGCCGACCTGCTGGCCGCGCGGCTGCGCCCCCGCCTGGAACGGGCTGCCACGCGCCACTCGCGGCGGCACCGGCCGACGGACCCGTCGGCCGACCCCGCCGCGCCGCCCGGGCAGGCGCCGGTCCTGCGGCGCAAGTCCTACACCCTCGCCCGCTGCTCGGTCGACGAGGCGCTCGCCGAGATGGACGAGCTGGACTACGACGTCCACCTGTTCACCGAGGAGGGCAGTGGCCAGGACAGCGTGGTCTACCGCGACGTGGCCGGGCCCCGGCTCGCGCAGCTGGATCCCCGGCCCGAGCGGGTCGCCCCGCACACCGCCACCGTGTCCGTGAGCAGCCACCCCGCGCCCGTGCTCAGCACCGAGGACGCCCTGCACCGGCTGGCGGTCACGGGCCTGCCGTTCCTCTTCTACCGTGACCGCGAGGCCGATCGGGGGCACCTGCTCTACCGCCGCTTCGACGGCGACTACGGGGTGGTGACGCCGGCGAGGTGAGCGTCCGCATCATCGGGACCCGTCACCGGGACTTCGGATCGTCGTCCGGCATCTGCTCGCGACCGACGGACTGCGCCACGACCTCGGACGGCGCCGCGGTGCGTCCGGCGTGCGCCTCCTTGCGAGCCCGGGCGGCGATGTGCGGGTAGTGCAGGTCGAACGCCGGGCGCTCGGAGCGGATGCGCGGCAGTTCGGTGAAGTTGTGCCGTGGCGGCGGGCAGGACGTGGCCCACTCCAGCGAGTTGGCGTGCCCCCAAGGGTCGTCGACGGTCACGATCCGGCCGTACCGGTAGCTGTGCGCGACGTTCCACAGGAACGGCAGCACCGAGGCGCCCAGCACGAACGCGCCGACCGAGGAGATCGTGTTCAGCGTGGTGAACCCGTCGGTGGGCAGGTAGTCCACGTACCGGCGCGGCATGCCCTCGGCGCCCAGCCAGTGCTGGACCAGGAACGTCATGTGGAACCCGATGAACGTCGTCCAGAAGTGGAACTTGCCCAGCGTCTCGTCCATCATCCGGCCCGTCATCTTCGGGAACCAGAAGTAGATTCCCCCGTAGGTGGCGAACACGATCGTGCCGAACAGCACGTAGTGGAAATGCGCGACCACGAAGTACGAGTCCGAGACGTGGAAGTCCAGCGGCGGCGAGGCCAGCAGAACGCCGGTGAGGCCACCGAACAGGAACGTGACGAGGAAACCGAGGGCGAACAGCATCGGGGTCTCGAAAGTGATCTTCCCCTTCCACATGGTGCCGATCCAGTTGACGAACTTGATCCCGGTGGGCACCGCGATGAGGAACGTGGTGAACGAGAAGAACGCCAGCAGCACCGCGCCGGTGGCGTACATGTGGTGTGCCCACACGGCCATGGAGAGCATCACGATCGCGATGCTGGCGAAGACCATCCCCTTGTAACCGAACAGCGGGCGCCGGCTGAACACCGGGACGATCTCGGAGATGATCCCGAAGAACGGCAGCGCGACGATGTAGACCTCGGGATGGCCGAAGAACCAGAACAGGTGCTGCCAGAGGATGGCCCCGCCGTTGGCCGGGTCGAAGGAGTGCGCGCCGAAGTGCCGGTCGGCCAGCAGCGCCAGCAGGGCTGCGGCCAGGATCGGGAACGCCATCAGGACGAGCAGGCTCGTCACGAACAACGTCCAGGTGAACAGCGGCATCCGGAACATCGTCATCCCGGGTCCGCGCATGCAGACGACCGTCGTCACGAAGTTGACGCCACTGAGGATCGTGCCCAGCCCGGAGACGACCAGGCCGATGATCCACAGGTCGGCCCCGGGGCCGGGGGAGTGCGCGACACCCGACAGCGGGGTGTAGGCGAACCAGCCGAAGTCGGCGGCACCGCCGGGGGTGAGGAACCCGGTGAGCAGGATCAGCCCGCCGAACAGGAACAGCCAGTACGACAGCGCGTTCAGCCGCGGGAACGCGACGTCTGGGGCACCGATCTGCAGCGGCAGCACCAGGTTGGCGAAGGCGAAGGCCATCGGTGTCGCGTAGAGCAGCAGCATGACCGCGCCGTGCATGGTGAACAGCTGGTTGTACTGCTCGGGGGACAGCAACTGCAGACCCGGACGGGCGAGTTCGCCGCGCATCAGCATCGCCATCATGCCGCCGGCCAGGAAGAACCCCATCGCCGTGACGACGTAGAGGACGCCGATCTCCTTGTGGTCGGTGGTCCACAGCATCCGGGCCACCCGCGAGCCCTTCGGCTGGCGCCGCGCCGGGAACGGGTGGGTGACTATCACCCGCGGAGCCGTGGCGGTCATCCCGACCTCCTCGCGGTGGTGCGGCGGACGGTAGGGCGCACCGGCGGGACCCGGTAGGGACCTTCGGCCCGGCATCGGCCGGCGGATCTGTGCTGGTAGGGGCGGCCTACGCGGGTAGCGTGCCCGGCAGTCCGAAGCGGGGGAAGAGCTCGGCGTCGATGAAGGCGGTGACCGCGGCGATCCGGTCGCCGCGGATGGTGAGGACGTCCAGGATCCGGCCGAGGTAGGCGCCGGCCTGCTCGTCCCAGGCATAGCAGCCGACCGCCTGCTGGCCGTTGGCGCGCACCGGCAGATGGCGCCAGCGGACCTGGAACGGCATGCGGACGAGGAAGTCGGTGATCGCCTCGTGCCCGCGGTACCAGCTCGGCAGCGGCGGCATCGACCAGCTCGCATCCGCGGTGAGCAGCGCGACGATGGCGTCGGTGTCGCCGCACTCGAGCGCCGTGGTGTACCGCTCGACGAGCGCGCGCAGACGCACGTCGCCCAAGGTGCGCAGGGTCTGTTGCTGGCTCTGCTCGGGCAGTTTCTCGTCGACGTGCTTGCGGGCGCGTTGCAGGGCGCTGTTGACCGCGGCAGTGATCGTCTCGAGTACGCCCGCGACCTCCGCGAAGAAGAGCCTCATGAAGAAGATCAACGCTGCGGGTCGAGGAGGTGTACCCGATCGGCGAAACCCTGATCTTCCGTAACCATTCAGGTCAGCAGGTCAGCGGCGGTTTCCAGGGGCTCCCGGTGATGGCGTCGCGGAGCGCGTCGAGGACGTTGTCACCGTGTTTGCGCACGGTGGAGATGTAGCTGCGGATGCGGAGCC
>NZ_JAHDTG010000185.1 GCF_018531475.1 Pseudonocardia mahuensis
CGACCGCCCTCAGCCGCAGCACCTCCAGCGTCCGATGATCCAACTTCCGGCCGTCGTTCTCACGCACACGCCGATCCTGTCAGATCACGCCATCCAAGTCGATCTACTTATGAACTCCTTGGTAAGGATCTCATTCGCTCGCCGCAACTCCGCGTTCTCCTGGCGCAACCGCCGCAACTCTGCCGAATCCCCCGAGGAATCAGCAGTACCCGGCCCGGCGGGCGAGTCGTACGCTCCTCGGCCTCTATCCGATTCCGCAGCGTCGCCGGCGCGATGTCGAGCAACTCGCCCACGTGCCTGCGGGCGGCAAGCTTGGACTCCCCGTGATCACGCAGCCGGTCGAGGTAGAGGCGGACCGCGCGGGCACGGGTCTCCTCGTCGAACTTCCGAGGTGCAGGCATGGCCCCAGTCTCCTTGCTAGATCAGGAGCCTCTCCTCACCCCAGGGCGGTTCACCTCAGGACTCACTGACCGCTCCGGATCACAACCCCCGCAGCTCACGCAAGCCTCGACCCGTCAAACTTGCCCCGCACTTCCAGCACTCAGCAGGCCTTCAACGCGCTGACCAGCATAGACAGCTGCCCGAACCTGCTCGTTTATCCCACTAGCGGCCGAACCCGGGACCACAGCTTCGTTGATCAAGAGCGGCTCGACCGTGACGCTAAGTAAGTGGGCGAGCACTGGAATTGGGCAAGCCGGTTGTCGTGACCGGCTGATCAGGTGCTCTGAAGAGGGCACATCTTGTCAATCGGATGCTCTCCGTGACAATAATGTTACGCTTAGTGCACGATCTGGCGGTGCGAGTGGGGGGACCCGGTGGTGCAGGTGGAGACCACGTCGGATGCGGAACTGACGCTCGGTCGGCGGATCGAACTGCTCCGTCGAAGACGGGGTTTGTCTCGCCGGACGTTGGCGTCGCTCATCGGATACAGCGCCGAGTGGCTCAGGCAGGTGGAGAAGGGCGAGCGGCCCGCGGACCGGCTGTCGACGTTGCTGCGCATGGCTGATGTGCTCAGGGTTGGGGACGTCCCCTCCTTCCTCGGTCTCGGCCCTGCTGTTCCAAAACAGCGCGTTTCTCCCGAAATCGGTATTTCCGACCTCCGCATGAGGCTCTTCGTGCCCGGTAGCGCCGACCCGGTGGACGACGGGGCAGTCCAGCGATGGAGGGGCCAGCTGGAGGCGGCCTGGTCGACGTGGCAGAACTCTCCGAGGCGATACAGTCGAACCAAAGCCGATCTGATGCGCCTGCTGGCCGAGGTTCGGAATCTGAACACGGGCGCGATCGTGGGCGGAGTCGAGGTGTTCGCTCATACGCATCGACTGGCTGCAGCCTTCCTCAGGCAGGTAGGGGATCCGTCGCTGGCCCTGCTGGCGATCGAGAGGGGAGCGTCTGCCGGCGTCCGCTCTCGTGACCCCCTCACGGCGGCAGCATGCGCCGGTGGGTTCGCCGCGACGTTGCTGCGTCTTGGATTTGCAGTGGAGGCGAGGAGGGTCTGCGAGGAAGTGGAGTCTCGCCTCGAACCAGAAGGCGAGGATGTGACGCCTGAGGTGGTGTCGGTGCGGGGCGCGGTCCAACTGACGGCCGCTGAAGCGGCTGCAATCGACAATGACCACCATGCCGCCGAGCGCTTGTTGACTCAGGCACGCGTCGCTGCGGAAGGGCTCGGCGAGGACCGCAACGACCTCGCGTCGTCGTTCGGACCGACCGACGTCGCGATTCACGCGGTTCGGATCGAGCTGTTCCTGGGCAGGACGCGTCGCGCGCTGCGCCTGGCCGAACAGCTCGATGTGGACGGACGGGCGTCGATTGAGCGGCAGGCGCGTCACCACCTCACTCTGGCCAGGGCGCACAGCCGGGAGCGCGATCCGGTGGCCGCCACCTTCGCACTCCTGCAGGCGGAGGACGCCTGCGCAGAGGAGGTTCGTTTCAACGTCGATGCAAAGTCCGTTATTCAGGACGTCCTCCGTCAGGACAACGCGAGGGTGCGGCGGGAGTTGTGGGGACTCGCCGAACGGGCGGCACTGGTCTGAGCTTGGGTCTTCAGACGTGGTCCTAAGGCCGGGTGTATCGCTACGTGATCTTCGAGTCGATCCGTGATCTTCATCCGGTGCTATGACGAGGAGGCAGCAGCGGCTGGCCGAGGATCGGCTCTGGGAGTTGATCGAGCCGTTGCTTCCGCTGCGTCCTCTGGCCCGCGCTCCGGCTGGGCGGCCGCGGATCGATGACCGGGCTGCGTTGGAAAGGAGTCTGCTCGTGCTGCATGCCGGGTGTCGGTGGCGGGACACCTGCCGCTGCAGCTGGGCTTCGGCGGCGGGCATACCGTGGGGCGGCGGCTGCGGGAGTGGCCGGACGCCGGGGTCTGGGCCGGCTGCACCAGTTGGTGCTCGACGAGCTGTTCGAGGCCAGCTGCTGGACTGGTTCCGGCCTGCATCGACGCGGTGTCGGTGCGGGCGGAAGGGGAGCGAGCTGACCGGGTTCCCCGCCGACCGGGGCAAGGCCGCCGGATGGAAGTACCACGTGCTGCGTGACGCGGGCGGCTATCGCTGCACGGGCTGCTCTCCGTGGTCAAACACCCACGACAGCAAGCTGTTCGTCCCGCTGCTGGAGACCAACCCGCCCGTGCGCGGCCGACCGGGCCGACCCGGCACCGCCCGGACAAACTGCACGCCGACGAGGGCTACGGACTATCGCCAGTGAGGTGATCTCAGCAAGAAGGCCGTAGTTGGGGCTGTTCGAGAAGAGTCAGAACGAGCGCGGCCTTGACGTAGCTGCCGATTCGGCGGGGGCTGGCGGTGATGCGTCGCAGCGCCCGCCAGCG
>NZ_JAHDTG010000186.1 GCF_018531475.1 Pseudonocardia mahuensis
CAGATCGACAAGATCTTCTGGGAGACCAAGCAGGCTGCCTGACCCACGCGTCGAAAGCGGCGCTGACCAGCGGGGATAGCTCTCCGTCGGTCAGCGTCGTTTCTCGTTGTTGGGTGGCCTCTCACGGCCCAGAGACGGCCCGGACGGCCCAGGGACGGCCTAGGGACGGCCTAGGGACCGAGCGGAGCGGCTGTCTGAGCCAGCGGGCCGGTGAAAGCGCCCTCTCGCTTTCAAGGTCTACGACCGCTTGATCGCCGAGGTCCACGGGCGCGCATCACGCAGGTCATTCGCGACAGGGAAGTCGCATGGCCGGGCAGGGCCTGCAGCAACTGCAACCAGGACTGCAACCGTCCATGAACGCTTGCGTCAGCTCCGGGCATGCTTCGGCACAAGCAACCCGCGCTGCCCATGCCGCCGGATGACCGATTCGGTCCGGGCCCGACCGTGCCAAGCTGGCAGCAGGCCGGGGCTTCTCGCCACCTCCCCGACCTGGTCACAGGGCAGAGGCGACACAGGCCGTGGACACAGGCACCGACTACGGCAGGCCCGGGGTGCTCCCCGAGGCCGGGCCGGCGCTGGGCGAACCTGGCGGGGACCGCGGCGAGCAGGCCCGTTCCGGGCGCGCCGGGGTGGGCTGTGGCTGAGCTGCCCCCGGGCGGGCCGCAGGTCGTGGCCGAGGTGGCCGGGATCGCGGCCGCGCCGGCCAGCCTCGAGGAACGGGCGGCCGCGCTGCTGGAGTCGCTGCACCCGGTGGTGCCGTTCCAGGCCGGCAGAATCGCCCTGCTCGACCCGGAGCGCCGCGGGCCCGTGTCCCTGGTCAGCAAGGGGTACGACGACCCCGTGCGCGCCTACTTCGAGAGTCCGGCAGTGGTTGAGGAGATCGAACTGATCGGCCTGAGCCGGACGCGCCCGCCGGTCCGCATCCGTGACATGCCGGTCCCGCCTACCGAGGTGCGCGGCTGGACGCAGTACCTGCGACCGGCCGGGTTCCGGGAGGGCCTCGCCGTCGGCCTGTTCGCCCCGGACGACCGCTTCCTGGGGTTTCTGGGCCTGAGCACCGACACCGCGGCGCACCCCACCGACGCCGCCCGCGACCTGATCGGCACTCTCGCCCCAATGATCGCGCATGCGGTCGACCCGCTGCGCACGATCACAGCGGCGGCGTGGCTGGTGCGGGGCGCGACCGCCGGGGTGGTGCTCACCCGCAGCGGGCAGGCGCTGCCGCTGCCCGGGCTGGGCGCCCACCCGCTGCTGGGCGCGGGCTCGGCGCTGCTCGCCGTGGCCGCCCGGCTGGCCGATGGCCGCGCGCACGCGGCGTTCCTGTGCCCCTACCCCGGGTCCGAGCCCGCCGAACACGTGCGGGTCACCGTGCTGGGCTGCCCCACCCAGTCCCCGCACCACCTGGTGGCGGCCGTGGTGCTGGCCTCACCGCCGGACCTGCGCGGACTGACCCCCCGCGAGCTGCAGATCCTCGGGCTGCTCATCGAGGGCTGGACCAACGCGCGCATCGCCGCCGAACTGGTGGTGGCGCCGCGCACGGTCGCCGCCCACGTGGAACACATCCTGGCCAAGCTGGATGCCGGGACCCGGGCCCTGGCCGCGGTCCGCGCCCTGGGCCAGGGCCTGTACGTGCCGCCCGAGCTGACCGGCATTTGGCCGTGACAAGGGCGGCGGTGCGGGTCGCGGTCCCGCGGCCGGTATCACGCCCGCCCCGGCGGACATCGGGGAACGAGCGGCCGTGCTGCTGTGCCGAGGGCATCGACCGCGGGTAATCCCGAGAGGTATTGAGGGCGGTGCCGAACGGCGACGGGAGCTTCGAGGAGGTGGCTCAGATGGGCGCCGATGCCGACGGCGAAAAGTGGGCACCACGTGGGAGAGATTCCCTGGTTCGAGTCGTACACCTCCGACCCGCGGTGCCGGTCGTACACGTGCAGGGCTGCCTCGACCACACCACCGCGCCCGCGGTCCAGAAGTTCGTCCTCGAGGTGCTGGCCACATCCCCATGGGCGGTCGTGCTGGATCTGCGCGCGCTGACCGACCTGGCTCCCGACGCCGTGCCGGCCCTGGTCGAACTGGCCTGTGTCGCCGGCGATGCGGACATCGGCCTGTATCTGGTTACCACCGACCCTGTGGTGGAGCATGTCCTCGCCGCCGCCGGCGTGCACCGACTCTTCGAGATCCATCCCGACATCGACAGCGCGCTCCGCACCATGGGCCGGCCGCAGTAACCACGACATCCAGCAGCGCCTCCACCGCTCTCGGATCTTCCGGTTCGAGCCCGGTGAGTTCGCGGACGCGGTAGAGGCGATACCGAACGGTGCTGCGATGCTTACCCAGAGCGGCCGCGGTACGGGCGAGGTCGCAGCCCAGCCCGTGATATCCCCACAACGTACGCATCAGCACCGCCAAGAGCTCGTCCGGTTGGACCGGTGCCGGGCGTCTGCCCACCTGTCCGTTCGTGGGCCACCCCAACCGGTCGCGCGCATCTCGCGACGCCACGATCGATACCTCCTGAAGTTCGGGGACGTCGACGGCGAGAGCCGCTCGCGGCCGCGCGGCGCAGACGCGCCCCGTGCCCAACGGCTCCGAAACCAGCGAGGCTGCCCCGTCCCGTGGTCGGCGTCTATGGGCAGACCTACCGATCCGGCCCGCCCGGCTCGTTCCTCGTCCGGGCCGGTTGCTGTCAGCCCGCTCCCGCGGAATGAGCAAGATCGGCCTGCGGCCCCGTGACCTGGCGGAAGCGGAGGGATTCGAACCCCCGAGTGGTTTCCCACTGCTCGCTTTCAAGCTGTGCCGG
>NZ_JAHDTG010000187.1 GCF_018531475.1 Pseudonocardia mahuensis
GGTCATCTCCGCGCTCCGACGCCTGCAGAAACTGCCCGCCCTCGTCCGCGGCTTCTTCCGCGATCCACACCTGCGCTACATCAGCGCATAGCACCCGAAGTCGACTTACTTACGATCTCCTTAGTAAGATGTTGCCGCTCTGCGCAGCCCGCGGTAGCACAGCCGCTGATCGCCGAGCCTCCGACGCAGCTCCCGTTCAAGCCCCCCAATGGGGTAGAGGTTCTGCGGGGCGCGCGAGTCCTTGTAGGCAGTGGAGGCAAAGCGGGGCAGGGTGGCCTGACTCACCGAAGCCAGTAGGATCGCGCCCTCGACCGGGAGGTCGGCGCTGCATTCGATGCGAACGACGCCGGCCCACGGGCTCCCCGGCGGGCAGGGCAGCCGAAGGTACCAGCTGTAGCGCTCCCAGGAGCCGGCGATGCGGAAGACCGGCGTGCGTTCCCCCGCCGCCAGCTGTCCGACGACGGTCCGGAGCGGGGGCTGCAGGTACTCGCTGCGGTGGGTCTTGATGAAGCCGATAGTTCGAGGAAGCTTCTCCCGGCCGTGCAGCGGACCGTCCACGACCAGCAGGTCCTCGGCACGCTCCCGGGCCCGTCCCGCCGCCACCAGCTCCGACTCGGCGAGGTCGCGTTGCAGCGCGAGGGACAGCAGCTGCATGGGCGCGATGTCCGGGCGCGCGGCCGTGACGTGGGCCGCGTACCGGCCGGCGGGCGTAGCGATGTCCTCCGCGTCCACGGCGGTGGTGAAGACTCCGTGCCGGACGATGCTCTCGACCATGTGCCCGCCCTCGTTGTCGCAGCAGCACACGACCCCCGCGGCGTAGGACGCGCACAGTCCCGGCGCGGCGCCGTCGGCCCCGTCGTCCACCCAGACTTGGGCGTCGACGCGGCGGACCCCGTCGACGAACAGCACGGCCGGCGGCGCGACGACCGAGCGGTCGATCCCGATCGGGCGCCACCGCTCGGCGGCGACCTCGACACCCGCCTCGACGTCCGCGGTCGACTCACCGCGCTCGCCCTCGTCGCTCGTGCCGTAGCTCGGGTCCCATGGGTCGACGCTGAACCTCACGGGCCCTCCCGGACGATCGTCGACGTGCGCTGGTCGCGGGACAGCGAGAACCGCGCGGGGATCCGTTCGGCGAGCGCCGGGACGTGGGTGATCACGCCGACCATTCGGTCGCCGCGGGTGGCGAGGTTCTCCAGGGTGCTTGCGACAGTCTCGAGGTTCGACTCGTCCAGCGTGCCGAAACCCTCGTCCAGGAAGATCGACTCAAGGCGGGGTGCGCCCTCGGCCGCCAGCCCGGCGAGCTGCGAGGACAGGGCGAGCGCCAGGGCGAGGCTGGCCTGGAAGGTCTCGCCCCCGGACAGCGTCTTGACCGGGCGGCGCGAGTCCGCGTCCGCGTGGTCGACAACGACGAAGTCCCCGGCCTCGTGGGTGAGCTCGAACTGCCCGCCGGAGAGCTCGCGCAGGCTCTCGGACGCGTCGGCAACCAGAACGTCCAGCGCAGACGCGACGAGCCAGCGGGGGAAGTTGCTGGAGCGCAGCTGGTCCCCGAGGAGCTTGGCCACCTGGTGCGCGGTCGCGGCCTCCTCCCGTTCCGCGACGAGCCGGCTCACCTCCGCACGCCGTTCGACGACCCGATCCAAGGCGCTGCGGGCCTCCTGCAGGGCTGCGGCGGCCCGCGCCGCCGCGGTGTCGACGCCACCAGCGGGGAGCCCGCACGCCTCGAACTCGCCAGCCACCCGTGCCTCGAGCTCGCGGCGGCGGTCGGCGGCACGCTCCACCACCGTCGCGGCCTCGGTACCCCGAGTGGCCTGCTCCGCGGCGGCCGAGGTCGCCCAGCCGGTGAGCGCGGCCCAGGCCTGCGGCAGGTCGTCCCCCGTGAGCGTGGGCGCCCCGAGTCCGACGAGCGGGTCCCGGGTGCGTCGCACCACGTCCCAGGCCTGCGCGAACTCCGCCTCGACCGCGGTCGCGGCGGTCTCCGCGTCCCGCAGTGCGGTGCGGGCCGTACGGGCGACGAGGTCGGCCTCTCGGGCGGCGGCCTCCAGCTCGGTCGCGCGGGTGATCTCCGCCGCGGCCGTCGCGTCGTCCGGGCGGCCGGCGAGGGCCTCGACCAGCGCGCGGAGGCGCTGCTCGGCCGCCTCGCCTTCGCTGACGGCCTGCTGCTGCGCGCGCAGGGCGGCCGACTCCGCGGTCCGGGCGGTCGCGACGGCCTGTCGCGCGGTGTCCAGCTCGCCACGGGACACGGTCGCGTTCCGTTCGGCAGCCGCGAGCGCCTGCCGCTGAGCCGTCGCGTTCCCCTCGCGCTCGGCCACCTGTGCCTCGGCCCAGGTGGTCAGCGCCCGCCATCCGATCGCGACGTCCTCGTCGAGTTCCGGGGCGCCCAGGCCGACTAGCGCGTGTTTAGAAAGTTGATCACGGGTCGCTGAGGCCGGTGTGTCGATGAGTGGAGACAAACGAGGTCTCCGGTAGATGGATCAACGACCAAGAAGACCATCTACCCGGAGACCTCGTGGGC
>NZ_JAHDTG010000188.1 GCF_018531475.1 Pseudonocardia mahuensis
GACGGGCGGCCGCGGCGCGGCTGGGAACGCCCGCCGCCGCGGGGTTCACGGGGAGCGTTCACCCGAGCACCTCCCCCGTCTCGATACGCACACCGCGCGCCCAGTCCGGCGCCGGCATCGCGCGCTTGCCCACGGGCCGCACCTCCCCGAGCTCCACGGGCACGGTCGCGGTACCGACGAGCACCCGACGCTTCTCGGCCCGCAGCTCGCCCGGCTGCAGGGTCACCTCGGCCGTGCGCACCGGGCGCACCGGCCCGAGGCCGAGCCGCTCGTCGCGGAACGTCGCCCAGGCGCCCGGCTCGGGGGTCACCGAGCGGATCAACCGGTCGATCGCCACGGCTGGGGCGGACCAGTCCACCCGCGCGTCGGCGGCTGTCACCTTCGGGGCGTGCGAGACGCCGTCGGCCGGCTGCGGGACGGCCTGCAGGGTGCCGTCGGCGATGCCGTCCATGGTCGCGGCCAGCAGGTCCGCACCGGACCGGGCGAGCCGGCCGAGCAGGGCCCCGGCCGTGTCGGCCGGTCCGACCGTCTCGGTGACGACGCCGTAGGTCGGTCCGGTGTCCAGGCCCTCCTCCAGCAGGAACGTCGTGGCACCGGTGACGTCGTCGCCGTGCCGGATCGCCGCCTGTACCGGCGCGGCCCCACGCCAGGCCGGGAGCAGCGAGAAGTGCAGGTTCACCCAGCCCCGGGCCGGGATGTCGAGCGCGGCACGGGGTACCAGCGCGCCGTAGGCGACCACCGGAACGCAGTCCGGGGCCAGCTCACGCAGCGCGTCGAGGAACTCCGGGTCCGACGGCCGGGCCGGGGTGAGCACCGGGATGCCGGCCTTGTCGGCCAGCGCGCCGACCGGGGAGCGCATCAGCTTGCGCCCGCGGCCGGCCGGGGCATCGGGACGGGTGAGCACCCCGACGACCTCGTGGCGCGGCGAGTCGAGCAGCGCGCGCAGGGCCGGGACCGCGGGCTCGGGCGTCCCCGCGAAGACGAGCTTCACCGGGCCTTCCCGAACAGCGGGTGCGGGCTCTCCTTGACGATGGGCTCGGGCGCGCCGAACCACTGCGCGGCCCGGATCTCGGCCATCGCCTGCCGACGGGTCTCCGGATCGAGCCGGTCGACGAACAGCACGCCGTCGAGGTGGTCGGTCTCGTGCTGGATGCACCGGGCCAGCATCTCGCTGCCCTCGACCGCGACCGGCTCGCCGTGCATGTTCCAGCCGTGCGCGACGACGTGCAGGTGCCGGCGGCAGTCCCAGTTCAGCCCGGGGATCGACAGGCAGCCCTCCGGGCCGACCTGCTCCTCGTCGCCGACCACGTCGAACGTCGGGTTGACCAGGTGCCCCGAGAAGCCGTCCACGTTGTAGGTGAACACCCGTAGGCCCACACCGATCTGCGGGGCGGCCAGACCGGCACCGCCCTCGTCGTGCATGGTGTCGGTCAGGTCGGCGACGAGCTTGCGCAGCTCGGCGTCGAAGGTCGTGACCTCCACCGCTGGGGTGCGCAGCACCGGGTCGCCGAAGAGCCGGACGGGCTGGACGGACACAGGGCTCCTTCGATGGGATCGGGATGGGAGCGCGCACGCACTCGGGGGTGCGGGCACTCGACGCCGACGGGCGGCGACATTCGATTCTGCCACGCCGCCCGGGTCGGCCGCGGCGCTCGGCACCCGGCCGGTCTCGGCTCAGCCGACCTCCGCCGGATCCAGCCGCACCCGCACCGCGTCCGGGGCCTTGCGCGCGGTTCGGGCGGCCTGCGCGGCGGCGAGGGCGGCCGCAAGCGCCCGGCCCCCGCTCCTGGGCACCCGCAGCAGGGCCCGTTCCCGGACGACGGGCCCACCACGCTGCCCCGGCTCGCCCACCTCGGCGCCGTCGATCTCGATCGGTCCGAGGACCTCTCCCCCAACCGGCAGCTCGGTGGCCGCCAGCATCTCCGCCACCGCGCCGGGGCTGCCCTCGACCGCAGCCATCCGTACCGCGGGTGGGAAGCCGACCTCGGTGCGGGCGCGGAGCTCCTCGGCGGCGTGCCCGGCCGGATCCCACCGCACGAGTGCCTGAACGGTCGGTACCGCGGACTCGGCGACCACCACGACCCGGCCGCCCGCGGTGTGCGGCACGACGAGCGCCGCGGCGGCCAGCCAGCGGCGCAGCGTCTCCTCGGCCACTCTCAGGTCGGGACGGGTCAGCATGGCCCAGGCGTCCACGAGCAGGGCGGCGCCGTACCCACCCTCGGCCGGGGGTTCCGCACCCGGGGTGGCGACGACGAGCTCGGGCCGGGCGGGCACCCCCGCGAGCACCGCGGCGCCGCCGCCGGAGGACCGGACGGTCGTACCCGGGAACGCCCGGCCGAGCTCCTCCGCAGTGCGGCCGGCACCGATCACGCCGGCCCGCAGCCGGCGCGATCCGCAGGCCCCGCAGCGGAACGCCGACTCGGCGCGCCCGCACCACCGGCAGTGCGGCAGGCCCGCCGCCCCGGCGCCGCCGGAACCGTGCCCGCCCGCGGGCA
>NZ_JAHDTG010000189.1 GCF_018531475.1 Pseudonocardia mahuensis
GCGCTGATGATCACCGTCCCCGCCCTGGTCGACGCGATCGGCGCCGCCCTCCTGCGGCTCGTGGTCCCCGGGAGCGGCGCCGAGGTCGATGACGTGACCCTCGCCGAGCCCGACGAGGATGTCGTCGGCGTTCCCGCAGACCTCGTGCTGGGCGTGGGGATGTCGGACGCGGAGCAGGCGGCCCGGCTGCTCGAACGGGCCGCAGAAGCCGGGGCCGGCGGTGTCGTCCTCAGGTCGCCGCAGGCGCGCGACCCGCAGGTCGTCGCGGCCGCCGAGCGATCCGGTCTCGCGTTGGTGGAGTTGGCGCCCCACGCCTCCTGGGCCCACGTCATCTGGCTGCTGCGCGGCGTGATCGACCGCGCCGCCGCACCCGGGTCCCCCCTGCTGGGCGACGCCGGTGTCCACGGCGAGCTGTTCGCCCTCGCCGACGCGGCCGCAGCGATCGTCGACGCGCCGGTGACGATCGAGGATGCGCAGTCCCGGGTGCTCGCGTACTCGGTGCGACAGGAGCTCACCGACCCGGCGCGGGTCTCGACCATCGTCGGACGCCGCGTGCCCGAGGAGGTCATCGCGCACTTCCGCGCCCGCGGGGTGTTCCGCAAGCTCGCGCGCTCCAGCGAGCCGATCTACGTGACCGACGTTCCGGAAGGGACACTGCCCCGGCTGGTCATCCCGGTCCGTGCCGGAGGAGAGTGGCTGGGGTCGATCTGGGCCGTGGTCGCCGGACCGGTCGCGCCGGATCGCGTCGACGAGCTCGCCGGGGCCGCGTCCGTTCTCGCCCTGCACCTGTTGCGCCTGCGCGCCCAGGCCGGCCTGGCCCGCCGCGCATCGACCGATCGGCTGCGTGCCGCCCTGCGGAGCGCGTCGCCGCAGACGGATTCCGACCTGTGGCTGCCGGAAGGTCCGTGGCGCGTCGCCGCGCTGGGCACGCCCACGATCACCCGCGACCTGGGCGAGAAGCTCGACCTCTGGGAGTCGATCACGCGCCGGTTCGGGTGGCAGCACCCGTTGCTCGCCGATCTCGACGGCATCGTGTTCGCACTCGTGACCGCCCACGGCGGGCCGCGCGCGGCGGGCTCGTGGAGGTGGCTGCGGGCGCTCATCGGCGCGGTCCACCCGCACGATGCCGCGTTGACCGCGACGGCCGGTGGTCTCGCCACCGACCGCACCCAGCTGCCCCGGTCCCGGGCCGAAGCCGCGGAGCTGCGTCTGCTCATGGCAGCCGGGCAGCTACCGGGCCACACGGTGCAGACCGAGGACGCCTGGGACGCCCTCGTCGTGGCGCGGGCCCGCGCCGCCGTCCGGGCGGAGACGGGCTTGCTCGGCGGGCCCTTACCCGCCCTGGTCGCGCACGACCGCGAGCACGGCACGGCGTACCTGCCCACACTCTCGGCGTGGCTGGAGCACCTGGGCGAGCCCAAGGCCGCCGCGGCGGCCTTGCACATCCACCCCAACACGCTGCGATACCGGATGCGCCGGATCGGCGAGGTGGCGCGCCTGGACCTCACCTCGCCACGGGTCCGCCTCGCGCTCCAGCTCCAGCTCTGCGCACTCGAGGCCGGCACCGGTCACGACGCCTGACCGGGCGCCACCCTGCGCCGGCCGAGGTCAGCGCCGGGTGGCTCACGACCGAGCTGATCGAGCCGCGAGCCCCACGGCGGACCGGCGAGACCGACTGCGCCCCGCCGACTGCGCCCCGCCGACGGCGCCCCACCGCCGGCGCCCCGGTCTGCGCGGGGGCCTGGCCGGCTGGCCCCCGCGCAGGCTTGACCGGAGCTGTCCCTACCGGTCCGGGTGGGCGGATCGAACCCGTCCGGCAGCGCACGCTAACCGGGACGCGGAACAGCGAATGGCCGCGATTCCTCGCCTCTCGACGTGGCGGCTCTGCGAGCCCCGCCCGCAGCCCACTGCCCGCGCTCGGTGCGGATCGTCAACGATCAGGACTGCTGGACGTCGTATAAGGAACAGCCCGCACCAGAGATACCGTCATCATCTGGCCGTTCGGCAGCTGAAATCGACGTTGCTCCCCCTGCTTCGCACCGGACAGAGCCGTACCCAGCGGAGAGCTGGGTGAGCAGACTTCGATGTCGCCGTCGGACCCGGGTTCCCTGTCGGCCAGAAGAAATGTCTCGGTGGATGCCTCGTCGGCGTATCGCACGGTCAACACCATTCCGGGTTCAGCGATCCCGTCGTCGGGAGGTTCCTGGCCGATCACCGCATTCCGCATCATTTCCTGGAGCTTCCTGATACGCAGGTCGCGATCCCGGTCCTCCAGGATCGACTGCTCGCCGGCCGTGTCCCGATCTTGATCACCACCCGGTCGCGGTTCGCCGCCCATGCCCTGGCCCGAACGCTGCGCGAGCGTAACCATTCAGGTCAGCAGGTCAGCGGCGGTTTCCAGGGGCTCCCGGTGATGGCGTCGCGGAGCGCGTCGAGGACGTTGTCACCGTGTTTGCGCACGGTGGAGATGTAGCTGCGGATGCGGAGC
>NZ_JAHDTG010000190.1 GCF_018531475.1 Pseudonocardia mahuensis
ACCGTTCGGACGGTCTCGGTGAGCAGCACACCACCGGCCTGCGACACCACGTTCGACGCGGCCGTGTCAACGACCGGACACGGGTAGAACCCACTACGCTTGCTCACCTGGAAGGTGCTCCTGACCTCGCGCGGATACGGCCCTCGACAAGCCACATCCTTGCTGCTCAGGAGCACCTTTCAGCCGTTCAACACACCCTTTCGGCCACCGGTCCGTGAAAGCACCGGGCTAACAACTACAGAAGATCACGCGGCGAGGCGTCAAACACCACGTCCGGGGACTTGACCGGACTGAACCTCTACTTGACCGAGGTAGAGGCTGAAGGCTGAGTGACGAGCGGTTGCGTCCTGGCGCCGGTCCGGTCGCTGCGCCCGGAGCTCACACGCCGCCGGCGCGCTGGACTGGTCGAGGGCGGTGATCGACAGCTCCCACGTGCGGGCCCTGAAAGGCGGCCCAGAATCGGACCGAGCCCGGTCGACCGTGCCCGACCAGGCTCCAAGCACCATCCGATCACCGAAGCGCATGGCATCCTCCTCGCGGTGTCGCTGACCGGCGGCAACCGCAACGACGTCGCCCAGTTCATGCCGCCGGTCCAGGCCGTCTCGCCGGTATGCGGCCGCCGCGGCCGCCCCCGCCGACGACCCGACCGGCTCTACGCCGACCGCGGCTACGATCACGACACGTACCGCAGACAGGTCAGGGCCGTGGGGATCACCCCGGTCATCGCCCGCCGCGGCACCGAACACGGATCCGGGCCCGGCGTCCACCGCTGGGTCGTCGAGCAGAGCATCGTGCTGCTGCACTGGTTTCGCCGACTGCGCATCCGCTGGGGAACCGCGACGACATCCACGAGGCTTCTTGAGTCTGGCCTGCAGCATCATCTGCTGGCGTCGCCTGAAGAAGTCTCAGAGACTGGCTCTGGCCTTCCCTGGTTGTCCTTTGCGAGGATCAGGGAACGCGGACGCGGTGCGGCCTTGCCCCCTGTTTCAGGCGGGACGCCCACGACTAGATCCTGCCCGGGAGAAACGGGGTGGCCGTTTCGCGGCCTCGTTCTGTCGGAAGGGGACGAGGAGGAGCTCTGCGAAATGGCCTCGATTCTGATCTTCGTGGCGGGGGCGGCACTGCTCATCTACAGTGCCGAGAAACTGATCGTCTACCTGGTCGGCGCGGCCCGGGGGCTGGCGGTATCGCTGCTCCTGCTGGCTGTGGTGTTCACCGGGATCGAGTTCGACGACCTCGTGTTCGGGGTGGCCCTCAACCTCGAGGGGCTCGGCGACGTCGCGATCGGCACGGTGATGGGCACCGTCATTGCGATGACCGGGCTTGTGCTCGCGCTGGCCGCAATCATCAGCCCGACCACGGTGCACGTCCCCCGTGACTATCTGGCCATCTTCGCGCTGTCGCCGTTGGTCTTGGTGGGGGCCGTGCTGTTGTCGCCACTCACCCGCCTGTACGGCACGGTGCTGCTCGGCCTGTTCGTGCTCTTCGTCGCCTACATCGCCGTGCGGGAGGCGCGCGGGGACGCCCCGTTCTTCCGCAACGCCGAGATCTACGAGACGGTCGGAGACGCAGTCGACACGGAGAAGGCCCGGATCCGGAAAGCCCGTGGAACGGTCACCGACGAGATCTCGTTCACCGAGAAGATGGCCGTGACCTCGGCCCGCCCGCGTTCCGGATGGGCAATCCTGGGGCTAGCGGTCCTCGCGCTCGCCGGACTCATCATCGGGGCCGCGGTCATGAGCGAGGGAACCGGTGGCATCATCGAGGAGTTCGGGATCGAAGGGACCCTTTTCGGGGCCACGATTGCCACCCTGGTCCTGTCGATCGAAGACATCGTGCTGACCTCGGAGCCGTTTCGGAAAGGCGCGCCGCAGATCGGTGTCGGAAACGTCATCGGCAGCGTCGTGTTCTCCGTGACCGGAAAGCTTGGGATCATCCTGCTGGCCGGCGGCGCCATCCTCGTCGACGATGACGTGCTCACCTGGCACGTGCCGGCCCTGTTCGTGCTCACCGCCTTCTCCGCATTCGCTCTCTATACCGGCCGACTGAAGCGGTGGCACGGGATCGTGTTGCTCGTCGCCTACGTTGCCTACTTCGTCGTCAGCTTCACCGCCTTCGGGGGTGTCGAGGTCGATGCGGACTGAGCTTGTTTTTTAACCTGATGCTGCCGGGGCGGGGCGCGTTTGTGCAGGTCGTCCGGCGTGTCTGCGGGGCATGGCACGGCCACCGTTTGATCCTCTTCGGGTTCCTCTCACAGAGCTCGAAGACGAAAGCGGTGG
>NZ_JAHDTG010000191.1 GCF_018531475.1 Pseudonocardia mahuensis
GTGCGCCACGAGGCGCTATGTGACCGCGCGGAGATGGAAGGGCTCCGCCTTCGGGTCGTCGCAGCGGCCTGATGAAGCTGGGGGCAGCCGCGCTCGGGAGGTGCCGGGTGGCGGTGGGAGCAGCCCCGACAACGACGGGACGTTCCGGCACTGCCAGACGGGGCGGGCCCGGCAAGTGAGACGGACAGGTGCACGAGTGCAGGAACCAGTGGTGGAACCCCCTCAAGTGGAACGTCGGCTCGAACCTGGCGGATATGGGCCGGTCAGCAGTGCACACCCCGGGCATGGCCGCCGTCGCGGCGGGCGTGGTCGGGGTGACTTCGGGTCGGTCCTTGGGTTGGCCGGCTCGGAGGCCACGGTGAAGGTCTGCGGCGTAGTCGTGGCGAGGCTGCAGGGGAAGAGCTGGGCGCCGATCCCGTCGAGCGGTCATGTGGTGAACGTGGGAACCATCCTGGGGTCGCCCTTCCCGCCGGCCAGCCGGGCCGGCGGCGGGCAGGTCCACCGTCGATCGAGGGCCCCGGGGTGGGGCGGAGCCGCCGTAGTAGTCCGAGACCGGGAAAGCCGGTCACATGGCCAAGGGCGGCAGCGTGTCCGCAGCGTTGGGCCTGGAAGATCAGGAGGTCGGTGGTGAACACCGCCGCGCCGGCGCCACCTGCGCCCGCTCCGGGGACGCTGTTCCCGGACGCGGACACGGCGTGGTTTCGGGTACTGAAGATCCAGACCAAGCTGCACCAGCGGGCCGGCGAGGACCCGTCTCGTCGGTTCGATGATCTGTTCAACCTCGTGTGTGATCCCGCGTTCCTGGCCCTGGCCTGGGACCGGGTGCGGGGCAACAAGGGGGCCCGGACCGCCGGGGTGGACGGCCAGACGGCCTTCTACGTCGAGTCGGTCCGTGGCCGCGAGGTGTTCCTCGCCGAGCTGCGCGCCGAGCTGAAAGCCGGTGTGTTCTCGCCTGTCCCGGTGCGCGAGCGGATGATCCCCAAGACCGGTGGCAAACTGCGCCGGTTGGGCATCCCGACCGTCCGGGACCGGGTCGTGCAAGCGGCCCTGAAACTGGTGCTGGAGCCGATCTTCGAGGCGGACTTCAAGCCGTGTTCCTACGGCTTCCGCCCGAGGCGCCGCACCCAGGACGCCATCGCCGAGATCCACTTCCTCGCGTCCGCTCCGCGGAACTACGAGTGGGTGCTGGAAGCCGATATCGAGGCGTGCTTCGACAACATCGACCACACCGCCCTGCTGGGGCGGGTGCGCCGACGCGTCGGGGACAAACGCGTGCTGGGCCTGGTGAAGGCGTTCTGCAAGGCCGGGATCCTCACCGAACACGGTGCGGCGGCCCGGGCCCTGCAGGACACCAGTGCCGGGACCCCGCAAGGCGGCATCCTGTCCCCGCTGCTGGCCAACATCGCCCTCTCCGCGCTGGATGAGCACTTCACCAGCGCCTGGGAGGCGATGGGCGATTCCAGCGCCCGGCACCGGCGTCGCCGCCGCGGCCTGCCGACCTACCGCCTGGTCCGCTACGCGGACGACTTCGTGGTGATGGTCAACGGCCGCGGCGACGTCGAGGCCCACCTGCAGGCGCTGCGCCTGCAGGTCGCGGCGGTGCTCGCCCCACTCGGGCTGCGCCTATCGGAGGCGAAGACAAGGACCGTGCACATCGAGGAGGGCTTCGAGTTCCTGGGCTTTCGCATCCAGCGCCAGCCCAAACGAGGTTCCGGGAAGCCGACCGTCTACACCTACCCGGCGAGAAAGGCGCTCGCCTCGATCACCGGCAAGGTCAAGACGATCTCCCGGCAGAACCTGAACCAGCCGTTGGCGGTCCTGCTGCACCGGCTCGCGCCGGTGCTGCGGGGCTGGGTGAACTACTTCCGGCACGGGACGTCCAAGGCCACCTTCGACTACCTGCGCCACTACGCGTGGCGGCGGGTGGTCATCTGGCTGCGCCGCAAGCACCCCCGCGCCACCTGGAAATGGCTTCGCCGCCACCACCTGCCCGGGTGGTGGCCCACCGACGGCGCGACCAGGCTGTTCGACCCGATGACGGTGCCGGTCACCCGCTACCGCTACCGGGCTGCGAACATCCCCACCCCCTGGCAGCGC
Source organism: Pseudonocardia mahuensis (assembly GCF_018531475.1). GTDB lineage: Bacteria > Actinomycetota > Actinomycetes > Mycobacteriales > Pseudonocardiaceae > Pseudonocardia. The sequence continues at coordinate 2,098 of NZ_JAHDTG010000191.1, forward strand.
CCGAACGCGGCCCCCGCCTGACCCCGCTGGCACGGACACGTGGAGAGCCGGATGCGTGGGAACACGCACGTCCGGTTCGGAGGCGCGGGCCGGGGAAACGGACCCATCGAGAGGTGGACACCGCGCCCCGGCCCGACCCCTACAG
>NZ_JAHDTG010000192.1 GCF_018531475.1 Pseudonocardia mahuensis
CAATGCCGCGGAGTTAGCGGTTTGGTGATCAGGTCCAGGAAGTGGCTGGGGTCGGCGTGTCGCTTCCCGGGGCGCGGGGAGTGTGGACGCCGCTCGTCGCGGCGCAAGGCCGTTCGTCCTCGCTGCGCTGCGGGCGCTGCACCTTGCCCCGTTCCTCTCGCCGTCCGGGTCGGCAACTGCCCCGGGAGCGGGCCGGGGAATGGTCGGCCAGCGGTGGCGGGTCGAGGGCGTAGCTGCCGGCGTGGGTGCGGGTGATGAACCCCAGCCGGGTCCACTCGGCGAGCTGGGTGAGCATGTTGTGCTTGGGGATCTGCAGTGCCTGCGCGAGCTCGGCGCCGCTCCAGGCGCGGCGGGGATCACTGACCAGCAGCGCGGTGACGCGGTCGCGGCGGGTCGGCGGCCGGGGAGCGCGAGGTTGGCCCGGGGCCCGTCGGGATCGGGTTCGGCGCGTCGGGTCCAGGGGCGGCGGGATGTGCATGCGGATCTCGATCCCGGTGACGGCGGTCGAGGCGGCGGGGCGGCCGTCGTCGCGGTTGAGGTAGCGCGAGGTCGCGCACTTGACCTTGCGCGCGCTGTAGCGGGCGCGGCGGGTGGGCAGCAGCGTGGCCAGCACGGCCCGGCCGATGACACCGAGGAGGTCGGTGGGCTGGTCGGGGTCGGGGCAGATCCCGGCGGCGGCGGTGACCTGGTCGCGGGCGGTCTGCAGGGCGCTGGTGAAGCTGGCCCGGTCGGGATTGGTGCCAGGACGGGTCTCGACCGCGGTGGTCATGGCCATGCGCAGCAGCTGGTAGAGCGTCAGCAGCGCCCACACCTCTTGTTCGAGCCCGGCCCGGTCGCCGGACCGTAGGACGTGCCCGTCGAGCATCGTGTGGCGCAGCGCGAGGTAGGCCGACTCGATCTCCCAGCGTTCGTGGTAGAGCCGGATCAACGCATCGGCGGGGAACCGGTCGGCGTCCAGCAGCGTGGTGATCAGCCGGTAGCGGTCGCCGACCGCGGTGCCGTCCGTGCCGCTCATCGTCACCTCGGCCTCGATGATCCGCACCGCCAGCCCGTCGAGGTCCGACAGGTAGGAGCCATCGGGCAGATGACGCAGGACCGGTGGGACGCGCTGGGAACGCCCACGAGCGAGCAGCATCGCCCCGGTGCGGTGCACGGCGGTCAGGAAGGCGGCGGCGTCGAAGCCCCGATCCAGCAGCACCAGCATCCCCGGGCGCAGCAGTGGGAGCAGCCGCCCTGCCAGGGTGGCCTCGTCGCGGTCGTCGGCGGCGCCGATCGTGGCGCCGAGCAGGCCGCGGGTGCCGGTCTCGGCCAGACACATCAGCCGCAAAGTGGGGTAGCCGGCGAAGCCCATCCGGTAGCGGATGCGGCCCATCCAGCCGCGGTTGCGGTCGGTGTCGGGCACCTTGAGCGAGTTGAGGCCGTCGAACGCGACGGTGCGCATCCCGGCGAAGCAGGTCCCCGGGGTGCGGGGCTGGGCCAGCGGCCCGGCGACCACCTCGAACAGCGCCTTGAGCGGGGCCGGCCCGAGCCGACGCCGCAGGTCCCGCAGCGCCTTCTCCGACACCACCGGCGCGGCCAGACCGGCCAGGCCCGCGCACAGCTTGGCCCAGACCCGGGCGTAGCCGAGCCGCGGGAACAACCCGAGCGCGAGCACGAAGTACACCCCCGTCCGCGAGGGCAGCTCGCGCAACCTGCGCTGCACGGTCCGGGTCTCAGCGAGCACGTCGTCGACCAGCTCGAAGGGCAAGTAGCGGGTCAGCTCGCCGAGATGACCGGGGGCGAACACCCCGGCAGCGACGGTGACCGTCCGGGTGATCGTCGTCGTGCCGACCGTGGTGCTGCGGGCAGGAGGGGACGTCGTGTCAGACTGCGCGGGCAACGGGACCTCTGGGCGTGTGGGGAAGATCGTGAAGGGTCCGACCGACCTACCGGAGGTCCCGTCGCCTAACTGATCACCACGCCGTGATCACCACCGGCGATCGCCCAGTGACGTGCATGAGCAGCCCGAGCGCGACCGGCTGACCCTCCCCCGGCCCCGGTATAGCTGCCCGGGACGGCGACGAGGAGCGGGGCAAGGTGCAGCGCCCGCAGCGCAGCAAGGACGAACGACCTTGCGCCGTGACGAGCGTCGTCCACGCTGACAGCGACCGGAGAACGCCACACCCCTCCGAACTGCGCAAACACTACGTAGCGCCACTCGCTTGACGAGACCGTAGATCCCTTAACTCCGCGGCATTGC
>NZ_JAHDTG010000193.1 GCF_018531475.1 Pseudonocardia mahuensis
GGGGTGCTGCTGATCAAGGCGTAGGAACCTGCATCATCAACTCTCCGGGGCCCTCCTCAGCGCATCAACACGACCCCAGCGCCACGGGCTGTCATACGCTCACCTGCACTCCAGATCCGGAAGAGCCCGTTTCACCTGCTTGATCAACCGGTTGGTGCCCTCGGTCCTGGCGTTCGTCAGGCCGGTCGTGAGGAACACCTCGATGGCGGGTTCACGCAGTGTGGGTGCGGATGGTCAGGCGTCAACGACCAGTCGCGCACCACGGGCACGCGAGACACAGGGAAGGATCAACTCTCCGGCATCGCGTTCCTCTTGGCTGAGCACAGCGTCGCGGTGCTCAGCAACACCATCGACGAGGCCGAGCTCGCACGTGCCGCATGTCCCCTCCTTGCAGTCGAAGTTGAGGTCAATGCCCGCCTCGAGCAGAGCGGCGAGCATGGTCTGTTCACTGCGAACGATCACGGTTACGCCTGATTCCGCGCACTCGACTTCGAAGGCTGCCTGTTCAGAGATGTTGCCCATCAAAGCCGGGGCCGTGAAGCGTTCGACGTGCAGTCGACCCTTGGGCCAGCTCGAACAGAGCGTCTCCACCGCCGCCAGCAATGGTTCCGGCCCACAGCAATAAACGTGCTTGTCGCCCGGGACCTCGAGCAACTCGGCCAGGTCGAGCAGGCCGTGTTCATCCTGCGGCACCACCTGAACCCTGTCGCCATAGGCAACCAGTTGTTCGAGGAAAGCCATCGAGCTACGGGTCCGGCCGCCGTATACGAGTTGCCAGGTGCGTCCGTCGGCCTCCGCGCACGCGATCATCGGCAGCAGGGGGGTGATGCCGATGCCGCCGGCGATGAACAGGTACTCATCGGCATCAACGAAGGAGAAAAGATTGCGCGGCGGGCGGGCGAGGACCGGATAACCAGGCTGCAAGGACTCGTGGATGAACCGGGAGCCTCCACGGCCCGCGGGTTCCAGCAGCACTCCGAGGCGGTAGCAACTGCGATCCGACGGATCCCCACACAGGGAGTACTGCCGCGTCAAACCAGGCAGGCACAGATCGATGTGCGCGCCGGGCTCCCACTCCGGCAACCCATCGCCCTCGGCATCCGCGAGCAGTACCGAGACGACCCCATCGGCCTCGCGGGACAACCGCTGGACGATCAGTTTCACTGTGTCGGCGTTCTTCGGGAGGACACGGGAAGCCTCTACATTCATTGACATCCCCTTGCTCGGGGGAGACTCAGCGCCCGGTCTCGGCAACTTCGGGTCACCGCCGGCCGCCGTTGATGCCGATTGGGCTCTCAGCGCCGGCTGGCTCAACCACCCACCGTCTCCCGATCATCGTGGTCATCGTTTCCCTTCTGCACTCACCTGCCTGACCAGACCCGCGAGGTCGGCTCGGACATCAGGTGGCGGTAGCGCTCGAAGAAGCCGCGGCCCGGCTCCTCGTTCCAGCCGTGCATCACCCGGCCAGGAACCGCCATATCGCCGTCGATCGGCTTGCCCAGACCCATCCGCACGTTGGAGCTCAGCTGGCGGGACACGTAGCCGCGCAGCGTGTCCTGGCACATCGACCAGTTCTCGCCGTCGTCCTGCTCCAGCAGCCCGCTGGGACTGAACGTGGTCCGCACCAACCGCAACTGCGCGTCCTTGACCTCCTGCGGCGCGTCCCGGTCCACGATCGTCCAGGACCGCACCTCCATGTGGTGCGGACCGCGCGGCACCCACACCCGGATCGTCTGGACACCGGTCAGGAACGAGAAGTTGGGGAAGACCGTGCCGACCCCGATGTTGTGCACGGGATCCCGCTCGACCCCCAGACGCCGGATCGACTCCGGCCGCACGACCTCCCGGTGGTACTTGAGCAGCACCTCGTCGCGGACGACCATGTCGAGAGTCGGCTCAGCGAACCAGCCCCCACCGTGGCCGCCACCGGGCGCCACCGTGCAGCCCCCCGGAAAGTCCGTGACCTCGGCGTCATCGGGCTGCACGGCCATCAGCGCGGAGATGTGGGAGGAGAAGGCGTGGTGGCCGTCCTGCACGAAGTTCTCCGCGCCGTACTTCCAGTTGCAATCCATGATCCACTTGTTGGCGCCGCCGACCAGCTCGGTGCCGCCCTCCCGACGGTCCACTAAAACGTCCAGGTAATAGGCCATATCGCCCAGGTAATCCACCAGCGACGGCGCCTCCGGATCGAACGTCC
>NZ_JAHDTG010000194.1 GCF_018531475.1 Pseudonocardia mahuensis
GGGCCGGTTGCTGTCAGCCCGCTCCCGCGGAATGAGCAAGATCGGCCTGCGGCCCCGTGACCTGGCGGAAGCGGAGGGATTCGAACCCCCGAGTGGTTTCCCACTGCTCGCTTTCAAGCTGTGCCGGGAGGAGGCCTTCGAGCCTTCCGCCGCTGGTCAGGCGTGCATCGGCGTTCGCGTGCGTTCCGTGGTTCTTGCTCGGGTTGATGTCACGGTTGTGGTCAGAACCCGCTCTCCCCGGCCCCGTCGCTCCGCCCCCTTCCTCGTCGTCCTGGCTGCATCGTGGACCGTGACGGCCGGGTCAACCCTGGAACACCTCGGTGCCGGCCCCGGCCCCTTCTCGCTCCTGGTGACGTCTGCTGCGCACGGTCGGGCCGGGGTCGGTGTCGAGGCGCGCAGCGGGGTTGATGCGGACGGCGCGGTCCATGACGCTGATCGAGGACGAGGAAGCTCCCACCCTCTACCGTGATGCGGTATGGATCAAGTCAGGTGGGAGTACAGGCTCGTCGACACCGTGATCAGTGCGTACCGTGACCCTGGCGATCAGGTAGCGGGGTGGCTGGGTGAACTCAACAGCCTCGGCGACGAGAGCTGGGAAGTCGTCAGCGACACGATCATCTATGGCAAGGGCAGCAATGGCTTGCAGTGGCCCGTCCTGCTCCTGAAGCGCCCGAAGGTCACTGCGGCGGAGTAGGTCCTTTGTCGATCAACTGTCCCGCGGTCCCCCGCGGCCCGGCGCGCCGGCCCGGGAGCGGAGCGGCAAGGGCCGAGCGCGCAGGAGGGCCGCGCCCGGCCCGTCAGGGCCGGCTTGAAGCCGTATGGAAAGTGCTCCCCGCATCTGGACTAGACGTTGTGCGAGGCTGCGACGGGGCCCTCACGCACGTCCGTCACGGCGACGATATCGAGCGACCGGTGTGTGTGCTGCGCGAGCACATGAGCGAACAAGGGACGGCATGACCAAACCGCTACGAAGGTCGCGGATAGCACCACCGGTGTATCAGCCAAAGCCGTTCGCCAGGCAATACTTCCTATTACTCCTAGTTGGAGCAGCTGTTGCGCTCGGCCTCTACCTGGGCCTTTCGTATGCGCAAGGCGTAAGGCCCGTCTCCAGCACCTTTGACGCCCAACAATCGACAGCTCGTATAGAGCTCCTGAAACTCGCGCTAGCTTCTACGGCAGGAATCGCCGCCATTGCGGGCCTGTACGTCGCTTACCGCAAGCAACGGAACGACGAGGCCGGCGCAGTTCGAGAACAAGACCGGGTTTTCACTGAGCGATTCAGCGCAGCTGCAGAACTTCTCGAGAGCGAAAAGGCTGCTGTTCGACTCGCGGGTCTTAATGCGCTCGCTCGCCTCGCGGATGACTCATTGCGCGATCGAGCGACCTGCCTCGAAACCATATGCGCGTATCTCCGGCTACCGTTTGAGATCCCTGAGTACAGTACCGAGCGCTTCTCAATTTCGAACGGCAACCCGCTGCCTGGAACATGGGAGCTGGGCGACCGCCAGCATTGGAAGGATGCCGAGGAATGGGAGGTCCGCAGGAGCGCGCTTACTCTAATTACCGAGCGACTCAAGCCAGCCAATACCTCGATCTTTTGGGAGGGCGCTAGGGTTGATTTGCGAGGCGCAGTACTGATAGAGCTAGACTTGAGCGGCTGCCGCATTGAATCCGACTTCGATGCTGGAAACTCCTTTGTCGTGACGAACCGAGGGGGCGTTGTCTGGCGAGACCTGGTTGCGGAAAAGACCATGGTCTTCATAGGGGCCACCTTTGCGTGCGGCCTCATAATCGAAGAAAGTCACATCCAAGAGAGAATCTACTTCCACACGACGCGATTCTTATCGCCAGTGACTTTCGCCCGAACTCGCTTCACAGAGCACCTATCACTCTCCGCGGCAGATATTTCACAGCTGGAGTTTGAGGACGTTGAGCTAGTGTCCTGCGCCTGAATTCGACCTAATAAAGTCTAGGCTCGTGCCTATGGCGCGAATGGGGCGGCCGCCGGCCGAGGTGACGTTGACAGCGCAGGAGCGGGACACCCTGGTGCGGTGGGCGCGGCGGGCGAAGACCTCGCAGGCGTTGGCGCAGCGCTGCAGGATCGTGCTGGGGTGCGCGGACGGGCTGTCGAACAAGCAGATCGC
>NZ_JAHDTG010000019.1 GCF_018531475.1 Pseudonocardia mahuensis
GGGCCACGACGGCGCGCGCGAGGGCGGCGAACGCCGCGCCGGGGCCGGTGCCGAGCCGCCGCGCGGTGTCCTCGGCCTGCGCGCACAGGCGCAGGGCGCGGGCCGGGTCGCCGGACAGCAGCGCGCAGTAGGCCAGGTCGGCCTGCATCCACTGCAGGGTCAGCAGCAACCCGAGCTCGGCGGCGATCGCGGCGGAGCGCTCGATGACCGGCACGGCGTCGGCAGTCCGCCCGGCCCACCGCAGCGCCGTACCGAGGTGGCCCAGCACCGCGGACCGGCCCCACCCGTCGCCGAGCTGCGCGAAGCCGGTCGCCGCCTGCTCGGCCAGCCGCTCGGCGTCGCCGAACGGGATGGTCCGGGCCCGGAACCCGATCTCGGCGCGGACGAACGTGGCCAGCGCCAGCCCCCACGCGTCGTCGGTGCCGCGCAGCGCCTGCTCCGCGGTGGCGAGCAGCTGCTCGGCCCCCTCCGGGTCGGTCCCGCCGACGCCTTCGACGGCCAGCAGGACGCGCGCGTAGGCCGCCGGCTCCGCGGCGCCTGCCTCCTCGGCGGCGGCCAGGCTCGCGGCCGCCTCCTGCGCGCAACGGGCGCTGGGGTGCACCACGCACGCCCCGGGCCGCCACACCAGCGAGGCCGCCTGGTGGGCAACGGCGCGGGCCGCGGGCGACCCGCCGACCGTCACGCCCAGGACGGCGTCGACGAAGCGGCGGCCCTCGTCGTGGCGGCCGAAGTACCACCACCAGCCCAGGGCCCCGACCAGCCGCAGGCCCACGTCCGGTGCGTCGGTGGCGTGCTCGAGCGCCCACGCCAGCGCCGCGTCGATGTTGTCGCGCTCCGCGCGCAGCCGCGCGAGCGCCGCGTGCTGGCCGCGGCTGCGCAGCTGCGGGGCGGCGGACTCGGCGAGAGCCAGCACCGCCTCGGCGTGCCGGCGGGCGACCGCGGCCCGCTCGCCGGCGGCGTCGAGGAGCCGCCCGGCGTAGGCGCGCACGGTTTCCAGCATGCGGAACCGGCCGTCGCCGCCGTGTGCGTCGACCACCAGCGACCGGGCCACCAGCCGGCCGAGCACGTCCAGCACCGTGCCGGCGCGCAGCGGCGCCCCGGCGCACGCGGCTTCCGCCTGCTCCAGGGTCCAGCCCCCGCGGAACACCGCCAGGCGCCGGAACAGGATCTGCTCGTCGGCGTCGAGCAGGGCGTGGCTCCAGTCGAGGGTCGCCTGCAGCGTGCGGTGGCGCGCGGCCGCCGTGCGCGGCCCGGCGGTGAGCAGCGCGAACCGGTCGGACAGGCGCTCGGCGATCTGCTCGACCGGCAGGACCGCGACCCGGGCCGCGGCGAGCTCCAGCGCCAGCGGCAGCCCGTCGAGCCGGCGGCAGATCTCGGCGACCGTGCCGAGCGTGGACCCGTCGAGCACGAACGCCGGGTTCACCGACCACGCCCGCTCGGCGAACAGCCGGACCGCGTCGTTGGCGGCCAGCTCGTCCGCGCTCGCCCCGGCCGGCGGGACGGGCAGCGGTCGCACCGGGAGCTGCACCTCCCCGGGCGCCGCCAGGGGTTCGCGGCTGCTGGCCAGCACGTGCAGCGACGGGCACCCTGCGAGCAGCCGCTCGACCAACGCGGCGCACGCGTCGACGACGTGCTCGCAGTTGTCCACGACCAGGAGCAGGTGGCTGCCGTGCAGGGCGGCGGTGAGCCGCTCGACCGGGTCGACCGCGGCGTCGCCGGCCAGCCCGAGCGCGTCGAGCACCGCGGCCGGGACCCGGGCCGGGTCCTCCACACCGGCCAGCTCCACCAGCGCGACCCGGTCGCGGAACCGGTCGGCCACCGCGCGGGCCGCCTCGGTGGCGAGCGTCGTCTTCCCTGCGCCGCCCGGCCCGGTCAGGGTGACCAGCCGCCGCGCCTGGCACAGCGTCGTCACCCGCTCCAGCTCCTCGTCGCGCCCGAGCACCGCGGTCAGCCGCGCGGGCAGCGACGCCGGGGGGCGGGGCGCCGGGGGGCGGGGCGCCGGGGCGGGCGGCGCGGCGAGGTCGGGAGCCTGGCGAAGGACCGCGTCGCGCACCGCCTCCAGCTCCGGCGACGGGTCCAGCCCGAGCTGATCGGCCAGCGATCGGCGGAGATCGACGTACGCCTCCAGCGCCTCGGCCTGCCGCCCCGCCTGGTACAGCGCGGTCATCTGCCGGCCGCGCAACCGCTCGCGCAGCGGGTGCGCGGCCACCAGCGGCTCCAGCTCGGCGAGCACCTCGGCGCCGCGACCGGCGGCCAGCCGCAGCTGCGCACGCTCCTCGATCGCGGTCAGCCGCAGCTCGGCCAGCCGGGCCTGCTCGAGCTCGGCCCAACCGCTGCCGGAGAACTCGTCCAGCGGCTCACCGCGCCACAGCCCGAGCGCCTCCGTGTAGAGCTGCTCGGCCCGGCGCGGGCCGGGCTCCCGCCGGGCCCGCTCCACCAGCTCCGCGGCCCGCAGCGCGTCCACCCGGTCCGGCCCGACCGCGAGCAGGTAGCCCGGGGCGCGGGTCGTCACCACATCGGCGGCGCCCGCCGCCGCGAGCGCCCGCCGCAGCTTCGACACCCGCGTCTGCAGCGCGTTGCCCGGGTCGTCCGGAAGCTCGGCGCCCCACAGGTCGTCGATCAGCCGCCCCGCCGACACCACCTGCCCGGCCCGCAGCGCCAGCAGGGCCAGCAGGGCCCGCTCACCGGCGCGGCCGACGCTGCGGACCTGCCCGTCCAGCACCACGTCGACCGGGCCAAGGACCCGCACCTCGATCAACTGCCCCGCCTCTCGTGCTCGCGGGGCCCGCGGCCGTCGGCCGGACCCTCAACGCGCAACCTTCGCCCAACGATAGGCACGGCGGCGAGGGGGCGACGCCGGCCAGCGGGTGGAGGAGCCGTCCCGCGAGAACCGGGCTCGGATGGCGGTGCCGGAAGCGGATCAGCGCGTGGAGCGTGCGGCCCAGGTCCTCGATCGAGGCTCGTCCACCGACACGTCCCGCAGGGCCACGCGCCGGGCCACGGCCGCGATCGGTTCGGGCGCCGTCGTGCCCGTGGTGAACTTCAGTCGCTGGCGCAGCCCGTCCGCCTCGGCGGCCACATCCACCACGCCGGGCAGGCCGCAGGCGCTCCTTGCTCGCGATTTGACGAAGGACAGCCGAGGCTTCTCCCCTCCCACGAAAGGCGCTCTGGTGCCATTCCGTCCACGCACGCGACCTTCTGGCCCTTGAAGCACACCGTGTCGGCCGGGACCGGTCGCGGCCGAGCCCGGCCGGGGCCGGTGTCAGCTCAGGTGCCGCAGTAGGTCACATGGGGCGCGGAGCCCATCGGTGCCGGCTCGCGGTAGCTCTCCAGGCCGGGACGCTCGACGAACGGGCGGGCGAGCACCTCGACGAGCCGGACGAAGGGTCCCATGTCGCCGTCGGTCGCGGCGGCCAGCGCCTCCTCCACGCGATGGTTGCGCGGGATGTAGGCCGGGTTGACCCGGTCCATGGACGCCGCCGCGGCGGCCCGGTCCGGGGGCAGCAGCGCCTGCCACCGCCCCGCCCACGCGTCGAACGCCTCCGGTTCGGCGAACAGGGCTCGCACGGGTTCCGGGCGTCCCCGCAGGTGCGACGACAGCGCCCGGAAGAACCGTGTGAAGTCGACCTGCTGTGCGTTCAGCAGGTCCAGCAGGTCCTGGGTCAGCTGCCCGTCGGCCGCTTGGAGGCCGAGTTTCGCGGCCATCCCGTCGGCTGCGTACCGGTGGTAACACTCGGCGAACGAGTTCACCGCGTCGGTGGCGGCCTCGACCGCTGCGTCGGTGCTCTCGTCGATCAGCGGCAGCAACGTCTCTCCCAGACGCGCCAGGTTCCACTGCGCGATACGCGGCTGGTTTCCGTACGCGTAGCGGCCACTGTGGTCGATCGAGCTGAACACCGTCGCCGGGCTGAAGGCGTCCATGAACGCGCAGGGCCCGTAGTCGATGGTCTCCCCGGAGATCGTCATGTTGTCGGTGTTCATCACGCCGTGGACGAACCCGACGAGCATCCAGCGCGCCACGAGCGCGGCCTGCACATCCACCACGCGGCGGTACAACTCCAGGTACGGGTTCTGCGCCCCTGCCGCCTCGGGGTGGTGGCGCGCGATCGCGTAGTCGGCCAGCTTCTGCACGAGCGCCGGGTCCCCGGACGCGGCGGCGTACTGGAACGTGCCGACGCGCAGGTGACTCGCCGCGACCCGGGCGAGTACCGCACCCGGCAGCCTCCTCTCCCGGACGACCGTCTCGCCGGTGGCCACCACCGCGAGCCCGCGGGTCGTCGGGATGCCGAGCGCGTGCATCGCCTCCCCCATCAGGTACTCGCGCAGCATCGGCCCGACGGCCGCCTTCCCGTCGCCGCCCCGCGCGAACGGGGTGCGACCCGAGCCCTTCAGATGCAGGTCGCGGCGCTGCCCCCGACTGTCGACGAGCTCGCCGATCAGCAGCGCCCGGCCGTCACCGAGCCGGGGCACGTACCCGCCGAACTGGTGGCCCGCGTAGGCCTGGGCGACCGGGGACACCCCGTCCGGCACCCCGCTGCCGACCAGCAGCGCGACCCCCGCCGGCGCCCGCAGCGCGTCCGGGTCGCTGCCCAGCTCCGTGGCCAGTTCCTCGTTGAGCACCAGCAGCTCGGGGGCCGGCACCGGCGCCGCCGTCCACGGCACGCACAGGCCGGGCAGCTCACGGGCGAAGGAGTCGTCGAACTCGAACAGCACCCGGGCGGCGACGGTCATGAACCCGAGGCTACGTGGCCGAGCGAGTGCCCGGGCCGAGCCGCCCGGAGTCTCTGTCAGGAGGGTGTCCTGCCGACCACTCCGGCCGAGTGATTCTCGCGACGGTGAATCCGTGCGCTCAGCCCACGGCTGCCCCGAACCACTTCGCCAGGTGGCCCACCAGGTCCTCCTGGTCCTCACCGACCCACGCCACGTGCCCATCTGGCCGCAGCAGCGCCGCCGGCACGTCCAGCTCCTCGCTCACGTCGACGACGTGGTCGACTCGGTCCGACCACCCCGCCACCGAGTGCTGCCCGGTCTGGTCCAGCAGCAGCCCGCGCCCGGCGTGCATCAGGCCGTAGAGGTGGCCCCGCTTGAGCTGCAGGTCCCGCATCCGTCGGCCGAGCAGGGGGTGATCGCCGCCGAAGTCGTAGCGCACGCCGGTCGCGATGATCTTCTCGGTCAGATACCGGTTCACATCCTCGAAGTCCATGAGTTCCGACAGCAGCCGGCGCACCGCTTGCGGGCCCGGCTCGGTGGACATCAGCACCGTCTGTGCGCGGGTGTTGTCCAGGACGTCCGCGGCGACCGGGTGCCGCTCGGCCTCGTAGCTGTCCAGCAGCCCCTCGGGTGCCCAGCCAGCGACCTCGGCGGCCAGCTTCCAGCCCAGGTTGAACGCGTCCTGGATGCCGAGGTTGAGGCCCTGGCCGCCCATCGGGGGATGGACGTGCGCGGCGTCGCCGGCCAGCAGGACGCAGCCGACGCGGTAGCGCTCGGCCTGGCGGGTGGCGTCGCCGAAGCGGGACAGCCAACGCGGGGAGTGCACGCCGAAGTCGGTGCCGGCGTACGCCCGCAGCTGCCGCTTGAACTCCTCCAGCGTCGGCGGCACCGCGCGATCCTCGGCCACCCCGTCGGCGGGCACGACGACGCGGTACCTCCCATCGCCCACGGGACCGAGGCCGAACCGCTTCTCGGTCTCGCGGATCTCGGCCACCACGGCGGCCACGGTCTCCGGCGCGGCCGTCACCTCCATCTCGCCCAGCAGCGTCTCGAACTTGGCGGCCTCGCCGGGGAAGCCCACGCCGAGCAGCTTGCGCACCGTGCTGCGGCCGCCGTCGCAGCCGACGAGGTAGCGCGCACGCAGCTGCGTGCCGTCGGCCAGCTCGGCGGTCACCGCGTCGTCGTCCTGGCTCAGCCCGAGCAGCTCGCAGCCGCGCCGGACCTCGGCGCCGAGCTCGACGGCGTGCTCGGTCAGCAGCCGGTCGGTGAGCGGCTGCGGGATGCCGAGCACGTAGCCGTGCGCTGAATCCAGCCGCTCGGGTGCAGGTTTGGTGATGGCCGCGAAGAAGCCCCCGAGCGGGTACTTCCGGCCGTTCGCGAGGAACCGCTCCAGCAGGCCGCGCTGGTCCAGCACCTCGATGCTGCGCGCGTGCAGCCCGAGCGAGCGGACGTACTCGGCCGGTGCCCTTTCCTTCTCCAGGACGAGCACGTGCACGCCGTGCAACCGCAGCTCACCGGCCAGCATCATCCCGGTCGGTCCGCCACCAACGATGATCACATCGAACAAGAAATACCCCGATCGGAGAATTGCGCTTCGCACATCCGGATCTGCTCGTATCCGGGTCCGGCCGGAGATTCTGCGGCCCAACCCGGGCCTTGCCGCAAGACCCCCGGGGAGCTATACGTTGGTAGTGGCGGGGAGTGCGTGGCGTTCTGCCCGCCCCGAGGCCCCGCCGTGGTCGAGGTCGTGGCGCCGTTCAGCCGCATTCCGCTGGGGGAGCAGACGGTCTCGTCGGCGCTGACCGGCATGCTGATCGCGACCGAACCGAACGCTGCTTCAACCGGCTCGAGCAGTTCCGCGCCCTGGCCACCCGCTATGCGAAGCGAGCCGCCGACTACCGCGCGGAGATCATCATCGTCGCGATCGTGTGGTCGCGGTGCACCGACTTACAGGACACGACCTCAGTAGCAAGTTCTGGAGATTCCCGGTTCATTCGCAGGCACCGGGCGGCGTGGGAACGGGCGCGAAAGCACCTCTGCTCCGCCAGAGCCGGTCGGGCTCCAAGAGTGCCTGGATCAGCGGCGTTGCCTCGTCGTGACCGAGATCGGAATCATGATCATCGTGTGCGGATGACCGCAAGGCTCCGACACCAGCCGGTCGCCCCGAGCGCCAGGGGGCTTCGAGACAGACGGCCCTCAGCCATCGGGCGGTCGTCCCGCCGTACCCCTCGCGGCGGGACGACCGAGATGACGGGCTCAGGTCCTCGCGTGGTCATCGACCGGCCGGGCGGGGTTCTCGAGTTCGGTGACCACGGCCGTGCTTTGCGCGTCGCCCCTGATGGGCCCGGCCAGATGACGGGCCCGCTGGGTGAACGACGGCTCGTCGAGCAGGCGGCGGACGCCCGCCGCGATCGCGGTGGGCTTGGCGGAGGGCTTGAGCCGAAGACCGATCCCGGCGGCGACGACACGAGCCCCGTTGTTGGGCTGATCGCGGCCGAGCGGAATGACCAGCTGGAGTACCCCGGCGGCGGCGGCCTTGATGACGGTGCCGTGCCCGCCGTGGCTGACCACGGCGGCGCACTGAGGCGGGATTTCGCGGTGCGGGGCGGCGGCGACGACGTGGACGCGGTCGATCCCCGGTACCTCGGCGGGGTCGATCTCGGGCCAGTGGTGACCAGCCCGCGAACCGGCAATGTGTCGAGCGCCGCGACGACACGACGCAGCAGATCACCCTGGTTCATGAACGTCGACGACATCCCGACCCGCACCAGCGGCTCATCACCGGGCGGCAGCTCGACGGGCTCGACCCACACCGGGTCGTCGAGCTGCGGGCCCACGTAGCGCACATCGGCCGGCGGCTCGGTCGGAAAGTCGAACGCCGGTGAGGTCAACACCAGGACCCGGGCCACCCGCGTGTACTGATCGTGGATATGCCGCAGGGAGGGGAGCTCGAGGTCGGCCCGCGTGGCATTGAGTGGAGCGAGCCCGCGATCCAACAGCTTCGTGGCCATCGCGTTCACCGCCGCGTCACGGAGGCGACCGAGCGGCGTTCTGCCGGGAGCCACGGCGTGCCGAACGGGGATATGCCGCGGGCGGGCAAGAGGAGGCAGCTGGGCATGGTCACTGCGCACGGACGCCCCGGGCCTCGGCGGCGGCCATCCCGCCGAGCATCAGCGTGGCGGAGACCAGGACGTCGGAGCCGCACTCGTCGTGCTGCCCCGACCTCCCGGGCATACACCGCCGAGGGGCCGGCGATGATCCGCCCGTGCCGTGGGCGGGGCCCGGCCGCAATTCCGACGCCGGGGCGAGCAAGCGGCAGAGAAGCGGTCGAATCGGCTAGCCGAACTCGGTTGTGACACATATTCGTGAAAGTCGTCACCTAGATTCTGCTCATGGCAGGAAATGCAGCAGAGATGCCAAGCGCGGATCTCACCGTCAATGAGCAGGGCCGGGTGACGATCCCGGCGCAGATCCGGCGGGCCGCCGGGATCGAGGCCGGGGTGCCCCTGGTGGTGTACGTGGAGGACGGCCGGGTGGTCCTCGAGACCCGCGAGCAGCTCGCCGAGCGGATCCGCCGCGACGTCGCCGCCGCCTGGACCGGCGAGGGTTCGGTGGTCGACGAGCTGATCGCCGACCGGCGCGCCGAGGCGGCCGGCGAGGACCAGGCGTGACCGCCGCCGCGACGCCCGCAGTGCTGGAGCCTCCGCGGTGCTGGCCTGGCTGCGCGGCGAGCCCGGCGTCGAAGCCGTGCATCCACTGCTGGGCACCGCGGTGATCTCCGCGGCGAACTGGTCGGAGACCTGGCAGAAGCTGGCCCAGCACGGGGTCGACGCCGACCGGGCCACCACCCGGCTGCGCACCCTCGGGGTCCGGGTAGAACCGCTGACCGCGTCCGACGCGGTGACCGCCGCGAAGCTATGGGCGCGCACCCGGTCCGTAGGGCTGTCCCTGGGCGATCGCTGCTGCCTGGCTCTGGGCGCCCGGCTGGCGCTGCCCACAGTCACCGCGGACACCGCTTGGGCCGGCCTGGATCTGGACGACATCACCGTCCAGGTGATTCGCTGACCCGGTCTGCCCATCCGCCTGGCACCGCTGGACGCCGCCGCGGGCGGGCTGTACGTCTACCCGGTGTCGCCACGCTCGGCGACCCGTCCCGTGGCCGACGCGCCTACGGAAGGCGCCGCGGCCGGCTCGGTGATCTTGCCCCGTTCCGATTGGAGTTCTACGACTGCTTGGCCGTACGGGCCGGTGCGCTGCACCGAGGCCCGGTGACGACGCTGGTGGCAGTCCCGCAGCACCGCCCCGACGGCAGCCTTCCCGTCACCGCCCCGGCGCGAACCGGCGGTAGGACAACGCGCCGCCAGCGCTCCATCCACTATGAAGTGACCTGGTTGCCGGCCGCCCGGCGGGCGGCGTCGATGTAGGACAGCACCAGCTCGGGTTTGAGCGGCAGCACGGTGATCGAGACCGGTCCGATGGCCCGCCGAATGGCGTCCTCGACGGCCGCGGCGACGGCCGCGCCGGGGGCGATGGCCCCGCCCTCGCCCATACCCTTGACCCCGCTGATCGTGAACGGCGACGGTGTGGTGTTGTGCCCGACCTCGATGTTCGGGACCTCGGTGGCGCCGGGCATCAGGTAGTCGACGAACGTGGTGGTCAGCAGCTGTCCCTCGGAGCTGTAGACCATCTCCTCGAGCAGCGCGGAGCCGAGGCCCTGCGCGACGCCGCCGTGCACCTGGCCGTCCACGATCAGCGGGTTGATCATGTTGCCGCAGTCCTCCACGACCCAGTAGCCCACGACGTCGACGTGGCCGGTCTCCAGGTCGACCTCGACCTCGGCCACGTGATGGGCGTTGGCGAACGTCCCGGTCCCCGGCGCGGCGTCGTAGGTGCGGCTGGACTCGAGCATGGGGGGCGCCCCCGGGGGGAGCTTGTCCGGGCGCTGGTAGACGAGCCGCCCGAGCGCGGCGACGGTCAGCCCCTGCTCGGGAATCCCGGCCACCTCGACCTTGCCGTCGCGGAGCACCAGGTCCTCTTCGGCGATCTCGAGCAGGTGGGAGGCGACCCGCACGAGCTGGGCCCGCAGGTCCTCGGCGGCGAGCCGGGTGGCGCCGCCGGCCAGCACGGCCGAGCGGCTGGCGAAGGTGCCCGACCCGTAGGGCACCTCGTTGGTGTCGCCGAAGGTGACCCGGATCTTCTCCAGGGGGAGGGCGAGCTCGTCGCAGATAATCTGGGCCATCGTCGTCTCGAGGCCCTGCCCGTGCGAGTGCGCGGAGATCTGCGCGTGCACCCCACCGGAGGGATCGATGCGCAGGCTCACCGTCTCGTACCCGAAGGTGTTGGGGGTGCCCCGCTTCACGAACTCGTTGTAGGTGTGCGCGGTCTGCTCGATGTACTCGCCGATGCCCATGCCCCGGACCACGTGGGCCGCCGCCCCCGGCGGCCGCGGCGCGGTCTGCCGGTCGCGGTAGCCCGACATCCGGACGACCTTCTCCAGGGAGGCGACCGGGCTGGCCGAGTCGTAGACGAGCCCGGTGGCCGAGGTCCAGGGGAACTGGTCGTCGGGGATCAGGTTGCGCAGCCGTACCTCATCGCCGTCGATGCCGATGTGCGCGGCGATGTGGTCGAGGGTCCGCTCGATGCTGAAACACGACGCGGGCCGGGCGACGCCGCGGTAGGGGCCCAGCGGCGTCTTGTTCGACGCGACGGCCGAGGTCACGAACCGGTAGTTGTGCACCCGGTAGGGCCCGGGCAGGATCCCGGCGGCCATCCCGGCGTCCATCGTGGCGGTCCACGGGTAGACGCTGTAGGCGCCGACATCGACCAGGATCTCGGCGTCGAGGGCTTGGATCACGCCCTCGTCGTCGTAGCCGACCCGAACGCGATGGGTGTGCTCCCGCGAGTGCATGGCGCCGACGAAGTGCTCGGCCCGGTCCTCGATCCACTTCACCGGGCGGCCGAGCGCCATCGAAGCCATGCAGCAGGCGACCTCCTCCGGGAACAGGTGGCCCTTGATGCCGTAGCCGCCGCCGACGTCCGGGGCGATGACCTGGATGCGGTGTTCGGGCAGCCCCAGCACGTCGGCCAGGCCGGTGCGGATCAGGTGCGGGATCTGGGTCGCCGTGTAGAGCACCAACGTCTCGTTGGTGGGGTTCCAGGCGGCCACGCAGCCGCGGGTCTCGATGGGAATGCCGGAGTGCCGGGCCATGGTGAACACGAGGTCCTGGTGGTGCGGCGCGGCGTCCATGGCGGCGTCGAAGCCGCTGGTCTCGAACGTCCGCCGGAGGAAGTTGTTGCTGTCCCAGCCCTCGTGCAGCGGCGGCAGGGCGGCGGCGTCGGCGAACGTCAGGACCGGGGGAAGGGTCTGCACGTCGACGGTGACCAGCCCGGCCGCGTCCTCGGCCAGGTAGCGGTCCTCGGCGACCACGATCGCGACCGTCTCACCGGCGTAGCGGACCCGCTCGCCGGCCAGCGCCGGCCACTCGCTGCCCTGCCACTCCGGTAGCAGCGAGTCGCAGCGGATGGGGGAGTGCTGGGTGGCCGCGTCCTCCCCGGTGAGCACGAGGTGCACCCCGGGGGCGCGGCGGGCCCGCTCCACGTCGAAGCCGCGCACCACGCCGTTGGCCACCTCGGACCGCACGAAGGCGGCGTGCAACGTGCGGGGCAGCACGACGTCGTCGACGTACTGGGCCCGGCCGAGCAGGAACCGGGGGTCCTCGACGCGCCGCACCCGCTGGCCGAACAGCTTCGGCTGGGCGGTTTCCTGCTGGGCGGTGTCGGGCCGGGCGATCTCTTCGATTGTCACAGTGACCCCGATCGGAGCTTCTCGGCGGCGGCCTGCACGGCTTTGACGATGTGGACGTAACCGGTGCACCGGCAGAGGTTCCCGGCGAGGGCCGCCCGGATCTGCTCCTCCGTCGGGTCGGGGCTGCGTTCGAGCAACTCCTTGGTCACCATCAGCATCCCGGGGGTGCAGAAGCCGCACTGCAGACCGTGCTCGTCCCAGAACGCCTGCTGCACCGGGTGCATGTCGTCGGGGCGGGTGCCCAACGACTCGACGGTCCGGACCTGGTGGCCCTCGGCCTGGACGCAGAACATCAGGCACGAGCGCACCGTCGTGCCGTCGAAGTCGACGGTGCAGGAGCCGCACACACCCTGTTCGCATCCGACGTGGGTGCCGGTCAGGCCGGTCTCCTGCCGGATCGCGTCGGCCAGCAGGGTCCGCGGCTCGACCTCGACCTTGACCGGTTCGCCGTTGAGCTCGAACGCAACCTTCATGCGGCACCTCCTGTGTTGAGTCGGCTGCGGGCGTCGGCCAGAGCGCGGCGGACGAGCACGACCGCCAGGCGCCGGCGGTACTCCGCGCTGCCGTGCAGATCGGCGGGCGGATCGAGGTGCTGGCCCGCGAGCGTCGCCGCGGCGGCCAACTGGGCATCGGTGAGCGGCCCGCCGACGAGGGCCTGTTCCACCGCGGGCAACCGGATCGGGCGCGGTCCGGCGCCGGCCAGGGCCACCCTGGCGTCGGTGCATCCGTCCGCGGTGCCGTGGAGCAGCACCACCGCGGCGACGACGGCGTAGTCGCCGCGGCGCCGCGTTTCCTCGTGGAAGCCCCAGCCGGCCGGGCGGACCGGGATGTCGATCGCCGTCATCAGTTCGGCATCGCGCCGGTCGGTCTCGAAGTGGCCGAGGAAGAAGTCGGCGGCGGCGATCTGGCGGGTGCCGGTCCGCGACTGCAGGTGGAAGGTGGCGTCGAGGGCCAGGGTGAGGGCCGGCCACTCGGAGACCGGGTCGCCGTGGCACAGGCTGCCGCCGATGGTTCCGCGGTGCCGGATCTGCCGGTACCCGATGTGGGCGACGGCGTAGGGCAGCAGCGGGAGGTGCTGCGCGAGCAGGGCGCTGTCCTCGACCTCGGCGTGGCGGGTCATCGCGCCGATGCGGATCCGCCCGCCGGCGTCGGTGATCCCGCGCAGCTCGGCCACGTGGTTGACGTCGACCAGGTGCTCGGGCGCGGCGAGCCGCAGGTTCATCAGCGGCACCAGGCTCTGGCCGCCAGCCAGCACCCGAGCGTCGGGGAGCTCGGTGAGGGCCTCGACGGCTCCGGTCACCGTCGTCGGTCTGTGGTATTCGAAGGTCGCTGGCTTCATGAACCCTCTCCGTGCGGGGCGGTCGGGCGGTGGTTGGCTCCGAGATAGGACACGGCGAACGAGGACATGCCTTCGAACTCCTCCCGTGGCCCGCTCCACGACAGCTGTCCGTCCGTGAGCACGTGGACGTGGCTGGCGATGGGCAGCGCGGCGGTGACGTTCTGCTCGACGATGAGCATGGTCAGCTCCTTGCGCGCGGCGATCTCCTCCAGCCGGCCGAAGATGTCGTCGACCAGCAGCGGAGCCAGGCCCAGTGACGGCTCGTCGAGCAGCAGCAACCGGGGCCGGCCCATCAGTGCCCGCCCGATCGCGAGCATCTGTTGCTCGCCGCCGCTGAGCTGGCCGGCCATCCGGGCGGTCAGCGGGCGGAGCGCCGGGAAGTGCGCGAAGACCTTCTCCAGCTCAGCGCGTACCGCGGACCGGGGCGTGAGGTGCGCGCCGGCCAGCAGGTTGTCCGCGACCGTCAGGTCCGGGAAGACGCGACGCCCCTCCATGACCAGTCGCAGGCCCGCCCGGCAGCGCCGCGCCGGACCCCACCGCTCAAGCCGGCTCCCGTCCATGGTGACGTGGCCTGCCACCAGCTTGGCCGCGGCCTGCAGGGTGCCGGCGATCGCGTTGAGCAGCGTGGACTTGCCGGCCCCGTTCGCGCCGACCACGAGGTGGACGTCGCCGGGGGCGAGGTCGAGGCTCACCTCGCGCACCGCCGGGGCGGCCACGCCGTAGGCGATGACCAGCCGGTCGACCTGCAACGCCGCACCAGCACCGGCAGCCGCCGCTGTCACGAGACGAGCACCTGCTCGCCGTTACGGATCTGGTAGACCGCCGAGTCGGAGACCCCCATGTGGGATGTGGCGCTGTAGCTCAGCGGGGCGGAGAGCTCCCCGGTGTCGACGTCGGTGAGGCCCTCCAGCGCCGTCTTGAGCTTCTCCCCGGTGACCGGCCCCTCGACGGACCTGAGCGCGGTGAGGACCACCTCGCCGGCCAGCCAGCCCTGCACGTAGGCCGAGTTGATGACCGTGGCGGGATCGCGGTTGTCCTCGGTGAGGAACTTGGTGATCTTCTCGATGCCGGGGCCGGTGTCGCCGTACACGGCGAACGGCCGGATCGCGTACACGCCCTCGGCGGCCTGCTTGGCCAGGGTCGGCACGAGCGGGTCGCTGGACCAGATCGTCGTGATCATCTTGGCTTCGGCGCCGATCCGCGCGGCGTCGATCAGCGTCTGCGACGTCGCGCTCGCATCCTGGCATCCTGCTGGTGAACCACGATGAACTCGGCGCCCTTGGCGTCGATGTTGCGGATCTGCACGCTGTTGTCGGTCGACTTGGTGCCGACGATCTCGGCGCCGACCCACTCCAGCCCGATCTCCTTGGCGTAGGCCTCGGCGAACGGCAGTGGTTCGCGGCCGGACCCGGTGTCCATGGCGATCGCGCCGACCTTCGTTGCACCCTGCTTCTTGGCGAAGTCCATCGCGATGCGGAACTGCTGGGCGTAGCTCGGGCCGAGCGCGAACGTGTACGGCGCCTCGGTGGCCTGGGACATGTTCTCGGCGAGGGCGCCCGACACGGTCGGCACCTTGGCCTGGGCGTACTTGGGGATCTGCGCCAGCACGTCGGCGGTGCCCCAGGTGAACGTCAGCGGCACCTGCTCGGACTCGACGAACCGGGTGAACGCCTGCTCCGCACGCGGGAGGGTGTAGCCGTAGTCCTCGATGCTCAGCTCGAACGTGTTGCCGTTGACCCCGCCCTCCGCGGTGGCCAGGGTGAAGCGGTCCCGCAGGCCCTGCGCGTAGGGCTCGCCCACGTTGGCGGTCGGCCCGGTCAGGTCGACATACCCGCCCAGCTTGATCGGCCCGGACTGTCCCTGTTGGGCGCTCGGGCCGCCGCAGCCCGGCAGCGCCAGCACCGCGAGCGCGAGGAGCGACGCGAGTCGCCACGTTGTCTTGGTCATGTGTCGCCTCCGGTTGGTACACCGTCAGGTGTGGCGGATCCGCAGTTGTTGCCTGACGCCTATCGCCGGTGATCGGGGCGGGCGGCCAACAGCCTCCGGCCCCGCTCGCCGAGACGCCCCCCGAGGTTTCGGATGAGGGCGGTGAGACCGCCCGGTTCCAGAACGAGCACGGCGATGACCGCCAGGCCGCTCAGGATCTGGGCCAGATACGGGCGGAAATCGAGCCACTGCCCGTCCAGCCCGCCGGTCAGGAGGTTGAGCACCTCCGGCAGCGCGGTGATCACGACGGCGCCGAGGATGGCGCCGCTGACCCGGCCGAGGCCGCCGATCACGATCATGATCAGGTAGCTGATCGAGACGTCGAGGCCGAAGAAGTCCGGGTTCACCGCGCCGGTGGTGTGCGCGAAGAGCACGCCCGCCACTCCCACCAGGAACGAGCTGACGGTGAAGGCGACCAGCTTGTTCTTGCCGACAGCCTGCCCGTACGCGGCGGCGATGTGCTCGGCGTCGCGGGTCAGGGCCCAGGCTCGTCCCACCGCGGTCCGACCCATGAACGCCACCAGCGCGGCGGTCAGCACGAGGATCACGAAGACCAGGTAGTACTGGTCGATCACGCTCTGGAAGCGGTAGCCGAACAGGCTCGGCGGAGCCACCCCGATCCGGCCGTTGGCCCCGCCGGTCACCGCGGTCCAGTGCAGGATCACCCACTTGATGACCAGCTGGCCGGCCAGTGTGGCCATCACGAGGTAGAGGCCCTGGATCCGCAACGACGGAAGGCCGATCACGGTGCCCACCGCGGCGGTGAGGATTCCGCCGGCGACCAGCGAGACGATGAACGGCAGGTCGAGCTCGGTGGTCAGGTAGACGCTGGCGTAGGCCCCGACGGCGAGCAGCGCGCCCTGCCCGACCGAGAGCTGGCCGGCCTGGCCGACCAGCAGGTTCAGCCCGATCGCGGCGATGGCGACGATGGCACTCTGCAGCAGGATCCGCTGCCAGACCGGGTCGGCGAGGTAGGGCATCGCCAGGCCGAGCAGGAGGACGGCTCCGAGCCCGAGGGTCCGGGGGTCGCCGAGGCGGGAGCGCGCGGACCTGCCCGCGGCGGGCAGCTCCAGCGGCGGCGGCTGCGCGGTCAGGCTCAACGTGGACTCAGGCACGTCTGATCTCCTTGTTCCCGAACAGCCCGGCCGGCCTGACGATCAGGATCAGCAACATGACGACGTAGGGCGCGACCTCCTGGACGCCGCCCCCGGGCACGTACTGGTTGAGGTAGGTGCCGGCCGCGGTCTCCAGCACCCCGACCACGACCCCGGCCACGACGGCGCCGCCGAACGAGGTGAGCCCGCCGAGCACCACCACGGGAAGCACGCGGAACGCGACGTCGGCGGTGCTGACCGAGACGCCGCCGCTCTGCGCGAGCAGCACCCCGCCGGCGGCGGCGACGGCGCCGGCGGCCATCCACACCAGCGCGAGTGCTCCGCCCGAGGAGATGCCGACCGCGTTGGCCGCGCGGGCGTCGGAGGAGAAGGCGCGCAGCGCCAGCCCGAGCCGGGTGTAGCGGAACGCGGCGACGAACAGGCCGATCAGCGCCAGGGCGACCGCGAACGAGCCGACCTGCACCGCGCTCACCGTCGCGCCGAGCAGGCGCACCGGACGATCCGGGAACAGAGTCGGGATGGGCCGGACCTCCTGGCCCCACACCGCCCCGGCGACGCCGCGCATCACGATGGCGAGGCCCAACGTGGCGATGATCGGCGCCACCACCGGCCGGCCGACCAGCGGCCACATCGAGAAGGACTCGATCAGGAACCCGACCAGCGCGGTGCCGACGATCGCGATGAGCACGGCCGCCAGCAGCGGGACGCCGGTACCGGTGGTGAGGGCGGCCAGGAAGGCGCCCACCATGAGCAGTTCGCCCTGGGCGAAGTTGAGGACGCGACTGCCCTTGTAGATGAGGATGAAGCCGATGGCGACGAGCGCGTAGACGGCACCGACGGCCGTCCCCGAGAGCAGGACGGTCAACCCGATCCCTCCGCATTCGTGAGCGTGCGGGACCTGCCGGTGCCGAAGTAGGCGGCGACCACGTCGGGATCTCGGATGACGTCGGAGTAGGCCCCGCTGGCCAGCAGCTTGCCGAAGTTGAAGACGTGGACGACGTCGGCCATCTTCTGCACGAGGTCGAGGTCGTGCTCGATCATCACCACCGCGGTGTCCGCGGCGATGCTGCTCACCACCCGTTCCATCTCCAGCTTCTCGCCGACGGTGAGACCGGCGAACGGTTCGTCGAGCAGCAGGAGGTCGGGCTCGGACACCAGGGCCCGGGCGAGGTCGACCAGCTTCTTGGCGCCGTAGGGCAGGCCCGCAACGGGAAGGTCGAACTGTGGCCCGAGGCCCACCGTCTCGCAGGCGGCCCGGGCTCGGGCCAGCACCGTGCGCTCGTGGCGTAGGGCGGGCCAGACGCCGAGCGTCGCCAGCAACCGCAGCCGCCCGTCGACCTGGTCCCCGAGGGCCACGTTGCCGGCCACCGTCCGGTCCTCCAGCAGGATCGGGTGCTGGAACGTCCGACTCACCCCGGCGCGGGCCCGGGCCTTGGCGGGGATGCCGCTGATGTCGGTGCCGCGTAGCTCGAGCCGCCCGGCGCCGAGCGGTACCAGCCCACTGATGGCGTTGAGAAAGGTCGTCTTGCCGGCCCCGTTGGGGCCGACGATGCAACTCACCTCGCCGCGGGACAGGCTCAGCGACACCCCGTCGACGGCGACGACGCCGCCGAAGTGGACTGTCAAATCCACCGCCTGAAAGACCACATCAGCCATGAGTTGATCTCCCAGTTGAGATCGTGGAAGGAAGGGCTACTTCATCTGCCGGGCCCTGCGACAAGTGGATCTTTTTGCTGCCCGCAACGGGGCGGGCGCGCGCCGATCAACCTTGCACAAGACCGCTAGATCGTCAATCATTTCGCATATCATTTCGAATCCACAGTCCTCCCAGGCCACTGTCGTCTCTCGCTCAGGGCCTGCTCAGAGGCCTTTCGAGGGGCTGAAGTGATCATTTCCGATGTCGACGGACGCCGCGCTCGGACGCTGGTCCGACCGGGTCCGGGATGGCCGCATCCGCGGGCCTTGATCCACTCATCAGCGTCGGTGATCCGCCTATTCGATCAAGAACGAGGCTCCGTCCCGGTGCGGCGAACGTGCCTCATGCGAGCCGGCCCGCATCTCCCACCGCAGGTGCATCTCGGCGCCGTCGTGATCGCTTTCACTCCGACTCTTGCCTAGATGGTCGACCATTGTGTAGACAATGTGGAATCCAATCCGGCGTGGCCGCTCACGCCGCGCGGCTCGGCTCTACCCCACCCCTCTCGTCGCGTTGAGCCATGCTCGCCGCGACCGCCTAGGAGGCCGCATGAAGCTCCGGCTCACCGCACGGCCGCTCGTTCTCGCTCTCGCGTTGGCCCTGGGTCTCGGCGCCTGTGGGGGCGGCGGGTCTTCGCAAGCCGGCCCGCCTCGCGACCAACCGGCGATCAAGGTCCTGTCGCCGTTCCCGCCGAACGGAGCCTTCACCGCGCCGATGCTCTACGCGGCGGCGAAGGGAAGCTTCGACAAGCACGGCGTGAAGGTCGAGATCACCGACGGCAAGACGTCGCTGTCGGTCGCCAATGCCGTGGCGCAGGGCGAAGCCGACATCGGGATGGTGGGCAGTTCGGTCACCGCGCAGGTGATCTCTCGCGGCGGGTCACTGATCTCCATCGCACAGATGTACGGAAAGGGCTCGTACGGCCTCATCGTGCCGACCGACAGCTCGGTCAGGACGCTGAACGACGTCGCCGGGAAGCAGGTCATCGAGTCCGCCGGATCCCCGGAAACGGTGTTGCTGCCGGCGACGATCCAGAAGCTGGGCGCCGCGGGCACGAGTGCCCTCAACGTCGACGCCACGGTCAAGGGGTCGACGTACTCCAGCGGCCGCGGAGAAGCCCTCGCGACGTCGATCCCCTTCTTCCTGCCCATCGTGACCCAGGGACGGCCCTCGCGAGCGATCCCCTTCACCGACGCGGACGTCCAGTTCCCCGACTACTCGATCGTGACCCGGCCCGACTTCCTGAGGGAACGCCCCGACGAGGTCCGCAAGTTCCTCACGGCATTCTTCGAGAGCTTCAATGCCGCCGGTCAGGACCTCGCCGGGGTCGGAAAAGCCCTCGTCGAGCTCCGGCCCAGCGTCACGAACCCCGACCTCCAGGTCGCGCAGTTCGAGGCCTACCAGTCGTTCCTCTGCTCCAGCAATCAGGCCGGCCACCCGGTCGGCTGGCACTCCGACGTCGACTGGGCGGAGGGTTTGGCGATCTTCAAGGAATTCGGCGGTCTCACCGGTCCCATCGACGACCTGGGGAAGTTCTACACCAATGAGTTCTTCGACGGTCCCAACGCCGTGAGCGCCAAGCTGTGCGGCGCCGGAGCTGGTTCCTAGTGCGCGCACCCACCGAAGTGGCCGCAGAGCCGCGGATCAGCGCCACGAACCTGTGGCAGCTGTTCACCGACAAGCAGGGCAACATCGTCCAGGCGCTGGCCGACCTGACGACCACGGTGGGCGGCGACGAGTTCGTGAGCATCGTCGGGCCCAGCGGCTGCGGGAAAAGCACGCTACTGATGATCCTCGCCGGCCTCCAGAAGCCCACGAGCGGAGCGGTGACCGTCAACGGCCGAGCGGTGCACCAGACACCGGCGGACGTGGGCCTGGTCTTTCAGCGGGATCTGCTGCTCGAGTGGGGCACCGCGCTGCAGAACGTGTTGCTGCCCTACCGCCTGGCCGGCGAGAACCCGCGGCCCCATGTGGATCGCGCCCGGCAACTACTGGCAGGGGTGGGCCTGGCGGGCTTCGAGGGCTACTACCCACGTCAGCTCTCCGGCGGCATGCGCCAGCGCGTGGCCGTCTGCCGCGCGCTGGTCCGGGAACCGTCCATCCTGTTCATGGACGAGCCCTTCGGGGCGCTCGACGCACTGACCCGAGAGCAGCTGAATGTCGACCTGTCCCGGCTGTTCGCCAGTGACAGCGGCAAGACCGTGGTCTTCGTCACCCACGACATCGAGGAAGCCGTGTACCTCTCGGACCGCGTGTGCGTGATGTCGGCGAAGCCCGGCCGGATCCGGGCCGACATCGCGATCGACCTGCCGCCGCGACCCAGGGCGCTGTCGATCAAGAGCTCGATCGAGTTCCAGCGCTACGTCGCCCAGATCCGCGGCGAGCTGCAGGAGCAGAGAGATCACCACCGATGACGATGCATCCCGATACCGGCCACGCGCCGCCCAGACCGAACGATCTGGCGATTCCGCAGGACCTGCGCGCGAGCCTGGAGAGAGAGGCGACGCGAAAGCGTCGCACGACACGCATCCAGTCGCCGGCCGTCATGTACCCGCTCTCGGTCCTCTTCCTGGTCCTCGCCTGGTACGCGACCATCTGGCTGACCTCGGTGGACTCGTACCTGTTGCCGACCCCGCACGCCGTCCTGGCGGCCGGGGCGTCCGAGTGGGAACTGATCCTCCGTGAAGGGGTGGTCACCCTGCAGGAGGTTCTCGCCGCGTTCGCCCTGTCGGTCGTCATCGGTTTCGTTCTCGGCCTGGCGCTGGCCTTGTCGAAGGTGATGCGGAACCTGATCGAACCTCTGCTGGTCATGTCCCAGGGCGTCCCGAAGATCGCCCTGGCTCCCGTGTTCCTCGCGTGGTTCGGCTTCGGCTTCACGACCAACCTGCTCATCGGCGTCCTCATCGCGGTGTTCCCGATGATCATCAACACGATGCTGGGCATAGCGGGCCTGGATCCGGACCTGCTTAGGATGGGGCGAGCCCTGAGCTCATCGCGATGGCGGTTGTTCTGGCTCGTTCGGCTGCCGGCGGCCCTGCCCAGTCTTTTCGCCGGCATGAAGATCTCGATCACGTTTGCGGCGATCGGCGCCATCATCGGCGAGTTCACGGCCGGATCTGCGGGGCTGGGGTTCTTGATTCAGTCCACCATCGGTAACCTGGAAATGCCGCTGGGGTTCGCCGCCGTCGCAGCCACCGCGCTCCTGGGCCTGCTGACTTATCTGGGCGTTGAGCTCGCCGAGCGTCTTTTTCTGCGGACGCGCCAATCGCACGCTCTCACAGGCCAGTAGGAACAGGCGGCACAGGTGTCGGATGTGAGGCCTGGCCGGCGACCCTCCGAAACAATAGGGACAACATTGTGCAGCAGGCATGGCCGAGTGTCGAAAGATCTCCGGGACCGTTGAGTGGTGTGAAGGTGCTCGACCTGTCGCGGGTGCTCGCCGGCCCCTATGCGGCGATGCTGCTCGCGGATCTGGGTGCCGATGTCATCAAGGTCGAGCATCCCGAGGGTGACGAGCCCCGGCGTTGGGGCCCGCCGTTCATGGGCGCGACAGCGGTGTACCACCTGGCGATGAACCGGAACAAGCGGTCCCTGCGCCTGAACCTGAAAGACGCTGCGGACCGCTCCCTGGCCCGGCAACTGGCAGCCACGGCCGACGTGATCATCGAGAACTTTCGGCCCGGCTCGTTGCGAGCGTACGGGCTGGACGAGGTCTCCGTTCGGGCTGCTAATCCGAAGTGCGTCTACTGCACGGTTTCGGCCTTCGGCTCTGATGGCGACCAGCGGATGCGCCCCGGATACGACCTGGTGGTCCAGGCCATGGGCGGGATCATGGCCATCACGGGTGAGGCGGGCCGGCCTCCTGTGAAGGTCGGTGTGGCCAGCGCGGATCTGGCGGCCGGGATGTACGCGGCAGTCGGGATCCTCGGGGCGTTGTTCCAGCGTGAACAGGAAGGGCGCGGCCGCCACGTGGAGGTGGCGCTGATGGACGCGCAGGTGGCGTCGCTGGCCAACCAGTCCATGAACTGGCTGGCCGGTGGGATGGATCCGCAGCCGCTCGGAAGCGATCACCTGAACGTCGCGCCCTACGGCGGGTTCGAGACCGCCGACGGCTACATCGTGATCGCCGTCGGGAGCGACATGCACTTTCGGCGGCTGTGCGCGGCGATCGGGCGACCGGGCTGGGCGGAGGAGCCCCGGTTCGCGACCAATGCGCTGCGCGTCGAGCACCGTGACTTGTTGCGAGCGCGGCTGACGACGGTCCTGAAGACCCGCGCCAGTTCGCACTGGCTGGAGGTGATCGAGTCGGCCGGCGTCGCCTGCGGGCCGGTGCGGCGGGTGAGCGAGGTGTTCGCGGACCCCCTCGTCACCGAGCGAATGGTGCGGATGGTGCCGGATCCGGTCCTCGGCGAGGTGCCTCAGGTCCTCAGCCCCTTCCGATTCGACGGTCAACCCCCGGCGATCGACCTTCCGCCGCCGGCGCTCGGCTCGCACGACGATCAGATCCGCAGTCACTTCCAGGCGGGTGCACCCGAGTCGACGACCCCGCTCGCAGCGGTCTCGGAGGGCAGTCATGTCCGCCCAGCATGAGAGCGGCACCGCCGTGGATCGGTCGGCCCGGGCCCTGCGTGAACTCATACGCGATGGCCGGCTGGGGCCGGGCGAGCAGATCCGCCAACAGGAGATGGCCGAGCAGCTCTCGGTGAGCCGTGCCCCGCTGCGAGAGGCCCTCAAGGTCCTCGAGACCGAAGGTGTTCTCTCACACAGCCCGAACCGCGGGTATTTCGTCACCCGGCTGAGCGCCGATGACCTCCATCAGATCTACATGATGCGCGAACTGCTGGAGTCCGCGTTGCTGCAGTCGATCAAGTGGCCGAGCCGGGTCACGCTGCGAGCGATCACGAAAACCAACGATCTGATGAAGAAGGCGATCGATGCGGGTGATCTCGCGGCAATAGTCGCACGGAACAGAGAGTTCCATTACCAGATCTTCGAGCTGTCGCCGTTCGATCTGATCCGCAAGGAGGTTGAGCGGCTGTGGTCCGTGTCCGAACCCTATCGGGCCGTTTATCTCTACGATCAGAGGGCCCGTGAACGTGTTCTGCGCGACCACCAAATGGTGCTCGAGGCGCTCGAGCGGCGAGATCCGTCAAAGCTTGTCGAGGTGAGTGACCAGCATCGACGTGGGCTGGAAGAGCACCTCAGCGGGTTCCTGGCCGCGCATACCGGCGTGTCGACGACAAAAGGGGATAGTTGATGGCGGTCAAGGTAGGGGTCGACATCGGTGGCACATTCACCGATCTCGTCCTGATGGACGAGGACACCGATGAGACGCATATCTTCAAGCTGCTCACCGACCACGGCAGGCCGGCGACCGCGGTCGTCGAGGGCCTGCGGGCGCTCCTGGACGCAGCGAAGGCGCTTCCCGCGGACGTCGCGCACGTCAGGCACGGCACCACGCTGGTGACCAACGCCGTGCTGGAACGGCGCGGGGCCCGGACCGGACTGATCACCACCCAAGGGTTCCGGGACGTCCTCCAGATCGCTACCGAGGACCGCTACGACCTCTACGACCTGCACATCGAGCGGCCGGATCCGATCGTCGGGCGACGCGACGTCCACGAGATCGGCGAGCGGATGCGCGCCGACGGCACGGTCCTGCAGCCGCTGGACGCCGGCGAGATGGAGGCGCTGGCCGGGCGGTTGCGGCGGGCCGGGTACGAGTCGGTGGCCATCGCGCTGCTGCACAGCTACCGCAACTCCGCGCACGAGGACGAGCTGTACGCATTCCTCACCGAGCGGTTGCCCGACGTCGAGATCAGCCGCTCGAGCCGGGTGAGCCCGGAGATCCGGGAGTACGTGCGGGCGTCCACGACCACGGTGAACGCCTACGTGGTACCGCTGGTCAAGCGCTACCTGCGGGAGCTGGAGGAGGGCCTGCAGGAGGCCGGCACGGCCGCCCGGCTGCTGCTCATGCTCTCCAGCGGCGGCATCTGCACCGCGCAGACCGCCGCGGCCTACCCGGTCCGCCTCATCGAGTCCGGGCCGGCCGCGGGCGCACTGGCGGCTGCGGATATCGCCGGCCGGGCGGGCCGGCAGAACGTTCTGAGCTTCGACATGGGCGGGACCACCGCCAAGGCCTGCCTGATCGTCGGCGGGGAGCCGCAGTACACGCCGGGGCTGGAGGTGGCCCGGCAGTACCGGTTCAAGGCCGGCAGCGGCCTCCCCCTGCAGGTGCGGTCCGTCGATCTGATCGAGATCGGCGCCGGCGGCGGGAGCATCGCGACGGTGAACGAGCTCGGCCTGGTCCAGATCGGACCGGAGAGCTCGGGCAGCGAGCCGGGGCCGGCCTGCTACGGGCGCGGGGGCACCCACCCCACGGTCACGGACGCGGACCTCGTGCTCGGCTACCTGAACCCCGAGTTCTTCCTGGGCGGGGCCATGCGGCTGGACGTGGAGGCCGCCCGGACGGCGATCCAGACCCACATCGCCGAGCCGCTGGGGCTCACCGTGCTGCAGGCGGCGGAGGCGATCCGGCGGGTCGTCGACGAGAACATGGCGGGTGCGGCCCGCATGTACGCGCTGGAACACGGGTACGAGCCGGCGACCTTCCCCCTGATCGGCTTCGGCGGCGCCGGTCCGGTGCACGCGTGCGGGGTGGCCCGCATCCTCGGCACGACGCAGATCATCGTGCCGCCCGACGCCGGGGTGAACTCGGCCTACGGCCTGCTGGCGGCCCCCCTGGCTTTCGACTTCGTGCGCTCCGGGCTGGGCCGGCTGGCGGAGTCGGACTGGAGCCAGGTCAACGCCGACCTGAACCAGATGGAGGCCGAGGGCCGGGCGCTGCTGGAGCGGTCCGGCGTCGCGCCGGAGGACCAGACCGTGGTGCGGCTGTGCGACCTGCGGTTCGCGGGCCAGGGCAACGAGCTCTCGGTCCCCGCGCCCTCCGGCGAACTCGCCGAGGGCTCGGCCGGGGCCCTCACCGCGGCGTTCACCGCGCTCTACCGGCAGCTGTACACCCACGTGCCGGGCGAGGTCGCCCTGGAGGTCGTGTCCTGGCGGGTGCTGGTCTCCGGCCGGCGGGCCCCGGTCGCGGGGGCCGTGGCCGTCGAGCCGGACCCCACCCGGTCGCGGGGCACGCGGCCGGTCTACTGGGGCGCGAGCCACGGCTGGGTCGAGACCGAAGTGATCAACCGGTACGGCCTGCGTCCAGGCGACCGCCTCGAGGGTCCGCTCATCGTGGAGGAGCGCGAGTCCACGACCGTGCTGGACCCCGAGACCACCTTGACCGTCGATGAGAACCGCAACCTCGTCGCCGATCTGCGTCCTAGGAGTGGCAATGGACCTGCTTGATCTGGAGATCGTCTGGCACCGGCTGGTGAGCGCCGCGAGCGAGCAGTGGAACGCGCTGCTCAGCACGGCGTTCAGCACCGTGGTCCGGGAATCCGAGGACTGCGCGGTGGCGATCTACGACGGGGCCGGCCGGCTCATCGCGCAGTCGCCCAACGGCACGCCGGGGCAGATCAACAGCATGGCGACCTGCATCGGGAACTTCCTGGAGGCCTACCCGGCCGACCAGCTCCACCCCGGGGACGTGCTGATCAGCAACGACCCCTGGCGGACCGCGGGTCACCTGAACGACATCACCGTGGTGACCCCGGTGTTCCGCGACGACGTGGTGGTGGCGTTCCTCGGCTCGTGCGCGCACGCGTTGGACATCGGTGGTCGGGGCTTCTCCTCGGACGCCCAGTCCAACTACGAGGAAGGCCTGTTCATCCCGATCTCCAAGCTGAAGAAGGCCGGAGAGTTCGACGAGACGCTGCTGTCGTTGATCCGCAGCAACGTGCGGTCGCCGAACCTGGTACTCGGCGACATCTTCGCCCAGGCGACGTGCAACGACGTCGGCGCGACCCGCATCCTCGCGCTGCTGGACGAATTCGGGCTGGACGACCTGTCCGGAATCGGCGACGAGATCCTCAGCCGCTCCGAAGCCGTGTTCCGGCGCGCGATCGAGCGGATCCCGGACGGTGTGTACGAGGGCGAGGTCGTCTCCGACGGCTTCGACCAGACGATCACGATCCACTGCGCGGTCAAGGTCCAGGGCGACTCCATCGTCGTGGACTACACCGGGTCGTCGGATCAGGTGCCGTGGGGGATCAACGTCCCGCTGTGCTACACGGCGGCCTACACCAGCTACGCGCTGAAGTGCTCGCTGGCTCCCTCGGTGCCGAACAACGACGGCACCTACCGCGCGCTCACCGTGACGGCACCGGAGGGCTGCCTGCTCAACGCGACCCCGCCGGCCGCCGTGGCCGGACGCCACATCATCGGGAACTTCCAGCCGCTGGCCCTCTACGCCGCCCTGCAGCAGGCCTTGCCGGACGACGTGGTCGCCGGGTCGTCCGTCCTGTGGATCACCACCGTGCAGGGCACCGCGGCCGGGAACACCGGCACGCCGAAGGCCGGGGCGCCCTTCACCTCCACCTTCTTCGTCTCCGGCGGGATGGGTGCCCGGCGGGACAAGGACGGCCTGTCGGCCACCAGCTTCCCGGCCAACATCGCGATGACGCCGGTGGAGATGCTGGAGTCGGTGAGCCCGCTGCACGTGCACCGCAAGGAGTTGCGCACCGACTCCGGGGGACCGGGGCAGCACCGCGGAGGTCTCGGCCAGGACTTCGTGTTCACCGTGGCCGGCGGCGCGGAGTTCACGGTGAACACCATGAACGACCAGACGATCGCCCCGCCGCAGGGCTTCGCCGGCGGTCGGGACGGCACGAGCGGCGGGTACATGCTCGGCGACAAACGGCCACTGCCGGCCAAGAGCCGGGCCCGGATCAGCGGCGGCTCCGTCGTCCTGATGAGCACCCCGGGCGGCGGTGGCTACGGCGAGGCCAAGGACCGGGACCCGGCCCTCGTCCTCGCCGACGTTCTCGACGGGTACGTGTCGGTCGAGGAGGCGCTGTCCACCTACGGCGTGCAGCTCATCGAGTCGCCGGAGGGCCTCGTGCTCGCGTCGGGGACCAACGGCCACGACGGGCGGCCGGCATGAAGGTCGTCCTCGACGGTACCGCCGAACCCCCGCTCGGGCCGCTGTCGCGCGCCGTCGCCGTCGGCGACCTCGTGTTCGTCAGCGGCACGGTCGGTGCGGAGCCGGACGGCAGCTACTCCACGGACGTGGGGCGCCAGACGACCCGCACCCTGCAGAACGTGGCCGCGCACCTCGAGGCCGGCGGGCTCGGCCTGGAGCACGTCGTCTCGGTGACGATCTACCTCACCCGCGCCGAGGACTACAAGGCGATGAACGAGGCGTACTCCGCGTGCTTCAGCGGCGTTCTGCCCGCCCGCACCACCGTGGTGTGCGCGATGGTGCACCAGGAGCATTTGATCGAAATTTCCGCGATTGCGCACAAGGGGGCAATGCAATGAGCAACGACCTACGCGTCGGCATGTTCTTCCCGTCGTTCGTCTGGCCCGACTCGCAGGAAATGGAGCCGATCGACCAGGTCGATGCCTGCCTGGAACGCTGCGAGCAGTACGGCTACGGCGTCTGGGTCGTGGACCACCTGCTGGTGGCGCCGGGTCTCTACGGTGCGACGTGGTTGGACCCGATGGCGTTCCTGAGCTACGCGGCGGCACGCACCAGGACCGTCGAGCTCGGCACGGCGATCCTGGTCGCCCCGCTGCGCCAGCCGGTTCTGCTGGCCAAGGAGATCGGCAGCCTGCAGCTGCTCAGCGGAGGCCGGTTCAACCTCGGGGTCGGCCCCGGGTGGCACGCGAACGAGTTCTCCTCCGTCGGCGCGCACATCTCCGAGCGCGGCCGGCGCACGGACGAGCTGCTCGAGTCGGTGAAGATCCTGCTGGAGGAGCCGGCCGCCAGCTACCACGGGAAGTACTACGACTTCGAGGACGTCACCCTCGTGCCGCGCACCGGCATGCCGCCGGTGTGGGTCGCCGGCGGTGCCCGGATCCCGGACCCGAACGAGCGCGACCTCCCCGAGATCGCGCTGACGGTGCGCGACCGCATCGTCAAGGCCGGCCGCTGGCTCAGCCGGGCATCGGGCAAGCAGGAGTGGGTGAAGCGCGACTGGAAGATGATCTGTGAGCACGCCGAGCAGAGCAACGTGGACCCCGCCGGCCTGACGTTCGGTCACTGCAACTGGTTCCACCTCGTCGACGCCAAGAACCGGGCCGACGCCATCGAGCAGCAGCGCGACGCGTTCACCCGGGTGATGGGCACCCATCGCTCGCTGGAGCACCTGCAGGAGTGCTACCTGCTGGGGACGACGGAGGAGATCATCGAGCGGTTGCGCGATCTCATCGCCGCGGGCTGCACGTATCTGTGCGTCGGCCCGACCGAGGCGGATCCGGAGCAGATCGACCGCTTCGCCACCGACGTCCTGCCGCACCTGTCATGAGCCAGAATCCGCGCCGGGCCGCTGACGACATCGTCGACACCCTGACCGCGCTCGGCACCCGCGACATCTTCACCCTGTGCGGCAACCACGTGCTGCCCATCCAGGAGGCGCTGCGCACCCGCGATGTCCGGATGATCGCGATGCGCAGCGAGGCCAGTGCGGTGATGGCCGCCGACGCCTACGGCCGCATCGCGCGGCGGGTGGGCGTCGTGGTGGTCACCGGCGGTCCGGGGATGAGCAACACCGTGACCGCGCTGCTCACTGCCCACGGCAACCGCAGTCCGCTGGTCGTCATCTCCGGCGAGCCGGAACAGTCCAACGACGGGCGGGGCGGACAGCAGGAGACCGACCATCTGGGGCTGTCCGCGCCGGCCGTGAAGTGGCACCGGGCGGTGCGCCGCCCGGACCACGTCGAGGAAACGCTGGTCGAGGCGTTCCGGGTGGCGCAGACCGGGCGCACCGGGCCGGTGCACGTGACGATCCCCCTGGACGTGCAGCGGGAACCGGTGGACGCGCTGGACTCCGCGGTGGACGCGGCGACGGTGGCGACGGGCGGTCCGCCGCCGGAGTTCGTGCGAGCCGCGGCCGATCTCGTGCGCTCCGCGGTGCGGCCGGTGCTCGTCGCCGGGGCGGGGTTGTGGCAAGCCGGCGGTGAGGACGCGGTCGCCCGGCTCGCGGGCACGACGGGGTTGCCGGTCTTCACCCTGGACAGCGCGCGGGGCATCATCGCGGACTCCTCGCCGTCGGCGTTCGGCTACGCCGATCGGAGCCTGAACGTCGTCGCCGAGTCGCTGACCGAGGCCGATGTCGTCCTCGTGGTGGGTCGCTCGATCGACTTCAGGCTCGGGCTGGGGGCGGCCTTCTCGGAGCGGGCCACGGTCGTCCACGTCGACACCGATCTCGCAGCGCTGGGCCGCAACGCCCGGCACGTCCGCGCCGGCCTGGGTGACCCTGCGGTCTTCGTGGCCGACCTGGCCGACGCGCTGCGTGATCACCGTGTCGACCGGGCCTGGCCGGCCCGGCTGGAAGCGGCGCGGAAGGACAAGACGCGGCAGCTGGCGGCGACGCTGGAGGGCCCCGGCCGGCTGAACCACCCCGGCGAGGTGGCCCGGACGATCGGCCTGGTCGGCAGCGCTCACAAGGCGATCTACGCGCTCGACTGTGGAGAGTTCGTCCAGTGGTGTCGCCAGGTCATTCCCTGCGAGGGACCGGGGCGGTGGCTGCGGCTCGGGCCGCAGAGCACGTGCGGCGCAGGGCTGCCGTTCGGGCTGGGCGCGAAGGTCGCCTCCCCCGACTCGCCCCTGATCGTGATCGCCGGTGACGGCGGCATCGGCTACCACATCACCGAGCTCGAGACCGCGGTACGTCACGACATACCCCTGGTCGTCGTCGTCGGTGAGGACCAGGGGTGGGGCATCGAGCGGAACCTGCAGAACGGCATCTACGGCGAGGGCGCGGAGTACACCACGCAGCTGAACGCGGTGCGCTTGCCGCAGGTCGCTGAGGGCTTCGGTGCCAGAGGCGTGCAGGTGGACGACGCGCAGGCGCTCGGCGACGCGCTGAAGGATGCGTTGGCGCAGCAGAAGCCCACGCTGATCCAGGTACCGGTGCAGACCGTGCCCAGCACACTGACCCTGGGGATGATCCGGCGCGAGCGCACCGCTCTCCGCGGCGGGAGGTAGGCCGCGACCTCGGGTTCGATGAGGAACAGATCGCTATTCGGCGACGTGACGGCTCGCCCGGCAGGTTGATTAGCTACCTGTCGGGCGAGCGGTTCGGACAGCGATCCTGGGTTGAATCGATGTGACGCGGGCAGCTGTGGTTCACGCGCGGCCGCAGCGTCTCTTGGTGGATTGACCGAGCAGTCGAAGCACTCGACGAATCTTCATCTAAACCGACGGACGTTCTACGACGGGCGAGATCTCGGCGTGAACGGATCTTCCCGCCGGTAGTCAGCGTTGACATTTTCTCGGTAGCGGTATACAGGTATACAATGCTTGAACAGTCGCTGGTTCAGGACGTGACGGGAGATGTCGCGACGGGCAACGGTCGTGCGTCGGACTCGGCGCCGACGGCGACCGCAATCGAGCTCCGGCATCTCCGTTACTTCCTCGCAGTATTCGAGGAATTGCATTTCGGGAGGGCAGCGGCACGTGTCCAGATGGCGCAGCCGCCTTTGTCGCAGGCGATCCGAAAACTGGAGAACGAGCTGGGTGTGCGTCTCCTGCACCGCACGAGCCGAGTCGTCACCTCTACGGAGGCCGGCCGCGTGTTCGCCGAGGAGGCGCGCAGGATCCTCGCGGACTTCGACAGCGCGGTCTCGAAGGTCCGCCAGGTCGGCGGCGGCAGCTCGATGCTGCGGGTCGGCTGCGTATCCGACCTGCCGATCGAGCGCCTCCAGCTGTTCCTCGACGGCCTGCAGGAGCTGGGCACGAGATCCCACATCCAGGTGATGCAGCTGCAGGCGCTCGAGCAGGTCCGGCGCCTGCGCGACGGCCAGCTCGACCTCGCGATCTTTCACTACGCGGAGGAGCACGAGGGCATCGAGATGGCGCCGCTGTTCCCCGGTGAGCCCCTGGCCGCCTTCCTGCCGAAGAATCATCGCCTCGGGCACAAGGACATGCTCACGCCCGAAGACCTCTTCGAGGAGGATCTGGCGATCTCCTCGCGCGGTAACGACCCAGTCCTCCACGACGCGCTGCTCGCGATCATCGAGGGCGCCGGTTACCGCTTCCGCGGCCTGCGCGATGCTGGCTGCGCCACCGCGCGTGACGTGATGCTCGCCGTCGCCAGCGGCCTCGGCGTGGCGTTCAAGCCGTACTCCTTCAAGGATGTCAGCGACGCGGGCTCCTTGGTGACGCGCCGCCCGCTCAACCCGCCGGCGTACATGCCGGACACGATGGTCGCCTGGCTCGCGAACCCCTACCGGGAGACGGGCATGATCATCTCGGCGGTGCGCGAAGTCGCGCACGGGCTGCGCCAGATGACGGCCGCCGTCGAAGAGTGACATCGAAGTAAGCGCGGGTGCACCGGGGTTGACTCACCGCAGTGCGCTTATCACCTGCGGCCAGACCTACGGAGTGAATGGGCGGCCAGCTGCCACCCGCCGCCGCACCAGGGAGGCAGCGAGGATGGGCGATCGAACGTATCAGTAAACGCGATATCGATCGAAACCAACTTCGTCTTGATGGAGTCGATAGCCATATTGGACTTCCGTGAGGCGATGAGGTCATATTGACCTCACCGCTAGCATGCGCGACCCAAGGGGACTTCGTGAAAGACGGAATGATCGTGTTCGACTGCGTCGTCCATGCGCTCGATGTGCGCGACGCGGCGATTCGTGACCGCGTCGACGGCAAGGCGATCCAGAGTGGGCTCGGTGATTTCGCGCGCTTCACCGAGGCCGATGGGAGAGGGCCGCGCGGCAACGTCCACGTCGCCGACGGCCCGCCCGATACCCAGTGGGCGAACGAGAAACTATTCGGCGAATCCGACACCGACATTGCGATGGTTCAGACGGTCCCGCTCTTCCACGCGTTCAAAGACGGCATGGGGCCAGCGCAGCTGGCCTATGAGATGGCGCAGTCCAACCCTGACCGACTGCTCTTCTGCGGCGGCGTCGACCCGTTGTTCCAGGGCCTCCCAGCCGCGCTGGAGGAGATGGAGCGCCAGGTGCAGGAATGGGGCGCGACGAGCATCAAGTTCTACTCCGCGCAGTCGATCGACATGGCCTGGTTCGCGGACGACGAGAAGCTGGCCTACCCGCTGTGGGAGAAGGCGATCGAGCTCGGCATCAAACTGGTGCAGTTCCACAAGGGGCTGCCGCTCGCGCACGAGCGCGTTGAGGACCTCAGGCCCAACGACATCCAGAAGGCAGCGTTCGACTTCCCGGACCTGAACTTCGGGATCCACCACATGGGCGACCCGTACATCGACGAGTGCATCAACATCGCCTCGCGCTTCGACAACGTCTACCTGATCTTGCCGCTGTGGTTCAACCAGTACTTTCTGCAGCCGCGGGAGATGCAGCACCGCCTGGGTAAGGCGCTCCTGTTCGCCGGCCCGGACAAGCTCTGCTACGGGACCGACGCGTTCCTGTGGCCCAACGTGCAGGCGTACATCGACCTGTGGGCCGAACTGGAGATGCCCGAGGAGCTGCAGGAGGGCTACGGCTATCCCGCGCTCGATCGCGAGACGAAGGAGAAGGTCTTCGGGCTGAACTTCGCCAGAGCGCTCGGCCTCGACCTGCACGCGAAGGTCGAGCGCCTGGGGCTCAACGCCCCCGCGAAGTGACCGCGCGTGAGCCACGTCTTTGAGCGGGCGAGCGACGCGCTGCTGTCGGCCCGCGTCCGCATCCGCGGCCACGCCGGTGACGTCACCGTCGAGCGCGTGCAGGACGGGCAGGTCGAGGTCGAGTTCCACGGCGCGTGCCGTTCCTGCCCGGCACTCGCGTTCACCTACGCGAGCGTGGTCGAACCGGCGCTCGCCAACGTCCCCGGGGTGCGTTCGGTGACATCGCGCCAGGTCCACGCGTCGCGAGCGGCGCTCGACCGCATCCAACGCGCACTCAACAAGCACCCGGGCGAGAGAGGAATTGATGACTAGCACCGACATCGCGCCGGCACACGAGCTCGTCGCGCAGGGTGCGGCACTCGCGCTCGCCGGGCAGCTCGCCGAGAGCTGGCGGGACAGCGCGGCCGAGCGCGACCGCGAGCGCGCGTTCCCACACGAGGAGATCGCCCGGCTCAAGGCGAGCGGACTCCAGGCGCTGGGTGTGCCGTGCGAGCACGGCGGACCGGGCACGAGCTACGGCGACCGCGCACGGACGCTGGGCCGCCTCGCGGAGACCGATCCGAGCATCGCGCAGATCTACCTCGTCCAGCTCTTCTGGAGCGAGGTCGTCAACTACGCGGCGCCGCAAGCGCTCAAGCAGGAGTTCAACCAGCGCATCGTCGACGGCGATCTGTGGCTCGGCAACGCCGCGTCGGAGATCGGCACGAAGACATCAGTCCAATCGAGCCTCACCATCAGCAGCAGCGGATCGGACTGGCTGATCAACGGGCGCAAGTTCTACTGCACCGGAAGCCTCGCGGCCGACGAACTGGTCGTGACCGGCGTCGACCCGGCCACCGAGCAGCATCGGCTGGCCTTCGTCGGCGTAGACGCCGAGGGCCTCACGATCATCGATGACTGGTCGGGCCTGGGGCAGCGCGGCACGGCGAGCGGCAGCATCGAGTTCGTCAATGTCCGTGTCCCCGCCGCGCGGGTGCCCGACCCCGCCGGCTTCATGGACGTGTTCGAGTCACGCACGAGCATGATCACCGTCCTGGCCCAGAACTTCTTCGCCGCGATCTACACCGGCATCGCGAAGAACGCGCTGCACGACGCGATCGACTACGTGACCGCCAGAGCGCGGCCGTGGTTCCAAAGCGGCGTGGACCGCGCGAGCGATGATCCCCACGTGCTGCGGCACGTCGGCCGCATGAAGGCTCAGCTCGACGCGACCGAGGCGCTCAAGGAGCAGGCTTTCGACGTAATGGACGACGCCTGCGCCGCTCCGTCGGAGGAGGCGCGCGGCCTCGCGATCGTCGAGGCGTCGAAGGCGAAGCTGATGGCGACCGAGGTGGGCCTCGAGATCTGCGAGCGGCTGTTCCAGATCTGCGGTGCGTCATCGACGGTCGCGAAGTACGACATGGACCGGCACTGGCGCAACATGCGCACGCTCACTCTGCACGACCCCGTCGACTACAAGGCCCAGTTGATCGGCGACCACGTGCTCAACGGCCGCTTTCCCGAAGTCTCCTATTACACATGACGGCCGCGCAGCAGTTGCCAGGGCAGGGAGCGTGTGCACTGGCGTGCGCTCCCTGGTGGCCCGCCAAACGCGACGTGCGTGTCACCGACACGACGAAGGGAGTCAGATGGCTCTGCAGGACGAGACCCCCGATCACCCGGGGCCCCGGGTGAAGAACGAAGACGGGGCGCGGAGGCGCATGACCCGCCGCGGCTTCGCGGCGCTGGCTGGCAGC
The DNA here is from genome assembly GCF_018531475.1 of Pseudonocardia mahuensis. Lineage (GTDB taxonomy): Bacteria > Actinomycetota > Actinomycetes > Mycobacteriales > Pseudonocardiaceae > Pseudonocardia. Next base: position 34,096 of record NZ_JAHDTG010000019.1, read on the forward strand.
GGGGGCGCGAGCCTCTTCCTCGCCGGATGCCTCGGCCAGGAGACGGCCTCGGGACAGAGCGCGTCGGGCGGGGGATCCGGGCGCCCGATCGTCGTCGGCGCGTCGCTGCCTCTGACAAGCGGCGCGGCATCCGACGGCGAGGGCTTCTCGCGCGGCATCGAGATGGCGATCGAGGAGGTCAATGCGCTGGGCGGCGTGGCGGGGCATCCGCTCAAGTTCGAGGTCGTCGACGCGAAGGACTTCGCGCCCGACCTCGTCGTCAACAACTTCAAGCGCCTCGTGATGGAGAAGAAGGCCGACGTGATCGTCGGCGGCTACCAGCTCACGTCCGGCCCCGACCTCGACATCGTGGCCGACGCCGGCCTCCTCTACTACCACAGCAACACCAAGGAAGTGGACGCCGAGAAGGTCCGCAAGAACCCCGAGCGTTACTGGGGCGTGTTCCAGCACTGCCCGAGCCAGATGTGGTATGGCACGTCGCTACCGGGCTTCTTCACGCGCCTGGAGCAGAGCGGCGTGTGGAAGCCGCGCAACCACACGATGGCGATCATGCGCGGCAACGACCAGTACACGACGGGGATCACCGCCGCGCTCGAGAAGGCGATCGAGGGCACGCCGTGGAGAATCTCGCTGGTCGAGCAGATCAGCCTGCCGACGACCGAGTGGGGCGCGATGCTGGCGAAGATCCGCGGCGATGCGCCCGACGTCGTCTGGGTGACGGACTTCCTGCCCGCCGACGAGGCGGCGTTCATGAAGCAGTTCCTGCAGGCGCCGACACCGTCGCTCGTCCACATGCAGTACGGGCCGTCGAACCCGGAGTTCCGCAAGCTGGCGGGTGAGGCCGCCAACTGGGTGACATGGGCGACGGTCATCCCGCTGCTGCAGGATCAAATCGGCAATGACTTCGCCGCCCGCTACCAGAGAAAATACGGCGAGACCGTCTCCGGCACCGCCGGCGTGACGTACGACGCCGTACACCTCTACGCGACGGCCGCGGCGATCGCTGGTGGTCCCGACGACCGCAGAAGGATCGCCGACGTCACGCGCAGACTCGTCTTCCGCGGCGTCTGCGGGTCCAACTACTTCGGTTTCGACGCAGACCAGACGGTGCGGCCCTACCCCGCATTCACCCAAGACGCCGGGCTCGGCATGCCGACCGGCTACTACCAGATCCAGGGCGGCGAGAACGTGCTGGTTGACCCGGCTCCGTTCAACATCGGCAAGTTCAAGCTGCCGCCGTGGATGGGGCAGGCGTGAGCCCGACCTATCCGGTGAGCGCCCGCGAGGAACCGCGGTGATCCAAGAGTTGGTGGCGACGCTGTACAGCGGGTTGGTGGTCGGCTCGCTGTACGCGCTGATGTCGATGGGGCTTGCGATCGTGTGGGGCGGGCTGCGGGTGCTCAACCTCGCGCAGGGCTCGCTCTACATGTTCGGCGCGTACACAGCGATGATGGTCGGCAGCCTCAGCCTGGGCGCCGGGATCGGCCTCATTGCAGCATTTGTCGTAATGGCCCTCGCGGGCGTGGCGCTATACGCAGGGCCGATCCGCCTGCTGGCGGACCGGCCGGATCGCGAGAACGCGACGATCCTCGTGACTTTCGGCGTCGCCACGGCGCTCGAGAGCGTCGCACTGTTGATCTTCGGCCCGCGCAGCCAGGACGTGCCCGCGCTCGTCCACGGCCAGATCACGATCGGCGGGATCGCGTTCACGTGGAACTCGATCATGATGATCATCGCGACGACCGTGCTGCTGTCCGCGCTGGGCGCGGTCATTAAGTGGTCGCGCCTGGGGCTTGCGATCCGTGCACTGGCGCAGCAACCCGACGGTGCGCAACTCGTCGGGGTCAGCCGACACAGGACCTCGACGTTGATCTTCATGATCAGCTCCGGGCTGGCTGGCATCGGGGGCGTGCTACTCGGCAGCTACTACTTCGTAACGCCCTACGTCGGTCAGAACTACCTGCTGATCGCGCTGATCGTGACGATCCTCGGCGGGCTGGGGAGCATGGTGGGCACGCTCTACGCCGCGTACCTCGTCGGGATGATCCAGGCCGTCGCATCGCTGTACCTCGGCGCGCGTTGGTCACTGCCGGTCCTGTTTGCCCTGATCATCGTCGTACTGCTCGTCAGGCCGGGCGGTATCGCGGGTCGCGTCGCGCACGAGCGGCTTTGAGATGAGGTTGGCCATGCGCATTCGAAGCACTGCAGCGACGGTGGACCGGCCCGTCGGCTTGGTGAACGGCAGGAGGGACATCGCGCTCCTGCTGGGCACCGGCGCCCTAGCGACGCTGGTGCCGTTTCTACTGCCCGACGCCAGCTTGCTCGGCGTCTTCGCCGTGATGTTCATCTGGATCGGCACCAACGTGTCGTGGAACGTCGTTCTCGGCTACGCCGGGATCCTCTCCTTTGGTCAACTCGCGTTCTTCGCCGTCGGCGCGTACGCGAGCGGGATGCTCAGCGTCAAGCTCGGCACCGCGCCGTGGCTGGACACGCTTGCCGGCCTCGCCGTCGGCGGGATCGCGGCGCTGTTGGTGGGGATGGCGGTCATGCGACTGCGCGGCGTCTACGTCGCGCTGATCACGCTGGCCTTCCACCAGCTGCTCGTGTCCCTCATATCCAACGACTACAGCGGCTTCACCGGCGGGCCCAACGGCATCGGTCCGATCGAGCCGTATCTGACGACGAGCAACCTCGTGCTGCAGTCAGCCTTCGGGTACTGGATCGGCCTTGCGACGGCACTCATCGTCGCGGTCGCCGCGATACTGCTGATGCGTTCGCCGATTGGTCTCGCGATCGTCGCAGCCCGCGACGCCGAGCACGTTGCCCGCGCGCGCGGTGTGCGCGTGACCGGCTATCGGCTCGTCGCGTTCGTCTTCAGTGGAGCCGCGGCCGGCTTCATGGGCGCCGTCTACGCCCACTACAACACCATCGTCTCGCCGCAGCTGTTCGGCTTCGGAATCTTGATGATGCTGCTCGCGATGGTGATCGTCGGCGGCTGGGGCACGATCTGGGGCCCGGTCATCGGCACAGTCCTGCTGACTTTCGTGAACTACTTCGCGGGCGGCTGGTGGCCCGGCTACGAGGGCCTCGTCTCCGCGGTGATCATGGTCGTGGTGATCCTGTTCCTGCGCGGTGGCCTCGTCGGCGTCGCCGAGCCGCGGATCTCCTTCGGCCGCATCACGGTCCGATCTCTGAAGGGACTGCCCAGTGAGCGATGATCCGCTGGCCGCGTGTCGCGGCATCACGGTCCGGTTCGGCGGCGTCACCGCGATCACCGATCTGAGCATCGAGGTCAGACGCGGAGAGGTGCTCGGGATCGCCGGGCCCAACGGCGCAGGTAAGACAACGCTCTTCAACGTCATGTCGGGACATGTCAAGCCAGCCAGCGGCGAGGTGCTGTTCAAGGGCCGCTCGATCAGCGGCCTCCCACCCCACAAGGTCTTCCAGCGCGGCTTAGCGCGGACGTTCCAGCTCGCGGACGTGATCAGCGAGCAGACGTTCTACGCCAACGTACTCGTGGGGGCGCACTTCGCCCGCGACACAGGGTTGCGCAGCATGGGCAGCTTCAGCTCGGACAGCTATCGGCGGGCTGACGAGGCGGTCGAGCGCTTCGGCCTCGGTGCCCGGCGGAGCGCACTGGGCGGCACGGCGTCGCTGTTCGAGCGTAAGATGATCATGCTTGCCTCGGCGATGGCGCAGGCACCGGACCTGCTGCTGCTCGACGAGCCGGTCGGAGGCCTCAACGAAGACCAGGCCGACGCACTGCTGGGCAAGGTCCAGCAGATCGCGCGCGACGGGACGACGGTCGTGGTGATCGAGCACGTCATGCGCGTGCTCACGACCGTCGCCCAGCGGTTGGTGATCCTCAACCGCGGCGAACTGTTGTTCGACGGAGACCCGGCCGCAGCTCGGGAGGACGACGAGCTGCAGCGACTGTACTTCGGCTCAGCGGTAGGAGGGTAGGAATGAGCGAACACGGTCGCGGCACCGACGCACAAGCACTGCTCGAGGTCGATGGGCTCAGCGCCGCATACGACGACACCCGCGTGCTCGAGGGCATCTCCTTCAGCCTCTACGAGAACGAGACGGTCGCAATGCTCGGCCCCAACGGCCACGGGAAGACGACGGCCCTGCGCGCGATCTCCGGGCTGCACTCCTCCAAGTCGGGGCGCATCGCGTTCGACGGCGTCGACATCTCCGACGCTGCGCCGCACGAGGGCGCCGCCCGCGGGCTCGTCCACGTGCCCCAGGGCGACCTGCTGTTCGGCGAGATGACGGTGATGGAGAACCTGCTGGCCGGCGCGTACTTGCGGACGGCCTGGCGCGAGCGCAAGGAGCGGCTCGAGCGGGTCTTCACCATCTTCCCGCGCATCCACGAGCGCCGCGGTCAGCTGGCGAGCAACCTGAGCGGCGGGGAGCGGCGCATGGTCGCGATCGGCCGCGGGCTGATGGCAGACGGCAAGCTGATCATGATCGACGAGCCGTCGCTCGGATTGGCGCCGGTGATGATCGACGCCCTCTACGCTGCGCTCGCCGAGCTGAAGGCGGCCGGGCTGACCTGCCTGATCGTCGAGGAGTCGCCCGACCGCGTGGCGAAGATCGCCGACTTCGTCTACCTCGTCGATAGCGGCTCGATCGCGTTCGGCGGTAAGCCTGAAGTGCTGATGCAGGATCGCGCCATGCTCAACACGTACCTCGGGTAAGGCGACCGTCAGCACACCCAGCGGGCGAGAGCCGGTGCGCACCGGAACCACCATGAACGTCTCATCGGACTCGTTCCCGCCCGGCTTCCGCGGACGACCCCGACGGCCACCACCTCCTCCACCCGGCGTCACCATCGGCGGCCAACCGCGCGCAGTTCCTGGAGATCGCGCAGGATGAGGTGCTGCGCGCCGAGGACGAGCGTCCTGCGGGCCACCGCCTGTGGTCGGCGGCGGCGCGGACGCCAGTTACGCATGGACCGCAGTGCGGATGAAGCGGTGCGGCTCGGCCTAGACCAGTAATTCCTGACGTCGGGGCGCCGTGGCGTGGACGGAGGGCGTTCAAGATCAGTTTGTGACGACCGACCTGAACACCCTCCTGACCGCACTCTACGTCAAGATCGACGACCAGCTGGGCCGTCGCACCCGCCCGGGCAGACCGCCCCAGCTCTCCGACGCCGAGCTACTCACCCTGGCCGTGGCCCAGGTCCTGCTCGGGGTCCGCTCGGAGGCCCGCTGGCTGCGGTTCGTGCCCCGGCATCTGCCCTCGGCGTTTCCGTACCTGCCCGGCCAGTCCGGATACAACAAGTAGCCCACTACCGCCGTCGAGAGCGACACACCTAACGAACTGCGGCTGGAGTACTAGCCCCGGTCGACGAGCCCAGGGTCACGGCGATCTTCTCGGTTCTCCACCTCTCCCACGGTCATTGGGCCACCCGTCTCATGCGCGTGGATGTGGTCCAGACCACTCGTTGTACATCTGCCAGATTGCTCAACAACTGAGCTATCGTCACCTCCCACTGGTAGGCCGACGAGGAGCACTAGTGACGGTCGGGAGCTTGGCGACGCGATACTCGGAGCAGGTGCAGGCGTTTCTGGCGCGTCCGCACCGCCTGCTCGTCAACGGCGAGTGGGTGCCGTCCTCGGACACCGAGGAGATCCCGGTGCTCGACCCGGCCACCGGGCAGATCATCACCAGGGTCGCCGGCGCCGGCGCGCGGGACGTCGACCTTGCGGTGACCGCGGCCCACGAGGCCCTGGAGGACGGGCCATGGAGGCGGATGAGCGCGCGTGACCGGGCCCGGTTGCTGCAGCGCCTGGCCGGGCTGGTCGCCGAGCACGCCGAGGAGTTCGCCGAACTCGAGGCCATCGACGCGGGCAAGCCGCTGGTCGCGGCCCGTTCCTTCGACGTCGAGTTCTCGCTGCGGCATCTGGAGTACTACGCCGGCTGGCCTACCAAGATCGCCGGGCAGACGTTGCCGGTGGCCGTGCCCGGCGTCGCGGTGCGCACGGAGCGGGTCCCGGTCGGCGTGGCCGGACAGATCATCCCCTGGAACTTCCCGCTGCTCATGGCTGCCTGGAAGCTCTCGCCCGCGCTCGCCGCCGGGTGCACCGTCGTCCTCAAGCCCTCCGAGCTGACCCCGCTGTCGGCGCTGCGCCTCGGCGAGTTGATCTGCGAGGCGGGCTTCCCGCCCGGGGTGGTGAACATCGTCCCGGGCACCGGTCCGCTGGCCGGCGCCGCGATCGTTGAGCACCCGCTGGTCCGCAAGATCGCCTTCACCGGCTCCACCGCTGTCGGCACCTCGATCGCGGCCGCCGCCGCGCAGACGATGAAGAGGGTGACCTTGGAGCTGGGCGGCAAGAGCCCGCTGCTGGTCTTCGACGACGCCGACCAGCCGGCCGCGGTGGAGACCGCGCTGGCCGCGGCCTTCGCCAACGCAGGCCAGAATTGCTCCGCGGGATCGCGGCTGTACGTGCAGGAAGGCGTCTTCGAGGAGTTCCTCACCGCCTTCACCGCCCGGGTGACCGACTTCCAGCTCGGGCACGGGCTCGACGAGGGCGTGACCATGGGCCCGCTGATCTCCGCCCGCCAGCGCGACCGGGTCACCGGCTACATCACCGCCGCCGAGCGGTCCGGGGCCCGGCTGCTGACCGGCGGCGCGGACACCCCGGCCGGGACGGACCCCGCGGGCTTCTTCGTCCGGCCGACCGTGGTCACCGACGTGCCGCAGGACGCGCCGATCGTGCAGCAGGAGGTTTTCGGCCCGGTCGTCGTCGCGCTGCCGTTCACCGACGAGGCCGACGCGCTCGCCAAGGCCGACGACACCGTGTACGGGCTCGCCGCCGGCGTCTGCACCCGCGACATCGGCCGGGCGAACCGGGTCACCGCACGGCTCCGCGCCGGCTCGGTCTACGTCAACACCTACGGCCACAGCGACGCCGCCGCGCCCTACGGCGGATTCAAGCAGTCCGGGCTGGGGCGCGAGCTCGGCGCCGAGAACCTCGATGCCTACCTCGAGACCCGCACCGTCTGGACCAGCCTCAGCTGAAGACCTGTCCGCCCCGCGCCGCCGACGGGCGCGCGGGGCCGACCGCTCCACCTCCCCACTCCCGCAACCGGAAGGACTCTCTATGACCGCCCCGACGCGGACCCACCCCCTCGACTCACTGAGTGCCGCGGAGATCGAGGAGGCGGTGCGGGTGCTACGCACCGAGAAGCAGCTGCATGAGGGTTTCCGCTTCGCGACGGTCGACCTCGTCGAGCCGGACAAGGTGGTGGTGCGGGAGTTCGCCCCCGGCGATCCGATCCAGGTGCGGGTCGCGCTGGTCGTGCTCGACTCGAAGGCGCACCGGGCCCACCGCGGCGTGGTGGACGTGGGCACCGGGACGGTCCTGGAGTGGACGCCGCTGGAGGGCGTGCAGCCGGCGATCATGGCCGACGAGTTCGAGGAGGCCGAGCAGATCTGCAAGACCGACCCGGACTTCCTCACCGCGCTGGCGAAGCGCGGGATCACCGACCCAGAGCTGATCACCGTCGACCCGTGGTCGGCCGGCTACTACGGCGCCGAGGACGAGGGCCGCCGCCTGGTCAACGCGCTGGTCTGGGTGCGCAGCCGCCCCGGGGACAACCAGTACGCGCACCCGGTGGACAACCTGCTGGCGGTGGTGGACCTCGACGAGGGCCGGATCATCCGGATCGAGGACTTCGGCGTGGTGCCGGTTCCCGCCGCGGACGCCAACTACACCGCCGGCAGCGTCGGGACGCTCCGCGACGACATCACCGATCTTCAGATCCACCAGCCCGACGGCCCCAGCTTCACCGTCGACGGGCAGCGGATCCGCTGGCAGAAGTGGGACTTCCGGTACGGGTTCACCGTCCGCGAGGGCCTGGTGCTGCACGACGTCGGCTACACCGACGGGGGCGAGCGCCGCTCGGTGCTGCACCGCGCCTCGATGGCCGAGATGGTCGTACCCTACGGCGACCCGGCCCCGCTGCAGTACCGCAAGAACGCCTTCGACGCCGGCGAGTACCTGCTCGGGGCACTGGCCAACTCCCTGGAACTCGGCTGCGACTGCCTGGGCGAGATCACCTACTTCGACGGGGTGGTCAACGACAGCAGTGGGGGCGCCCGCACCATCCGCAACGCCGTCTGCCTGCACGAGGAGGACGACGGCATCCTGTGGAAGCACACCGACTGGCGGACCGGCGTCGCCGAGGTCCGCCGCGCCCGCAAGCTGATCATCTCCTTCATCGCCACCGTCGGGAACTACGAGTACGGCTTCTACTGGGCGCTGCACCAGGACGGCCGGATCGGGCTCGAGGTGAAGCTGACCGGCATCCCGACCACCGGCGCCCTGCCGCCGGGGCGGACCACGCCGTTCGGACAGCTGCTCGACCGCAGCGGGGTGTACGGCCCCATCCACCAGCACGTGTTCTGCGCCCGGCTGGACATGGCCGTGGACGGCGTGGCGAACACCGTCGTCGAGGTGGAGACGGAGGCGGTGCCGGCCGGACCGGAGAACCCGCACGGCAACGCGTTCCGCACCGTCGAGCGGGTGCTGGAGACCGAGCGGGTCGCCGCGCGGCTGGCCGCCCCGGAGAAGCACCGGTTCTGGAAGATCATCAACACCGGGCGGACCAACGCCGTCGGCGACCCGACCGGGTACCGACTGGAGGCCTCGCACCCGGTCACCCAGTTCAGCCTGCCCGACGCGCACATCACCCGGCGGGCCGCGTTCGCGAGCCGGCACCTGTGGGTGACCCCGTTCGCCGAGGACGAGCGACACCCGGCGGGCGAGTACCCGAACCAGAGCCGCGGCGACGACGGCCTGGGGGTGTGGATCGAGCGCGACCGCCCGGTCGTCGACGCCGACATCGTCGTCTGGCACACCTTCGGCGCCCACCACGAGGTGCGGCTGGAGGACTGGCCGCTGATGCCGGTGGCCCGGGTGGGCTTCGAACTGCAGCCGTGGGGTTTCTTCGACCGTAACCCCGCGCTCGACGTACCGCCGTCGCGGTCGGGCCAATGCCACCCCGGGTCGTGACGGTGGGCGCACGTGTCATCGACCTGAACTGCGACGTCGGGGAGGGCTTCGGGAGCTGGCGGATGGGCCCCGACGAGGCGTTGCTGCGGATCGTCAGCAGCGCCAACGTGGCCTGCGGCTTCCACGGCGGGGACCCGTCCTGGATGCGGCGAACCTGCGACGCCGCGATCGCGGGCGGGGTCGCGATCGGGGCGCACGTCGGATTCCCGGACCTGGCCGGCTTCGGGCGGCGGCACCTGGAGATGTCCGTGCCGGAGCTGACCGATGCGGTGCTCTACCAGATCGGGGCCCTCGACGCCTTCGCGCGGACCGGCGGCGACCGGGTGCGGTACGTCAAGCCGCACGGCGCGCTCTACCACGCGGCCGCGCAGCGGGAGGACCACGCCGCGGCGGTGGTGGCCGCGGTCGGTGAGTTCGACGCGGAGCTCGCCGTCGTGGCGCCGCCCGGCTCCCGGCTGCTGGTCGCGGCCGCCGCGGCCGGGCTCGCGGCTGCGGCGGAAGGCTTTGCCGACCGCGCCTACACCGCCGACGGCGGGCTGATGCCCCGTTCGCAGCCGGGCGCCGTGCTGACCGACCCGGACGCCATCGGGCGGCAGGCGGTCGCCCTGGCTGAGGACACAGCCGGCGGGCCGGCGGACGCCGTCGGGACCCTGTGCGTGCACAGCGACACCCCGGGCGCCGAGCGGGTCGCCCGGGCCGTGCGCGCGGCGCTGGAGAGAGCCGGGTTCACCGTCGCCGCCTTCACCGCCGTCCCCGCCGCACCGTGACGCCGCAGCGATCGGTCCGCCCGTACGGCGCCGAGGCGGTGCTGGTGGAGCTCGCCGACCACGACCGGGTGCTGGACCAGTACGAGGTGCTCGTACGCACCCGGCCGGCCGGGGTCACCGACATCGTCCCGGCCCAGGCGACCGTGCTGATCACCTTCGACCCCGTCGTGACCACCACCGCGGACGTCATCGGCTGGGTCGGCGGCACCACCCCCGCCCCCCGCAGGCGGGCGGGGGGCGCGGTCGTGGAGATCGAGGTCGTCTACGACGGGGCCGACCTGGCCGAGGTCGGGTCCGCCACGGGGCTGAGTCCGGCCGAGGTCGTGGCCGTGCACACCGGGACGCTCTACTCGGTGGCTTTCTGCGGGTTCGCGCCCGGCTTCGCCTACCTGACCGGGCTGCCGCCGCGGTTGCACCTGCCCCGCCGGTCCTCGCCGCGCACCCGCGTGCCGGCGGGGTCGGTGGCGATCGCGGACGCCTTCTCCGCCGTCTACCCCCGGCCCTCGCCCGGGGGCTGGCACCTGCTCGGCCGCACGGACGCGCGGCTGTGGGACCTGGCGCGGGAGGTCCCCGGCCTGCTGCAGCCCGGGGACCGGGTGCGGTTCGTCGAGGCGGCGTGAGGGCCGTCGAGGTGCTGGCCGTCTCGGGGCTGGTGACCGTGCAGGACCAAGGCCGGCCCGGGCGCGGGCGGTGGGGGGTCTCGGCCTCGGGCGCGGCCGACCGCAGCGGGCTGCGGCTGGCCAACCGACTGGTCGGCAACCCCGCGGCGGCCGCGGCGCTGGAGCTCACCCTCGGCGGGCTCAGCCTGCGCGCCCAGGACCGGGTGGTGGTCGCGCTCGCCGGTGCGCTGGGCCCCGCCTGGTTGGACGGCCGGCCGGTGACCGCGCTGCGCCCGCTGGCACTGGCGGCGGGCAGCGAGCTGCGGGTCGGGGCCCCGACGCTGGGGGTGCGCACCTACCTGGCGCTGCGGGGCGGGGTGGCGGTCCCGGCCGTCCTCGGCTCGCGGGCCACCGACACGCTGTCCGGGATCGGGCCCGCCCCGGTGCGCGCCGGGGACGTGCTGGCGGTCGGGCCGGAACCGGCCGGCCCGCCGGTGACCGTGGACGTCGCCGCCCAGCCTCACCTGGATCTGGCGGCGCCGCTGCGGATCGCCCCCGGGCCGCGGGCGGACTGGTTCGAACCGCGTGCCCTGCGCACGCTGGTGACGAGGAACTACCGGCTCACCGCCGACTGCAACCGTGTGGGGGTGCGCCTGGAGGGCCCGGTGCTGGCCCGCCGGGAGCACCAGGAGCTGCCATCCGAGGGGATGGTGCGCGGTGCGATCCAGGTGCCACCCAGCGGCACCCCACTGGTCTTCCTCTCCGACCATCCCGTCACCGGCGGCTACCCGGTGATCGGGGTCGTGCTGCCCGCCGACGTGGACCGCCTGGCGCAGATGCGGCCGGGGCAGACCGTGCGGTTCGCCGCCTGCCGGGCGCACTCGTGGGGCCCATGGTACGGGTCGTAACCCAGACGCAATCGTAGAGTTGTTGCGCGATCTGATTCCCCATAAATAGAGTCAATCCACCCGAACCGCCAGAAGAGGAGTCGTCAATGGCCCCCGACGCTCCCGTGCCGACCCCGGTCCCCGGCCGCGTGCCGGCGCCGGACCCGGCGCTGGTCGCCGAGTTCCGGGCCGCGCCGCTCGGGCACCACAGCGATGCGCTGGCCCGGCTGCTGCGGGTGCTGCGCTCCGAACCGCTGGAGGGCAAACACGTGATCGTGTGTGTGCGGCCGTTCCGGGAGTACCGGCTCGGCCGGCTGAGCGCGCGCCGGGGCGCGCCGGTCGAGCTGGTCCCGGGGGTCTCGTTCGACTCGGCCGCCGCTGCGGAGTGGGCGGTGTTCGTCCGCCGCTGGGAGTGCCACTTCGGGCAGCCGCTCGACCTCGACGCCGTCGACCGCGCCACCGCCGGGCAGGAGGCGCGGGCGTGACCCGGACGCAAGTGATCGTCGCGTACGCCTCACACCTGAGCGCTGCCCCGGGCGACCGCGTCTCCTGCATGGTCAGCTGCTTCGGCCCGGACGAGTACGAGACTCGCCTGGTCCGGGTCCTGCATGGCGACCCGAACCCGGCCGGGCCCGGTGCACGGTACGAGCCCGTCACCGAGGTCCCGGCGCAGCGCCTCCCGGGACGCAGCCAGGCCATCCACAGTGGGTCCTTCGCAGTCCTGCCGTCGCCGGGACCGTGGCGGTTGGCCGACGGGATCACCCTGCAGGCGAATATCTGGCCGACGACCCCGGCCAAGGGGCGTCAGGCGGTGCTCAGCATTGCCGCGACGACGGGCCGCGGTAGCGCACAGCTACGCATCGGCCCCGCCGGCGACCTCGAGCTGCGCCTCGTCGGCCCCGCCGGTGCGGCACACGTAGCCGCGACCGGCATCCCCCTGCTGGAGCGGCAGTGGTACCTCGTCGCCGCGGCTTACGACCCGGTCACCGGCGAGGTCGTGCTGGTGCAGGAACCCCACGACGACGTTCTGCGGGCCCGGTCCACCTGCAGGGTGACCCGGCAGCTGCCTCTCGGCCTGGCGGCCGACCTGGACGGGCCCCTACTGCTGGCCGGGTCGCACGCGGGGGAGTGCCGCGGGCGGGTCGTTGCCGCGCATCTGTACAACGGCAAGATCGAGCGGCCGCGCCTGGGCGAGGTCGCGCTCGATGCCGACGACATCCGTCGGCTGGCCGCCGCCGAGATCCCGGCCGACCTCACCGATCGCACCGCCGCCTGGGACCTGTCCCGCGACATCGCCACCCAGCAGGTGCGGGCTCATCCCGGACGCGGCCGGGACGGTGTCCTGGTCAACCTGCCCACGCGGGCAGTCACCGGGTCCAACTGGACCGGGCAGGAGATGTGCTGGCGGCACCGTCCGGAGGAGTACGGCGCGGTCCACTTCCACGACGACGACCTCTACGACGCCGGTTGGGAAGCCGACTTCGACATCGACCTCCCGCCCGCCTTGCCCAGCGGGGTGTACGCCGTGCACCTGACCGCCGAGGGCGCCGAGGACCACATCCCCCTGTTCGTCCGGCCGGCCCCGGACGCCGAGCGCGCCCCCGTGGCCTTCGTCGCCCCCACCGCCAGCTACCTCGCCTACGCGAACGAGCACATGGTCGTCGACGCGCCACTGGTGCAGCTGGTGACGGATCAGGTGCCGGTGCTGCAGCCGGGCGACCTGTTCCTCACCGAGCACCGGGAGTACGGCGGCTCCACCTACGACACGCACTCCGACGGCAGCGGCATCTGCCACTCCTCGCGGCTGCGTCCGATCCTCAACATGCGCCCGGGCACCGGCTCGTGGCTGGGCGGATCGGGCTCGGCGCTGTGGCAGTTCGCGGCCGACACCCACATCATCGACTGGCTCACCCGGAGCGGGGTGCCCTTCGACGTCCTCACCGACGAGGATCTGCACGCCGGCGGCCCCGAGGCGCTGGCTCCCTACCGGGTCGTGGTCACCGGCACCCATCCCGAGTACACATCCCAGCGGATGCGCGACGCCTACGAGGCACACACCCGCGGCGGCGGGCGGCTGATGTATCTCGGCGGCAACGGTTTCTACTGGCGGATCTCCTTTCCCGAGGACCTGCCCGGGGTGCTGGAGATCCGCCGGACCGAGAGCGGCACCCGGACCTGGGCGGCCCGGCCAGGCGAGTACTTCCATGCCTCCAGTGGTGAGTACGGCGGATTGTGGGTCCGCGCCGGCGCGAGCCCGCAGCGACTGGTCGGCGTCGGGTTCGCCGCGCAAGGTTTCGACATCTCGTCGTACTACCTGCGGGGGCCGGACAGCTTCGACCCCCGGGTCGGGTTCGTCTTCGACGGCGTGGGCGCCGACGAGCGGATCGGCGACTTCGGCCTGATCGGCGGCGGTGCCGCCGGCCTCGAGATCGACCGGCACGACGTCGCTCTGGGCAGCCCGCCGCACTCGCTCGTCCTGGCCTCCTCGGTCGGCCACACCGACACCTACATGCTGACGCTGGAGGAGATGCTGGCCAACCGGCCGACCTCCACCGGCACCCAGGACCCGCTGGTCCGCGCCGATCTGGTGTTCTTCGAGACCGCCGGGGGCGGCGCGGTCTTCTCCACCGGCTCGATCGCCTGGGCGGGGTCGCTGTCCCACGCGGGCTACGACAACAACGTCGCCCGGATCACCGGCAATGTGCTGCGCCGGTTCCTCGAACCCGCCCCCTTCCCGCTCCCGGGCGCAGTATCCGGGCGCCGGGACGCACCATCCACATCTCCCACGTCGCAACAGAGCGACGACCACCAGCGCTCGCAGTCTGCGACCGCTCGTCTCCAAGGAGTGCCTGAATGAGGTCGACCCGCCACGGGCGCCGGCTGTTCGCCGGCCTCGCCATGGCTTCCGTGTTGGTGTTCGCCGCCGCCTGCGGCGGAGGGTCGGGCGGCAGCCCGGCATCAACGAACTCCGAGGAGGCGGCCGCGAACGCCGCCGCGGCGCAAGAGCGGGTGAGCGCCGCGACCGCAGAGGTGACCTCCGGTGTGCCCACCGAGGGCCCGAAGGCCGTCCCCGGCAAGTTCGTCGTGTTGATCCCGTGCGCCGAGGCATCCGAGGGTTGCGCGCAGCCGGCCCGCGGCGCCAAGGAGGCAGCCGAGCTGCTCGGCTGGCGCGTCGAGACCATCGACGGCGGCGGCACTGCCGACGCCCAGGCCGCCGCGGTCCGCCGGGCCGTGACCCTCGGCGCCAACGGCATCATCACTTTCGCGATCGACCCCGACACCATCCAGGGCGCGGTCCAGGAGGCCCGCGCCGCCGGCGTCGCCTTCGTCGCCCAGTCGACCAACTCCACCGACCTCGTCGACTTCTCCGACAACCCGACGGCCGAAGGCTGGGAGGCATCCGGCGCCTACCTGGCCGACTACGCCATCGCCCAGACCGGCGGTGAGGTCCGCGCGTTGGTGCTGCACGACACCGGCTTCGAGACCATGATCGAGCGCAACCGGGCGTTCGTGTCGCAGCTGGAGAAGTGCTCCACCTGCCAGATCCTCGACACGCGCGAGTTCACCTTCGCCGACCTGGCCACCTCGGTGCCCCAGACCGTGCAACAGATGGCGCAGACCAACCCGGACTTCAACGTCATCTACATCGACTACGACTACGCCGTCGACTCGGTGCTCCAGGGCCTGCGGGCGGTGGGTCGCGACGACGTCATCGTGCTGGGCTCCGACGGCACCTCCTCGGCCATCGAATGTATCCGCCAGAACTGCGGGCAGGACGCGACCACCGCGTTCGCGCTGGACTGGGCAGGCTGGTCGAACATCGACATCATCAACCGGATCTTCGCGGGCGCCGACCCCGCGGGCGGCGCCGGCGCGCTGAAGGTGAAGCTGGTCGACCAGCAGGTCGCGCAGGGGATCGACGGGCTGTGGGACGGCGACCTCGACTTCCGCTCGGCCTACAAGAGCCTGTGGGGCGTCTGAGTTGACCCCCGGCAGCACTCCGGTCGTCGCCGCCGAGGCGATCCGCAAGGAATTCACCGGGCAGGTGGCCCTGGACGGGGTCTCCATAGAGGTCCTCCCGGGTCAAGTGCACGCGCTGGTCGGGACGAACGGGTCGGGGAAGTCCACCCTGGTCAAGGTCCTGGCCGGCGTGTACACGCCCGAGGCCGGTGACGTGCTCGTCGACGGCGAGCCGGTCGGGCACCTCACCCCGGCTCGGGCAACCGAGCTGGGCCTGCGGTTCATCCACCAGGACCCGGCCCTGTTCACCCAACAGACCGTCCGCGACAACATCTCGATCGGCTCCCGGTTCCGGACCAGCCACGGGCTGCGCGTGGACGACCGGGGCGAGCGGGTCGCTGCCTGGGCTGCGCTGGCGGCGATCGGGGTCGACACCATCGACCCCGACGCCCGGCTGGGCGAGCTGTCGCAGTCCCAGCGGACGATGGTCGCCGTCGCGCGTGCCGTCCAGGACCTGCAGACGGGTGCCACCATCCGCCTACTGGTCCTGGACGAGCCGACGGCGTCGCTGCCCGAGGACGAGGCCCAACGGGTCTTCCAGGTGATCCGGGACGTCGCCGCCCACCGCATCGGCGTCATCTACATCAGCCACGACCTGTCAACGCTGCTGGCGATCGCCGACCACGTCACCGTGCTGCGCGACGGCAAGCTGGTCGCCTCCCGGAGCTCGGCAGGGCTGGACGAGGGCGACCTCGCCCAGCTCATGGTCGGCGACGTGGCGGCGCGGACCCAGCCGGCCGGCGCCCGCGCCGCCGGGCCGGCCGTGCTCACCTGCCGGGACCTCCATGGCGGGCGGCTGCGGCCGACCTCGCTGCAGGTGCGGGCGGGCGAGATCCTCGGCGTGGCCGGACTGCTCGGGTCCGGGCGCAGCACCATGCTCCGGCTCATCTCCGGCGGGCAGCCGCGCGATGGCGGGGAGGTACTGGTCCGCGACGCGGCGGTCCCCTCGGGACGGCCGGGCAGGGCCGTGGCCGCGGGCATCGCCTACGTGCCCGAGGACCGCCGCAAGCAAGCCGGGTTCGCCACGATGAGCATGCGGGAGAACATCACCGCGGGCGCGCTGGGGCCGGTGAGCACCCCGCTGCGCATCGACGAGCACGCCGAGCGGACCGAGGTCGCCGCACTGCTCGACGAGTTCGACGTCAAGCCGCGCGACCCGGAGCGGGAATTCCGGTTCTTCAGCGGCGGCAACCAGCAGAAGGGCGTCATCGCCCGCTGCGCCCGGCTAGCCCCCGACGTCCTGCTGCTCGACGAACCCACGCAGGGCGTCGACGTCCGGGCCAGAGCACAGATCCACGACAGCATCCGGCTGCTGGCCGAGCGCGGCACGGCCGTCGTTGTCGTCAGCTCTGACTTCGGCGAGGTCCTCGACCTGGCCGACCGGGTGGTCGTGATGCGGCAGGGCGCGGTGAAGGCGGTCGTGGAGGACCCCTCCTCGATCGAGGAGCACGACCTGCACCACCTGGCAGGAACGGTATGAGCACGCCGGGGCCCGGACTTGCGGACCGGCGCGAGGGAGATGACATGGAGACTGCGGTCGCACAGCCGGCCGGGGGGCAGGCGAGCCGGCCGGCCCCGCCGGCCCGGCGCAGGGCGCGTGGCCGGGGGGCGCTGCACCCCCGGTGGTTCGGCTTCTACGCGCTGGTCGGGGTCGTGGTCGTGTTCAGCGTCCTGCGGCCGGAGACGTACCCGACCATGACCAACCTGACCGCCACGCTCAGCAACGAGGCGGTCGGCCTCATGCTGGCGATGGCGCTGTTCGTACCGCTGGTGGCCGGGCACTACGACCTGTCCATCGCCAACGTGCTGACGCTGTCGATGATCACCTCGATCGGCATGTTCGAGTTCTTCCAGGCGCCGATCTGGGTGGCGGTGGCCGCGGCGCTGCTCGTCGGCCTCGTCGTCGGGCTGATCAACGGGGTCGCGGTGACGATCCTCGGCATCAACTCGCTGGTCGCCACCCTGGCCACCGGCAGCATCGCGCTCGGCGCCGCGCTGTGGTGGACCAACGGCCGGATCTTCTCGAAGAACGTGCCCGAGGGGTTCACCGCGGTAGGCGGCAAGCTCGGCGACATCCCGTTGCCCGCGGTGTACGCCGCGCTCCTGGTGGTCGTGCTGTGGTGGGTCTCCCAGCACATGCCCGTCGGCCGCTACCTGTACGCCATCGGGGACAATCACGAGGCGGCCCGGCTCACCGGCATCCCGGTCACCCGGCTGACCATCGGGACGTTCGTGGTCTCGGGGCTGATCGCCGCGCTCGCCGGAGTGGTCCAGGCAGCGGTGCTCGGCTCGGGCAACCCGCAGGTCGGCGCCAGCTTCCTGCTGCCGGCCTTCGCCGCGGTGTTCCTCGGCGGGACGATCCTCTACGTCGGCCGGTACAACGTCCTCGGCACCGTCGTCGCGGTGTTCCTGCTGGCCGCGCTCGTGGGCGGGCTGACCCAGCTGGGGGTGCCGTTCTACATCGGTCCCCTGCTGAAGGGCCTGGTTCTCCTGGCCGCGGTCGCGCTGACCACGGGGCGGTTCTCGAAGGTCAGGGCGACGTAGCCCGGAGTCGTACGCCGAGAACCGTCAGCGGGCCGGCTGGGGGAGAATCGCAGTTACGCGCGGTGCACGGCTCGCCGCGGAAGAGAGAGGAAAGTCAGTCCGTGGGGACGATCCGCAACGCCCTGCACCACTCGGTGCTCAACCGGCGAGGTGCCGCTGAGCTCATCGCCGAGGAGCTGCGGCGGCGGATCATGGACGGCGACTTCCCCCCCGGCGAGCCGCTCCGCGAGGCCGACCTCGCCGAGGCCTTCGGGGTCGCCCGGAACACCGTGCGTGAGGCACTGCGGCTGCTGACCCAGGAACGCATCGCCGTGCACGAGGTGCACCGGGGGGTCGCCGTCCGTCGACTGACCCCGGACGAGGTCCGTGACATCTACGCCGTCCGCACCCTGCTGGAGAAGGGCGCCTCCGCCCGCGCCGGCACCCTGACCCCCGAGGAGGTCCAGCGCCTGCAGGGGATCGTCGCGGCGGCCGAGGAGGCGGTTCAGCAGGGCGATGCCAAGGCCGTCCAGGCGCAGAACGCGGAGTTCCACCGGCAACTGGTCGGCCTGCTCGGGAACACCCGCCTCGACCAGCTCTTCGAACAGCTGCTGGGGGAGATCCGACTGATTCTCACGGGGTTCATCGGTCGCGACCACCCGTGGCCGCAGCGCAATTCCCGGCTGGTCCAGTTGCTCGTCGACGGCGACCGGCAGGGCTTCGAATGGGAGCTTGAGCGCTACCTGCAGGACTCCTGCGACGACGCTGTGGCGCGCTTGCAGGGCTTGCCGGGCGATATGCGCTGAGGTGACCATGGGCGAGGAGCGCGCGTGCTGAGCTCGGTGGCCGCACTCGGGCGGCTCGTCGACGACCTCGAACGCTCCCGGGCCGCCGCGGAGCCACTGCTCGCCGCGCTGGCCCGCCTCACCTCCTGCGACAGCGCCCTGCTGGCCACCGCAGAACCGTCCACCGGCCGGCACCGGCTGCTGGCCAACGTCGGCTATCCGCAGGCGGTAGCGGACTTCGTCGTGAACAGTTACCCGGCCATCTGCCCCGGCTACGCCTTCACCCTCAGGGAGGGTCTGCCGGCCCGGATGTGCGACATCCCGTTCGACTACCGGGCCACGCAGACCTACTGCGAGGTGCTCGAGCCCGCCGGGTTCCACGAGGGTGTCACCGTCTGTCTGCGCAGCCCGACCGGGCGGTACATCGGCATGTTGACGCTCAGCTCGACGGACCGCCGTCCGGCGAGCGCGGAGGCGCTCCTGACGCTGGCCTCGCTCTCGACCCGGCTGGCCTCGGCCACCGACCCGCGGCGGGTCCCGCGCTCGGCGGACCTGCTCGTCCGGGACGACGAGATGCTGGTGACCGTGGCCACCGGTCCGGGATCGGTGCGGTTTCCCATGGGCGCCGACGACCTGCCGCTGTCCCGTGCCGAGTTGCTCGCCGTCGGCCGGCTGACCGCGCGGTCACGGCGGGACCGGCTCGGCTTCTTCCAACAGGACCGGCACCGGCGATGGTGGGCGATCCGGGCCCAACGGACGGTGCGTGTGGACCCGGACGCCCCCGACATCGTCGTCACGTTCCGCAAGCAGGAGCCACCCCACGGCCTCACCGCGCGGGAACTGGACATCCTCACCTTGATGGTCGCGGGGCTGCCTAACGCGGACATCGCCGCCCGGCTGAACACCAGCATGAGCACGGTCAAGACCCACGTGGAGCACGTCCTGTGCAAGCTGGGTTCGACCTCGCGTGCCGGTGCGGTCGGCATTGCGAGTGATCACCTGCTCTTGAGCTGGTCGCAGTTGGAGTGACCCCGGTGGCGAAATCGGTCGTCCGACCGATGACACCGTGGTGCGGCTCGGCAACGGTGGGCGCATGACCTCCGACATCCCCTACGCCTCGGTAGCCGGTCTGCGGAACCTGCTCGACCGCGGTGAGCTCAGCGTCGCCGAGCTGACGAAGGCCACCCTCGAACGAATCGACAGCCGCAACGCGGAGGTTACCGCTGTCGTCCAACTGCGTGCCGAGGGTGCGCTCGCCGACGCGGCGACCGCCGACGACGTGGCTGCGGGCGAACGCGGTCCGCTGCACGGGATCCCGGTGCTGATCAAGGACGCCAACGAGACCGCTGACATGCCCACCAGCTACGGCAGCATGGCGATGGTCGGGTTCGAGTCCGGCTACGACGCCGTGGTCGTCGAGCGGTTGCGCAAGGCCGGGATGATCGTGATCGGCAAGACGAACTCGCCGGAGTTCGGGCTGCGGCCGACCACCTCCAACGAGGAATGGGGCCCCACCCGCAATCCGTGGGACACCAGCCGCACCGCCGGCGGGTCCAGCGGCGGCGCCGCGGCCGCGGTCGCGCTGGGCATGGTGCCGGTCGCACAAGGCAGCGACGGGGGCGGCTCCTGCCGTATCCCCGCTTCCTGCTGTGGCGTCATCGGCCTCAAGCCCAGCCGCGGGCTCATCCCCTGGGCGCCGATCGCCTACGAGTACTGGGCCGGCCTTGCCACCAACGGCCCGCTGGCCCGCACCGTCGCGGACACCCGTCTGCTCCTTGACGCGATGGCCGGCCCTGTGGTGGGCGAACCGTACGGCGTCTATCGGGCGCCCGTGACCGCGGCTGACACCAGTCGTCACCGGGTCGTCGGCGTCACCACTCGCAACCCGCACGGGGACGTCGACCCGCGGATCGTCGCCGCGGTGCAGGAGACGGCGCGGGCGTTCGAGGCGCAGGGCTGGGCAGTGGAGGAGATCGACTTGGACCTCTCCGGCCTCGCCGAGCCGTTCATGACCGTGCTCGAGGGCAACAGCGCCGCGACGGTCGAGGGCGTTGTCGGCGAAGCCAAGCTGCACCTGCTGGAGGACAACACTCTGGCCCTGGCGATGCGTGGCAAGGGCAAGACCGCCGGCGACTACGCCGCTGCGGTCTCGGCCATGCGCAACCGCAGTGCCCAGCTCATGGTCACCACTGAGCCCTACGACATCGTGCTCACTCCAACCCTCACTCAGGTGCCGCCGCTGATCGAGGGGTACGACCAGGCTGCCGACAACACGGCTCTCTGGGAGCGCTACCTCGACTGGCTGGGCTTCACCTACCCCTACAACTGCACCGGTCAGCCGGCGGTCACCATCCCCGGTGGTCTTGTCGACGGCGTCCCGGTCGGGGTTCAGCTGATCGGCCGCATGGGCGACGACGAGGGCGTGCTGGCCGCGGCCGAGGTCATCGAACGGGCCCGCCCGTGGGCGCAGGAGTACGTCACCCGATTCGGCGGGGAGTGACCCGGCGATGACGGTCACCTCCACCGCGCCGGCGCCCGAGCTGCGGGCCAGGCTCAGCCCCGCCGAGGCCCGGGCCAAGTTCCGGGCGGGGATGGTCTGCCCGACGGCAGGGTGGTCCGCCGGGTACACGCAGACCAACCTGGTGGTGCTGCCGGAGGACTGGGCCTACGACTTCCTGCTCTTCGCCCAGCGCAACCCTCGGGCGTGTCCGGTGCTGGACGTCAGCGACGCCGGAGTGCCGGTCACCGCACTGGCTCCGGAGGCGGACCTGCGCACGGACCTGCCCCTGTACCGGGTGTGGGCGCACGGTGAGGTCGTCGCCGAGGTGCCCGACGTCCGCAACGTCTGGCGCCCGGACCTCGTCGCGTTTCAGATCGGCTGCAGCTTCAGTTTCGAGGCGGCGCTGCAGCAGGCCGGCATCCCGCTACGGCATGTCGACCAGACCCGCAACGTCGCGATGTATCGGACCAACGTGATGTGCCGGCCCGCCGGCCGCCTGCACGGACCCCTGGTGGTCTCGATGCGCCCGGTGCGGGCCGCCCAGGTCGCCACCGCGGTGGAGGTCACCGCTCGCCTGCCCGACGTACACGGGGCTCCGGTCCACATCGGCGCACCCGACGCCCTGGGCATCGCCGACCTCGCCCGGCCGGACTACGGGGACCCGGTGGGGATCCGGCCGGACGAGCTGCCGGTGTTCTGGGCCTGCGGGGTCACCCCACAGGCGGCAATCACCGCCGCCCGGCCGCCGTTCGCGATCACGCACGCGCCCGGCTACATGTTCATCGCGGACGTGGCGGGCTGAGAACTCGTCTCATAGCGTCGTTGTGATTTGTCGGTGGTAGATCAGGCGCAGGTGAGCCGCGTCAGTCCGCGGTGGACGAACGGGAGCTGCTACTGGGACGGACCGAGCGACCGGTCATACCTCGGACTCGTGCGGGGCGTGTGAGCGGCGCTGGCGCCGTCCGTCAGGAGAAGATACTGCGTGTCATCTGCCGGGCGAGCTGCTCGATGTAGTCGGTGGCGGCGGCGCCGGTGATCGCAGCTGACCAGTAGATGTCGTGGCGCCGGCGGTAGGGCGCGACGCGGTCCGGGTCGTCTTCTCGGACCTCACCGGATTCGAGCTCGACGACGACGAGCGAGTCACCTGAGCCGTCGAGATCGTCGTACAGATCGAAGCTCGGGCCGTACCGCGACGGCATATCCGTATCGATGGGGATGATCCCCAGTTCGACCGTGGGAAGACGTGACAGCTCCGCGAGGCGGTGCAGCTGTTCGGCCATGACGGCCGGGCCACCGAGGCGGTGCCGCAACACTGCCTCGGTCACCACGACGCGCAGACGGGTGGTGGGCTCGTAGAGCACGGACTGGCGAGCCAGCCTGGACGTGACCGCGACGCCCACCTCCTCCGGAGGCAGGCCGACCACTGTGCCGAGCAGGAACGACGTGTACGCAGCTGTCTGCAGCAGTCCAGGAATGACAGCGTTCTGGAACACCAAGATCCCTGCTGCGGATTGCTCGAGCTCGGAGTAGCGCTTCTGGTGGGTCCCCCAGCCGCGCGCATGCAGTTGCTGCCAGTCAGAGACCTCCGTGCTGCGCTCGGCAAGCTCTATCAGCTCTGCGCGGGCTTCCTCGCTAGCGGCCGTGTGCTCCAACCACTGGCGTACGAGGTTCTGGGGGGCGCGTGTCTTACCCGTCTCGATCTTGCTGATCGTGGACTGTGACACGCCCAGACGCACGGCAAGCTCGGTGCCGGTGATGCCCGCGGCCTTACGGCACGCGCGAAGGCGTTCGCCGAGCTTCTCTCGGGCCGGCAGGCCACTCAATCAGGTTGCTCCTATCTGTGCATCGAAGCCGCCGGGGCGGGCAGGGCCGGGGGCGGCCCGAGGATCACGCCGGGGCGTTGCTTCGGGAAATCGGTCAATTCGAACTCCGAGACGGGCACGGTGTGGCCGACCAGGCGCCGCTGTACCTCAAGGAAGGCGGCCACGTCCTCGGCCTGCTCAGCCCCCAGGAAGTGCCCCTCGTCGTCGTAGTGCTGGACGAACACGGTTTCGTCGTCGAAGAGCCAGAAGTCCGGGACGCCCTCCCATGAGGGGTCGAGGGCATCCCGGTCGAGAACCTGCACGTCCTCGCCGGCTGCGACGTTGTCCGGGTAAGCGGCGAATTCGAACCGGGTGTAGTCGGTGATGGGGTGCCCCACGAGCCGAACTCGGCCGATCCACGCGCCTCGGGTACGGGCGTCCTCCACCGTGGCGATCCAGCCGTTGTTCTCACGCGTCTTGCGCGGCAGCGGCTCTCCCCGGAGAAACGCCGCGATCCGCTCCTCCTCGCCGGCGACCCGGTAGGTGTCGCGCCCCTCCAGCCGCCAGGCGGAGCTGATGAACGTCCCGAACATCTCTACGAGCGTGGTCACGCGATCACTTCACCAGTCACCTCGACGAGCGTCTCGCCGGCCGGGAGTCGCACTATCGCGAGCGCCTCCGGGTCGTCAACGACCGCGCCCGCCACCAGGACCGTGCCCTGCTCAGTAGGGTGGGTCGGAGCGATCCATCGCTGCCCGCCCTGCCGTCGGGCGTGCCGCTCCAGCAGCGCCGGCGGCACTTCGGCGAAGGCGTGCCCGGGAAGCAGCCCGTTGGCGGGGTTCGGCTGGGCCATGTCGTAGCCCTGGACCAGCACCGTCCCACCGTCGGTGATGTAGGTGGTGGGGCAGTTCCCGCCCTCGCACTCGGTGTACGCCACGATCTTTACTCGCATTCCGCCTCCCCGGCCATGACGAATATTCCAGACGCCCGGCCGAGGGTACCTACCGGCCGCCCCTCCCGATAGCTGCACGAATGCAACCATCGAGGCCGGGGGCCCGCTGGCTGACATGCCCAGCGCATCATCGACTTAGAATATTCTGAAATATTCGATAGTATGGGCCTGCTCGTCCCGCTGGGACGGGCGGCCCCGGCAGGTGCGTCACCACCCGCCGGGGCCTAGATCGCACTCCCTCTCTGACCCAGGAGGCACGACCCATGTCGATTGTCCCGTGGCTGCGCGACCGCCTGTTCCGGCGTCTCGACGCACAGGACGAGCGGGCCCGGGCCCGCGGCTGGACAGTGACTGCTGGCCCGCGCGGCAGCCGGACCTACCGGGATCGCCGGTGGGACCAGCTCGCTGAGATCCGGGCCCAGGCGGCGCGAAGCACTGTGGACGCGGCCGAGCCGCTCCCTGTTTCGGCAGGTCACCGGTGAGCGCCCGCGGCCGCCGCCCCGCGGCGTGTTCCCACCCGGCCCGCCGCCGGATGACCACTACTTCGATGACCTCGCAGGTCGACGGGCAGGACCACGAGATCACAGACGAGGACCTGGTGGCCGGCGTGGCGGGGGGCAGCTACCGAGCGGTGTGCGGGGCGTGGGTCTCGCCGGCGTCGCTCACGGCGCCTCCCGGCCGTCCGTGCGTGGCGTGCGCGACCGAACTGACGCCAGCTCCGACCCTCGCGTCCTACGAGCAACACTCCCGTTCGGTGCGGCGCGCGGTGTCGGCGTGGCTGCGCATCTGCTCGACCACCGTGCAGGGCTCGGTCCGGCGAGGTGCGCCGTCATGGACCTGACCGCACTCGGCCCGGACTCGGCCCGCGTGCTGCTGTCTCGCACGGCCTGCCAGCACCTCTGGACGCCGGCCCCGGCCACCTGGAGCGACCCCATCAGTGCCGGGAGCCCCCGCTGCGAGGGCTGGACCTGGCTTGTCACCAACGACGCCCCCTTCCGCTGCCCCGGGACCCCGAGGGAGGAGACCCGATGACCGAGCTGCCCACCGGCGCTCTGGAGCGCTGGCTGACCACCTCCGACACCGACCACCGGGCCAACGACCGGCCCAGCATCGTCGCCCTCGCCTCGCCCGCCGCCGATCCCGGAGGCAGCGAGGGCCTGGACGAGACCGCTGCGGATGAGCTGGACAAGATGCGACGCGAGCTCGCGCTGCTGCGCGGCAAGGCCGAGCTGCAGCGCGACCCATCCTGGTTGGACGTGCTCTCGGACAAAGAAGCCGATCACGAGCGCGCCGCGGCGGAGCGGATCCGCGGCATGCGGCGCACCCAGCACGTCGCGGCCGCCACCGCCGCGGTCCGGCTGGCCGGGCGGGAGCGCCGCGCTGAACAGCGGGTGGCCCGCTACGAGCTGTCCGACCGGCTCTGGCAGCGCCGCGCCCTGGCCCGGCGCACCCGGCTGCTGGACCCGACCTCGCGGCTGGCGTCGCTGCAGCGCACCCACGTGCTCAGCACCGCGGCGCTGCTCGGGGTCGCGGTCGCCGGGACCGGCTGGACCTCGGTCGGCGTGCGCGACGCGCTGGTCGGCCCGCATGGGTCTGCGCTCGCCTACGTGGTGGAGCCGCTGTTCTCCCTGCCGCTGCTGGTGATCATGATGCTGCACGCTCGGGCCGCGCAGTGGGGCCGCACCTTCCCCGCGAAGACGCACCGCACCAAGGTCTACGTCCTCGAGGCCGGGCTGCTCGCCGCCACCATCCTGATCAACACCTCACCGGTGCTGCCGTGGCTGGGCACCTGGCAGAACTTCACCACGCTGCTCGCGCACCTGGCCCCGCCGGTGCTCATCGTGGTCGCGGTCATCCTGCAGCCCCTGGTCGCGTCGTTCCTGGCCAGCATCCTCGCCGAGGCCCACGTCGACGCCGCAGACACCGGCGGACACCGGCTGGAAGCCGAAACCGTGGACACCCTGACCCTGGTCACCAAGGTCCGCACCGCGATCGCGGTCGGGGAGCTGGAGTCCTGGCAGGACACCGGGCTGCCCAGTGTGGAGGCGATCCGCCGCTACTTCGGCTGCGAGAAGCGCCGCGCCCAGGGCGTGCACGACGCGCTCGAGCTGCTCCAGCCCGACCCGGGGCTCGCCACGGCGGGGGAGGGGCGATGAGCGTCATCGAGCACACCCGCAACGTCGTCTCCCGTTCGGCCCCGACCCGTCTGATGGCCGCCGCCACCGCCACGGGGGCGCTGGGGTGGGTCACCGCCCCGCTGCCGGGCCTGGACGTGGTCTCGACCGCGGCCGGGCTGGGGGCGGCCGGGCTGGCGGCCGGGGCTGCCGGGGTGCTGGGGTGGCGGCACCACCCGACGCAGAAGCTGCGCCGCCGCCTCGGCGCCGACGGCTGGCTGGATCACCGGGAGCTGCGCACCCAGGCCGGCGCCCGGGCTCTGCGCGCCCAGGCTGGCCCGGCCCAGCTCGGCCTGGCCATCCACGCTGGGCGGGCCCCGGTTTCTGCGTTTGGCGCCCAGGTGGGCCGTCTGGTCTCCGGCCCGCTGGGGGTCCGCGGACGCGCGGTGTATTCGCCCTGGTCGCGCGGCATCCTGCTGCTCGGCCCGCAGGGCTCGGGGAAGAGCTCCTGGCTGGTCGGCCCGATCTGCGACACCCCCGGCCCGGCCTATGTCACCAGTACCAAGACCGAGCTGGCCGACATGACCGCCCGGATCCGCGCCTGCACCGGGCCGGTGCACGTGTTCAACCCGACCGGGCTCGGGGGCCTGGCCTCGACGTTCCGCTGGGACCCCGTCGCCGGTTGCACCGACCCCACCGTCGCCGAGGCCCGCGCCGCCGCGCTGGTCCGCGGCGGGGGCGGCCTGCACGGCACGGAGAACTCCGACTTCTGGGCCGCCAAGGCGACCGAGATCATCCGCTGCTACCTGCTCGCCGCTGCGCTGCAGCGCCTGGACATGTCCTGGGTGATGCACTGGGCGCACCACCCCGACGACCCGACCCCGCTCGATATCCTCGAACAGCGCGCCAACGAGGTCCCGGCCGGCTGGGTCGGCACCCTCACCCAGAACATCAAAGCCTCCCACAACACCCGCACCGGCTACTTCGCCGGCGTGATGCCTGCGGTGTCGTTCATGGACAACCCCCTGGTCGCCGCCGCGTGCCGACCTGCGCCGGGGGAGCAGTTCGACATCGAGGAGTTCCTCCGTTCATCCGGCACCGTCTATGTGATCGCCGGCGAAGACGACCGCCGCATCGCCCCGCTGCTGACCGCGCTCACTGAAGCGGTGTTCACCGGGGCCAAGCGGTTCGCCGCCCGCCGGCCTAGCGGCCAGCTGGATCCGCCGTTCTCCCTGTTCCTCGACGAGATCGCTAACATCACCCCGGTCCCGCTCGACGGCTGGGCGGCGGACTCCCGGGGCTGGGGGATCACGGTGTGCGCGGTGGCCCAGGACCTGTCCCAGCTGCAGACTCGCTGGGGCCCGTCCCGGGCGAAGACAATCTTCTCCAACCTGCCCACCCGGGTGGTGCTGCCCGGCGTCGCGATCAAGGAGGACCTGGAAGCCTTGGCCTACCTCGGCGGGCAGCGTGAGGTGCTCCAGACCAGCGAAGGCCGCAGCGCCAGCGGAGATGGCCAGCGGCAGACCCGGTCGACCAACCAGTCCTGGACCCGCGAGCCGGTCGTCACCGGCCACACCATCTACGGGCTGCCGCGCTGGCACGCCTACATCTTGGGTCTGAGCCCGCGCCCGGCGGTGGTGCGGTTCGAACCCGGCTACCGGCGCAGCCGCCGCGAGCTGCGCCGCCTCGACCGCACCCAACTCGCCGCCGCTCCAGTGGCCCCGACACCCGCCGAACCGGCGCCGGACGTCGCGCCCGAGCCCGTGCCGGCCGGGCGGGCCAATCGTGAGGAGCACCCGTGAGCACACCGGAGGACCCGCGCCCCAACAGGCCCGCGGGCGCCGCGTCAGATCCCGGGCCGCGCAACCCGACACCCGGGCGCGAGCAAACCGCCCTGGCCGCGGAGGTGCGGCGTATCCGGGAGAAGGTGGACCAGACCGCCGAGCTGCACACCCAGCTGGCCGCCACCGTCTCCGAACAGCTCGCCCCCGAGCTCGGCGCGCTGCGGCAGGCCACCGTAAACGAGCTCGCCTCGCTACGCGGTGACCTCAACGAGGTCCTCAAGACCCTGAACAAGGAGAAGAACCCGCCGGTCGACTGGTTCCACCTGACCGCGGAGCAGGCCGAGGAGCAATGGTCGGTCCTCGCCCAGTGGGTCGGGGAGATCTTCGTGCCCTGGTACCAGATCACCCGCGACCAGCTGCCCGACTGCTGGGCGCTGCACCCCAACGCCCTGGTCGAGCTGTCCTGGCTACGCAGCGCCCACGTCCAGTCCTACATCCCCAGCTCCCACCCGCACATCGCGGCCGAATGGCACGTCCGATGGAGGGCCGCCGCGCTGGACAACATCCGGGCGGCGATCCCGACCGACATGTGCCGCCCCGGTGAGCACCTGGTCTCCGAGCAGGAGTCCCGCGACCGCGTCACCCAGTCCAACCCGCCCGCGGCGCCACCTGTGCCGGCGGAGCAGCCGTGGAGCCAGCCCCCGGCCTTCCCGTCCGGCGGGCACAACTGGGACGGGGTGATCCGAACCGCGCGCCGACAGCTCGCCGAACCCCGGCACTGGTGGGGCTTCTACGAGCAGGCCGTGAACGAGGATCTGGAGCGGCGGCGCACCCGCGCCCAGCAGACCTCGGCCGCCCCCACCCCACCCGCCGCGGCGCCGTAACAATCGCGTGGGCGACACCTGCTCGTTGTGCGGCCCCGGTTTTGTCGGCCCCGCCCGTACCATCAGCCGAAACGAGCACGACGACCGGCGGGGGAGGGCGGCAATGACGACCAAGCACGCCGCCCCGCTTTCCGCGCTGCCCCTGTTCGACCCCGACACCGAGCGACCGCCGTTCGAGGCGGCCGAGCTGTACTTGGATACGCCGACCAGCGTCGGCATCCTCTACCTTGCTGGGATCCTCGAGGACCAGCCGGAGTACGTCGAGGCGATCGACACGGCCTGGGCCGAGGCGCGGGAGGCAGCACTCCGCTGCCTGCGCGAGAACGTGATGCTCAAGGTCGGCTATCACGCGCGGCTGCCCAGCGGCCGCAGCGTCGGGGTGTTCACACCCGGCCGGCTCTACCTCACCGCGGTCTCGCATCCACAGGCCAACTGGAAGGGTGAGTGGCAGAGCGACGTTGCGCGCCCACACGATCATATCTACATCGGCCCCGAAGGCATCGCCGAACAGGACGGCCAGCACTGGCCAGTCGATCTGCACAACCTGCGCACCCAGCTGCTGTCCCTGGTCGAGATCACCTACAGGGACGCCCTTCAGCAGTCCCTACGAGCCAGCCTGAACGTGCCGTTCGCACCATCCGATGACGCGGGGTACTCCGAACTGGGCACCGTGTCCCCCGACCTCATCGCGGAGTACCCCCGCCTGATCTGCGGCGCCCCCAGGCACGATGGCATCAGGTGGATCGTCCGCGAGCAGGTCCGGCCCTGGCTGCGCTACCGCGACCGCGACCGCGACCGCGACCGCGACCGCTGATGGACGCTGAATTCGGTATGCCTGTCAAGATCCAGCCAGGCAGGTGATCGAGGCCGAGTGTCCTTGATCGTGAAGCCTGGACCACGGCGTCGTCCCGCTCCCAGCGCAGGCCGGGAACTACATGCCCGAGCTGATGACCCGGCCGGGCAACCGGCCCGCCTTCGCCGCGCTCCGCGACGACGTCCGCCCGCTGGGAGATCACCCAGCCCGAGGGCCCGAGCTTCACCGTCTCCGGGCGCGAGGTGAGCTGGCAGAAGTGGCGCCTGCGGGTGGGATTCAGCCCTTCCTCCATCGAGGTGTGTCGGACGGGTGAGGTCCGCCGTGCCCGCGAGCGTCTGGCTATGGGCTCATCTGCCCATTGAGCAGGTCCCACGGCTGAAGTTCGCTTGCGAACCATCACCATGGGAAGGGGATTCACATGCGGGACAGGCAGTTAGAGGTCTACGCCCTCTTCGATCGGCGCGCCCGTGAGAGGACCTTGGCGCTGGTCACCGAGGATGTGATCGCCGAGCACGGGGCGAACCCGGCCGGCCCGCACAGCGATCCCCTCCAGCGCGTGCTCCGCTACATGCGCCGCGCCCCGGTTCCCGGCAAGTACGTCATCGTCGCGGTGCGGCCGTGGCGGGAGTACCGGCTGGCCGTCCTCACCGGGGTGCACGGCGAGGCGCCGGAGGTCCTCGACGACGGTCCCTTCGCCACCGAGGATGAGGCGATGCACGCGGTCTTCCTGCGGCGCGTCGCCGATCTCCGCGCGGCCGCGGAAGGAGCGGCGTGATGGTGCACGTTCCGCGGCCCACGGTGACCGGATACGCCGACCGCTTCTCGGTCGCCCCGGGCGAGCCGATCGAGTTCAAGATCAGCTGTGACGAGCCCGGGCAGTTCCAGGCCGAGTTGGTCCGGCTCCGCAACGGTGACACCAACCCGGCCGGCCCGGGCTTCCGCGAGACGGTGATCGAGAGCCCGGTGGCGGGCCGTTACACCGCGCGCCTGCAGGAGATCCGAACGGGCTCAGCCGTCGTCGTCGAGGACGGCGGCGCGCTGGCCCTGGGTGCCGCAGGATCGGTGCACGTCTTCGCCCAGCCGACGACGCCCGCGAAGGAGGAACAGACCCTCGTCGCGCGGTGGGACGCGGCGACCGGGACCGGCTGGTGGCTCGGCCTGACCGATGGCGGCCGGGTGACCCTGCGACTCGGGGACGGGTCGTCGGTGCACGAGACCGTGTCGGATGCGCCGCTCGCGCCCTGGATCTGGTACTCGGTCACGACATCGTGGGACGGGGGCGACACCCGCGTCGCGGCGGTACCGACGCTGACCTCGACGAACAGCCTCTGGAGCCCCGCGGTCGGGTTGGCGACGGCGACGAGTGGCGCGGGATCGGGCGCTCCCGCCCCGGGCCGGCCGGACGTCGCGACGGTGCTCGCGGCGTGCGCCGATTCCGCCGGTGGCGGGCTGACAGGGCACTACAACGGCAAGCTTGACTCGCCGTCGGTACTCAACCGGATGCTCGACGAGCAGGACGTCGCCGCGATGGCGCGGGGCGAGCGCCCGTCGAGCGGCCTGCTCGCGCGCTGGGACTTCGGCGCCGAGATCGGCCCGCGAGGGGTCCCGTCCGACAGGTGCACCGACCTCGGGCCGCACGGCCTGCACGGTCGCTGCCACAACGCGCCCTACCGCGCCATGACGGGATGGAACTGGACGGGCGAGGAGGAGAACTACCGGCACGCCCCCGAGCAGTACGGCGCCCTCCACTTCACCGACGACGCCCTCGAGGACGCAGGCTGGGAGACCGACGTCCGTCTCGTCGTCCCCGACGACCTGCCCAGCGCGGTCTACGCGCTGCGCGTCACGCTGGGAGACAGCGTCGACCACATCCCGTTCTGGGTGCTGCCGCCGCGGGGCACGGCGACGTCGAAGATCCTGCTGCTCTTCCCGACTGCCAGCTACCTCGCCTACGCCAACGACCACATCGTCCCGGACGTCCCGGTCGCCCAGTCCATCCTCGGGCACACCTCGGTCATGGCCGCGGCCGATCTCAAGCTGCTGGAGCACCCCGAGTACGGCCTGTCGACCTACGACCACCACAACGACGGCAGCGGGGTCGCCCACACGAGCCGACTCCGCCCGATCATCACCATGCGGCCCGGCTTCCGGCACACGACCGGCTCACTGTGGCAGTTCCCCGCCGACCTGCACCTCGTCGACTGGCTGACCGGCGTGGGCGCGGAGTTCGACGTGGCGACCGACGAAGATCTCGACCGGGAAGGCGCGGAGCTCCTCGGCCGCTACCAGGTCGTCCTGACCGGCACCCACCCCGAGTACTACTCGGCGCGGATGCTCGACGCCTGGGAGTCCTACCTGGGTTCCGGCGGGCGCGGGATGTACATGGGAGGCAACGGCTTCTACTGGGTCACGAGCTACCACCCGGACAAGCCCCACCTGGCCGAGGTGCGCAAGGGGGAGAACGGCTGCCGTGCGTGGCAGGCCCGGCCCGGCGAGCTGCACATGGCCTTCACCCCGGAGCGCGGCGGCATCTGGCGCAACCGGGGGCGTAGTCCGCAGAAGCTCTTCGGCGTCGGGTTCACCACCGAGGGGATGGACCGGTCGTCGGCCTACGACACCCTCGATGACTTCGATGACACCCGGGCCGCGTTCATCACCGTCGGCTGCGAGGGCGCGACAACGATCGGCGGTCACGGGCTCGTCGGCGGCGGCGCGGCCGGCCATGAGTGCGACCGCTACGACTTGACGCTCGGCACCCCGGCGAACGCACTCCTGCTGGCCACGAGCGCAGGGCGGCACTCTGACAACTACCCGCTGGTCGCCGAGGACATCTACTTCCCCTTCGACGGAATGGGCGGCACCGACAGCTTCCAGGTCCGTGCCGATGTCGTCTACCTGACCACGGCCAACGGTGGCGGCGTCTTCTCCACCGGGTCCATCGCCTGGGCGGGCAGCCTCGCCGAGAACGACTACGACAACGACGTCTCCCGCATCACCCGCAACGTCCTCGAGCGCTTCACCGATCCGAAGCCGCTCGAGCCGCTGCCGATCGACTCTTGAGCACGACCGGCAGGCCTTCTCCTGTTCACCGCTCCCACGGAGGAACCATGACGACCGGCTATCTCTGGCACACGCTCTACGGCTGGAACGACACCGGCAGTGGCTCACTCGCCCCCGCTGACCCGGTCGCCGGACTGCAGCCCGTCTCGTACCACTTCGCCCACGCAGACAACAAGCGACGGATGCACGAGCTGGTGCAGGTCATCGGGCTCGGGGACAAGGTGCGGCACATCCCGGCTCGACCCGCCACACGGGACGAGATCCTGCGCGTGCACACCGCGGAGCACCACGACCGCATCGTCGAGGAGAGCGCGCTTCCCAAGGGCGGGGACGCCGGTGACGGCATTTCCCCGTTCGGCAAGGGCGGCTACGAGATCGCCGCGCTCGCGGCAGGCGGGGCCATCGCGATGGTCGACGCAGTCTGCAACGGCACCGTCGACAACGGTTTCGCCCTGGTCAACCCGTGTGGCCACCACGCCGTCCGGGAAACGGGGATGGGATTCTGCGTCTTCAACAACATCGCGGTCGCCGCGAAGCACGCCCGTGAGGTCCTCGGGGTGGACCGTATCGCGATCGTCGACTGGGACGTCCACCACGGCAACGGGACCCAGGCGATCTTCTGGGAGGATCCGAACGTCCTGACGATCTCGCTCCACCAGGACCGCTTCTTCCCCACCGACCAGGGCTTCACCACTGAGCGCGGCGGCGGCGCCGGGATCAACACCAACCTCAACGTCCCCCTGCCCCCGGGGACCGGCGACGGTGGCTACCTTCTGGCGGTCGACTCCGTGGTCCTGCCGGCGCTGCGCGCCTACCAGCCCGACCTCATCCTCGTCGCCTGTGGATTCGACCCCAGCATCCTCGACCCGCTGTCCCACACCATGGTCTCCGCCGAAGGGTTCGGCGCCATGACCCAGCGCCTGGTCGACATCGCTGCCGAGCTGTGCTCGGGCAAGCTCGTCATGGTCCAGGAAGGCGGCTACAGCATCCACTACGTGGCCGTCTGCGGCGCCACCTCGATCGCCGTCCTCGCCGGGGAGCAACCGATGGCCGACCCGTTCCTCCCGCTCGTCGAGAACATGTACGGGCGCCGCGAGGTGGAGGATCACCAGGCCCGGATCTGCAAGATCGCCTCCGAGCTCGTCCCGGACATTCCGGGACGCTGATTCCGCCGCCGGGAGCCCCGACGACGTGGTCAGGCCGTCGAGTCTGCCGCAGGTAGCAGCCGCAGGCCCTGCTCGACGGCGCACCGTGTCGCCGCCGCCCTGCTCTGCACCTCGAGCTTGGCCAGAACGTGCTCGACGTGGTGTGCCGTGGTGCGGGCGCTGATGCCGAGCCGCCGACCGATCGCGGCATTCGCGAGCCCCTCCGTGAGCAGGGTCAGGACCTGCATCTCCCGCAGCGTGAGCCCATGGGGGGCCGGCACCGGTCGTACGGACACGAGCGTGCCGCCCTCGACGGCTGCAAGCTGGGTCTGGAACCATCCGGCGGCCCTGCACAGGTGGAACCGTGCCTGCAACACGCCCGGGTGGCTCTCACGCCAGGCCACGATGCCGGCCACGAGGTCGGGGTCCCCGTCGAGTTGGACGGGCGGCTTCCGATCGGGAACCGGAACCAGCGTGCCCGTGCCGCTGACGACGACGGCCGAGACGTCGGGCGCACGGTCGCCGAGCAGGAACGACAACCGCCTCGTCACGTCCGTCGCCGCTGCCAGGACCGGCGCCACGTGATGCAGTGCGGCGGTCGTGCCGGGGGCCGGGCGGCCCTGCTCGTAGGTGTTGAGGTGCAGATCGCCCGTGTAGCGGCCGTCGGTGCTCACCAGGCGAGCGGTCGCGCCTCCGGCGAAGCCGGCCGGCCCGAACACCTCGGTGACCGAAGGGCTGCGCTCGTAGTACTCCAGCTCCACGTCGCACCAGGATCGGGCCCGGCGCTGCGGCCGGCGCACGAGCAGGCGATACCCGACGTCGTCGACGAGGAATGCCGGAGACGTCAGGTAGTCCAGGACCTCGGGCCGGTACCCGACGGAGCCCAGAACGACGTGGCTGCCACGGAACGGGTCGAAGGAGACCAGGGTCGCCGCCGCCACCGGCAGATGCCTGCAGAGCTCCTCGAGCACCGCGCCCGCCACGGCGCTCGGCGACGACTGCTGCGCGGCAGCAGCGATGTCCATCGCGAGAGCGAAGTCGACCGTCGCCCCGTCGGCACTCGGCGCGCCGGGCGGGACCACATCCGGTTTCTGCACTCACATCACCTCGATGGCGATCCAGATCCGGGAGCTGCCCCGGTTCTCCGGGCGGTGGCCTTCGGGTTGCCCCTGACGGCCCGCCGCGACACAGCGGTCAGAGCATCGTGAGGGAGGCCGTCGTCATGAACTCACTCCGGACCGGGTGCGCAGCGGGCTCGATGCGGATCACGAGCGGCTTCCGGCCGCTGACCCGGTTCGCACGGCTGCCCTTGACGGCTGCGCCCCGGCCGCGAGCGCCACGATCGGTGCGTACTCGAGACGTTCATGAGGCTCCGGGGTGCGGACGAGTGATTCCGACACCATGGCCCGGTGTGTGGGCGCCGTCAAAGGGGGTTCTCGTTTGATGCGGATCTTGCGCCGCGGATTCTCGTTCGGCTGCCGGCACCGGTGATCGCGTTACGGGTCCGCCGGAGCCGCCGATAGCGCGAATCTTGTGGCGACACGGCGCTGCGGATGCCCGCACGAACTGCGCACCACCGCGGATCGGTTTCCTACCTGTGGGCGGGCGGGTCTTGTCGCCGCTCGAGATGCGCTCGGGCGTCCAACGCGGGCCGTCACCGACGTAGCGGTTGGTCCCGCTCACGAGGTCGGCGTTGTCGATCGTGTCCACCCCGACCAGCGATCCCGGCTCAACGCCGACGAGCAAGTAGGCGTACCCATCCGCGTGCGGGGGCGCGGTCGCGACCGTGCGGTTGGAGAAGTCGAGCACCTGTTTCGCGATGTGTTCCTTCGCGTCCTTCAACGTCAGGTCGAGGCCGCCCTTCCACTCGGGCCAGTCGTCCTCGTCATGGTCGTGGGCGACCTCGTCATGGTCGTGGGCGACGAGGACGGCGGCGACGAGCGCCTCGAGCTGACTCAGCCGGAGCAGAGCCTTTGACGTGTCCAGCTGAACTGCCACGATGCAAGTGTTCCGCGCCATTCAGAGCGAATCGGACGTGCTACAGAATCGAGTGCTTACCGGTCAAACACCAACGGATGAGTGGGCTTGCCCCCTGCCGCCCCCGGTTCTATCGGCCCAGACCCCGGCTAAGTTCCGGGCCGCGGTCGAGGTCGACGCCCTGCTGGCGCTCGATGCGGGGGGCGTGGCGTTCGGCCTGGTCGCGCCGGGCCCGCTCCGCCTCGACCTGCTCGTCGGTGACCTCGCGGCCGTGACGCCAGCCCTTGACTGCCTCGTCGTTCTCGGTGCGTGCGGCGATCTCGGCGCGCAGGGCGACGAGGATTTCGACCTGGCGGCGGGCCTCGCCGACGGTCACCGGCTGCTGGTCACCGGTCTCGACCTGTGCAGTGCCGCCCGGCTTCTCGCCGCTACGCAGCGGCCGCACGGCCGCGACGTCGGTGGGGGAGGGCTCGACTGCGAACAGCGCGGTCTGGTTCTCGTCGACGACGATCTCGGTGCCCGCCACTTCGGCCTCGGGCTCGGCCGTCACGCTCTCGGCGGGCGTGCGCACCACCTGCACGGGCTCGTCGTGACCGTCGCCCAGGTTCAGGTCGAGCGATAACTGGTCTCGGTCCCTGCGCACCTGCGGGGTGTCGGCCGTGGCCTCGTCGGCGTCCACGACCTCGAACAGCTCGGCCTGCTCGCCAGCGACCGGCTGGACGTCGCGGGGCAGACCTCGACGCTGCAGTTCGTCGCCGGCGAGCTGGTGGCGCAACCGGGCCGCCTCGGCCCGTTCGGCCCATTCGCTGCGGGCGGCGTGGACGGCCTCCAGCTGCTCGACCCGCGCGCTGTACTCGGTGGCCAGCTGCTCGACGTTGGCGATGTCCCGCTCGGCCTGCTCGCGCTCCGGCGACCCCTCGGGCAGCAGCTCGGCTTCGGCCCGCCACAACACCGCGTCGTGGCGGTACCCCTCGGCGACCAGGCGGGCGTCGGCGATCTCCTCGGCCACGAAGTACGGCGCCCAGGTCTGCTCCCGGCGCCACGCCTGCCGCATCTCACGCAGCTCGGTGTCGGACGCGGCGGTGTAGTCCAGCGCGTCGGTCGGCGCCCCGAGAGCGGCGTAGGCCTGCTGCCACAGCGCCCGGTGGAACTCCTGCTCCCGCGACGGCGCCGCACCCAGAGACACGCTGGTCTCGGGCACATTGCGCAGCTCCCGGTACGCGGCCGCGACCCCGGCCCGGCGCACCCACTCGGCGCGCCGCTGCTCCTCGGCGGGCGGCTCGCCCAGGTGCGTCACCGCCCAGGCTGGGCGCTCGGCGGCGGCGCGCTCGCCGAGCTCGGCCTGCCGCGCGGTCGCCGCATCGGCCAGCACCCGGGCGTACTCGCCGACCGGGCCGTCCATCGGCATCGTCAGCGCCGCCCAGTCCCCGGACGGGATCTCCCGCTCTGGGATCCGGTCCGCGCCCAGGGCGCGGATGCGCCACCGGATCACATCCGACATCGAGTCCGCCCCGTTCAGGCTCCGCGCGCCCACCGCCTCGGCCAGGACCGCGGCCGGGTCGTGTCCGCCCAGCTCGGCCTCCCGGACGGTGCGCATCAGCCGGTCGTAGCCGGGCTCGTCGATCAGCACATCCATGGTCGGCGCGGGCAGCAGGGAGGCCAAGGTGTCGGTGTAGCGGTCGCGGCCGTACTCGATGGTGAGTAGATCCCACTGGGTGCCCACGAACGACAGCGACCGGCCCTCTTCCTCCCCGACTCGGCGGGCCAGTTCGGCGGCGATCGAATCGCTGTCCGTCTTTGCCAGGATCTCGGCCAGGACCGCCCGCGGGCTGCTGTCGAACCGCTCGACGTCGTGGTGGTCGGGGGCCTGCTCGCAGACCACGAAGAAGTGGTTCGCCTCGCGCCCGCGGCTGCCCGGCACGTACACATCCGCGCGGGTCATGCCCGGCTCGGTCAGGCTCAGCCCGGTGTCCACCGTGCGGCCCTGGGCGGCATACGCGGTGGAGGCGTAGGCCAGCGTCACGTGCTCGCGCACATAGTCGGCGGGCAGGTGCGCGACCAGCCCGTTCTTCGCCTCGACCCGCAGCGCCCCCGTCAGCGGGTCGCGGTCCAGCACCCGGTAGGTCTCCCGGTTGGTGACCATCCCGCGCCCATCCACCCGCAGCGAGGCGTCGTTGCGGCGAGCCTGGATCACATCCCCCGCGCCGATGAAGTTCCCGTCCCGCGCGGTGGCCAGCACCTCGGCCTCCACCCGCCCGAGCCGCACCAGCTCGGTGCGGATCTGCTCAGACAGCTCGGTGGCCTGCGCGTTGGACCGCACGACCAGCAGCGCTTCCTTGCCCTCCAGCGTGCTGGCCAGCCACGCCCGCACCGCGGCCGCGGTCATCTCCTCCGCGGTCCCGCCGCGCAGCCGGCCGTGGTCCTCATACAGCTCCAGCACCGTCTCATCGCCAGCGCGCAGCCGGATCGAGGCGTCGCGCTCCCACTCGTTGGCGAACCGGTGGATCTCGGTGAGCTCGAACGCCCCGTTGTCGCGCACCAGCAGGTCCAGGATGCCGCCCGCACCCACCGCGACTAGCTGTTCGTGGTCCCCGGTGTAGAGCAGCTTGCCCCCGCCAGCGGCGACGATCCGCGAAATCTGCTCCAGCTCCGCGGTCGAGGACATCCCGGCCTCGTCCACGATGAACAGATCACCCGGGCGTACCTGCTCGGCCACTGCGCCGTTGGCGTCCGGGGTGAAGCGGTGCAGGAACACCGTGGTGTTCATCGCCTCGAGCCCGTGCTCGGTCAGCACCGTCGCAGCGATCTGCGAGGTCGCCAGGCCCAGCACCCGCCCGCCGAAGCGGTCTTCCCAGGTGCGTGTCAGCGCACCGACCGTGCGCGACTTGCCCGCTCCTGCGGGCCCGATCAGTACGTCCGCGGCCCGCCCGGACGACAAGATCCCCACCGCGGCGTCGGCCTGATCCGGGCCGAGACCAGCAGCGATGAGCTCTACCCGGGCCAGCTCCAGCTCCGGTCCGGCCAGTGCCGGCGCGGTGAGCGCCCGCGCCCGCACCACGATTCCGACCTCGGTCGCGAGGTGGTCGGCGGTGGCGTATCGCTCGTCGTTGCGGCCGCGGTAACGGCTCTTGCCGTCCTCCCTCTGCAGCGCGGCCGGCACCTCGCCCGGGTCCGGCGTCGACACCATCAGCACGCCGTACGCGGCGCCATTCCGCAGCACCTCGTCCGCCAACTCGGGCAGCGACCCGGTCACCGCCGGGGTGGACTCCCGCTCCTTCTTGATGGCCTCCTGGAGATTCCCGATGTCCCAGGTCGCGTACTGCGCCTGCACCCGGGCCACGGCCGCGCGCAGCACCTCCTCCCGGGTGCGCTGAGCGTGTTCCCACTGGTCGGGGTGCCCTTCACGGACCACCCGCTCGCGCGCCGCAGCAGTGTCGTCCAGGGTGGTACGCAGCGCGGGGCGCCTTCCATCGGCCCACCGCCGGTACTGCTCGCCCGGGCGCAGCTCCGTCTTCGGCGCGCGAGTCTCCAGGGTGGCCTGCTGCGCCAGCGCCTTCCGCGCCGCCGGCGACGGAGCCCGCCCGTGCCGGGCGGCGTAGTCCGCGACCAGCTCCTTCGTCCGCTCCACCACCTGGGAGCGACGCGTCGACCCGGCGGCCAGCAGCTGCCGGTCCACGCCGAGAATCTCGCGGGCCTTGCCGTCCGCACGGGTCGCAAACACCACTTCCCGGCGCGTGCCCAGCTCCCGCTCCAACGCCTCCAGATACTGGGCGTCCACGCCCGCCTTGATGGGCCGGAAACCCTTCCCGTCCAGCGCCTGGACCTTGCCCGTCTCGGCCGAGACCACTCGGTTGAGCACCGCGACGTGCGAGTGCAGCTGCGGCTCCTGCGCCCGGCTGGTGGAGTGGTCCCACCGGGTCCAGACCAGCCCGGTCGCCTTCTCGTAAACGCCGACCGAGCGACCGTTGGCGGTCTTGCCGTGGTAGCCGGTGCGCGTATAGGCGGCCTGCTCCTCGACGTAGGCCATCGCCTCCGCGACCGCCGCCCGGTGCGCCTCCACCACCTGTGCCGCCTCGGCCATGCGCCCCTCGGCGACCAGCGCGGCGTAGTACACGCTCACGCTTTTAGGCGCGGAGAACGTCAGGTCGTAGTAGGCGACCGCCTTCCGCCGCGCCCCTCGAGCCTCGGCGGTGATCTCCCGGATGCGCTCCTCGTTCGCGTCCTGCTCGGCCTCCAGCGCCGCCTTGACCCGGTCCTCGGTAGACCTGAACTTCCGCGGCGCTCGCCCCAGAAACACCGGGTTATCCGTCGTCGACGACGGGTGCTGCAGCCGCCCGAACACCGCCCGTACATCTCGCTCGGTGGCCTGGCTGCCGGGCTCTATCCCGACCATGTGCAGGCCCTCGCCGAACCACACCCCGGCGGGCTCGCCGTGCTGCGCGGAGGTCATCAGGTAGCCCGCCGCGTCCTGCTTCGCCCTCGGCGGGCCCCCGCCCAGGGCATCCAGATCCACCCGCCGCTCGGCGTGCTCGTGCTCGGTGCAGCCGCTGCCCTTGAGCAGGTAGTCCACCGCCCCAGCGGACACGGCGGTGATCCGGATCACAGGACCACCATACCAAGATCATTAGTTTAATGCGTAGGTGTGTTGCGGCTGCTTGGGCTTGGGCTTGGGCTTGGGCTTGGGGTTGTTTGCCTGTTGCCCCTTCCGGGGGAAGGTGGCGGGGTTCGGGGTTAGTTGGCGGAGCGAGTGGCGGAGTTCGGAGGTACCTGGCGGGGCGGTGATCGGCCGCCGGAGGCGGCCGGGAAGATGCCCCGGTGCCGAAACTGGATCTTGTGCCC
The DNA here is from genome assembly GCF_018531475.1 of Pseudonocardia mahuensis. Taxonomy (GTDB): domain Bacteria; phylum Actinomycetota; class Actinomycetes; order Mycobacteriales; family Pseudonocardiaceae; genus Pseudonocardia. The sequence continues at coordinate 74,574 of NZ_JAHDTG010000019.1, forward strand.
GGCGGCGCTCCGGCGGCATCCGCTGAGCGGTTCGGGGTCGCGTTTGCCAACCAGGACGGCGAACAACGCTTGCCGCTGGCCGAGGCGTGGTCTGTGCCGTTCGAGTCGTGTCTGCCGGTGCGCGGGTTCCCCTCCTATAAGGGGCAGCGCAACCATGTGGGCCGTTGGTGGACGGCGACGACGGGCACGCTGGTGGGCTACGAGTCGTGGCTGGAGCGCGACCGGCTGATCCTGCTGGACTTCGACCCGGACACGGTGGGTATCGCCTCACAGCCGTTCTGGCTGGTGTGGACCACCGCGGAGGGCCGGGCCCGCTCGCACGCCCCGGACTACTTCGCCCGCCTGGCCGGTGGCTCGGCGCTGGTGCTGGACTGTCGTCCGGCGGAGCGGATCAAGGAGAAGGACCGGGTCGCGTTCGAGGCGACCGGGGCGGCCTGCGCGATGCTGGGCTGGCGCTACGAGGTGGTCGATGCGCCACCGGCGACGCTGTTGGCCAACGCGCGCTGGCTGGCCGGCTACCGGCATCCCCGCCACGATCTGCCCGAGGTAGCCGCCGCGCTGCGCGCGGTCTTCGCGGCCCCGGCCGGGCTGGTGGAGGGCGCCGAGGCGGTCGGTGATCCGATCGCGGTACTGCCGGTGCTGTTCCATCTGCTCTGGCGTCGGGAGCTACACGTCGATCTGGCCCGGCCGCTGCACCCGGACGCGGTGGTCACCGGTGCGCCCGTGTCGACGGCCGGGGCGGTGAGCGGCTGATGACGGACGCGCGACCGGTGCTGCGGGTCGGTGACCGGGTCGGCTTCGACGGTGAGGAGCACCTGGTCACCGGGTTGGCGGGGACGTCGGTGCGGCTGCGCGCGGACTCCGGGGCCGAGCAGGTGGTGCTGGCCGGGCACCTGATGTCGGCGCCGGACTTCGCGGTCCTCGACGGCGCCGGGCTGCCTGCGGTCGGGCCGTTCGGGTTGCTGGAGTCGTTGCCCGCCGAGGTTGTTGCCGATGCTGAGCGGTGGCGGGATCACCTGGTCGAGATCGAGACCGGGTTGCCGCCCGACCCTGCCCCTGGCGCCCGGCCGCGGGGCGGCTACGACCCGCAGACCACCGCGCTGGCCGACCGGCAGCGCGCCAAGGCCGTCGAGTTGGGTGTCGGGGTCCGCACGATCGAGCGGAAGCGCGCCCGCTACGCCGCGCAGGGGCTGTGGGGTTTGGTCGACCAGCGGGCGGCGCGCACGTTCGACGTCGCCGGGCAGGCCGACGCGCGGCTGGTCGAGGTGCTGCGGGAGCTGATCGCCGCCGAGACGAACGCCTCCACCGGCACCCGGTCGCGGTTGATCCGGCGCGCGGTGAAGCGGGTGGAGGAGGTCCACGGCGCCGGGGCGGCGCCGCTGCCCGGCAAGACCGCGTTCTACGCGCTGGTGGACCGGCTGGCGGCCGGCCGGCACACGTTCGGGTCGGCGGTGACCCGCCGCCAGACCGCGAACCGGCCGGCGGGCGCGTTCACCGCGACGCTGGCGAGCCGGCCCGGTGAGCAGGTCCAGATCGACTCCACCCCGATCGACGTGATGGTGCTGGCCGCCGACGGGGTCCCGGTCCGGGCCGACCTGACCATCGCGGTCGACGTCGCCACCCGCACGATCTGCGCGGCGGTGCTTCGCCCGGTCGGGACGAAGGCGGTCGACGCCGCGCTGCTGCTGGCCAAGATGCTGGTCCCAGAGCCGATGCGGCCGGGCTGGGCGCAGACGCTGGCGATGTCGGCCTCGTGGCTGCCGTTCGGGCGGCTGCTGGACGTCGACGCGCGGATGCGGGAGGCCGCCGCGCGGCCGGTCATCGTCCCGGACCAGGTGGTTATCGACCACGGGCGGGTGTTCGTCTCGGAGACCTTCACCCGCGCCTGCGAACGGCTGGGGATCTCCATCCAGCCCGCCCGCAAGGGCACCCCGACCGACAAGGGCGTGGTCGAGGCGACCTTCGCCGCGATCATGACGCTGTTCGCCCAGCACGTCGCCGGGTTCAAGGGCGCGAACGCCCAGCTGCGGGGCCGTGCGGTGGCGGCGGAGTGGACGCTGGACGAGCTGCAGGACCTGCTCGACGAGTGGCTGATCATCGGCTGGCAGCACCGCCCGCACGACGCGCTGCGCGACCCGCACGCGCCGCGACGGATGCTCACCCCGAACGAGCGATACGCCGCGCTGGTCGCCGTCGCGGGCTACCTGCCGGTCACCCTGACCGGCGCCGACTACCTCGAGTTGCTGCCGGTGAAGTGGCGGGCGATCAACGACTACGGGATCCGGATCGACCACCGCACCTACAACTGTCCGCAGCTGGGGCCGTTCCGGCGGCAGCACTCCGGGCTGGCGGGCAAGCGCGGTCTCTGGGAGGTCCACTACGACCCCTACGACCTGTCGCAGGTGTTCGTCCGCACGCCCGAGGGCTGGGTCACCGCGCCCTGGACGCATCAGGCAATGGTCGCCGCGCCGTTCGCCGACTTCACCTGGCGGCACGCCCGCCGCCTGGCCGCCGAGTCCGGTCGGGAGGTCACCGAGACCGAGATCGCACGCGCCCTGGACGCGCTGCTCAGCCGCGCCGAGCACGGCCCGGACAAGGCCGGCCGCCGGGTCGCGGCCCGCACTCGCACGGCCGCGGCCGCGCACCGCCCGTCCCTGCCCAAACCGGAGGTCGCGCCCGTCCCGGCGGGCGAGGCCACGCCGGAACCCTCGGGGGCCGACGCGCAGGTGATCCCGTTCGGCGTGTTCGACGCCGACGCCGAGGCCGAAAGGTGGATATGACCCGCCAGCCGCCCGAGCTCGATTCCGACGAGCTGGTGCCCGATGCGCCGCTGACCACCAAGGAGGGCTGGCGCCGGTTCGTGGACCACCAGCCCGGACCACCCGACACGCCCGATGCGGCGGCTCTGCTGGCGCTGCCCGCTCGGCGGCGGGCGGATCTCGACGATGCCCGCCGCGACTACCACGGCGAGCTACCGATGGTCAGCACCCCGACCATCCGGCAGGTCCTGACCACCGGTCGGCTGCTGATCCAGCTCAACCGCCGGCAGATCTCCGCCCGCCGTGGCCTGATCTTGTCCGGTGCGTCGGGGACCGGGAAGACCACCGCGCTGACCCAGCTCGGCCGCACGCACGATCGCGCGGTCCGCAAACGCCACCCTGGTCAGGCTGGGCGACACCGGTTGCCGGTCGTCTATGTCACCGTCCCACCCGCGGCGACACCGCGGATGCTGGCGGTCGAGTTCGCTCGGTTCTTCGGCCTCGACTTCGGGCGTCGCGCGAATCTGCCCGACATCGTCAACGCGGTCTGTTCGGTCGCCGCGCGAACGCACGTTGAACTGGTCCTGGTCGACGAGCTTCACAACCTCGACCTGACCACACGCTCCGGCGCGGAAGTCTCCGACCAGCTCAAGTACTTCGCCGAGAGGCTCCCGGCGACGTTCGCCTACGCCGGGATTGAGGTCGAGGTCCAAGGCCTGTTCGCCGGGGTCCGGGGACGGCAGATCGCTGGCCGGTTCACCCTGGTCAACTCAGCAGCGTTCCCTTACGGCACCGACGAGCAGCGCACCGACTGGCGGTCACTGGTCGCCACCATGGAGTCGATGCTTCGGCTGCACAAGCACGAGCCCGGCACTCTCGTCGAGCAGGCCGACTACCTCTACCAGCGCACCGGCGGCATGATCGGCAGCCTCTCCCAGCTGATCCGGGGCGCAGCGGTCCTCGCCGTCGGCGAGGACGAGCAGATTACCCGTGACCTTCTCGACCTGGTCCCGGTCGACTACGCCGCCACCCGCACGACCCCGCAGCGGCGCCCGCGCACCATCACCGCGTCGAACGAGGCCAGCGCCTGATGGTCTCCCGCCTGCCGATCCGTATCCGGCCTGCACCCGACGAGATCGCTGTCTCCTACTTGGCTCGGCTCGCTGCGCTGCACGGCCTGCCGCTGAACGAGTTGTGGTCACAGGTCAGCCGCAGCATCACCCAGAAGTGCCCGCGCCTGGACGGCGACCTCCTCGCCGCAGTCGCGAACCAGCCGCGCGACCGGCTCGAGCGCGCGCTGATCGAGCTACGCGACTCGGAACTGGACTGGCTGGCTCTGCGGCACGAACCCCAGCGCGGGTGCCCCCGCTGCGACGCCGGCCATCCCGGCGGACCGGTGCTGCACCTGTTCGGTCACCACCACTACGTCTGCGTCCGACACCGGACCTGGATCGGACCACCCGACCAGCTCGATCACCCGCTGCCCAGCCTCGCCGAGTTACCCGAGATCGTCAGTGCCCAGCGCAAGCACCTGCGGCTGCTGCGCCAGCTGGGACCTGCCGCCACCTTCGACGCGGTCCTGACCGGTTTCCTCATCTGCGCGCACCGCTGGGACCTCATCGAGAAGACCCACGGCAAGGACATCGAGCCCGAGGACGCCTGGCACCATTGGGTCCGGCGCGCCGCAGTGCTCATCCCACCCGGCACGGAAGCAGACACCTTCAGCCCGTCGCGGCTATTCGCGGCGGCCTACCCCGAAGCCGTCAGCCTCGCGGCGCTCATCGGATCGTTGCGCTGGCGTCGCCTAGCCGCCGGTGGACCGGATGACCAGCGCCAGTTCGCCAGCGAGATCGGACGCCGCCTGGGGCAGCGGAACTACCTCCCCAGGCGCCTCAAGGACCCGATCGCGCACTGGATTCAGGACGACAGCTGGCGGCCGCCGAGCATGCCGGTCGGCAACTACCGCACCGCGAAGACCTTCGGCGGGAGGACCTTCCCCAAGCCCCACAAGCGCCATGAGCAGAGTCGCAGGACCAGCGCGTTCTGGTTCGGGCAGAACCGACGCGCCGGCACAGTGATCCTGCACCACCGCCACACGGCACCAGTAATCTTCCGAGACTGGGCACCCCGGACCGAGCTTTTCGAGGGCATGTTGATCCTGTCTCAGCGAACCACCTTCAGCCTGCAACGGCAGAACGTCAGCGATCTCAGCGAGCTGACCAACGCCGTGTTCATCCGGCCAGAACCAGCGAAGTCAGAGTTCCTGGACAGCGCGGTCGAGCCAGTCGGCTGGACCCGACCTGCTCAACCGCCACCGGCACGCACCGCACGACCATGGTTGCCCGGTGAGAAGCCGATGATCCACCGCCACCGCGGACTCAGCTGCCGGTGATCCGAAACAAGTCCCGAACAACCTCCGGCTGAGCAACCCATGACGGCGAAGTCAAGCCCGTGGGTTCGTACTGGACGCCGCTTAGAGGTGGCGAGGATAGGTCGCGCTGCGCTGAGCACAGAGAGCCTGGTCTCACCGAGGAAGGGCATCTGGCGTCTACGTCGGCTGTTCTCGCTGATAGCGTTGGTGTCATGTCAGGAGCTTCCGCGGCCGCCTGCGCCGCAGTGACAAGGACGTCCCGCTAGCGGCGGGACGTCCCACAGACTCTCTTGAGATGTCCAGCCGCTTCGTGATCAGACCGGAGCGGCACGCTTCGTGCTGCTCGGAAATCCATCTGAGCAACGGAGTACCTGGTGTTCTCACATCTACTCTTTTCACGCGGGCACAGCCCGTCCCCGGCACGCGCATGGTTGGTGCTGTGCGCGATGTCGATGTTGCAGTTCTTCATCGCGGTCGACGTGACCGTGGTCAATATTGCGCTGCCTTCGATCGGCGCCGACCTTGGCGTTGACACCCATTCCCTGACGTGGGTCGTGGTCGGCTACACCATCACCGGCGGCGGACTGCTGATGCTGGGCGGCCGCCTGGGCGACCTGCTGGGCCGTCGCCGCACGCTGCTGACGGGCACGGCCCTGTTCGGAGCCGCGTCCCTGCTGGCGGGCCTCGCCCCGTCCTTCGCATGGTTGGTCTTCGCGCGCCTGCTGCAGGGCACCGGTGAGGCAATCGCCCTGCCTGCTGCCATGGCCACCATCGTGCTGATGTTCCCGGAGGGGCCGCGCAGGTCGCGGGCGCTGAGCGTGTGGGCCGCGGTCGCCAGTTGCGGACTAGTGCTCGGATTCGTCCTGTCCGGGATCATCACCGCCCATCTGGGGTGGCGTTGGATCTTCTTGATCTCGGTGCCCTTCATTCTGGCCGTGCTGTTGGCCGCGCTCTTCCTGGTCGAGCGCGACCGGTCCATGTTCCGCGGCTCCGAGCCCCTGGACGTTCCAGGGGCCCTGCTGTTGACCGCTTGCCCATTGCTGTTCACCCTCGGCGTGGTCGAGGCGGGCGAGCCGGACACGCCCATGTGGGTCGTTCCGGCAGCCCTGGCCGGGGCAGTGCTGGCCGGAATCGCGTTCGTGCGGGTGGAGGCACGCTCGCGCAACCCGCTGCTGCCGCTGGGCTTCTTTGCCAACCGCGCCCGGGTGGCAGCGAACTTGACCACGATGTTGCTCAGCGGCGCGTTGTCGACCTCGTTCCTGCTGTTCACGTTTTACCTGCAGGACCGACTGGGCATCGGGCCGGTGGGTGCCGGGGTGACGATGCTGCCGTTGGCGGCCGCGCTGGTCGTCTTCTCCATGCTCGTGCCCCGGCTGCTGAGCAGGTCGGGAGCGCGAGTGTGCGTGCTGGCAGGCCTCGGGTTCACCGCGGCCGCGATGGCCGTGATCGCATTGGTGGTCGTCCTGGGCGGGAGCGCAGTGGCGATGGTCCCGGCGATGCTGTTGATCGGTGCGGGGATGGGCTTTGGTCTGGTGGGCCTGCAGTACGTCGCGGTCAGCGGCGTGACCGATGACGACGCCGGAACCGCCTCGGGCGTGCAACGCGCGGCCGACCAGCTCGGCGGTTCTAGCGGCGTGGCGGTCTACGTGGGCATCGGCTTCGCGCCCACCCTGCATGCTGCTGACCCGTTCCTGGTCGCCACCGTACTGGCCGGCGTTGGGCTCCTGGTCGGCGTGCTGGTGGCCTGGCGCATGTCCGCACCGGCCGCTGCCCTGCAGACACAGGAGGGGTGACCGCCCGCCCCGCCGTTGCGTGCTGCTCGGAACCCCGACAGGCAGCAGCGGCGGGGCTGACACCCGCCCAATACGCAACACGCGATCCTCCGGCCAGCCGCCGCTGGGGCGGCCTGACAGCCGGGCACCACGGAATCCGCCAAGTTGGTCCGGACGGTTCCCCGGTCGCCTGTTCGCACGTAGCTGGCGGGCCGCAGGCCAGCCGCCTGTCGGTCCACCAACTCCGACCGGAACGGCCACCTGTGGCGGTGCAGGCTGGCGAACAGGTCAGCAGGCGAGGACGTCCGGCAGGTGGAGTAGCGCAGGAAGGCCGATTGGACGGCCTGTAGAGGCGTGTGAGGCGTTCGGAGAGAGCAGCGAGGCGATGAGGTGGGGGCGGGCCAGGGTGCGTCGCTGGCGCCGCGCTGGGCATGACCGGCTCTACGTGACCGGCCCGGAGGGGACCGCGCTCGGGGCTACCTGGACACGATCACTAAGTTGTCCTGCAGGGCGCCCGCGGGGCGGGCGGAGGAGTCCCACGCGGCGCTGGCCGCGTACCGCGGGGACCGACCTCGGTCGGGTGCGCCCCGGCCCGCAGGCGCCGGCTCAACCGGGGCCCGCCGCCGTCCTTGGGCGGGACCGGTTTCTCCCCGGACCTCATCGGGATGCATATCGCCCCACCGCGGCAGCCGGCCGACGGCGCGGTGGGGCGCCGCCGGGGTACCGGCCCCGCCGCCGCACTGGCTGTTCGACGATGACCCGGACGCCGAGCTCGCGGTCCCGCACGGCGGCCCACCGGCCGCTGGCTCCGCCACCGCGCGGCGGCCGGCACCCGCGGGGAAGGGGCACGACCTGGCGGCCCGGGCAGGCGGCCGCCGACGTCGCCGCCGAGCTGCGCGCTGCGACGCCCATCCGGAGTGCCCTGGCCCGGTTGCTCGGGCTGCGCACCCGCGAACGCGCTTGGCGGGTGGGCGCGGCCGGGGAGCGGATCACCGCCCGCCACCTGCGTCGGTTGACCGACCCATGGTGGGCCCGGCTGACCGACCGCCCGACGCGCTGGGACGTGCTGCACGCGGTCCCGGTCGGCGACCAGGGCGCCGACATCGACCACGTCGTGCTCGGCCCCGCCGGGGTGGCCACGGTCAACACCAAGCATCACCCCGGCGCCACCGTGTGGGCCGGGGACCACGTCGTCACCGTGAACGGGGCGCGACATCCTACACCCGCAACGCCCTGACCGGAGCCGCCCGCACGGCCCGGCTACTGACCGCCGCCGCCGGCGGTGGACGAGTGCCGGTTCGGCCGGTGATCGCCGTAGTCGGGGCGGGTCACCGGCCGACGCCAGACCCGCGACGGCGTCCTCGTCGTGCCCGCTCCGCAGCTGCCCCCGGCACTTCGCCACGCCCGTCGCACCCTGTCCGACCAGCGGGTTCACGAGCTCTACGCGGCAGCCCGCCAGGCCGAGACGTGGCGCGGATGAGGCGGAGATCGGGGGCGGTGCGCCGGTCTGCTTTCCCTGCAGATGGCCTCAGCAGCCGTTCCAGACCGCTTCCGCCCGCTCCGGTGGCTCTCGCTCCGGCCTGGCCCGCCCGCACAGCGGTCGACGGCCCGTCTCCCCCTCACAGCGATCACAAACTTGGGGCGTTCTCCTGTGGCGAGGCTTTGAGCTGGTCGAGCAGGACCGCGCGCAGTCGGCCGCGTTCGGGGCTGTCGTCCCCGGGTGTGCTGTGTGTAGCCGATGATCAACTCCCGCAGCAGCGGCCCCACCGTCAGCACCGTCGGTTCCGCCAGGTCCAGGGGTTCTCGGCGGGGCATCCTGACCAGGTGTAGCTCGAGCTCGCCGTGGGCCTGGTGGGAGTGCACGGTGCCCGCCGGCACCAGAAGGCTCGGTTGCCCAGGATGACTCACGATCCGGCCTCTGTGGAGATCGCGAGCACGCGCAGTTCGCCCTCGTCCCGCTGATCCTCATGCCGGTGATCAGCTTGCTGCTGTTCCTGCGCCTGTCCGAGCCCACCGCCCCCACCACCTCGACGCCCCGTCCGACGACAGCGCCGACGAGCCGGGACCAGGCGGAGCCTTGTCCTCCGCGTCGGCCTGAACGCACGGGTATTGCTCGCGGGATCCGACAGCGCCGACGGACACCCCGCGGGGCGTCAGTCGAGGGCTCTTTTGACGAGTGCGGCGATGGTCTTCTCGGCGTCGTCGCTGAGCTCCGTCACGGCGAAGGAGGTGGGCCACACGCCGCTGGGGTCGTCGAGGCGCGCCTCGGGGTTGAACCCAAAGGTCGAGTAGCGCTCCTTGTCATCGTGGCCGCTGCGGAAGAAGCAGACGACCTTGCCCTTCCGGGCGTACGCGGGCTGGCCGTACCAGAGCTTGGGTGACAGCTCCGGAGCATGGGCGGTGACGAGGGCATGGATGCGCCGCGCGTTCGTGCGGTCCGGCTCGGCCATCTGCTCGATCTTCGCCAGTACGTCGGCTTCGTCGGAGGCCGCCTTCTTGCCGCGACCTCGGCCGGCCTGCCTTTTCAGCTCGGCCGCGCGTCCGCGCATGGCAGCGCGCTCCTGCTCGGAGAAACCCTCGTGATCGTCCTGTGTGGTCTCGTCGGACGCAGTGCTCATCGCTCGCTCCCCTGTGTTCGATCGGTGGTCGGTGAGTTGGACGCTAGTCACGTCTACTGCCCCGGGCTTCTCGAATCGTGATCGATACCCGGACCCACGGGCAGTGGCTTCGCTACGTGGGAGGATGCCCGGCGTGGCTCTTGACCGTGCCGAGACACAGCGGCTGCGGGACATCGTGGTGATCCGCCGAGTCCGCGACCGGATCGACCGTGAGTACGCGAAGCCCTTGAACGTCGAGACACTCGCCCGCGGCGCGAGCATGTCCGCAGGGCACCTGAGCAGGGAGTTCCGCCGGACCTACGGCGAGTCCCCATACGCCTATCTGATGACCCGCCGTATCGAACGGGCGATGACGCTGCTGCGCCGCGGCGACCGGAGCGTCACCGACATCTGTTTCGAGGTGGGTTTCTCCTCCTTGGGCACGTTCAGCACACGGTTCACCGAACTGGTGGGTGTGCCGCCGAGCGTCTATCGCCGCGACCACTCCCAGGCCGCCGAGGGCATCCCGGCCTGCTTGGCCAGACAGGTCACCAGACCGATCAGGAATCGAGAAGCACGGCTGCAGCGGCCCGCCCTAGCGTGACCATCATGGACATCAGCATTCACTACACGTTCCTCCCGCACACCGACCCCGAGGCCGCGTTGGGCTTCTACCGCGACGCGCTCGGCTTCGAGGTCCGCAAGGACGTCGGCTACGACGACATGCGCTGGATCACGGTGGGTCCCGTGGGAGAGCCGACCTCGATCGTGCTGCACCCCCCGGCCGTCGACCCCGGCATCACCGAGGCGGAACGGGCCACCATCCTGGAACTCATCGCGAAGGGCACCTACGCCGCCGTCACGCTGGCCACCGATGACCTGGACGGCCTGTTCGAGCGGCTCGAAGCCACTGGCGCCGACGTCGTGCAGGAACCCACCGACCAGGACTACGGCGTCCGCGACTGCGCCTTCCGCGATCCCGCGGGCAACCTCGTCCGGATCAACCAGGCCGGCTGACGTCGGCAGGAGGCGCTCGCATGGCACTCACGCTCGACACCATCACACTCGGCGCGTCGGACCCGCAGGCCGCACGTGCCTTCTACACCTCCGCGTTCTCGGCCGGGACCATCGGCGAGGACGTAGACCTGCACGACACCGGAAGGCTCGCACTCCGCCGGCTCGGCGAGCTCGCCGACGAGGTCGGTGCGGACCCGGCGTCCTCCGGCTTCCGCGGTCACGTCCTGTCCGCCATCGTCGAGGGGCCCGCCGAGGTCGAAGGGCTTCTGCGGGCCGCGACCGCGAACGGTGCCGCGACCGTCCGGCCGGCGAAGAAGAAGCTCTTCGGTGAGTTCACCGCCGTGTACCGGGCACCGGACGGCGCGCTGTGGAAGCTGGCGGCAGCGTCGAAGAAGAACCCCGGCCCGGTCGCCACCCCGATCAAACCCACCGAGACGGCGATCTATCTCGGGGTGGCCGCACCGAAGGCTTCCAAGGCGTTCTACGAGGCCCTGGGCATGCGCGTCGACCGGGACTACGGCGACACGTTCGTTGACTTCACCATCACCCGCGGGGTGTGCCGGCTCGGTCTGCTGCCTCGCCGGTCCCTCGCCAAGGACGCCGGCGTCGACCCGGACGGCGACGGTTTCGCGGGTGTCGTGCTCACCCACGCTGCCGGGTCCCGGGACCATCTGGACTCGATCCTCAAGGCCGCGGACGCGGCCGGAGGCACGGTCACCGCTGGGGCGACCCGTACCGACGACGGCCTGCACGTCGCCTCCTTCGCCGACTCCGACGGCTTCCACTGGAGGATCACGGCGCCGAGCTGAGCACAGCAGCTTGCGCTAGCTAGGTGGGTGCCCCACCTACCGAGGTTGGTGACCCGCCGGGATGCCGCGCTGGCCGACCTGGACCGGCAGCGCCAGGCCGTGCGGGACGACGCCGCGGCCGCGCTGGCCGCCCTCGAGCAGCGGCAGACCACGGTGCTCGCCGAGCTGCACGCTCTCGGCTGGCGCGCCGAGGACCTGGCCGCGCTGTTCGACCTGCCGGTCAAGCGGGTCCGCGCGCTGCTGCGGGAGCACCGGGGACGCGCCGCGACCAGCGGCAACGCCGCCCCGACGGCGGCCGTGGCCACCGCGCCGGTGGCGTCGGCGCCCGTACTGGAGTCGGCGCCACCCCCGTCTGTCGCCGGCTGACCGGCGCCCGCCGACTGCGGCCGGCGAGGTTCACGGGTCTAGGCGGGCACCCTCGCTGGTCGCGGCGCGGGCGGCGATCTCCAGAAACTCGTGCCGAGCTGTCGATACCGCGCGCCGGTCCCCGAGCAGCCGGGCGGCCAGCTCGTCGACGTCCCAACGCAGCAGCGCGCCGTGGCGGGCCAGGTACAGCCCGGCGGCCCGAATGCGGTATCGGTCGCCAGCGGTATCGAGCCACGCGTAGGCCAGGATCTGCCACAGCCACCGGCCGGTGCGGTCGGGTTGGTCGCCTCGCATCACCGTCTTGACGTCGAGCAGGGTGTCCCCGACCAGCAGGTCCCCGTCGGCCCAGTGGGTCGCGAACACCGGGCCGGCACAGCCCAGCGGCTGCCCCGGTTCCGGGTTCCCGGCCCAGCCGCGCAGCGTGGTGAGACTGCCGGACTCGGCCAGCCGCCGGGTCAGCCCGACGAGCTCGTCCACGACCGCTACCGGGGTGGCGGCCCGCAACTGGTCGACGGTGGGCCGGTCGAGGTCGAGAAGCTCCTCAAGCTCTTCGCTCATCTCGCCGGAGCGGTAGATGTCCTCGCACGCCGACCACAGCCCGTAGACCCGGGCCAGCCCGGCCTCGGCGCCGGGTGCGCCGACGGCGCCGGTCGGGGCGTGCTGGTCGTGGTAGCCGCGGGTGCGGGCGGCCAGCTCGGCGAACACAGCGTCACCCCACGCTGGTGGGTTCGGGTCCGGGCAGGGCCCGCCGAGGTCGCGCCAGCCGGCCGGGCCGGGCGCATGTCTAGGGCGCGCAGCTGTTCGGCCGGGGTCAGCCCGGCATGGGACGGGTAGCCCGCGGCGATCTCGTGCGCCGCCCCCAACGTCAATAGACCAGAGGAGACCAGCCCATACAGTCCGTAGTAGGGCGGGGCGGCCTGCACCAGCGCGCCCAATCGGGCGCCGAACGCGCCCCCGACGTCGGCCCAATGCCTGCCCCCGAGCACGGCCCCGGCTTGCGGGCGGACCGGACGCACCCGCGCGGCGGCGTCTGCCACCTCGGCGGCCACGGCCGTCGTGCCGGGCATCGTGCGGGCGAACCAGCGGCCGAGGTCTCCGCGGGCGAGCTGACCGGTCAGCGACATGGTCTCGTCCCGGGCGCGGCGGTTAGCGCTGGTCGGACCGGGTCTTGGCGTGGCCGGCGCGGCCGGGCCGGGAGCGCCGGTCGGCGAACGCCCACAGCGTGCGCCGGCGCCAGCGCCGTCCCTCGACGTCGTCGGGGTCGGGGAAGTAGCCCACGTTGCGGGCGAGATAGCTGGTGATCGTCCGCGGGCTGGCGTAGCCGAGGATCCGAGCGGCTTCCTCGGTGTCGACCAGCTCGTCCGGGTCACCGCTGCGATCGACCGGGGTGAGCGTGGCCTTCTTCGCCGCCTCCCGTTCGCGGGCCCAGGTCATCGCCTGCTGCTCGTCCCAGTACAGGCGCCGGCCCTCGCGATGCGCCGCCTCCGGGTGCCCGCTGGTCTCCCGTGCGGCGTACAGGTCGGCCAGGGTCTGCTCGCGCATGTTCAGCCGACGGGCGAGCTCGGCGCGGCTGAGCAGCGCCCGGCCCTCGACCACCTTCTGCCGCGGCTCGGCGTCGCGGGCGATCCAGTCGCGGGCCCAACCGATCAGCTCGTCCTCGTCCCAGTACAGCCGCCGGCCCTCGCGGTGCACCGGCTCGGGGTGGCCGTTCTCGGTCCGCTCTCGATACCAGCGCTCGGCGGTGGATTCGCCGATCTGCAGCTGCCGCATGAGCTCGGCGCGGTTGATGACCGCGCGGCCCTCGTGGACGCGGCGCTCAGGGGTCGGCACCCGCAACAGCCTAGGGACCGCCCCTGGGCCGATCGACTGGCACCATCCCTCATCCTGCTCGTTCGGCGGCCAGCGCTGGCCCGGGTCGGGGCGCTCGGTGTCGGCTCCGGGGTCCCAGGCCGTGCAGTGTGTGCGGGTGCGCCCCCGGCATCGGCCCGTCGAGGTCGGTGGCGACGATCGCCCGCTCCGAGCAGGGGATCGGTCGCCCGGGCCGGTGTGGATCTCCTCCACGCGGTAGGTGATGCCTCAGTAGCCGCAGCGGTAGATGTCGCCGACCCGGCGGGGGCCGATCGCCTCGGCGACGTACCGGGCGGCGCTCATCGAGCGCTCCGGGTGGTGTCGATGCGCCGCGGCAGCTGGGCGCCGTAGGCGAGCCCGTCGGCGATGGTCCGGTCGACCTCGGCGCGGGTGGTGCCCTCCACCCCGACGTGCCCGGCGGCCGCGGCGGTGAGCGTGTCGCGGGCCTCCTGCGCGCTGAGCGCCCTGCCCCCGACCAGCCGTCCCAGGGTTCGCGCGGCGGCCAGCAGCGTGGCGTGCCGGGTGCCAGGCACGGCGGCGGCCACCTGGTCGGCCTCCTGCTCCAGGATCTTCCGCAGGTAGGCGCTGGCGCGCTGGGCGGGCAGCACGATCGGCGCGGACGGCGCCGGGGGCGGCGGGGGAGTGAGCGCGCGGGCGAGCCACTCGGGCAGCTCGGCGATCGGCGCACGGTTGACCGCCCGGTAGTAGCCCTCGTCGCGGACCGAGGTCGCCGCGACCACGTACCCGCCGCAGGCGCGGGTGTCGATGCGCCAGCCCAGGGTCCCGGCGGTGTTGCGGAACTTGGCCCCGGCCGGGGCGCGGAAGTACAGGTGCAGCCCACCGGTCGGGGTGGACACGGTGTAGGTGCCCGCTGGTACCGGCTGCCCGGCCTTCACGGCCAGGCGGGCGAGCACGTCGCGACCGCCCGTCGCTCCGGTCCACGGCTCGGGCGCGGGCTCGCCGTGGGCGTCGTCGAGGTCGACCACGACCAGCCCGCTCGGGCCGGTGGCGATGCCCAGGTTGTAGGGCCGCGCGCTCCACCACCGCCGGATTTGCTCCGGGTCGCGGGTCGCGGCCTGCTCCCACTTCTCCACCGCGGGGAACTTGGTGCGCGGGTGCAGTGGGAAGACGTAGTGTCCGGCCTCGGCGGCGGCGAGCGCGGCCTGCCCCAGCCGGCCCAGCTTGCTCGTCGGGTGGTTCGTCATGTCCCCACCTCTCAGGGGCGGGCCGGTGGCCACCTGCGGGAGGTGGCCACCGACCCAGGGGGTCAGAGTCCGGCAGCCTCGGCCAGCAGAGTCGCGACGCCACCGTCGCCCAGCGCCTTCGCGGCCTCCCAGAGTCGGTCGAGTCCGCTCGGCACGTCCACGCAGCCGCCCTCGTCGTTCGCGGACAGGAACAGCGCGTTGCCCGCGTAGGGCTGCAGGGCGAACCGGTCGAGGTCCGGGTCCCCGTGCGTCGGGTGAATCTGGAAGGCGTGCGCGATGAACGTCGCCACCTGGTTCACCCGCGGCGCCGCGGTACACAGCCCGTCCTCGTCGACCCACATGTCCAACGTCGGGACTGTCGCGAGCGGCACCCGCTCGACGGTGCGGCAGCCGATCGCCCGGTACACGCCGCGCAGCACGTCCTCGGCGGGCAGCTCGACCGTGCTGACCTGGCGGTCGACGGTGACGAGCACGCCCCGGATGGTCTCGACAGTGGTGATCTGGTTGGTCATCTTCTGGCTCCTTCGGGTGCTGGTTGCGGGTTGTCGTCTCGGGCTTGTCGTCCCGTTCGGACATTACCTATTTTACAGTCTCACATGGCGCATCGTCAACAGGAAATGCGCTCTGAGCTGGGAAAACATGAGTTCGCGTGGCTGCGATCTCGGCGGTTCATCGCCTCGGCCTCAGCTGGCGCGGGGCAGCTGGCGCCGCTGGTCGCGCTGACGGCGAAGCAGGGCGCGGCGCTCGTCCGCGGTCAGGCCTCCCCAGATGCCGTCGGGCTCGCGGCGGGCGAGCGCATCCTCCAGGCACTCGGCGCGGACGGGGCAGGCCCCGCACACCTCCTTGGCCTCGGCGATCTGCTCGGCAAAGGCTCGTCCCTCGCCGAGGGGATAGAACAGCTCCGGGTCCTCGTTGCGGCAGCGGGCGCGGTCTCGGTAGTCGGCCACGGCGGGCCCTCCTTTCGGGTTGCGGTTGCGCGGTGTCGGGCGGGGTTGTCGGTCCCCGCCTGACCACCGGAGGTCGACCCGACGTCTGACCGCGGTGCGGTCCGGCCAGGGTCGGCTCCGGGTACTCAGAGCACCCGTAGGGCGATACAGCGCCAGTCGCCGGCCTCGGCGAGTTCGAACCGTGCGGCCAGGGCGCGGGCGCGGCGCCCGATCCGGCACAGGGCGGCGACCTCGGCCGCACCCTCGTGGGGCTGGCTGACGTGACAGGACAGCACACGGGAGGAGGAGTGGTCGCGGCGGTAGAGCTCGGCGGCGACGCGCAGGTACCGGATGACCTGCGGGGTGTCCAGGGCGACCATCTGGGAGTACGGGCGGCGGCCGTCCAACGCTTCGAGCAGGGTCACCAGCACCCGGTAGGCGCGGGGGCCGACGGCGGGATCGCGAGTGACGTCGGCAGTGATCTCGCCGAGCAGTGCGGGGGCCGGGCGGGCCGCGACCTGGGCGGGGGCGGACTCGGTGAGGTCGTGGCCGCACTGCGGGCACTCGGTGAGCACCACCGCGGCGTGCTCGTCGGGGATCGGCTCGTAACGGACCCGGCTGACCACGATGGGGCCACAGTTGGACTCGGTCGTCTGCGCGGTGTCAGCGGTTCGCATCTCGGCGCCTCCTCGGGTGTTCGGCTGCAGTGCGGGGACTTGTCGTTCCCCTCGTTATATCTCCAATTTTACAGTCATCTTGGTGGGGTGGTCAACAGGAAACCCGTGCTGAGCTGGGGAAATGTGGGCGGGGACGGCCCGGGTGTACGGGGCGGCGGTGTCCTCGTGTCGGGTGGTGGTGCGCTAGCCTGGCGGGACTGCTCTGGTCGTTCAGGGGCTCTCGGGTGCCTGGTTGCGGGCCGAGGCACAGATGGCCGGTGATCACTTGTCGGCGCCTCTTCGGAGGCGAGCCCGCGAGGGCTTGGTCACCGGCCATCGCCCATGTTCGGGGCTCTCCGAAGCGAGGCCGGGTCCGGGCAGCGCCCGGCCCCCGGAGGGACCCGGCCCGTAGGGCCGGCGCATCAACCGGGGCGCGGGCACACCGCCGCCCGGGAAGCTGGTGGGTCTCTCCTCGCGTCGGCGCGACGGGACATGCCCGGGGTTCTGCCGGCGGGCCAGGCTCGCCGCAGGCGACCGCGAAGCGGCCGAAGGGCCTGGCGTGCCGGCAGGTTCCCGGGCACCGTCGAGACCGACGACGCGAGGAGAGACCTCACCCGCGGCACCAGCCCGCACCCCACCACCCCCGACCCCGGCAGCCACTGCAGGCCGGCTGGCCACGGTGTCACCTGGTGCTGATGTGACCGGACGGCTGACCCCGGTATTGGGATCGGCCGTCCGGTCGGGTTGATCAGGCCGCGGGGGCGTCGTGCTCGCCGTCCTGGCCGGTGTCGGCGGTCCATTGGCACCCGGCGACAGTGGTCTGAGTCGGGGCGGCGTGGCAGTCCTCGCAGTCCTGCTCGTCGGCGCCCGGCTCGTCCTCCTGGTCCTCGTCCTCCTCGTCCTCGGCCTCGGCCTCGGCGGCGCGTGCGGCCTGCTCGGCGGTGTAAGCGGCCTGGGTGGCGGCGCGGTGCTCGACCTCGGCGGGGGTGATGTCGTAGCCGAGGGTGGTGAGCTGGTCCCACCACCACAGGGCGGCCTCGTGCTTGACGTGCCAGCCGCGCAGGCGTTCGGCGTGGTCGTCGATGCCCAGAACGGCGGTGGCGACGGCGCGCTGTTGGATGCGGACGGGGGTCCACTGCTCGGGCTGGGGGCAGAGCTGCTCGGCGAGCGGGTGGCGGTGGCCGGCGTCGATCAGATCGGGCCAGCGCGCGGCGATGGTGAGCAGCAGGTCGGTGTGCTTGGCGGCGGCCTTCTGGCTACCGATGAGGCTGCGCAGGAACTTCGCGCGCACGTCGCGGGCGGCGCTCATCTTCTCCGCGTGCTCGCGGCGGGCGGCCTCCTCGGCTTCGCGGCGGGCGATCTCGTCGGGGGAGACGTAGCCGGGTGTGGCGCAGCCGGGTGTGGCCGTGGGCTTCGGGGTCGCGGCAGATGTGCACCGGGCAGGGCTCGGCGTAGCTGGCGCTGTCGATGAACACGGCGTGCTTGTCGGCCAGGCCGTATTCCTCGATGGTCAGCGGGTTGCCCTCGGCGTCGGCGAGGTCTCCCAGCTCGGCCTCCCGGCTGGACCAGGGAAAGTCCTTGGGCTTGCTGACCAGGACGTAGCCGTCGGCGGTGAGCTGCTCGCGCAGCTGCGCGGCCTTGGCCTTGCGGTCGCGCTTGTGGCGCTCCTGGGCCAGGGCGTAGTCGAGGTGGCTGCCGCGCAGGATGCGCTCGACGGCCTTGGCGTCGTCGGCGAACTCGTCGAGGCTGGCCGCCTCGTCGAGCCCGAGCTGGCCCGTCGCCAGCGCCTTCTGCGCGGCCTCGGGCAGGGCGGCGACCTTCTCCGCGGCGCGGACCGTGGCGAGCTTGATCCCGGTGGCGCGAGAGATCGCGCGGGCGTCGAGCCCGTCGACGAGGGCGAGCTGCAGCCCGCGGGCGCGCTCGGCGTCGGTCAGACTCAGGCGCTCGCCGTTCTCGGCGATCTGAGTGAGCACGTCGCGCCCGGCGAGGTCGGGGCGCTCGTAGCAGGGGACGTGCTGCAACTGCTCGGCCCGGGCGGCGGCCTGCTCGGCGCTGAGGTCGTAGTGGCCGGGGTCGGCGACGAGCAGCTCGGCGGCGCGGCGCACGGCGTCGCGGCGGCGGTGTCCGGCGTAGATGGTGAAACGGCCGTCCTCGCGGGGGATGACGGTCAGGGGTTCGAGCAGGCCCAGCTCGGCGATGGACTCGGCGAGTGCGGTGACGTCGCCGCGGTCCTCGCGCAGGTCCCGGCCGGCGTCGAGGTCGACGAGCTGGTCGATGTGAACGGTCTGCATTCGTGGCTCCCTGTTCGGGTTTCGGTTGCGGTGGCGAGACGGGCTTGTCATCCCCTCTCAACAAATATTATTTTGCAGTCACTCGGACCTTGAGTCAACTCTGTAACCGGCTCTGCTGGCCTTTTGGGCGCGAGCGCCCGTCATTCGGCTCTACCCGACCCGCCCTCGGTCGCGAGGAAGCGGGCGGAAATGCCGCCTCACATCCCCCGGCGCCCGGGCTTGCAGGCGTGAACCTGCGGTGGCCGCACCTTATCCACAGATGTCACCCGCAGGCTGACAATAGGCGTCATGTTTCTCTTAGAGCGACCGGCAAATGAGGTTCCTGCGTGTCGTTGCAGGTAGAGGCACGGACCCCCAGTGATCATGGGATTGCTGAAGTCCTGATGATCGCCTGGAGGGCCCGTGCCTCTGTTGCCAGCATCTCTCATCGAACCGCTGTGGGTCGAGTTCGCTGCCCTGATCGGGGAGCCCGATCGTCCGGAGTTCTCCCCGACCCACCCGTGGGGCTGCCACCGCCGCCGGATCCCGGACCGCGTCGTGTTCGACCACGTGATCGCCGCACTCGTGCACGGCAGCGGCTACGAACGCCTCGCCACCCCGGGCTGCTCGGACCGCACCATCCGCCGCCGGTTGGCCGAA
>NZ_JAHDTG010000195.1 GCF_018531475.1 Pseudonocardia mahuensis
CGCTGGCGGGCGCTGCGACGCATCACCGCCAGCCCCCGCCGAATCGGCAGCTACGTCAAGGCCGCGCTCGTTCTGACTCTTCTCGAACAGCCCCAACTACGGCCTTCTTGCTGAGATCACCTCAGTGAAGCAACGGTCGTGTTCAGGCATTAGAAGCGGCGCGTTGCGGGACCCGCGTGATACGGCCAAAGCTGCATTGCCTGAATCCTGATCTCCAGCTGATGCAAGGTGTCATCCACCGGAAAGATGCCTGAAACCGGTGTCACGTCCTGTGTCGACATATCGGCGGGGTCGACACAACTTCCAGAGCGTGAAGCGATAGCCAGTGAGGCTATTCAAGGAGATGAGTGGGAGGCCTAAGTCACGCTACAACGTATGACGAGGACGAACGTGGGATCACCTAAGAGGCGCGAGTCCTATGGTGACGCAGGCCCCGTAGTAGTCGTGGGACTTACGACCCACCCAGGAGGGCGGGAAAGCCGTCTACAGGGCGAAGGGGGCCAGGTGATCGGACACTCGAAGACCGGGAGGTATGCGTAATGCAGAGAGCCGAAACGGTACTGGATGTCCTCCGTGAACGCGGTAGGCGTGGCCTGCCGTGCAGCGAGCTGTATCGACAGCTGTTCAACCCGCAGATGTATCTAATGGCCTACGGACGTCTCTACTCCAACCACGGAGCCATGACGCCCGGGGTCGATGGGGAGACCGTGGACGGTATGTCGCTGGAGAAGATCGGTCGCATCATCGATGCGATGCGCCACGAGCGCTACCGGTTCCAGCCAGCGAAGCGGATCTACATCCCAAAGAAGAACGGGAAGCAGAGACCGCTCGGCCTGCCGTCGTGGTCGGACAAACTCGTCGGTGAGGTGATCCGCCTGCTGCTTGAGGCGTACTACGAGCCGCGCTTCTCCGACCGAGCACACGGTTTCCGTCCCCGCCGAGGCTGTCACACCGCGCTGAGCGAGGTGGCCGACAGTTGGCCGGGGACGACCTGGTTCATCGAAGGAGACATCTCCGACTGTTTCGGGACGATCGACCACGAGGTCCTGGTTTCGATCCTAGCGGAGCACATCCACGATAACCGGCTCCTCCGGGTCCTGCGAAACATGCTGCACGCCGGATATCTGGAGGATTGGGAATGGAACGCCACGCCCAGCGGCGCGCCGCAGGGCGGGGTGGTCTCACCGATCCTCTCCAATATCTACCTGGACCGGCTGGACAGATTCGTCGAGACAACTCTTGTGCCAGAATACACCCGAGGTGCACGCAGAGCACGCAACCCTGCGTACTGCCAGGTGGACAACGCTATCGCTCGTGCCCGCAGACGCGGTGACCGCGCTGCGGTGCGCGCGCTGCGCAAGCAGCGACGCAGCCAGCCCAGCGGGGACCCCAACGATCCCGCCTTCCGACGGCTGCGCTACGTGCGATACGCCGACGACCATCTGCTCGGGTTCATCGGACCCAAAGCCGAAGCCGAAGAGATCAAACAGCGCCTCACACAGTTCCTGCGTGACGACCTCAGGTTGGAACTGTCGAAGGAGAAGACCCTGATCACCCACGCCCGAACAGGCGCGGCGAAATTCCTCGGCTACGAGATCACCGCCCGACACGGCGACCACATGTGCACCGCCGGTCGCCGGACCGGAAATGGCTCGATCGGACTCCGCGTGCCACTGACGGTGATCAAAGCTAAATGCGCCCCCTACGTCACGCACGGAAAACCCGAGCGGCGAAAAGAGCTGTTGAGCTATGACGACTACACGATCATCAACAACTACGGATCGCAGTACCGGGGCGTGGTCCAGTACTACCTGTTGGCCGGCGATGTGTGGAGATTCGACCGGCTGCGATGGGTCATGGAAACCTCCATGCTCAAGACGCTGGCGGCGAAGCACCGCTCGACGGTGACGACGATGGCCCGCACCTTCAAGGCCGTCGTCGACACACCGCACGGGCCGCACACGTGCTTCCAAGCCAGCGTCGATCGCGACAACAGGAAGCCGCTGGTCGCCAGGTTCGGCGGTATCCCGCTACGGCTGCAGAAAAGAGCGGTCCTGCAAGACCAGCTCCCAGTCCCGGTCACCGTGCGCCGCAAGGAGTTGATCTCACGACTTCGCGCGGG
>NZ_JAHDTG010000196.1 GCF_018531475.1 Pseudonocardia mahuensis
CCACCGGCGGCCGCCCCGGCGACCGCATCGGCGGTCGACCTGTCATTGCCGCAGCCCAACCCGGCTCTCGCCCCATTCCACACCTCCGACCCGAGGTGTTGCGACGACCGGTTGAGTTCTGCTTGGCTACCGGCATCAGAATGATGCACCAGCCTGCCCTCGACCGCGGACACGCGGTACCTTCTCAGCTGAAGACCCATGTCGATCGCGTCGAGCACCAGGTCGGTTTCTTTCGACATGCTAGCGCGCCATCCGACGATTCTGCGGGAGAACACGTCGATCGCGAACGCCACGTACACCGTGCCCGCCCAGGTCGCCACGTGGGTGAAATCGGCAACCCACAACCGGTTCGGAGCACCCGCCGTGAACTGCCGTTTCACCAGGTCAGCTGCACGTTCACCGTCCGGGTCGGACACCGTCGTGCGCACCGTCTTCCCGCGCACCGCCCCGACCAACCCCAGGGCGCGCATGAGCCGCTCGACCCGGCCACGACCGACCCGGATCCCCTCCCGGTTCAACGCCCACCACACCTTCCTCGCCCCATACACCGAATAATTCTCCTCGAACACCCGCATGATTTCTCGCTTCAGTTGCTCGTCACGAACCGCCCGCCGTGACGGCGGCCGGGAACGGGCAGCGTAGTAAGTGGACGGAGCGATCTGCGCACCGAAATCGGTCAGCACAGCACAGATCGGCTCGACCCCGAACCGGTCTTTGTGTTCTGTGATGAACGCTACGAGCGTGGCAGTCGAGGGTCGAGCTCCCTCGCGAAGAAAGCCGACGCCGCCTTCAAAATCTCGTTTGCCCGCCGCAATTCAGCGTTCTCCCGACGCAGCTGCCTGAGTTGCTCGGAGTCCTCGCTCGACACACCCGCCCGCGCGCCGGCATCGACCTCGGCCTGACGCACCCACTTGCGCAGCGTCTCGCTCGACACGCCGACCTTCGCCGCGACCGAGCAGATCGTCTCCTACTGCGACGCGTACTGCCCTACCTGCTCAAACACCAACTTCACCGCACGTTCCCGCAGCTCGTGCGGGTACTTCGACCTCCGAGCCATGATCTACATCCTCCACTCAAGAGCGGAGCCTCCATCAGACCCGGGGCGGTTCACGGCGCGACCGCCTAGATGTACTCGGCCAGGACGTTGGTGACCGACCCGCTGACGTGACACGCGGTCGGGGTGGTTGAACGAGGGAGGGAGAGCCTCCGGGTGAGGTGTGGCTTGTCTAGGGCCCACTCCACCCGGAGGCTCTCGTGTCCCACCGTAATGCCCGGCTGACCGTGCACGGTCGACCCACGATCGTCGAGCGTGTCCCGCACCCAGGGCCGTCCCCGCGCGCACGTGGCCGCCGAGATGGGTGTGTCTCGTCGGTGCGTGGGCCACTGGATCGGCCGCTACCTCGCCGAGGGTGAGGACGGGTTGCACGACCGTTCGTCGCGGCCGCACACCTCACCGACCCGCACCCCCCGCCGCCGTCGAAGCCCAGGTGCTGGCGCTGCGGACCCATGAGCGTCGCGGGTAGGACTGGATCGGCCCCGAACCGGGCGTGCCGGCCCGGACGGTGTCGCGGATCCTGCGCCGCCCCGACTGGTGATATGGGCGGGGCTGTGGCGGCCAGGCCGGTTCTTGCGTGCGGGCCCACGAGTGCGAGCCGGTCTCGGTGAACTGGGTTCTTGCCGACCCCGATCTCGCGACGGTCCTTGCGTCCAGCGCCGTCGGTGTCTGCCCGCAGGGGGCTCGTCCGACGGGATGGAGGGTGACGGAGCACCCGACCGAGGATGTCCAGGTCGGCCGGCGAGCGGCCGACCTGGACATCCGGATCAGGCGAGGTCGTACCGGCCGAGGTTCATGACCTTGTCCCACGCGGCCACGAAGTCGCGCACGAACTTCTCCTGCGCGTCGTCGCTCGCGTAGACCTCCGCGACGGCCCGCAGCTCGGAGTTCGAGCCGAAGACGAGGTCGACGCG